>DATFAA010000096.1:0-62329 GCA_035255045.1 Rhodocyclaceae bacterium | reverse complement strand
TCCCGCCACTCTCGCCCTCGCCGTCTCCGCCGCCTGGGCGGACAACCCCGCCGCCCGCCTGGAGGCCCCTTCCGTCCAGGTGGTGGGCACGACGCCCCTGCCGGGCATCGGCCTGCCCCTGGAGCGGGTGCCGGCCAATGTCCAGGGCCAGACCGCCGAAGAGCTGCAGCGCCAGCAGCCCCTCGACCTCTCCGAGCAGCTCGCCCAGAACCTCTCCGGAGTGGTGGCCAACCCGGCCCAGAACAACCCCTGGCAGCCGGACATCTCCTTCCGGGGCTTCACCGCCTCCCCCCTCATGGGCGCCCCCCAGGGGCTTTCGGTCTTCCTCGACGGGGTGCGGGTCAACGAAGCCTTCGGCGACACGGTGAACTGGGATCTCATTCCCCCCAACGCCATCGCTGGCGCCAGCCTGGTGCCGGGCTCCAACCCGGTGTTCGGACTCAATACCCTGGGCGGCACCCTGGCGGTGCAGACCAAGAGCGGCCTCAAGCACCCGGGCGGCTCGGTCCAACTCCTGGGCGGCTCCTGGGGACGCCGGGGAGTGCAGTTCGAGAGCGGCCACCACCAGGACGGCAAGGACCTGTTCGTGGCCGGCAACTTCGCCCAGGAGGACGGCTGGCGGCAGCATTCCGCCAGCGAGATCAACCAGTTCTTCGCCAAGGCGGGCTACGAGGACGACCGCACCGACCTGGACGTCAGCCTGCTCCTCGCCGACAACCGCCTCGAGGGCGTCCAGGCCCTGCCCCAATCCATGCTGGGCGACCGCCGCCAGGCCTACACCTGGCCGGACCGCACCGACAACCGCCTGGCCATGGCCAACGCCCGGGGCAGCCGCTTCCTCACCGACGACACCCTGCTGGCGGCCAGCGCCTACGTGCGGGACCTCACCGCCGGCAACCTCTCCAGCAATGTAAACGACGACTACGACCCGGCCCTTGCCGCCGGCCCGGCCAATCCCCAGGGCTCCCTGGACCGCTCCCGGACCGGCACCCTGTCCTGGGGCGCCTCCCTGCAATACACCGACACCTCCCCCCTGGGGAAACTGCCCAACCAGTGGACCCTGGGCGCCTCCCTGGATCGGGGCCGCACCGCCTTCCGGCAATGGACCTCCCCCGGCGACTTCACCGCCGATCGCACCGTCGCCGTCAGCGGCGCGGAAAGCCTGGAGACCTCCGCCCGCACCACCAACCGCTACCTGGGCCTCTATTTCACCGACACCCTGTCCCTGTCCGAGCGCTGGCACGCCACCGTCTCCGGGCGCTGGAACGATGCCCGGGTATCCATCCGGGACGACAGCGGCACTAACCCGGCCCTCAACGGCGACCACACCTTCCGCCGCCTCAATCCCGCCGCCGGCCTCAATTTCACGCCGACCCGGGATTTCACCGCCTACGCGTCCTACAGCGAAGGCATGCGGGTGGCGACCCCCATGGAGCTGACCTGCGCCGACCCGGCCACCCCCTGCAAGCTGCCCAACAATTTCCTCGCCGACCCGCCCCTCAAGCCGGTCATCTCCCATACCTGGGAGGCCGGCCTGCGGGGCAGGCTGGCAGCGGAGACGGGCTACAGCGCCGCCCTCTTCCGCACCGACCTGGACGACGACATCCAGTTCGTGAGCAGCGGCGGCAACGTCAATTCCGGCTATTTCCGCAATATCGGCCGCACCCGCCGCCAGGGCCTGGAGCTGGCCATGGACACCCGCCACGGCGCCTTCGCCTTCAAGGCCGCCTACAGCTACCTGCGGGCCACCTTCGAGTCGCCCCTCACCATCCACAGCCCGGCCAACCCGGGTGCCGACGGCGCCGGCGACATCCAGGTGCGGCCGGGCAACCGGGTCCCCGCCAGCCCCGCCCACAGCCTGCGGCTGCGGGCCGAGTACGGGGCCGACCGCCTGCTCCTGGGCGCCAGCCTGATCCTGGTCGGCCCCCAGTACGCCCGGGGCGACGAGAACAACGTCGCCGGCCGGCTGCCGGGCTACGGGGTGGTGAACCTGGACGGCACCTGGCGCCTGGACAAGTCCTGGGCGGTGATCGGCCGGGTGAACAACCTCTTCGACCGGCGCTACGACGCCCATGCCGTGCTGGGCACCAATTTCTTCCGCAACGGCGGCTTCGATGCCGCCACCGCCACGGCGGAACAGTTCCGCTCCCCGGGCGCCCCCCGGGGCATCTGGCTCGGCCTGCGCTACGCCTGGTCGGGCATCTAGGAGGACAAGTCATGACCCTCACCCTCAAGACCCGGATCAGCCTCGTCCTCACCGCCCTGGCGGCGAGCCTGCTCCTGGCCGGCGCCGGCCTCTGGCTGGCCTACACCCGGGACGCCATCCACGAGGAGGTGGAGGCCGCCAGCCGGGTGGCGGAGCGCTGGCTGGCCGTGACCGCCCGGGAAGCCCGGGAAGGCCATCCCGCCTGGAGCCCCGCCGCCCTCCTGCAGCACCTGCGGGCCGTGGGCCGGCTGCGGGCCAATGCCCTGGAGGTGCTGGATGCCCGGGGCGAGCGCCTCTACCTCTCCCCCGGTCCGTCCTACAAGGCCGGCCGGGTCGCCCCGAATTGGTTCGCCGCCCTGGTGGAGCCCGAATTCCCGGCCCGGCGCCTGGATGCCGGCGACCTCGTCCTCGTCCTCCACCCGGACCCCTCCCGCTCGGTGCTGGATGCTTGGGACCAGCTGGCCGTCCTGGCTGGCTGGGGAGCCGTTCTCCTCGCCGCCCTCTTCGCCGCCGCCCGCTTCGCCCTGGCCCGGGCGCTGGTGCCTCTCGGCTTGGTGGGCGCCGCCCTCGCCCACACCGCCGGCGGGCGCTTCGACCGGCGCCTGCCGGCGTTCGGCGTCCCCGAGCTGGATGGCCTGGGGGAGAGCTACAACCGCATGGTCGAAGCCCTCTCCGCCACCCGGGCGGAGAACCGGCTGCTGGAAACCGATCGGGATTTCGCCCGGGAACTGCACCGGCGCCTGGAGGAGGAGCGCCGGCACATCGCCCGGGAACTGCACGATGAACTGGGGCAGGCCATCACCGCCGTGCGGGCCCTCTCCGGCTCGGTCATCCAGCGGGCCGGCGACGATGCCCGCCTCAAGCAGTGTGGCGACGCCATCCTGGCCATGACCGGGGAAATGCAGGACGGCGTGCGCGCCATCCTGCACCGGCTGCAGCCGCCCGCCGCCGGCTACCCCATCGCCGAGACCCTGGCGGCCTATTGCCGGGCCTGGACCGAGCGCCATCCGGACATCCAGCTGCGCTACGAGATCGCGCCCCTGCTCGGCCGAGTGGACGACGACACCGCCCTCGCCCTGCTGCGGCTGCTCCAGGAGAGCCTGACCAATATCGCCCGCCACGCCGGGGCCAGCCGGGCCGAGGTCAGCCTCGCCGTGGATGCCGCCGGGGTCCATCTGGTGGTGAGCGACAACGGCCGGGGCCTGCCCCAGCCCGCCGCCCCCACCGGGCGTTACGGCCTGGCCGGCATGCGGGAGCGGGTCGCCGCCCTGTGCGGCCGCTTCAGCCTCGAAAGCCCGGCCGCCGGGGGCCTGCGGGTGCGCGCCACCCTGCCCTGCCCGGCACCCCTCGCCGCCTGAAACCCTGGGAGAAAACCATGAACCGAACCCTTGCCGATGCCCGCATCCTCCTCTGCGACGACCACGCGGTGGTGCGCATGGGCTTCCGCCTGCTGCTGGAAGGGGTGGGCGCCACGGTA
The DNA here is from genome assembly GCA_035255045.1 of Rhodocyclaceae bacterium. Classification (GTDB taxonomy): domain Bacteria; phylum Pseudomonadota; class Gammaproteobacteria; order Burkholderiales; family Rhodocyclaceae; genus JAGTRP01. The sequence continues at coordinate 58,646 of DATFAA010000096.1, read as the reverse complement.
GTGGCCGAAGCCGACAACGGCGAAGCCGCCCTCGCCGCCTACGCAGCCCACGAGCCCGACCTCCTGGTCATGGACGTCTCCATGCCCGGCATGGACGGCCTCACCGCCCTGGTGCGTCTCCTCGGCCGCCATCCCGGCGCCCGGGTGCTGATGCTCTCGGCCCACCACGACACCCAGCTGCCAGGCCGGGCGCTCAAGAGCGGCGCCCTGGGCTATCTCTGCAAGCGGGCCTCCCCCGACGAATTCCTGCGGGCTGCGGCCACCGTCCTCAAGGGCCGCCGCTACGTGGACCCGGAACTCGCCCCCCAGCTGGCCCTGGCCCAGCTCAACGGCGCCGTCGATCCGGCCGAGAGCCTCACCGACAAGGAATTCGAGATCTTCCGCCAGCTCGCCCAGGGGCGCTCGGTGAACGACATCGCCGCCCAGTGCCACCTCAGCGCCAGCACCGTCGGCACCCACCTCTACCACATCAAGCAGAAGCTCGGGGCGCAGAACGCGGCGGAGCTGGCGCTGATCGCGGTGCGGTGCGGGGTGATCGAGGTGTAGGGCCGGTGACGGGCTGGACCGGCGCCAAAAGCAATCCAGAGCGAGTATGTCGGACAGTTTTACATTCGCCTGTCGTAATGATCGCCTCTCACAGGACAATTGCTTGTAGAACAAGGGCATGCAAGGTGTGGCACGCGGCATGCATATGACGCCGTGTCCTACAACCGGAGAGGCAAATCATGAAAATTGGTACATTGGCACGAGCAATTGGCGGTACTTGGCTGATCCTGCAGGCAGCGGCGGCCATGGCGGCTCCCGTCGGATTCAGCATCAACCAGACCTTCAGCCAGGGTGGTGTGGAGGATCTGCCTGAAACGACCGTCGGAATCGGTGGTGCGGGCTCCTTCGTGGTCGACCCCGGTTTCAGCGGCGACTACTTCGACTTCACGCACCCCGGCGGCGGTACGTTCTCCACGATCGACACCGAAATCGGCGGCTACTACTTCCTCCGTTCCTACGCTGCCGGCGATACCGTCGGTGCCGGCAATTTCGGCAACAATGAGAGCGGCACCGACGACTGGGATACGATCCTCGTGAACGGCGAAACCGCAGGCGCGTGGGGCGCCACCCACAATGGTTACCTCGGATTCCTGACGGCATCCAACAACTACGGCTGGATCGAATATGCCTTCACCAAGTCCGGAGCCCTGTCGACCATCCAGTTCCTCGGCGGCGCGTATAACGATGTTGCCGGCGAAAGCATCGTGGCTGGTTCGAGCGTTCCCGAGCCAGCCTCTTTGGCCCTGCTCTCCCTCGGCCTGGCCGGGCTTGGTTTGCGCAGGCGCAAGACGGCTTGATTCACCTGAACCCCCACAAACCCGCTACGGCGGGTTTGTGCTTTCCAAGGAGACTGCCGATCAGCCCAGGGGGATGACGATGACGAGCAGCATCGCCCAGGCGACCATGCCGCAGGCGATGATGCCGTACGCAATCGACCCGGCCACGATGTCGTCGCGGACGCGCAGAAGGGTGCTGACGCCGTGGTAGATAATGACGCACGAGAAGGCCAGGGCGAGAACGCCTGCCGTGGCCGCGACGAAGAAGTTCGGCACGAACAGCGCCAGCGATGAGAGCCAGAGCGGAATGGGCGCCGCAAAGGCCAGCAAGCAGGAACTCTCACGGTCGGTGGAAACGCCATTGAGGCGGGCGATCCCGCGGATCGCCGGACCCATGGCGCCGACCGTGGCCAGTTCGGCAAGGAAGAAGACGATGGCGATACTGCGCCAATCGCGGGCGCTGAAGCCGGACATGAAGGCGTCGCCGTGATAGGTCCCGGCGTAGTAGAGCATCAGCGGCGGCAGCAAGGACAAGGGCAGGATGACCTTGGCAAATATGCCGGTCAAAGAGAGTCGGGATCTACCCGCCATCAGCCAGGCGGCGCGGGCGACGGTGGTCAGCTTGGGGCTTCGGTAGGCAAACATGGCACACACTCCTTGGCATGGTGGAACAACGGTGGGTATTGCCGTTCGGGAAACTGTATCACACTGTGATGTATTATCATTGGACCCATGAAATCAGGCAATAAAAAAATGGCATCCCTGGGGAAGGGCGAACTCGAACGCCTGTCGCATTTCCGCTTCCAGCTCCGGCGCTTCCTGCGGGTAAGCGAGGACATCTGTCGGCAGGCGGGAATCACCCCCCTGCAATATCAGCTGCTGCTGCACGTGCGCGGCTTTCCGGGGCGGGACTGGGCCAATGTGGGGGAACTGGCGGAACGCCTGCAAGCGCAACATCACGGGGCGGTGGCGCTTGTGACGCGATGCGAGCAGGCCGGGCTGGTGATCCGCCAAACCGCGGCGGACGACCGACGCCAAGTCGAGGTTCACCTCACCGAAAAGGGTGAAAGCATCCTGCTGCGGTTGGCGGAACTGCACCAGCCGGAACTGCAGCTGCTGCGTGCGGAGTTCTTCCCCGACCAAACCCCGTCTGGTGACGGCGAAGGATCGGAAACGGGCTGACATGACCGCCCGACGCCTGCGGCGCTGGCCCGGGATCGGGAAATCACCGACGGCTTGGGTCACCGCGGCGGCGGTGGCGCCGTCGCGGCTGCGAGGTCGGCCAGTCCAAGAGTGGATTCGATGCGGGCGATGCGCTTGAGGGCGTCCTCGAAGCCATCATGGCCGAAGGTCTTGCGCTCTATCTCCTCGAAGCGCTCGCCCATCTCGGCGTAGGCCTTCCTGCCCAGGGCGGCTTTCCAGGCGGGGAAGAGTTCGGTGTCCTCGCGGGCCGCGTGGGGCTCGTACATGCGCACGAAACCCTCCAGTGAGTTGGCCAGCGGGCCGGCGTCCGCAGCACTCAATGCCGATCCGGCGGATATGCGGCGGATGTAATCGGTGATTTCCCGTCCGCGCCGGTGCTGGGCGAGCAGGATGTCGGGCAATCGGGCTGCCGGCCCCTTGGTCTTGCGGACCGCCGGAAAGATATGGACTTCCTCGAGGGCATGCTCGTGATAGTCCTCGGCAAATTCACGAAACAGTCTTGCGGTCTCGCCCAGGCTCGGCAGCGGCACCGACCCTGGATCGCTGCGCGCACGCCGGGCCGCTTCGCCGAAGACCAGGAGTGCCCGGCGGATCACGCCATGCTCGCGCATCAGGTCCTCGTTGGCAGTCACCCCTTCGTCTTCCTCCCCCTTGGCCGCAAGGGATGATCGGCTGACTGCCAGCAGGCCGGCACCGAGGCCACCGGTCGCCAGGAGCCAGCGTCGGCGTCCGAACTGCTGTCCGCTCATATCGTGTCCTTCAGGGTCTGGAGGATGGTCCCAGGAAAGACCCCCTGCCCCGCAGCGAAGTTCGCGGCAACAGGGCGCCGCTGGGCGACAGACAATAGAAAAGGGCTGGCAACCTCCGCCAGCCCCGCTAGGTTCACCCAACAATGGATACCTAGTGGAAATGCACCTCGTCATGGCCTTCGACCGGGGCAGCGAGATTGGCCCCCAGCAAGCGTGCCGCCATGGTCACCGAGGCAATGATGCCGAGGAACACGCCCAGCCACATGATGCCGTCGGGATTGATGGCGCTGGCGGCGGCAATGACCGGAGCCGCAGCGGCCGCCACCGGCTTGATGTAGCCCGGGACGACGCCTGGGAAGACATAGGCCCAGAGCAGATGGATGACCCCGACGATCACGGCCATGATGACCGAATGCTTCAGGGTGAAGCGGAAGATCTCCGATTCACGCCCGATGATGCCGGTAGCGCCGGTGGCGACGGAGATGGACTGGGGAGAGATCATCTTCCCGCAGACCCCGCCGCAGGTATTGGCGGACATGGTGATGACCGGGTCGATGCCGATCTTCTCGGCGGTGACCGCCTGCAGCTTGCCGAAGAGCGCGTTGGTGGAGGTGTCGGAACCGGTCATGAACACGCCCAGCCAGCCCAGGAGGGCGGCGAAGAACGGGAAGGCGGCTCCGGTGGTGGCCACGGCGTAGCCCAAGGTGATGGCCATGCCGGAGAAGTTCATGATGTAGGCGAAGCCCAGGATGGTGGCGATGGTGAAGATGGGCCACTTCAAGGTCTTCAGGGTATCGGCGGCGACTTCCTTGGCCGTCTTGAGGGACGCGCCCATGACGACGATGGAGAAGAACCAGGCGAAAAGGATGGCGGTGCCGGCGGCGCTCAGGAAATTGAGCTTGTAGACCGCGGGCTTGGGCTTGCCGATCTGGTCGATCACCGCCTTGTCGAGGCCGGCGATGGGGATGGAGAAGTCATAGACGGACTTGGTGATCTGGTCCAGGGCCTGGTTGACGGGCTTGATGCCCCAGGCGCAGACGAACAGGGACAGGATGATGAACGGCGACCAGGCGCGGAAGATCTGCCCGGCGCTGTACAGGAGTTCCGCCTTGCCGGCCCGCTTGGGTTCGTGGTCGAAGTGCCAGCTCTCCTTGGGATGCCAAATCTTCAGGAACAGCACGGTGCAGACGATCGAAGTGATGGAGGCGATGATGTCCGGCAGGAGCGGCGCCGTGATGGGGGAGTTGGCGGAGAAATACTGCGCCAGGGCGAAGGAGCCGCCGCTGACGAAGCAGGCGGGCCACACTTCCACACCCTTCTTCCAGCCCGCCATCAGCACCACCAGGTAAAGCGGCACGAATACGCTCAGCAGCGGCAGGGTGCGGCCCACGAGCTGGCTCAGGGCGAAGTCGGGAATCCCGGCCACCTGGCCGCCGACCACGATGGGGATGCCGATGGCGCCCCAGGCCACGGGTGCGGTGTTGGCCAACAGGCAGATGCCCGCGGCGTAGAGCGGGTTGAATCCGAGGCCGGCGAGCATGGCGGCCGTAATGGCCACCGGCGTGCCGAAGCCGGCCGCCCCCTCGATGAAGGCGCCGAAGGAGAACGCGATCAGCAGCGCCTGAAGGCGACGGTCATCGGTGATAGACGCCAGCGAATTCTTGATGACTTCGAACTGTCCGGTCTTCACCGACATGTTGTAGATGAAGAGCGCCGTAACGACGATCCAGCAAACGGGGAAGAGGCCGAAGGCCCCGCCGTACAGGGTGGACAGGGCAGCCAGTTCCACCGGCATCTTGTAGACGGACACTGCGATGAGGAGCGCGAGCCCTGTCCCGCCCATGGCCGCGAAATGGCCCTTCATGCGCTTGATTGCAAGCGCCCAGAACAGGAAGGCGATTGGGATCGCCGCGACCAGCGCGGACAAGCCAATGCTTCCCATCGGATCGACATTCATTTGCCAAGTCATTGTTCGTTCCTAGAAGACTGAGCCAGGCTCAGGGTGTTTGCTGCGTAACGATTTCGGAATCCCCGCGGACAATTGGTCCGACCAATTAACCACGAGCGAGCGCAGTCTACTAGTCAACCAACATTCACATAATTAGGGATAATCCCAACATGCCGCGATTGGCCGAAATCCAGCCATAATCCGTTTGCATGTCCGCGAATAACCACTCGGAATCGAGGGGAAATCCGAACCAACACCCAGGGCAAACCGGCCGGAGATATTGGTCTTACCAATTTTGAACACCCCATGTACATACCCAAGCATTTCGACCAGCCCGATATCCCCGTCCTGCACGAGCTGATGCGGTCCCGGCCCCTATCCACCGTGGTCACGCTGTCCTCCGGGGGGCTCGACGCCAATCACATCCCGCTGCACCTGTCGGCAGAACCCTCGCCATTGGGCACCCTGCGCGGCCATGTCGCCCGCACCAACCCGATCTGGAGCGATCTCGCCCCGGATATCGAAGCCTTGGCCGTCTTCCACGGCCCGGACGCCTACATCACGCCGTCGTGGTACCCCACGAAGGCGGAAACCGGAAAGGCTGTCCCGACCTGGAACTATGCGGTCGCCCACGCCTACGGGACGCTCCGGGTCGTCGACGATCCCGCGTGGCTGCGCACCCACCTCGAGGCGCTTACCGCCCAGCACGAGGCGGCTTTCGACGAGCCCTGGCGCCTGTCCGATGCGCCCGTCGACTACACCGAAAAACTCATCGGCGCAGTCGTCGGCATCGAAATCGTCATCACCCGGCTGCAGGGCAAGTGGAAGGTGAGCCAGAACCAGCCGCCCCAGAACCGGGAGGGCGTCATTCGGGGTCTTGAGGAAAGCGGAAGCCCGGAAGGATTGGCGATGGCCGCCTTGATCGGCGGCGCCCGAGATGTGCGCTAACCTATGATCCCGGCCGGGCGACCGGCCTACCCCGCAGACCCTCATCCCCAGGAGCCACCGTGTCCCTCCAACCCGGAACCATCGGCACCGCCGAACTCGCCGTCACCGGCATCGACCTCGCCACCATCCTCAACCAGCGCCCCGACGACGACTTCCCGCCGGTCTTCGCCACCACCCGCATGATCGGCCTCATGGAGCTGGCCGCCTCCCGGGCTCTCCATCCGCTGCTCAAGGAAGGCGAAGTATCCGTCGGCGTCGGCGTGGACATCATGCATGCCGCCGCCACCCCCATCGGCGCCCGGGTCACCGCCGAGGCCCGGTTCACCGGCATGGAGGGCAAGCTCTACGTCTTCGAGGTCAGCGTCCGCGACCCCGGCGGCGAGGTGGGCCGGGGCATCCACAAGCGGGCCATTGTCTCGGCCGAGCGCCTCCTGGCCGGGGCGACCCGGCGCTGCAGCGGAGCCGCCTGACGGGGCGGCCTCATGATTTTCGCTAGGCGGCATTAGGTATTCCGCTGATGCCGCCGCGGCCGGCGCTCCCTAAAGTGGCATCGTGTTCAACGTGCCCAGCGGACGCCGCCATGAAACCTCGCCAGCAGCCCTTCACCTCCTCTCCCCTGCGCCTCGCCCTCCTCGCTGCCCTCTCCGGCGGGGCGGCGGCCGATGATGCCAGTATCCAGATCGCCCCGGTGACGGTGACCGGCAGCCGGGTGGAGGCCAACAGTTTCGAGCTGCCCTACTCGGTGGACGTGGTGGACAGCCGCCAGATCGGCGAGGGCCAGCTCAAGGTGAACGCCTCCGAGGCCCTGGCCGCCGTCCCCGGCATCACCGTCCTCAACCGCCAGAACTACGCCCAGGACCTGCAGATCTCCTCCCGGGGCTTCGGCGCCCGCTCGGCCTTCGGGGTGCGGGGGATGAAGCTCATCGCCGACGGCATCCCGGCCAGCAACCCGGACGGCCAGGGCCAGGCGGCGACCTTCAACCTCGACACCGCCGAGCGCATGGAAATCCTGCGCGGGCCCTTCGCCAGCGTCTACGGCAACCATGCCGGCGGCGTCATCCAGCTCTTCTCCCGGGACGGCGCCGGGGCGCCCCGGGTTTCCGCCGGCTTCACCGGCGGCTCCTGGGGCACCCACAAGCTCGACCTCGGGGCCGAGGGCGCTTCCGGCCCCCTGGGCTACGTGCTCGACGCCTCCCGCTTCGAGACCGACGGCTACCGCCAGCACAGCGCCGCCACCCGCGACCAGGCCTTCGCCAAGCTCACCTGGCAGCCGGACGCCGACAGCCGCCTGCGCCTGACCGCCAGTTCCCTGCACCAGGGCGACACCCAGGATCCCCTGGGGGTAACCTGGGGCACCTTCGGGCGCAGCGCCCGGGCGGTGGAGGATGTCGCCAACACCTTCAACACCCGCAAGAGCATCGACCACATGCAGGGCGGCATCACCTACGAGCGCCGCTTCGGCGCCCACCAGATGGAGCTGCGGGCCTATTCCGGCACCCGCAGCGTCACCCAGTACCAGTCCATTCCCACCGGACCCCAGCTCAATCCCCGCCATGCCGGCGGGGTGGTGGATTTCGACCGGGAATTCCACGGCGCCGGGGCCCGCTGGACCTGGACCCGGCCGGCCGCCGGCGGCGAGCTGTCCCTGACCGGCGGCGTCGATTACGACTTCGCCCGGGACGACCGCCGGGGCTACCAGAACTTCGTCGGCCCCACCCTGGGGGTGAAGGGCGCCCTGAGCCGGAACGAGGACGACGGGGTGCAAAGCTTCGACCAGTACGCCCAGGCCCAGTGGAAGGCCGGCGCCTGGCTGCTGGGGGCGGGGCTGCGCCACAGCTCGGTGCGCTTCAAGGTGGAGGACCACTACGTCGTGGCCGGCAACACCGACGATAGCGGCCGGGTGCAGTACGAGAAGACCACCCCGAGCGTCGGCGCCTCCTACCAGCTCACCCCGAGCACCAACCTCTACGCCAGCGCCGCCACCGGCTTCGAGACCCCGACCTTCAACGAGCTGGCCTATTCCAGCGGCGGCGGCAGCTTCAATTTCAACCTGCGGCCGGCCCGCAGCCGGCAGGTGGAGGCGGGGGTGAAGTCGCTGCTCGGCGAATGGGGCCGGGTCAATGCCGCCCTCTTCCAGATCCGCACCCAGGACGAATTGGTGGTGCTGGACAGCACCGGTGGCCGCACCAGCTACCAGAATGCGGCGAGAACCCTGCGCCACGGCCTGGAAATCGGCCTGGAGGCGGAGATCGCCCGCCACTGGCGCACCCGCTGGGCCTTCACCCAGCTGCGGGCCATCTACGATCAGGGCTTCACCAGCAAGGGCGTGCCGGTGGACGCCGGCCGGCGCCTGCCGGGCATCCCGGCCACCACGGTCTACGGCGAGCTGGCGTGGACGCCTATCCAGGGCATAACCACCGCCCTGGAGGGCATCTACCGCAGCCGCATGTACGTCGAGGACACCAATTCGGTCCGCCCGGCCCCGGCCTACGCCATCGCCAACCTGCGCCTCGCCGCCGAGCAGAAATCCGGCCACTGGCGCTTCTCCGAGATGCTGCGCCTGGAGAACCTCTTCGATCGGAAGTACATCGGCTCGGTCATCGTCGGCGACGCCAACGGCCGCTACTACGAACCCGGCACCGGCTTCGGCTGGTTCGCCGGGGTGAGGGCCCAGTACGCCTTCTGACCCCCTCCGCAGGACTCCTCCTTGATTTGCCCGGCCGCTGCGCCGGGCTTTTTTTCGCCTGTTCTCCCCGCTGCCCGTCCGTTGATACGCAATGCAGCAGGACTGTCCAGAAAGTGGACAACGCAGCTTCCGGCGATGTCCATGCCAGGCAGATGACCGAAGGGCGCCGAGGCCCGCCCCATGGCCGTTTCGTGCTTCTGGCATAGCGCCATCAGGGCTTTGGCATATGGCTTGCCATTCATGGGTACTGCGCAGCGTGGGCTCCAGGGAACGGGGACCACCGCCCATCGCGCAGCCGCTACCCAACCATCCAGACCAAAAATGGAGAAGACACGATGAAGCATCTGCGATCCGCTCAAGCCCTGGCCGTCGCCATCCTTTCCGCCAGTGGCGCCGCCCAGGCGGTGAGTTTCACCCAGGGGGACGTCACCCTCGACATTAACGGCACGGTGAATGGCTACTACGTTAACCGGGAAGCCAAGACCACCACCGCCGCTGGCGTCACCACCACGACCAACAACAGCGCCCTGACCAACGGCCTGCTGCCGGGCTGGATCAATTTCGTCGCCACCACCCAGGCCAAGGGCAACGACATCAAGGCCCACATCAGCTTCGCCCCGGGCATCAACAACAATTCCACGGTGGTCGGCCTGCCCATTGGCAACAACGCCGGCGGCGCCGGGACCACCAATCCCTACAGCCAGATCGACACCCGCAACCTGTACTTCCAGTTCGGCAACAACAACTGGGGCACCCTGAAATTCGGCCGGGACATCGGCCTCTTCGGGCAGGACGTCATCCTCTCCGACATGACCCTGATCGGGGTGGGCGGCACCAGCAATGCCGGCATCCCCTACAACACCACCTTCGGCATGATCGGCCACGGCTACATGTACACCGGCTTCCAGGCCCAGATCACCTACACTACGCCCACCGTAAACGGCTTCCAGGCCGCCGCCGGCATCTTCCAGCCCAGCAAGTTCGCCGGCGACGAGACCAAGAACCCCGGCTTCCAGGCCAAGGCCAGCTATGACTTCAAGGGCCAGAACACGGCCGGCAAGCTGTGGGTGGGCGGCGTCAGCCAGAGCACCAGCTGCTCGACCGCTGCGGCCTGTGTCGGCAGCCAGTCCTTCACCGCCAACGGCTTCGAGCTGGGCGCCAAGGCCGGCTTCGGCAACTTCGAGGCCCTGGCCTACGGCTTCACCGGCAAGGGCCTGGGCCTGTCCACCGTCGGCGCCCAGTTCTTCGGCGGCAGCAACGGCGCCGGCAACAAGACCGATTCCAGGGGCTATTTCGTCCAGGGCACCTACAAGCTGGGTGACACCAAGTTCGGCTTGAACTGGGGTGAGAACAAGGACCGCGACGGCTACGTCCTGACCGGCGCCGGCACCTCCAACGAAATCCGCAACCGCGCCGTCACCGTCGGCGTCTACCATGCCCTCAACAAGTACATCACCCTGGTGGGCGAAGTGAACCAGGAGCGCATCACCAACACCCTGGACACCGGCAACAAGGATAAGAACCGCACCATTTCCCTGGGCGGTATCATCTTCTTTTAACTCTTGCGGCCGCTCCGGCGGCCTTCCCTCGCATGAAGTCTCCCCTTATGCGGCGCCTGCGGGCGTCGCCTTTTTTGCTGGCGGCGGCCCTGGCCGCGGCCGTCCCCGGCGCCCAGGCCGGCGACATCGTGCACCGGGAACTAGCCGGCGCCGACTACGAGGAAGTGCGCCAGGCCCTGGTGGAAGCCATCGAGAACGAAGGCCTCGTCCCCGGCGCGGTGAGCCACTTCGGCGATATGCTGCACCGCAGCGATGCCACCCTCCACCATGGCGGCGACATCTACGCCCGGGCGGAGATCTTCAGCTTCTGCAGCATCGCCGTGGCCGCCAAGCTGGTGCAGGAGAACCCCGACCGCATCGTCGACTGTCCCCTGACCATCGCCCTCTACCGCCTGAAAGGCAGCCAGGCGGTGACTCTGGTCTTCCGGCCCCGGGAGGAGTCGGCGGCGGCTAACGACCTGATGCGGCGGATCACGGAGCGCACGGCCGAGCAGTTCCGGTGAGCGCGACCCAGCCGGGGCCTTATCCCGCCGGCTGGCCGTCGACACCGTCGTAGGCTACCCGCTCCCCGGCATCGAAGGCCCCGTGCCGGCCCGCCAGGGCCCGGCCCAGGCCGACCTTCGCGGCCACCGCAATCCGCAGCTCGTTGAGGCTGGCAACGGGCGGCATTTCCCGCAGGGGCCGCCGCCGGCGCTCGGCCTTCGCCACCTCCCGGCTCCAGGCCTGGGCCACGGTGCCGTCCGCGTCGTCGAGGAGGGAGGGGGACTCGTCGATGGCCTCCTCCAGCAGGCGCATCTGGCGCTCCAGGTTGATGCAGTCCTGAAGCTGCAGGTACGGGCGCTGGAGGTTATAGCTGACCCGGTGGGCCAGGTGTTCCAAAGCCAGGTAGTGGTTGGCGACCACCAGCTCGAATTCGTCGGCGACGGTGTGCCAGTCCATGGCCGTGACCAGGGCCAGCAGCGCCTCCCGGTCGCCGGCGGCGACCAGGTCTTCCAGCTTGTAGAGCTGGGCCAGGATTTCCGCCAGGTGGGCGCTGTGGTCGGTGGGGTCGAATTTGTGCATGCAGCTTTGTCTGCCGGCCGGACAAATAGTTTTGCCCCGGAACGGGTGGCGGCGCGCCGCCGTCTGAGGGAGCATGGAAACCAAATCCGGCCCGGGCGCCAGGCCGCGCCGCTACCCCGCGGTCCTGCTGGCCTGCCTCGTCTACGCCGCCCTGGTCTTCGCCCTGCGGCTCACGCCCCTGGAATTACCCCTGGCCCCGGGGATTTCCGGCTTCGACCAGAGGCTGTATTCCTCCTATCTCGATGCCCTGGCGCGGGTACAGGGCAGCCTGGCGGCCCAGTGGGCCATCGCCTTCGCATCCACCGTCGCCACCGAGTGCTTCGTGCTCGGCCTGCTGCTTCGCCGGCGGCCCTTCCCGGCAGTAGTGAAGGCGGGGTTGCTGGCTAACCTGGCGACCCACCCCCTCTTCTGGTATCTGCTGACCGGCATCGAGCGCAACTATGCCCTCTGGGTGGTGGCGTCCGAGCTGGCCATCGCCGGCCTGGAGGCGCTCATCCTGGCGATGGCCCTGCCGGGCCTGCGCCGGCGCCACGCCCTGCTGCTGTCCCTGGCGGCCAACGGGGCTTCCTTCCTCCTGGGGCTGGCCACGGGCATCCGCTGAACCCGGCGCTTGTGACGCCAGGCGAGTTGCGGCACGATGCGCCGCTGTGCCCATCACATCCGGAGCGCCCCGCGCCCCCCTCGACCCCATGACTGCCCGCATCGCCCTCCTGCGCACCCAAGCCGACATCATCGACTTCCGCCTCGGCCACCGCCCGGCCGACATCCTGGTGCGCGACTTCGCCACCGCCGCCGAACTGGCGGCCTACGAGGACGGCGTCGACGCCGTCGCCGACCAATACGACCGCATCGAAGGCCTGACGGTCTCCGGAACCACGGTCACCTACACCCGCCGCTCGGACGATCCGGAGGCAGAAACCGTCACCGCCGCGGCGGAGGTGAAATTCGGGACGGCGGCGGAGGCCCAGGCCTACTGCCGGGGCCTGGAGGATGCCGAGGGCTACGCGGCGCCGCTGCTCATCGACGATACGGATGAGCGCTTCGAGCAATTGCTGGCTTGGGCCGCCGCCACGGACGGCATCGTCTAGCCGGCACTCGGCCTCAGTGCAGGATTCCGGTTGGATTGGCCCCGGCCGTCGCCCGGCGGCACACCGGTCCTGAGAGCCCCGAGGCCGAGGCGACTCCGGAATTATCTGGTGGTGGTCGTGCCTGTGGCAGGTACCGTTTCGGTGGTCGTCGTGGTGGTCTGCTTGCGGACCACACGCTTGTGATGCCTATTACCGGCCCGGTGCGCGGTATGTCTACGGGCGGGCTTGGTTGCCTTAGGCGCCGTGTTGGCATTGGCGTCCGTAGTCGTGGTGGTCGTAGTCGTGGTTTCTGCAGCGATTTGGAGGGGCCGAGAATGGCCATCAGCTGCATTAGCGAATCCGAACGTAGCGACAAGCGCAAGGGTGATCAATTGCCTGGTCATGGCCTTTCTCCTGGGGTTTGGGTCGATCGAGCGCCACGATAGGCGGCGCTTTCGGGGAAATTGCTGGCCTTTGGACATTTGATCGAGCAAATAGTGTGATTGATCGGCCAAGCTATGACAGCGCCTCTAAGCAGCCGACGGCAGTCGGCAACTTCCCGGCAGCGAACGCTGCTGGGCGCGGTCGTGTTCCTTGCGCTCAGTGATGTCCCTGCAGGCGGTGACCATCAGTCATTCGACCCCCTGCGCTCTGATGGGATAACGCAACACAAAATGGCTGAGGATCGATATCCGACCGTTAGCCGCTTTTCAAGTACAGCATTCACTGTAGAATGATTTGCGTTTACTATGAGTAAATGCCTTTACTACTCGTCAATTCGAAGAAGATTACCGTCGAATCAAATGGGCACTTACCAAGGTTAGAGGCTTCCTTGGAGGAGATGATTGGACAGCCCACAAGATCTTCCGGCATCCAGACATGCCTATCGCGGCCTGCCACTTGTGGAAAGGCCGTCCGCTCCTGGAGCGGGTTGGTGAGAAGTCGTCGGAAAGATGGAAGGTATTACAGGGCGGCCGCCAATGCCTCGCCAGTTCTAGCGTACGTTGGCATGTACCAAGGGGAAGGCAACTCGCCTTTAGCCATGACAATAGGAAGTAATTGCGATGGACGATTCGCGGCGCATTGAAGATGTGCCAGTTCATTGGCACATAGGATCGTTAGGCAGCGACTCGGCTTTCGATCCCGTCCAAACGAAGCCAAACAATCCGGGCGTGAATGCACCCTTGGCCTCACTGGTCGATATCCCGACCCTGCGTTCTTTCCTGAATGATTTCTCCAACCTGATCGGCATCGCTACCGCCCTGCTGGACCTGCAGGGCAACATCCTCCAAAGCGCCGGCTGGCAAAAGGCCTGTACAGGTTTCCATCGCGCCGACCCCGGCTCCTGCAAGAACTGCACCGAGAGCGACCTATATCTGGCTAGCCACCTCAAGGAAGGCGAGGTTACTGATTACAGGTGCAAGAACGGGCTCTGGGATGTCGTTACACCGGTTTTCGTGGGAAGTCAGCATCTCGGTAATCTCTACTGCGGCCAGTTCTTCTACGATGACGACGTAGCGGACGAGAGCTTCTTCATCGCCCAAGCCAGTCGTTTCGGCTACGACCGTGCGGCCTATCTGGCGGCGATCCGGGAAATTCCACGATTCAGCCGGGAGCAAATACGGCGCATCATGGCGCTGATTGTTGGCTTGGCTTCCTATTTGTCGCGTCTGTCCCTCTCGAATCTTCGATTGCAGGAGAGCCAAGGACTCTTGGAAACTCTGCTTAACGCCTTGCCTGACCGAATATGGTTAAAGAATACGGAAGGCACCTTCCTGGCCTGCAATAGTGCCTTTGCACGGATGCTCGGGGTTCCCGCCGCCGAGGTTATCGGAAAGACCGACGACGATTTCCTGCCTGCAGATCTGGCCGCCTTCTTTCGCCAGAAGGACAAGGAAGCAATCGCCGCCAAAGCACCCACGACTAATGAAGAGTGGATTCCTTGCGCTGAGAGCGGACAGTCCATCCTGCTGGAAACCGTTAAGACTCCCTTACCGGGGATGAATGGTACGCCGATCGGAGTCCTCGGTATCGCCCGTAACATCACCGAGCGCAAGCGGGCTGAGGATCGCCTGCGCTTGATGTCCAAGGTTTTCTCGGACAGCGGACAAGCGATCATCATTACTGATGCGGACAACCGGATACTCACCGTTAATCAAAAATTCACGGACCTGACTGGCTACAGCCAAGAGGATGTTGCTGGCAAGAACCCCCGCTTTCTTTCCGCCGGCCATACGCCGAGGGAAGTCTATGAAGACATGTGGCGTTCGCTGGCCAGCCATGACTACTGGCAAGGAGAACTTTGGGACCGGCGCAAGTCAGGGGAGCCCTATCCAAAATGCATTTCCATTTCGGTGGTCAGGGATGGCGAAGGAAAAGTCGTCAACTACATCGGGATCTCTGAGGACATCACGGACCGGAAGGCGGCGGAGGACAAGATCCGGTATCTGGCTCACCACGACGCACTGACCGGCCTACCCAACCGGTTCCGCCTGTACGAGCAGATGGAGCAGGGCTTGAGCTTCGCTCGGCAATGCGAGAAATCCCTGGCTGTCTTGCTCATCGACCTGGACAACTTCAAGTCGATCAACGATACCCTTGGACATCAAGTCGGCGACCAACTGTTGATCCAGGTGGCAAAGCGTCTTCAACGCTCCGTCCGGGAAAGCGATATCGTGGCCCGGCTGGGTGGGGACGAATTTGTCGTGATCCTCTCCGGCATCGAGAAAGCCACCGATGTTGCCGAGATTGCGCGCAAGATCGTCGCCCATGTAGCAGCGCCCTACGGCCTTGCCGGACAAGAATTGCGCACGTCGCCTAGCGTCGGTATCTGCCTCTATCCGAACGATGCCACGGAGATCAGCGAACTCATCAAGAATGCCGATATCGCCATGTACCGGGCAAAGGCGGCCGGCCGGGGTAATTTTGAGTTCTACACGGAGAAAATGCTCGTAGAAGTCATCAAGCGTGCATCGGCAGAAAAGGAACTGGAAACGGCCCTGAATCAGGGACAGTTCGTTCTGCATTACCAGCCCCAGGTTGATATCGCCAGCGGTTGCGTCGTGGGTGTAGAAGCGCTGGTGCGTTGGAATCACCCGAGCCTTGGAATGATATTCCCCGGTGATTTCATCGCCCTAGCCGAGGAAACCCGCTTGATCATCCCGCTAGGCAATTGGGTCCTGGAAGAGGCATGCCGGCAACTCAAGCGGTGGCATGAGGACGGCCTTGTCGACCTGCATATATCCGTGAACTTGAGCCCCATCCAGTTTCAGAACGAGGAGTTATTTTCCGAAGTCCGGCATGCCCTGGAACAGTCGGGATTGCCTGCCCATTGCCTCCACCTGGAAATCACGGAATCCGTGGCCATGGGTGATCCCGAGCGAAACATCGTAATCATGGAAGCACTGACCGATATCGGTGTGGAGCTTGCCATGGACGATTTCGGTACCGGTTATTCGTCGCTTGCCTACCTGAAGCTCTTTCCTATCAACATCATCAAGATCGATCGGTCCTTCGTGAAGGACATCGAGACCGACGAGAACGACGCCGCTATTTGTGAAATGACAATGTTACTGGCTCAGAAGCTGGGCATGCGGGTGGTCGCTGAAGGCGTGGAAACGGATGCCCAGCTTGAATTTCTCAAGAGCATCGGATGCCGGTGGATTCAGGGCTATCGATTCAGCGAGCCCCTTGCTACCGGCCAGGTGAAGAGTTTCATCGATGGATTCAGTGGCCAGTTGCCATGAGCTGACCACTGAAAAGATAGTGCCCAACCGGCAGGCATTGGATCGAAGCGGTCAGAAGATGAGACTCACCAAGTGTCTCCCCGGATGAATCGGTTCGGTAAAGCATTCAATCGAGGGCGGAGTCCGGTTCGTCGCAGCCCCCACCCTCAAGGCGCCGGATTCGGATACTCCAGGTGAATGCCCTCGATCTCCCCCAGCACCTCCGCCGACAACACCACCTGCCCCGCCGCGATGTTCTCCCGCAGCTGCTCCAGGCTGGTGGCGCCGATGATGGCGCTGCCCACGCACCAGCGCTGGCAGGCGAAGCCCAGGGCGAGCTGGGTGGGGGTTAGGCCGTGGCGCCGGGCGAGATCGGCGTAGGCCGCCACCGCCTTGGCCGTGTTTGGCTTGCCGTAGCGGCCGGCGAAGCCCTCGAACAGGGTGGCCCGGCCGACCGCCTGGGGGTCCCGCAAGTACTTGCCCGACAGGAAGCCGAAGCCGAGGGGCGAGTAGGCCAGCAGGCTGACCTTCTCCCGATGGCCGATTTCCGACAGGCCGCCCTCCCAGGTGCGGTTGAGGAGGCTATAGGCGTTCTGGACCGACACCGGCCGCGGCAGGCCCAGTTCGTCAGCGAGGCGCAGGAAGGTCATCACTCCCCAGGGCGTCTCGTTCGACAGCCCCCAGTGGCGCACCTTGCCGGCCTTGATGAGGTCCGCCAGGGCGGCCAGTGTCTCCTGCAGCGGAACAGTCTCCCGCTCCTCCTTGGGCTCGAAGTGGTAGCCGCCGAAGAGGGGGACGTTGCGGTCCGGCCAGTGCAGCTGGTAAAGATCCACGTAGTCGGTGCGCAGCCGGCGTAGCGACCCCTCCAGGGCGAGTTCCAGGTTCTTGCGGGAGAAGCCCAGCTTCCCTTCCCGAATCCACTTCAGGGTCCGCCCCGGCCCGGCGGCCTTGGTAGCGAGGACGATGCGGTCCCGGGCCTGGCCCTGGAGCCAGCTGCCCACGTACTCCTCGGTGCGCCCCGTGGTCTCGGCCCGAGCCGGCACCGGGTACATCTCGGCGGTATCGACGAAATTGATCCCCTGGCCGAGGGCGTAGTCCAGCTGGGCATGGGCCTCGGCTTCGGTATTCTGCTGGCCGAAGGTCATGGTGCCCAGGCAGAGGGAGGTGACGGCGAGATCGCTGTTGCCGAGGAGAACGGTTTTCATCGGGAAAGCCTCGTTTTCTGGGGGTTGGAGTCGATGGTCATGCCGCCTTGCAGGTGGCAAGCAGGCCGTCCAGGGTGTCGGCCATGCGGTCGATTTCGGCGTCACTGACGTTGAGGGCCGGCATGAAGCGCAGCAGATGGGGCCGGGGCGCGTTCAGCAGCAGGCCCTCGGGGGCGAGTTCCATGGCAGCCCGGACCAGGGCTGGCCCCCGGTCGTCAGCCAGCACCAGGGCCCGCAGCAGGCCGGCGCCGCGCTCGCCCTTGAGCCCGTGCTTGTCGGACAGGGCCTCTAGGCGCCGGGCCAGGTGCTGGCCCCGGGCCTCGACCCCGGCCAGGAAGCCGGGGGCGGTGAGGCGCTTCATCACCGCCACGCCGACCGCCGTCATCAGGGGGTTGCCGTTGTAGGTGCCGCCCTGGTCGCCGGCCTCGAAGCAGCACACCTCTTTCCGGGCCAAAAGCGCCGCCAGGGGCACGCCGCCGCCGATGCCCTTGCCCAGGGTCATGATGTCCGGCTCGATGCCGGCGTGCTGGTAGGCGAAGAGCTTGCCGGTGCGGCCCATGCCGGACTGCACCTCATCCACGATCAGCAGGATGCCCCGGGCCCGGGTCAGCTCCCGCAGGGCCTCCAGGAAGCCCGGGTCGGCCGGGATGACGCCGCCCTCCCCCTGCACCGGCTCCAGCATCACCGCCACCGTCGCCGGCCCGATCAGGGCCTCCACCGAGGCGATGTCGTTGAACTCGGCCTTGGGGAAGCCCGGCACCTGGGGCGCGAACAGGGTGTCCCAGCCGGCCTTGCCGGAGGCCGACATGGTGGCCAGGGTGCGGCCGTGGAAGGCGTGGTTGAAGGTGACGATCTCGTGGGCGCCGCCGCGGTTCAGCCGGCCCCACTTGCGGGCCAGCTTGATGGCGCCCTCGTTGGCCTCGGCCCCGGTGTTGGCGAAGAAGACCCGGTCGAAGCAGGAATGGCCGGTGAGGAGCCCCGCCAGCTCGACCATGGGGCCGTTGTAGAAGGCCGGGCTCGGGTTGATCAGGCGGCCGGCCTGCTCGGCCAGGGCATCGCGGATTTCCGGCGGGCAGTGGCCCAGGCAATTGACCGCCCAGCCCTGGATGAAGTCCAGATACTTCTTGCCGTGGTGGTCGAACAGCCACGATCCCTCGCCGCGCTCGAAAACGAGGTCCGGGCGGTTGGTGATGTACATGAGGGAATCGGTCGAATGGCTTTCGTATTGCATGTTTGGCTCCGAAATCGCGAAGGCATGAAGTATAGGGGTGCCCCGGTCAGTGTCCAGGACCCGTGGCCTGGACGGCGGAAATCTGGCCCGCCAGCAGCCGGCGGCGGCCGGCCAGGACGAAGGCGAAGGCCAGCAGGGCGACGCCCTCCGCCGCCAGGGTCGGCCCGGCCCCGAAAACCGCCGCCGCCAGGCCGGCCAGGAGGCCGCCCAAGGCATCGAAGCCGAAGCGGGCCGAGGTGAAGAAGGACACCACCCGGCCCCGCAGCCGCTCCGGGGCAAGGGTTTGGAGCACCATGTTGATGCCGACGTTGCACACGGAAATCCCGAAGCCGACCCCCGCCATGGCGGCCAGGGCCAGGGGCAGCCAGTTGGTCGAGGCAAAGACCACCAGGGAGGCGGCGCTGAGGGCCGCCCCCGCCACCAGGGCGCCGATGAGCCCCGGCACCGAACGGCGGGTGGCAAGGAAGACGGTGGAAGCGAAGGCGCCGCAGCCGGCCGCCCCCCACAGCCAGCCCAGGGTGGTGGCGTCGCCGGCGAAGACATCCCGGGCGAAGACCGGCAGCAACACGGCGTAGGTGGAAGCGGTGAGGTTGAGGGCGACCAGGGTGAGGATGAGCATGCGCACCGTCCACGTCTCCCAGGCGTAGCGCACCCCCTCCTTGAACACCTGGCCCACCGAGCCCGTCGCCCGGGGCGGCGGCTCCCCCCGCACCAGCACCAGCCCCGCGATGAGGGCGAGGAAGGAGAAGCCGTTGATGGCGAAGCAGGCCGCCTCGGAGGTGAGGCCCAGGAGCAGGCCGGCCACCGGCGGCCCGACGAAACGGCCGGCGTTGAACAGCATGGCGTTGAGGGCCAGGGCGTTGGGCAGGTCGTCCCGGCTGCCGACAAAGCTGCCGATCAGGGACTGGCGCAGGGGGGTGTCGAAACTGTTGAGGATGCCGAGGGCCAGGGCCATGGCGATGATGAAGGCAGTGTCGACGGCGCCGGCCCAGGTCAGCCCGGCCAGGACGAAGGCCTGGAGGGCGAGGAGCACCTGCACCCCGACCAGGCATTTGCGCTTGTCCTGCTTGTCGATCCAGGCCCCCGCCAGCGGCCCCACCACCAGCTGGGGGATGAGGGCGCAGAAGGCCGTGACCCCGAGCAGGGCGGCCGAACCGGTGAGGCGGTACACCAGCCAGGAGAGGGCAACCTGCTGGACCCA
The DNA here is from genome assembly GCA_035255045.1 of Rhodocyclaceae bacterium. Lineage (GTDB taxonomy): Bacteria > Pseudomonadota > Gammaproteobacteria > Burkholderiales > Rhodocyclaceae > JAGTRP01. The sequence continues at coordinate 38,740 of DATFAA010000096.1, read as the reverse complement.
GGAGCCTACGATGGACACCGCCTGGCCGGCGAAGTAGAGGCGGAAATTGCGGTGGGCCAGGGCCCGCAAGCCTGCGGGCAGGCTCGACGGAGCCCGGCTCATGGCGCCGGCACCCGGCCCTGGCTGCGCCGGAACAGCAGGTAGCCGAGGACCGAGGTGGCGGTGGCCAGCAGGATGGCCCAAGCCATGGGCCGGCCGCTGCCGTCGTGGTGGTAGCTGACGGCGGCGCTGGCCAGCATGCCGAGGCCGAACTGGCTGGCCCCGAAGAGGGCGGCGGCGGCGCCGGTGTTGTTGGGATAGCGGGACATCAGGATGCCGACGCAGTTGGCCCCCAGGAGGCCGGTCATGCTGACCACCAGGAAGAGTCCGCCGATCACCGCCGGCAGCCCGCCGGGGACGCCGACCGCCGAGAGCAGGATAAGGGCGCCCAGGAAGCCGAAGAAGCTGCCGGTGCCAGCCATGGCCGCCGCCCCGCGCCGGCGCACCAGGTGGCTGTTCACGTAATTGGCGGCAAGGATGCCCAAGGCGTTGATGCCGAACAGGACGCCGAAGGCAGTGGGCGAGAAGCCCTCCAGCTCGATGAAATAGAAGGGGCTGGCGGTGACGTAGGCGAACATGGCGGCGAAGGACATGCCGCCGGCCAGCACCAGACCGAGGGCCACCGGGTCGCGCAGCAGGTCGCCGTAGGCGGCGAAGGCGCGGCCCAGGGGCAGCTGGCCGCGGCGCTCGGCGGGCAGGGTTTCCGGCAGCTGGTGCCAGACCACGGCCAAGCTCAACACTCCCCAGGCCAGCAGGGCGGCGAAGGTGCCGCGCCAGCCGAAGCTGTCCAGCAGCACGCTGCCGATGAGGGGGGCGGCCAGGGGCGCGATGGCGGTGATCATGGCGATCAGGGAGAGTTTGCGGATGGCCTCGGTGTGGGTGTAGACGTCCCGCACCACGGCCCGGGCCAGGACCGAGGCGGCCCCGCCCCCCAGGGCTTGGAGGAAGCGCGCGGCGATCAGCTGCTCAACGGCGGTGGCCAGGACGCAGGCCAGGCTGGCCAGGGTGAACAGGGCGATGCCGCCGAGCATGACCCGGCGTCGGCCGTAGCGGTCCGAGAGGGGGCCGTAGAACAGCATGCCGAGGGAGAAGCCGGCCAGGAAGACGGTGATGGTCAGCTCCACCGCGTCGGCCGAGGCGGCGAGACCGGCGGCGATGGCCGGCAGGGCCGGCAGGTGGAGGTCGATGGGCAGGGGGCCGAAGGTGGTCAGCGCCCCGAGGAGCAGGATGAAGCGGCCTTCGGCGGCGGGGTTGGGGATGTTGTTCTTGTTCATGACTTGTGGGGATTGGGGGACGTCAGCTCAGCAGTCCGCAGCCCTTCAGTTCCAGGTAGAGGGGCCGGACCTCGTCGTGGATGGCCTTCCTGACCCCCTTGAAATCGCCGGTGGCCGCCTTGCCCAGGGCCAGGTCCCGCTGCCGCCGGTAGCGCAGGTAGATCTCCTGGAAGCGGGTGGCTTCCCGGGAGGGGACCCGCTCCAGCAGGCGGTCGAGGGCCGCCATGAGGGCGGCGTCGAGGGCGGACACCCGCTGCAGGCCCAGGCGGGCCTGGTCCGGGGTGGAGGAATTCATAATCAGGATGTTGTTGGCCCGCATCTCCTCCAGGGCGCCGCCGATGAGGTCCAGGTCGTCCCGGGTCAGGGGCAGGCGGCCGACGCCCTCGCGCAGGGCGAGGATCTGGGCCTGGAGCTGGCGGAGCTGGTCGTTGCTGCCCTTGACCGCGGCCTCCGAGTCCACCACCAGGCGGTGCATGGTGGCCACCTCGGCGGCGATGGTGTCGCCCAGCTCCTTCTGCTCCACCGCCGCCGCCGACAGGCCCTCGGCCACCGCCAGGGTATCCCGGGCGTGGTCGGCGATGGCGGCCAGGGAGGCGCCGGCATCGGTGGCCATGGCGACGCTGGCGTGCACCTGCCGGGTGGCCCGCTGCAGGCAGTCCTCCACCCGCTCGGCGCTGCCCACGATGCCTTCGATCATGACGCCGATCTCGACGGTGGCCTGGGCGGTGCGCTCGGCGAGCTTGCGCACTTCGTCGGCCACCACCGCGAAGCCCCGGCCCTGCTCCCCGGCCCGGGCCGCCTCGATGGCGGCGTTCAGCGCCAGGAGGTTGGTCTGGCTGGCGATCTCCTGGATGATGCTGACGATGGAGCCGATCTGCCGGGACTGGCCGTTCACCTGCTGGAAATTGCTCCCGACCTCGAGGATCGCCCCCTCCAGCTCCCGCAGGCCGCCCGCCGCCTGCTCCGCCAGGGAGCGGCCCTGGCGGGCGCAGCCGTCGGTCTCGCCGGCGCTGGCCAGGAGCTGGCGAGCCGACTCGGCGATGCGGCCCACCTGGTCGCCCAGGGCATGGCCCACCTGCTCGATGGCGCCCACCGCCCGGGCCTGGACCTCGGCCTGCTCGACGATGCGGGTGGAGGCGGAGGTGAGGCTGGCGTTGGTGGCGGTCAGCTTGACCGCCTCCCGGTCCACCGCGGCGACGAACTCGGCCAGGAGCCGGCGCAGCCGCTCCAGGGCCTGGGCCGCGGCCGGCGGCAGGCCGGGCTCGGCGGCGCCTGGGCGCATGGGCTTGTCCTCGGTGGGCGACAGGACCTCGACCCACCTGCCCTGCTCCCGCCGGCGCCGGGCCGCCTCCATCGCCACCAGGGCAGCGATTGCGGCTGCGGCCAGGGCTCCCGCCCCCTGGCGCGGAAGCCAGGCGTCCAGGTTGGCGGCCAGCAGGGCGGCAACGGCACCCGCCAGCCCGATTCCCCGGTGCAGGATGTCGCCGCCGATCATGTCAAAGTCCTGCCAGGGCCAGGTACTTGATCTCCATGTACTCGTCCAGGCCGTGGCTGGAGCCTTCGCGGCCGACTCCCGAGAACTTGACGCCGCCGAAGGGGGCGACCTCGGTGGAGATGAGGCCGGTGTTCACGCCCACCATGCCGTACTCGAGCTGGCGGGAAACGCGCCAGACCCGGCCGTGGTCCTTGGAGAAGAAGTAGGCGGCGAGGCCGTACTCGGTGTCGTTGGCCAGGGCGACGGCCTCGGCCTCGGTCTTGAAGCGGAACAGGGGCGCCACCGGCCCGAAAATCTCTTCCCGGGCGACGGCCATGTCCGGCCGCACGTCGGCCAGCACGGTAGGCTCGAACCAGGTGCGCCCGAGGCCGTGGCGGCGGCCGCCGCACACCACCCGGGCGCCCTTGCCCACCGCGTCCTCCACCAACTGTTCGACCTTGGCGATGGCCGCTTCGTCGATGAGCGGCCCCTGGGTGACGCCCTCCTCCATGCCGTTGCCCACCCTGAGGGTGGCGACGGCGGTGGCGAGCTTGTCGGCGAAGGCCTCGTAGATGCCGTCCTGGACCAGGAAGCGGTTGCTGCAGACGCAGGTCTGGCCGGCGTTGCGGTACTTGGAGGCGATGGCGCCGGCCACCGCCGCGTCGAGATCGGCGTCGTCGAAGACGATGAAGGGGGCGTTGCCGCCCAGCTCCAGGGACAGCTTCTTGACGGTGCCGGCGCACTGGGCCATAAGGAGCTGGCCGACGGCGGTGGAGCCGGTGAAGGTGAGCTTGCGGACGATGGGGCTGGCGGTGAGGACGCCGCCGATGGCCCGGGCCTCGCCGGTGACGACGCTGAAGACGCCGGCCGGCACCCCGGCGCGCTCGGCCAGCTCGGCCAGGGCCAGGGCCGAGAGGGGCGTCTGCTCGGCGGGCTTCAGGACGATGGTGCAGCCGGCGGCCAGGGCCGGGGCGACCTTGCGGGTGATCATGGCCGACGGGAAGTTCCAGGGGGTGATGGCGGCGCAGACCCCCACCGGCTCCTTGGTGACGACGATCTGGCGGTCCCGGAAGGGGGACGGGACGACCTCGCCGTAGGCCCGCTTGGCCTCCTCGGCGAACCATTCCACGTAGGCGGCGGCGTAGGCGATCTCGCCCCGGGCTTCGGCCAGGGGCTTGCCCTGCTCGGCGGTCATGAGCCGGGCCAGGTCTTCCTGGTGGGCCATGAGGAGGTCGAACCAGCGGCGCAGGATGCGGCTCCGCTCCGCTGCCGTGGTCTCCCGCCAGGTCCTGAGGGCGCGCTCGGCGGCCAGGACGGCCCGGCTGGTCTCGGCAGCGCCGCAGCAGGGCACGGTGGCGACGGTCTCGCCGGTGGCCGGGTTGGTCACGGTGATGGCCTCGCCGCTGTCGGCGCCCACCCAGGCGCCGTCGATGTAGCAGGCCTGACGCAGCAGGGCCGGGTCCTTCAATGCCAGCATGAAATGTTCTCCTTGATCAGTAGGACGCGCCGGCCTGGCCCGTGCCCGATTCCTTGAATTTGGCGGCGAGGGCCGCCGAGGCGTTGCGCAGCAGCAGGGCATCCACCCCGACCAGCAGGAAGCTCGCGCCCATTTCCCGGTAGGCGGCGGCCACCGCCGGATCGGCGGAGAACACCCCCGCCGCCTTGCCGCCGGCGACGATGCGCCGGATGGCACTTTCCAGCACGGCCTTCACTTCGGGATGGCCCGGGTTGCCCAGGTGCCCGAGGGAGGCGGCGAGGTCGGAGGGGCCGATGAAGACGGCGTCTACGCCCTCCACCTGGAGGATGCCGTCGAGGCCGTCGAGGCCGGCCCGGGATTCGATCTGGACGATCAGGCACATCTCCCGGTCGGCCTGGGCGAAGTAGCCTTCCACCCCGTTCCAGCGGGCGGCCCGGGCCATGGCCGTGCCGACGCCGCGGATGCCGTGGGGCGGATAGCGCATGGCGCGGACCAGGGCCTCGGCCTGCCCGGCGTTCTCCACCATGGGCACCATCAGGGTCTGGGCACCGCCGTCCAGGAGCTGCTTGATGCGGGCGGCGTCGTGGTCCACGGTGCGCACCACCGGCCGCACCGGATAGGGGGCCAGGGCCTGGAGCTGGGCAATGATGGCGCGCAGGTCGTTGGGGCCGTGCTCGCCGTCGATGAGCAGCCAGTCGAAGCCCGCCGTCGCCACCACTTCGGCGCTGTAGGCATTGGCCAGGCCGAGGAAGAGGCCGATCTGGGCCTCGCCGGCGGCCAGGGCCCGCTTGAATTGGTTCAAGGGCATGTCCATGGTCGCTCCCCGGCTCAGACGAAGCGGCAGGTGATGTTGCCCAGGGGACCGTAGTCCGCGTGGAAGGTGTCCCCCGGACGCACCTTGACCGGCCGGGTGAAGGAGCCGGCCAGGATGACCTGTCCCGGCTCCAGGGCCACGCCGTGGGAGGCGAACTTCTTGGCCAGCCAGGAGATGCCGTTGGCGGGGTGGTTGAGGACCCCGGCGGCGACGCCGGTCTCCTCGATGACGCCGTTGCGGTAGAGGAGCGCCGCCACCCAGCGCAGATCCACGTCCATGGGCTTGATCGGCCGCCCGCCCATGACAATGCCGACGTTGGCGGCATTGTCGGAAATGGTGTCCATGACCTTGCGGGGCCGCTTGGTCTCCGGGTCGATACGATCGCAGCGGGCGTCGATGATTTCCAGGGCCGGGACAACGTAGTGGGTGGCGCTCAGGACGTCGAGCATGCTGACGTTCTCGCCCTGGAGGCGGTCCTTGAGGATGAAGGCAAGCTCGACCTCGACCATGGGGTCGATGAAGCGCTCGCAGGAAATGTCGGAGCCGTCCTGGTAAACCATGTCGTCCAGCAGGGTGCCGAAGTCGGGCTCGTCGATCTGGGACGACATCTGCATGGCCCGGGAGGTGAGGCCGACCTTGTGGCCGATGATCTTGCGGCCCTCGGCCAGCTTGAGTTCGATCCCGGCTTTCTGGATGGCGTAGGCGTCGGAGATGGTGATTTCCGGATGGTCGAGGGAAATCTGGCGCACCGGGCGGCGGGCCTTTTCGGCCTCGTGCAGGCGGCGGGCGGCAGCGTCGATGACGGAGGGGTTGAGCATTGCTTTCTCCTTGGAGTAGTTTCAGGCCCGGCGGTAGCGGGCGTGGATGTTGTTCTTCTTCCAGGTGCCGGCCTCGCTGAATTCCGAGCACTCCAGGGAGAGGGCCAGGCCCCGCTCCTCGAAGACGGCGGCGAAGTGCTCGGTCATCATGGCGAACAGCTCGTCGCAGGCCTTCTTCTTCTCGGCCTCGGTGCGGCCGGCGCCGATCTTGAGGCTGGCGTGGACGAAGGCGTCCCGGGGGTTGCTGCCGTCGGCGACGCAGTAATGGGACAGGCGGTGGGCCCGGGAGCGGATGCCGCCGGTGGGGAACACCCCGCCCTGGTCGATCAATACCTGGTTGGACTTCCTCAACAGGCCCTGGATGTCGGCCTCGGCCGCATCCAGGTTGTCGGTGTATTCATAGACGAGATGGGGCATTCCTTGCTCCTGGTAGTTGTCGCGTCCGGCTCAGGACAGGGGCCGGCCGGGGGCGTCCTGGGGGATGCCCGCCACCGGCAGGCTGACCACCGTCTGGCCGGTGCCCGAGCTTTCGAAATAGGGACAGAGGATCTCCGCCTTGCCCTGGAAGCGGTCCCAGCCGAGGGCGCCGAAGAGCATGGCGGTGTCGTGCATGCGGCCCTCGCCGGTGCAGTACTGGGCGTACTCCGGCAGCATGCACAGGAAGGTCGCCCATTCGCCGTTCTCCCAGAGCTGCAGCACCCGCAGGTCCACCTGCTTGTTGAATTCCCGGCTGATGGTGTTGAAGCCCTGCTCCACCAGGCGGTTCTCCCAGATCTGGTGGGACAGGGAGCCGCTGGCCACCAGGGCCACCTTGGAGCCGCTGCGGGCCACGGCCCGGCCCACGGCCTCGCCGAGGATGCGGGACTCCTCCAGGCTGCCGAAGGTGCTCCAGGCGGCAACGGAGACGACCCGCAGGCGGCCCTCCGGGTTCATGTAGCGCATGGGCAGGATGGTGCCGTATTCCAGGTCGAGGGACTTGACCTCGTGGGCCCGGGTCTTGACCCCCAGGTCGGTGGCCTCGGCGGCGATCAGGCGGCCCAGTTCCGGGTTGCCCGGGAATTGGTAGGGCAGGTCCTGGATGAAATGGGGAAACTCGTGGCTGGTGTAGTTGCCCTGGTGCACCGCGTTGTTGTTGATGTGGAAGCCGGCGTTGATGAGCCAGTGGGTGTCGAAGACGACGAAGGTGTCGACCCCCAGCTCCACGGCCCGGCGGCCGATTTCCCGCTCGGCGTCGATGGCCGCCTGGCGGCAGCCCTGGGCCGGGCCGGGCTGTTCGGAAATGAGCATCGAAGGCACGTGGGTGGCCTTGATGGCCATGACGATTTCACCCATGAGTTTGTCTCCCTTATCGTGAAAGTTGTTGTTGCGCCGGGTTGCTAGACGGGGAATACGGCATTGATCTGGCCGGTGCCGGACGACCCGAAATAGGGGGTGACCACCTCCGCCCTGCCCCGGTACTGATCCCAGCCCAGGACGCCGAGCAGCATGGCGGTGTCGTGCATGAAGCCTTCGCCGTGGCACTTGACGGCGTACTCGGGGAGCATGCCGCAGAAGGCCGGCCAGTCGCCCCGCTGCCACATGTCCACCACCTGGCGGTCCACGCTTTCCAGGAAGGGGTCCCAGACCTTGTGCAGGTACTGCTCGGAGACCCCGTTCTGGGCGAAACGGTGGGACAGGGAGCCGCTCGCGAGGACGGCAACGGTGCCGTCGTAGCGCTCCTCCACGGCCCGGCGCACGGCCCGGCCCAGTTCGACGCTGTCCGCCAGGTTGTGCACCGTGCACAGGGCGGCCACCGACACCACCTTGAAGCCCTTGTCCCCGTTCATGTAGCGCATGGGCACCAGGGTGCCGTACTCGAGGCCGAGGCTGGTGGCGTCGTGGGCCCGGGTGAAGACGCCGGCGGCGGTGGCGGTCTGGGCGATGGCCTGGCCCAGTTCCGGGTTGCCCCGGTAGGCGTAGGGCATGTTGTTGATGAAGTGGGGCAGCTCGTTGCTGGTGTAGAGCCCTTCCCAGGCCGGCGCGCAGTTGATGTGGTAGCCGGAGTTCACCAGCCAGTGGGTGTCGAAGACGACGATGGTGTCCACCGCCAGGTCGCGGCAGCGGCGGGCGATCTCCCGGTGGCCGTCGATGGCCGCCTGGCGGCAGCCCTTGTGGGGGCCGTCCTGCTCGGACAGGTACATGGACGGGACGTGGGTGATCTTGGCTGCGAGTGCGAGCTTGCCCACGATCAGACTCCCCAGCGCGGAATCGGGTGGCTGCCGTAGGAGACGGCCACGTTCTTGGCCTCGCAGAACACCTCGTAGCTGTAGTGGTTGCCCTCCCGGCCGGTGCCGGAAGCCTTGACGCCGCCGAAGGGCTGGCGCAGGTCGCGGACGTTCTGGCTGTTCACGAAGGTCATGCCGGCCTCGATGGCCTTGGCCATGCGCAGGACGCGGCCGGTGTTCTCGGTCCACAGGTAGGAGGAGAGGCCGTAGACCGTGTCGTTGGCGATGCGGACGGCCTCCTCCTCGGTCTTGAAGCGGATCAGGCAGGGCACCGGGCCGAAGATTTCGTCCTGGGCGATTTTCATCCGGTTGTCCACGTCGGCGAAGACGGTGGGCTGGACCCAGTTGCCACCCTTGAGGTGGGCCGGCAGGTTGGGTACGTCGCCGCCGCACACCAGGCGGGCGCCTTCCCGGCGGCCTAGCTCGATGTAGCCGGTGACCTTCTTCCAGTGGTCGCGGCTGATCATGGGGCCGACGATGGTGTTGGGGTCGAGGGGGTCGCCGACCGTCAGGCGTGAGGCCCGGGCCGCGAAATCCGCGACGAAGCGGTCGTAGATGGTGTCCTGGATGATGATCCGCGAGCCGGCGGTGCAGCGCTGGCCGTTGTTGGAGAAGATCATGAAGATGGCGGCGTCGAGGGCGCGCTCGTAGTCGGCGTCGTCGAAGATGATGAAGGGCGACTTGCCCCCCAGCTCCATGGAGAACTTCTTGAGGCCGGCGGTCTTGACGATGCGGTTGCCGGTGGCGGTCGATCCGGTGAAGGAGATGGCCCGCACATCCGGATGGGAGATGAGGGGCTCGCCGGCGGTGGGGCCGAAGCCATGGACGATGTTGAACACCCCGGGCGGCACGCCGGCTTCCAGGATGAGTTCGCCCAGGCGGTCCACCGTGAGTGGGGAAAGCTCCGACATCTTCATCACCGCCGTGTTGCCCAGGGCCAGGCAGGGCGCGGTCTTCCAGGTGGCGGTCATGAAGGGCACGTTCCACGGGGAGATGAGGGCGCAGACCCCGACCGGCTGCCACAGGGTGTAGTTGAGGTGGCCGGTGTCCGAATCGTAGGTTTCCCCGTGCTGGTGCTGGGCCAGCTCGGCGAAGTAGTGGAAATTGTCGGCGGCGCGGGGGATGAGGGCTTTCTTGGTCTGGCCGATCACCTGGCCGCAGTCCTTGGTCTCCAGTTCTGAAAGCTCGGGGACGTGCTTGGCGATCAGGTCGCCGACATTGCGCATGAGGCGGGCCCGTTCCTTGGCCGGGGTCGCGGCCCAGGCCGGGAAGGCGGCCTTGGCGGCGGCGACGGCGGCATTCACTTCGTCCTGGCCGCCGCTCGCCACCTGGGCCAGCACTTCGCCGGTGGCGGGGTTGATGGTGTCGAAGGTTTCCCTGCTCTCGACCTTCTGGCCGTTGATCAGATGCTTGATCATGCTGTCCTCGCAAAATAGGTTTGGTCGTCGACGATGGTGTTCACCAGGCGGCAAACGCCCTCGACTTCGGTTTCGATGGTGTCGCCGGGCCGGACGTCGGCCAGGCCCTCGGGGGTGCCGGTGAGGATGAGGTCCCCCGGGTTGAGGGTCATGAAGGACGACAGGTACTCGATCAGGGTCGGGACGTCGAAGATCATGTCGGCCGTGGTGCCTTCCTGGGTGGTCCTGCCGTTCACCCGGGTGGTGAGCCTGAGGGCCATGGGATCCGGCACGTCGTCCCGGTCCACCAGCCAGGGGCCGAGGGGGGTGCAGCCGTCCCGGTTCTTCACCCGCAGGTTGGGGCGGTAGTAGTTCTCCAGATAGTCCCGGATGGCGTAGTCGTTGGCCACGGTGTAGCCGGCCACCAGGTCGTAGGCCTCGGCCTTCGGCACCCGGTAGCCGCTCTTGCCGATGACCACCGCCAGTTCGCACTCGTAGTGCATGTAGGTGGCGTCGGCCGGGCGGCGGGTGCAGGCCTGGTGGCCGATCATGGTGTTGGGGCCCTTGAGGAAGACCAGAGGCGCCTCGGGGGCCTTGAAGGCGAGCTCCTTGGCGTGGTCGGCGTAGTTGAGGCCGAGGGCGAAGACGGTGCCCACTTCCACCGGCGGCAGCCAGATGAACTCGTCCTCGGACAGGTGGCGGCCGTCGGCCAGGCGGACGTGGCCGCCAGGGCCCTCGGTGACGGAATGGATGGCGCCCTGCCAGGCGATGCGTCCATGCTTCATGGCTGCGTTCCTTGTGCGGCGATGGAGAAGTCGAGGCTGCCCAGGCCGGTGGCGGAAATGGTGACCCGGCTGCCGGGGCGGGCCCGGGGCGCCTGGTAGGTGACGCCCACCAGGAGGACGTCGCCGGCCGCCAGGGTCATGAATTCGGTGACATCCGCCAGGAGCCGGGCGGGGTCCCGCACCAGGTCGGCGAGGGAGCGCTCCTCGGCCAGCTCGCCGTCGATGACGGTGGTGAGGACGATCGTGTCCAGGGGGACCAGGGGCTGCACGGTGCCCAGGGGTAGGGAGCCGTCGAAGCACTTCTCCCGGATGGCCGGCCGGTAGTAGCTGGCGTGGGGCAGGCTCAGGTCGGCGGCCAGCACCAGGCCGGCGACGGCGTCGAGAGCATGTTCCCGCTCAAGGCGGCCGGCTGCCCGGCCCAGGATCAGGCCGACGGTGGCGCCCACCTCGACCGATTCCTCCTGGCTCGGCAGGCGGACCACCGCACCGCGCCCGGTCCGGGTGTTGGCCGGCTTGATGTAGAGGGCGGGGGCCTTGGGCGCGCCCTTGTAGGGTGCTCCCTCCAGGGAGCCGATTTTCTGCAGGGAGGCCCGGTCGTTGAGGACGACTCCGTACACCGTGCCGCTGATTTTTTGTTGGATCATTCTTGGACTCCCCTCAGCCGAGCCAGTGGACCAGCCCCAGGCACAGGCCGGGGATGAAGACGAGGGCCGTGATGCGCACGAAGTCGGAGGCCAGGAAGGGCATCACCCCCCAGGCCGTGTCCTTCATGGGCACCGACTTGGCCAGCTTGTTGATGACATAGAGGTTCATCCCCACCGGCGGATGCACCAGGCCGATCTCGACCACCATCAGGGCCAGGATGCCGAACCACACGGACTTGTCCTCCACCGGCATGCCGAAGAAGTCGAGGCCCATGATCATGGGGTAGAAGATGGGGATGGTGAGCAAAATCATGGCCAGGGAATCCATGACGCAGCCCAGCAGGATGTAGATCACCAGGATGGAGAAGAGCACCAGCAGGGCCGGCAGGCCGCTTTGCTGGACCCAGGTGGCGAGCTCGGTCGGCATCTGGGAGAGGGCCAGGCTGGAGTTCAGCAGGTCGGCGCCGATGAGGACCATGAAGATCATGCCGGTGGCGTGGGCGGTGCCGTAGACGCTCTGCAGGAAGTCCTTGCCGCGCATGCCGCCGGAGATGGCGGCGATGAGGCCGCAGGCGGCGGCGCCGATGGAGGCTGCCTCGGTGGGATTGGCCCAGCCGCCGTAGATGCCGACGATGACAAGCAGGAAGACCAGCAGCACCGGGATGATGTTGATCTGGGCCTTGACCATGTCGGCGAAGGGCACCCGCTCCCCGGCCGGCCCGGCCTCGGGGTCGCGGCGGACGATGACGGCGATCACCAGCAGGTAGCCGAGGGCGGCGATGATGCCGGGCACGACGGCGGCGACGAAGAGCTTGCCGATGGATTCCTGGGTGAGCACGGCGTAGATGACCAGGGGAACCGAGGGCGGGATGAGGATGCCCAGGGTGCCCGAGGCAGCCAGGGTGGCGGTGGACAGCTTGCCGGAATAGCCGCGCTCCTGCAGCTCGGGCAGGGCCACCTGGCCCATGGTGGCGGCGGTGGCCAGGGAGGAGCCGCAGATGGCGCCGAAGGCGGCGCAGGCGGCGGTGGACGCCATGGCGAGGCCGCCCCGCCAGTGGCCGATGAGGGTGCCGGCAGCCTTGAAGAGGGCCTTGGAGAGGCCGCCGTGGGTGGCGAACTGGCCCATCAGGATGAAGAGGGGGATCACCGCCAGGTCGTAGTTGGAGACTCGGGCGTAGACCAGGTTGTTGAGGGTGTAGAGGAGGCCGGAGGTCTCGCCGTGGTTCATGACCAGATAGATGCCGGCGCCGGTGATGAACATGGCCATGGCGATATGGACGCGGATGGCCAGCATCCCGAGGAGGCAGGCGAAGCCGACGAGGCCGATGGTGGTGCCGCTCATTTGCGCACCCCCGGCACCTTCTTGTTGGGATGGAAGGTGGCGTAGGCCCGGTAGAGGGCGCACACCGCCATCAGCACCAGGCCGGGCACCAGGAGGCCGGTGGGGATCCACACCGGCAGGGACACCAGGGTGGTCACCTCCTGGGAATCCCGTGCCGACAGGGTGGACAGCACCGTGCGCCAGGCGAGGACGGCGGCGATGGCGGCCAGGAGCAGCTCCGCCACGCCGTCGATGGTGCGCTTGAGGGAATCAGCCATGTTCTCGGTGAAGAAATCCACCTTGATGTGCTCGCCCAGCAGGGTGCAGTAGGGCAGGAAAGCCGTCGCCGCGACGGCCGTGCCGGCCTGCATCAGTTCGATGTCGCCGGTGACCGAGCCGAAGCCCAGCTTGCGGCCGACGATTGATACCAGAGACATGGCGATCAGGGCGACGAACAGCAGGCCGCCCGAAATGGCCATGGCCTTCCCCGCCGCGATCAGGTAGTGCTCGACCGGGTCGTGCTCCACCAGCTCGTGGGGAATCCCCATCGGATCTTGCATGATTCACCTCTTCCTGCAAAAAACTGTTACTTGGCGGTGCCGGTCAGCTCGCGGGCGGCGGCGATGAGCTTCTTGCCGTCCAGGCCCTTCTCGGCCACCTGCTTGGCCCACTCGTCCTCGACGCCGACGGTCATGCGCTTCATGGCGGTGACGTCGGCGGCGCTGAAATTGACCACCTTGTTGCCGATCTCGGCCACCCGCTTGCGGGCCTTGGCGGCCTCGTCGTCGAAGGTGGCGCCGAACTTGGCGACCAGGACCTCGCCGCTGTGCTTGTCCACGATGGCCTTGAGGTCGGCCGGCAGGCTGTCGTACTTCTGCTTGTTCATGAGGAGCATGAGGACGGTGGCGGTCGGGTAGGCGACGCCAGGGGCCGGCTGGGTGTGGAACTTGGTCACTTCCGAAAGCTTGGTCGGGAAGACCAGCTCCCAGGCGCCCAGGGAGCCGTCCACCACGCCCTTGGAAACGGCCTCGGTGACCTGGGCCGGGGGCATGGCCACCGGCGCGCCGCCGAGGGCGGCCAGGGTCTTGGCACCGACCCGGGTGGAAGTGCGCAGCTTGAGGCCGGCGAAGCCGTTGGCACCGGCCACCTCCTTCTTGGCCACGTGGATGGCCTGGCCGCCGTCGGTGTGGAAGGCCAGCACCTTGTAGCCGGCGAATTCCTGCTGGGCGTTGGCCTGGTAGTACTTCCACAGGGCCTTCGACGAGCTGGTGGAGTCGGTGACCATGAAGGGCAGCTCGAAGGCCTCGATGGCCGGGAAGCGGCCGGCGGAGTAGCCGGGGCCGGTCCACACCACGTCGGCGACGCCGTTCTTCACCTGGTCCACCAGCTGGGCCGGGGTGCCGCCCAGCTGCATGGCGGGATAGAACTGGCAGGCGATGCGGCCGTTGGATTCCTTCTTCATGTCCTCGCACCAGGGCTGCAGGACGCGCTGCTGGGTGGGGGCGGCGGAGGGCAGGAAGTGGGCGATCTTGAAGGTGACTTCCTGGGCGGCAGCGGGCAGGGCAACGGCCAGGGCGCCCGTCAGGGCGAGGGCAAGGCGGCAGTGGTTCACTCGATATCTCCTCTTGGATGGGTCGGGCCGGAGCCCTGCTTTGTTAATATGTTAGTAATTACATCACTACGATGTTAACGAGTCAAGGACCCCGGCATGGCCGGGGAGGCTTCAGACGCGCTTGAACAGGGGGCTGCGGACCTGCTGGGCGTCGGCCGCCGAGAAGAATTTCTCGGTGTAGATGTCCCGCTCGAACAGGCGGCCCTGCATGAGGGTGGTGATGCAGGCCTCGATCATGATCGGGGGCCCGCACAGGTAGGCCTTGCGGCCCCGGAAGTCGTTGTCGAAGCGGGCCTTGGCGGCCTCGTGGACGAAGCCCCGGAAGCCCTGCCAGTCGCTGCCCGCGGGCTCGTCGGAGAGGGCCGGGACGTAGTCGAAATGGGGATACCTGGCCGCCAGGTCGAGGAATTCCTGGTGGTAGTAGAGTTCCTGCCGGTTGCGGGCGCCGTAGACCAGGGTGATGGGCAGTTCCGAGCCCTCTTCCAGGAGGTCGAGGATCATGGAGCGGGGGCTGGAGAGGCCGGAGCCGCCGGCCATGAACAACGACGGCACCTGGGCCGACTTGTGCACGTAGAAGCGGCCGTAGGGGCCGGTCAGGCCGACCCGGTCGCCGACCTTGAGGTCGTTGTGGATCCAGGTGGTGCCGGCGCCGCCGGGGACGATGCGGACATTGAGCTCGATCTCGCCGGAAGCGGGCGGGTTGGCCAGGGAAAAGGCCCGCACGCCCAGGTCGTTGGGCAGGCGCAGATTGATGTACTGGCCGGCCTGGAAATCCATGGCTCCGCCGTCCAGCCGGATCCAGATGCCCTTGATGGTGGGGGTGAGGTTCTCGATGCGGCTCACCACGCCCTCGTAGTCCCGCACCGGCAGGTTGCGGGAATCCTCGTCGGTCTCGATCTCGGCCTCGACGACGGTGTCGGCCTCCAGGCGGGCGCAGCAGGCCAGGCACTTGCCCTCCTCCCGCTCGTAGTCCATGAGGGCGAAATTGGAAGCGCCGCCGTGGTCCACCTCGCCGTCGGCGACGGTGATCTTGCAGGTGCCGCAGTAGCCCTGGCCGCAGGCGTGGGGCAGGTACACGCCGGCCCGCAGGCTGGCGTCGAGGATGGTCTGGCCCTCTTCCACCTCGATGGTGCGGCCCAGGGGCTCGATGGTCAGTTCGTAGCTCATCTCGTGTCTTCTCTCTGTGGGTCGTCCATCCCGCCGCGACCGGGGCCGCGGCGGGAACGCCTCTTCTAGTAGCCGCTGCCCGCGATGCCGTCGAGGCCCGGGGTGGTGAAGCGGATCAGGTCCTTGTGGCCGATGCCGTTGTCCTTGAGGCTCCTGGCCCGGTCCGGTGTGAACACCGTGTTCGAGTTCTGCCACACCACCTTGCTCCAGTCGATGCGGGCGAAGTCGGGGTGGTAGCTGAAGCAGTCGGTGATGTACTTGTCGACGATCTCCGAGAACGAAGTCTCCGGCGGCAGGGCCAGGATGAAGGGCCGGGAGAACATGCGGTGGCGCTCCCAGTTGATGAACAGGAGCTGCTTGCCCTTGTAGCGCTCGAGGGCGTCCCGGGACTGGAACTCGTAGGGGGCCAAAGCCTTGACAGCCATTTCTCTCTCCTCAGTTCTTGGTGGCCTGGTCGCGCCAGGCGGCAAAGTTCTTCTGGTCTTCCGAACCGTTGAAATCCCCGGTCGCCCGCTTGTCCAGGCGCCAGTAGGCGGCGATGTGCTCCCCCGGGTTGAAATCCGGGGCATTGACATCCACCCCTTCCGGCGCGCAGTTGCCCTGGAGGGCCTGGTTGGAGGAGATGTAGGTCTGGATGTACTTCTCCGGCTCGTGCTCGAAGATGTCCTTGCAGTGGTCGGAGCAGAAGTGGAATTTCTCGCCCTTGTACACCGTTTCCCGGAAGCAGGTGGACATGGGGTCGCCGGGCTCGTTGAACTTGACGGTGCTGACGCAGACCTGGCAGTTCATGGGCTGGGTGCGGTTGTTGAAGCGCTTGCCCTCCTTCTCCATCTGGGCCCAGTACTCGTACACCGGGCGGTAGTACTTGTCGAAGGTGTTGGGGTACTTCTCGGACAGCCAGTCCAGCTCCTCGGGGGTCGGTACCCAGGTGTGGAAGGGGGTGGCGTCGGGCTTCATGTAGAAGCCGATCCAGGACTGGTGGCTGACGTGCTCCTTCTCCTCGATGGTCTGGGTGAAGCACTGGGGAATCTTGATGCCGTAGCGGGCCAGGTCGGTAAAGAGCGCCCCGCCGTTCTGCTCGAAGTACATCTCCCAGGCTTCCTTGAAGCTCATGATGCGCTTGGGCAGCATGTAATCCATCATCATGCCGACGGAGGCGAGCTTCCTGGTGCCGCGCCAGGTCCACTTGTCGATCCAGCGCTGGACGATGGGCAGGTTGTCCGGGTCCTGCTCGAGCATGAACTTGATGCACTCCAGGCCCAGGGTCATGTGGCGGGCCTCGTCGGACTGGGCCGAGAAGCCGACCGTCATGGCCGCCATGTCGCCGTTGTAGGCGGCGCCGGAAATGAAGGGCACGAACAGGATGTTGGTCAGGACGTACTCGAAGGCGAAGCCGATGGCCACCATGAACTCGAAGGGGCCGGCGGTGATGGCGTCGTCGAAGAAGGACTTGCCGTCGGACAGGTACCACATGCGGGACTGCTGATGGGCGAACTCGTCCATGCCGTGGTAGTACTTGTTATAGTTCGAGATCGAGTGGATCTGGGTCTGGAAGTGGCGGTACTCGTCCACCGCCTGCATCTGGCAGGCGACCCGCGGGCCGCCGCCGACCATCTGGCGCCCGACCATGGAGAAGCCGCGGGCGGCCATCAGCTCCAGGGGCGGGGTCGAGCCCAGGAAGAGCTTCAGCACGTTCATGTAACGGGCGTCGGTGACCGACAGGTGGCCGTTGTTCTGGTTGAAGGCGTCGAGGATGGCGTAGAGCTTCCTCTCCTTCTCGGACTGGTACTTCCAGTAGGCGTCCATGGTCAGGCGGAAGGGGTCCTCCCACTTGTCCCAGTCGTGGATCTTGATGCCCTCGTAGGTCACCTGGGGGAAGACCTTGTCCATGGGCTGGTAGGTGGTATCCCAGGCGAGATCCCGGGTCATCAGGGTGTAGCGCTCTTTCAGGCCGAGCTTCTTGGCGACTTTCATATCCATGGTTCTTGCTCCTCGGGGATCAGGAATTCCAGCTCAGGCTGAACTCTTCGTCGGTTTCGTCCAGGTGGCCCGAAATGGTGATCAGGTGCACCTGCAGCTCCTGGAGGTCGAAGGGGCGGCCCATCTTCTCCTCGACGCTGGCGCGCTTGATGACCAGGCGGTTCGGCACGTCGATCTTCACCATGGCCGGCTGCTCGTTGACCATGGCCCCCGGGTTGTCGTCGACGATGGCCTCGACGATGCAGCGGGTGTCTTCGTTCTTCTGGAAGGCGATGAATGCGTTGGACATGGGGCTTCCTTTACAGGGGGATGCCGGCCTTGACGGCGCGGGCGTTCAGGGCGGCGACGGCCTCTTCCATCACAACCGGGGCGTCGGCGCCGAAGGCCAGGCGGGCGATGGGCTCCAGGGCCCGGATGGCGCGCTCGCGCCAGCCGGCGATCCAGGTGGCGAGGCGGTCCTTGTTTTCCGGGTTGTCGGCGGCGGCGGCCTTGAGGACGGCGTCCGTCCACTTGCAGGTCTCGGCATACCACTCCCGCTGGAAGCGGGTCAGCATGGAGAACACCGGGCCGTGGGCGGCATTGAGCCGGTCGTTGAAGCGCTCGTAGACGAGGGGGTAGAGCAGGCCCTCGAGGGCGAAGTCCTGGGCCACCATGACCTCGAACCAGTCCTTCTCGACCATGAGGTCTTCGGTGTAGCGGCGCAGCTCCTGCCACTCGGGGGCGTCGAGCCAGGCCTGCTTGGCCTCGGCCAGGGCCTCGATGTCGCCGAAGGCCATGCCCAGGCGGGTGACGTACTGGGCGATGCCGAGCTGGTCCATGCTGGCGTAGCAGGCGGCCTGGGAGATGGCAATGCCGTAGCCGTAGGCGGAAACGTAGGCCTTGTTGATGTTGGAGCCCCAGGCGGCATGGCGCAGGGGCAGGAAGACCTTGAAGGCCTCCTCCTTGCCGGCCTGGGGATAGGCGGCGGCCAGGCCGAGCTCGTCCACCAGCTCGAAATCGCCCTCGGCGGTTTCCTGCATGCGGCCCCGGGCCTGGGTCCAGGCGCCGTAGTAGTACTGGCGCGGGTCCTTGAGGGCGTACCAGTCCTTCATGGTGATGCGGGTGCGGGCCGGGTCGAAGATGTCCAGTTCCGGCTCCCAGGTCGGCCGGAAGTGGAAATTCTCCACCGGCTGCAGGTCCATGGTGGCCTCGACATAGCGGGAAGCCGGCTTGTCGGCCCCCATGCGGCGAGCCAGGTGGCCGAAGGTCTGGCGCAGCGGCGTAATGCTGACCGTCCGCAAATCCATTTGCATGTTCGTCTCCTTGTTGGTTTGATGGGTACGGTCGCCCGCCCCGGAAAGATCTGAAAAGTTCAGCGGAAGCGCTGGTGGGTCGCCTGACGCATGCCCCAGCGGAAATCGGCGTCGGCCCCCTCGGGCTCGGCCGGGGCGGCGGAAGAAATGAACTCGACCTGGTTCTTGCGGCAGAACTCCTTGAAGGCCGCCTCGGGCATGACCAGCTCGACCGAGGTGTCGGGATCGCCGACGGCGAATTCGAACTCCACCAGCCCGTTGGGCAGGGTATCCAGGACCCGCACGTAGCGGCGGGTCACGTCGAAGGCTTTGTCGGCCATGTCGTCTCACTCCTCATAGTCGGGCTGCTTCGGAGCAGCTCTCGGATGAGGCACATTAAATCTTTTACTAAGATATTAATGAATGGACGTTTGCGGAAAAGGCTTGTACTTTTCGGAGAGGAAATCGGGCGGGCTCAGGACTGGCCGCCGCTGCGGAACTGGCTGGGGGGCACGCCGGTGCGCTTGGTGAAGAAGCGGGAGAAGTAGCCCGGATCGGCGAAGCCGAGCTGGTAGCTGATCTCCCCCACCGGCATGGCGGAGAAGCGCAGCAGCCGGCGGGCTTCCTGGAGCAGGCGCTCGTGCACCACCTCCTTGGAGGAGCGGGCCGCCATGCGCCGGCAGATGTCGTTGAGGCGGGCCTCGGTCATGGACAGCCGCAGGGCGTATTCGCTGAGGGTCAGATGGTCCCGGAAGTGGGCCTCGATCATGTCGCAGAACCGGAGGAAGAGCTGCAGGTCCTCGCTGCGCTCCGGGCGCAGGGCGGTGGCCGAGCCCTGGGCCAGCAGCAGGCGGCTTAGGTTGATGAAGGCGCTCTGGCCGAGGGCCAGGACGGCGGCCGAGCGGCCCTTCCTGTCGCCGTTGAATTCCCGCTGCAGGATACCGACGGTCTGCAGCAGGGCATCGAATTCCCACCGCCCCTCCTCGGCGACCACGCCCAGTTCGAAGAAGGCCGGCTCCCGCAGCAGGGACTCGGGCCACTGGCCGGGCATGAGCTGGAACCAGGCCCGCACCACCTCCTGGCGCACGGTCAGCACGTGGCCGTCGGTGTCCTCCTCGGTGTAGAAGGCATGGGGCACGGTGGGAGGCGTGAAGATGACCAGGGGCGCCTGGCCGCAGTAGGCCCGGTCGTCCAGGTTGAGGCGGATGCTGCCGCGCACCAGAACATGCACCTGGAAGAAGCAGTAATGGCGGTGGGCCGGAGTGTTGCGGCCGAAGAAGTCGGCGAGGCGGCCGAAGGTCTCGTAGTGGATTTCACATTCCGGGTCGCGCTGGTCGTAGACCCGTCCGATGTGGATGTCCGGTATTGCTTGAACCGATGACGCCATTGCCAGCTCCCACGATATCGACCCGAGGCAATTGCCTCCGCTGCCCGGCTAAGACCTTAGAATTTGCTAATATATTAGCCAGCCAATGATATCATTTCGCCGATCAACGTCGTAATCCCCCTTGCCATGTCCCACAAGCTCGCCTACCGCAACCTGCCCCTCCTCTTCCTGAGAGCCCGGGAGGAACTGCTGCAGCACTTCCGTCCCATCATCAACCACTTCGGCCTGACCGAGCAGCAGTGGCGCATCCTGCGCGCCATCAACGAGGTGGACCAACTGGAGCCCCGGGAGCTGTGCGAAATCTGCCAGATCCTCAGCCCCAGCCTGACCGGTGTCCTGTCCCGCATGGAGGAGATGGGCCTCATCACCCGCACCCGCATGCAGGAGGACCAGCGCCGCCTGCTCATCCGCCTGACTCCCAAGGCGGAGAAGCTGGTGGCCGAACTGGGTCCCCTGATCGTCGAGCAGTACCACTACCTGGAAGAGGCCTTCGGCCAGGAACTCCTCGAAGAGCTCTACCGGGTCATGGACAAGGTCATCGCGGCGGAACGGGCGCCCGTCCGCCAGGTCAAGCTGCCCGAGCGCACCACCGCCGATTGAGGCGCGCCCCTCAGGCGGCGACGGCCGCCGGGCTGCGCCGCTCCAGGAGCTTCAGCAGCCCCAGGAGGGCGGCGCCCGCCACCATCACGCCGGCGGCCAGATAGAGGCCCGGCCCGTAGCTGCCGTGCTGGGTCGCCAGCCAGCCGGTGATGGCCGGCGCGGCGATCTGGGCGACGCCGTAGGCGACGGTCATCTTGCTCATCATCTTGGCCGGCCGGGTCGGGTAGTAGCGCCCCGCCATGGCCAGCACCAGGCTCACCATACCGGCGAAGGTTCCGCCGAACAGCACCGCCCCGGCCAGGGCGCCCACTAGGCCGCCGCCCAGGACCGGCAGCAGGATGCCGAAGGCCTGGAGCAGGCTGGCCAGGATGAGGGCGTTGACCTGCCCGATCCGGCGGGCGACCAGATCCCAGAGGATGCAGGCCGGCGCGGCGGCCAAGCCGATCACCAGGAAGACCCAGGCGCCCCTGCCCGCCATGGCGGGCAGGCCGTTGATGATGGCGACGATGAAGGTGGCGCTCACCACATACCCCACCCCGGCGCAGAAATAGGAAGCCATGAGGAGGCGCAGGAAGGCGGTGGAGGGCGGGCAATCCTGCATGTGGGCGGTGCCGGCCGCCGCCGGAGCCGGGTCGGGAACCGGCAGCCAGCGCCAGGCCGGGACGGCCAGGAGGGCGCCGAGGACGCTGAACACGTACCACTGGCTGCGCCAGTCGCCCCAGCCCTGCATGGCGAGCACTGCCAGAGAGCAGCCGGCGATGCTGAGGCCGATGCCGGAAAAGTGGATGCCCAGCTCGGGCCGATGGCGATTGCGCATCAGCCAGTTCATGATCAGGCCGGAGCCCAGGAGCATGCCGGCGGCGGTGCTGATGCCGGCGACGAAGCGGGACAGGGCCCACACCACCTCGTTCTCGGCGAGGCCCATCATGACCGTGCTCGCCACCGCCACCACCATCCCGATGCGGTAGAGGCGGTCCTTGAGATGCAGGTCGCTGATCTGGGTGGCGAGCAGGGCGCCGACCAGGTAGCCGGCGTAATTGGCCGCCGCCAGCCAGCCGCCGGCGGCGACGCCGAGGCCCGCCTGCTCCCGCATCAGGGGCAGCAGGGGCGTGTAGGCGAAGCGGGCGACGCCAAGGAAGAGGAGCAGTCCCAGGATGCCCGCCATCAGGACCTTCATCCGCTGTTTTTCCGTTGCCATGAAATGTCTCCTCGGTTGGCTCATATATGCGGCGGCCGCATGCGAACGAATCCCGGGCCGCTCTTCTCCTGTGGCATTATGGAAGGACCGGCAAGCCGGAGCAAACGGTCAATTTGCATTCCATGGATGCGGAAAAATCATGAATAACGATCCCCTGCGCCGCCTGGCCTGCCTCGCCCCCCTGCAGGGCTTCGAGGCCACCGCCCGCCATCTGAGCGTCACCCTGGCGGCGGCCGAACTCTCCCTCACCCAATCCGCCGTCAGCCGGCAAATCCAGGGCCTGGAGGAACAGCTGGGGGTCGCCCTCTTCCAGCGGCGGCCGCGCCAGTTGGCCCTGACCCCGGCCGGGGAGGCGTTCCTGGAGTCGGTCCGCAAGGTGTTCGCCGAACTGGCGGACACCATGGGCCGCCTGCACGCCGGCCACCGCCCCGCCGTCACCCTCACCACCACCGTCGGCGTCGCCGCCCTCTGGCTGGTTCCCCGCCTCTCCCGCTTCCTGGCCGACCACCCGGACATCGACGTGCGCATTTCCGCCAACAACCGGGTGGTGGATATCCAGCGGGAAGGCATCGACCTGGCGTTGCGCTACGTCCTGCCCCAGCAGCGCCCATCCCGCAGCCACTACCTGTTCGGCGAGGAAATCTTCCCGGTGGGCACCACCGGGGTCCTGGGGGAACTGGCCCACCGCCCTCCCCGCCCGGCCGACCTGGCGGACCTGACCCTGCTCAACTACGACGACCCCAATCCCGACCCCTGGCTCAGCTGGTCCCACTGGCTGCGGGTCCTCGGGCTGCCGGACGCCAAGCCCAAGGCCATCCTCCACTTCAACCACTACGACCAGCTGATCGCGGCGGCTTCCGCCGGCCAGGGCATCGCCCTCGGGCGCAGCGCCCTCCTCGGCCACCTCCTGGGAAACCGCCAGCTGCTGCCGGTGCACGGCTGCCACCGGCACCTGGCCGAGCGGCACTACTACGTGGTCGAGGCCACCGACGAGCCGCGCCCGGAGGTGCGGACCCTGCGGGACTGGCTGCTGGGCCAGCGTGACGAGGCGGCGGGGTCCTGAGGTCCGTCCTCATGGGGCGGGGGCGGCGGCGGACACGGCCAAAAGGGCAGGCCCCCACTGACGTCCAGGCCGCCGCGGGCTTAAAATAGCGGGTTTTGCGTAACACCGGTTTCGTCCCACCTATGTTTTTCTCTTCGGAAACGGTGCAGCCCGTGGGCGGGCTGCTGCTGTTGTTGCTCGATCTGTCGGGCACCTTTGCCTTTGCCCTGAGCGGCGCCATGGCCGGCATCAACCGCCGGGCGGATATATTCGGCGTGCTGGTGCTGTCCTTCGTGGCCGCCAACTCGGGGGGGATCCTCCGCGACGTGCTGATCGGGGCCGTTCCCCCGGCCGGCATCAGCGACCTGCGGTACATGGCGGTGTCCCTGGCGGCGGGCTTCGCCGCCTTTTTCTGGCATACCCAAATCGAGAGGCTGCGCAACGCGGTGCTGCTGTTCGATGCCCTGGGTCTCGCGTTCTTTGCGGTGTCGGGGGCGCAGAAGGCGCTGGACTTCCACCTCTCCCCGGTGATGGCGGCGCTGCTGGGAATGCTCACCGCCATTGGCGGCGGTATCGCCCGCGACCTGGTCCTGAACGAAATCCCCAGCGTCCTGCGGCGGGAAATCTACGCCGTCGCCGCCCTGGCCGGCGCCACCGTGGTCGTGGCGGCCCGCCTGCTGGCTCTGCCGTCGGCCCTGTCCGCCATCGTTGCGGCCATTGTCTGCTTCGGCATCCGGATGCTCGCCTTGCGCTACGACTGGCACTTGCCGACCGCCTCGCCGGCGGTCGCCTCCGAGGATTCCGGAAAAGGGTGAGCGGGGTTCGAACCTCACCGCCCACGAGGCGTGCGTTATGGGGGTTGTTGGACCCCTGTTCCGACCGGAAGTGGAGTTTTGTCCAGCCTCAACGAATAGCGTTTATGCGCCGCAGCAGACGAGATCGAGAGAAGCCGGGTGGCATGGCGGCGGCCGCTGAGGGGCCGTTGGCCCCAGGACTGCCGGCCTGGATCAGGTAGGCATTACGTCGCCGAAAGAGGCAGCCCAGTCCGGTCAACCACCCGTCGCAGTACAAAGCTGGTATGCACGCCCGTTACCCCGGCGATGCGGGTGATCTTGTTGAGGAGCATCTCCTGGTAGCCGTCCATATCATGGACGACCACCTTCAACTGGTAATCGGACTGCTGACCGGTGATGAGCAGGCATTCCAGCACCTCGGGGATTTCGGCGATGCTCGCTTCGAAATTGGCAAAGCGTTCCGGAGTGTGCTGATCCATGGAAATGCCGATGAGGGCCATCAGGGACAGTCCCAGCTTCCGGGCGTCCAGGACGGCCCGGTAGCCGGTGATCAGGCCGGCCTCCTCCAGGGCCCGCACCCGGCGCAGGCAGGGGGACGGGGAGAGGCCGATACGGTCCGCCAGGTCCTGGTTGCTGATGCGCCCGTCCGCCTGGAGCACCTCCAGGATGAGGCGGTCGTAGCGGTCGATTTCCATGATTTTCCCCAGGCATTCGTCTTGCCGCAATATTGGCACAGAGATTTCTGAATGTGCGCAATTTAATTGCCAGATATTCCTGTTTCGTATGGAAGAACGCAAGCACCTGCGGGCCGAAATTCCCTAAGATTGCTCCATAACAACTTCCATCCATGAGCCTCCGATGTTGCAGAACCCGTCCAGCAAGTACCGGCCCTTCGCCCCAATGCAGCCTGCCGACCGCCAGTGGCCGAACCAAGTCATCACGACCCCGCCCATCTGGATGAGCACCGACCTGCGGGACGGCAACCAGTCCCTCTTCGAGCCCATGGACGGCGAGAAGAAGATGCAGATGTTCAAGACCCTCTGCCGGATCGGCTTCAAGGAAATCGAGGTGGCCTTTCCCTCCGCCTCCCAGACCGACTTCAACTTTGTCCGCACCTTGATCACAGACGGACACATCCCCGATGACGTGACCATCGAGGTCCTCACCCAGGCCCGGGAGCACTTGATCCGCCGTACCTTCGAGTCCATCAAGGGCGCCCGCCGGGCCATCGTCCACATCTATAACGCCACCTCGAAGCCCTTCCGGGAAATCGTCTTCGGCATGAGCAAGGCCGAGGTAGTGGTCATGGCAGTGGATGCGGTCAAGCTCGCCAAGGAATTAGCCGCCCAGATGCCGGAGACCGAGGTGGTCCTCGAATACAGCCCGGAAACCTTCACCGCCACCGAACTCGACTTCGCCCTCGAAGTCTGCGACGCGGTGACCGAAGCATGGGGCGCAACCCCGGAGCGGAAGGTCATTCTCAACCTCCCGACCACGGTGGAAGTGGCCACCCCCAATGTCTACGCTGACCAGATCGAGTGGATGCACCGGCATCTCGCCCGCCGGGACGGCGTGATCCTGAGCCTCCACCCCCACAACGACCGGGGCACGGCGGTGGCCGCCGCCGAGTTGGGCCTCATGGCCGGCGCCGACCGGGTCGAGGGCTGCCTCTTCGGCAACGGCGAGCGCACCGGCAACGTGGATCTCGTCACCCTTGCCCTCAACATGTACACCCAGGGGATCCATCCCGGCCTCGATTTCTCGGACATCAATGCCGTCGCCCGCACCGTCGAGCACTGCAATCAGTTGCCCATTCACCCCCGACATCCCTACGTGGGTGATCTCGTCTTCACGGCCTTCTCCGGCTCCCACCAGGACGCCATCAAGAAGGGATTCGCCGCCCAAGAGGCCGGCGAGCCGTGGAACGTGCCTTACTTGCCCATCGATCCCGCCGACGTCGGCCGCAGCTACGATTCCGTGATCCGGATCAATAGCCAGTCGGGCAAGGGCGGCATCGCCTACCTCATGGAAGCCGAGTACGGGGTGGTCATGCCCCGCCGCCTCCAGGTGGACTTCTCCGGGGTGGTCCAGCAGCACACCGACACCCATGGCAACGAGGTGACTGCCGCCGACATCTGGCAACTCTTCTCAGCCACCTACCTGGAGACGGCAGCCCCGGTCCGCTACCGGGAGCACCACCTCTTCGAGCACGGCAGGTCCCAGGGCATCCGGCTCTCTGTTGATATCGACGGCACGCCCCATCTCCTCACAGGGGAAGGCAACGGCCCCATCGACGCCGCCATCCACGCCTTCCGAGGCGCTGGCATCCAGGTCCAGGTGCGGAGCTACGAGGAGCGGTCCATGGCTGCAAGCGTGGATGGCGGCGACGCCCGGGCCTGCGCCTTCATCGAGATCGCCGCTGGCGGCCGGGAGTTCTATGGAGTGGGCATCGACAGCAATATCGTCACCGCCTCCTTGCGGGCTATTGTGAGCGGCATAAATAGCTGCGGTCAGATTCTTCGCATCCGTGAAATAACGCAGATGTCTGCTTGACTGCTGCCAATCCAGGAGACCCGCTTCACCTTCTGGGTTGCCCGGGATTGAACTGGTGCCCATAGCGCAAATCGAACGCGCTGCTTCTCCCCTACCAAGGGAGTGTTCCACCACTGAGCCACAGGGGCAGACTGGAGCGGCAGAAGAGTCTCGAACTCTCGACCTCAACCTTGGCAAGGTTGCGCTCTACCAACTGAGCTACTACCGCGTCCTCGGCTTCGGGGCCGTTTGCCCTGAAGCGCGTGGGAGGAATGTTAAGGGCCTGGCCATGGCCATTGAAGTAGGTCGTCGCCGTAATGCCAATGGAGAAAATCCGGCATGACAGGCGCCGCTTGAAGCGGTTCAGGGGCGGCGAGCGCCCCGCACTTCGCCCCGCACTTCGCCCCGCACTTCGCCCCGAACTTCGCCCTGCACCTCCCGGTGCCGCGGGCACGACACCAGATGGTCGTTCACCATGCCCGACGACTGCATGAAGGCATAGCAGATGGTCGAACCGACGAACTTGAAGCCGGCCCGGGTGAGGGCCTTGCTCATGGTATCCGATTGGGCCGTCCTGGCCGGTACTTCGGCCAGGGATCGCCAATGGTTCTGGACGGGCTCGCCGCCGACGAAGCTCCAGAGGAAGTCGCTGAACGTCCGGCCCTGGGACTGGAGGGCCAGGCAAGCCCGGGCATTGCCGATGGCGGCGGCCACCTTGGCCCGGTTGCGGATGATGCCCGGGTCGGCCAGCAGGTCGGCCACCTTGCGCTCGTCGTACCGGGCGACGACTTCCGGCACGAAGCCGTCGAAGACGCGCCGATAGTGCTCGCGCTTCTTCAGGACGGTCGCCCAGGAGAGCCCCGCCTGGGCACCCTCCAGCACGAGCAGCTCGAACAGCGCCCGGTCGTCGCGGAGGGGGACGCCCCACTCCGAGTCGTGGTACTCGCGGTAGAGGTCGAAACCCTCGCACCAGGGGCAACGTTCCATTTCCATCCCTCCCGGCCCGATCGGCGGATTCAACGCCCGGCAGCGGCGGGCCGGGGTTCGATGAGGCGGTGGAAGGCCTCATGGACATCGAACAGGGCCGCGTCCACTTCGGCGTCGCCGCCCTGGCATTTCTGCTTCAGGGTAGCGACGGAAGCCACCAACTGGGCGGCGTCGGCCGACCGGATATCCTTGGCCAAGCCTTCCATCTCGGCCGCCTTGGCACAGGCGTTGCGGGACCGCTCCTTGCCCGGGCGGGCATGCCAGATGGGCGCCAGGACGGAATGGAAGGCATCGACGTCCTGGGGGAAATGGTGGTGCATGGGGTGACGGTCTTCGGCGACGGCGCCGCCGACCCAATGAGCCGCCACAAGGGCAATGAACAAGCGCGTGAATTGCTTCGCCATGGTTTCCTTCTCGATCCGGGGATTGCCGCGGGAATCGCGGCTTTTCGAGCCGGGATTCTAGTGCCTTCCCGGACCCCGTGGACACTCTCCGCCCTTTAGCTGCCGCCGATGGCCAGGCGAAGGGCTGCAAAGCCGAAGACGCCCGAGAACACCAGCTTCGAGGTCTTCCGGATGGAGCGGGACCCGGAGAAGTGCTTGGCCAGGCTGGACGCCGCCAGGGCATAGGCCACGTCGAACAGCAATCCGATCCCGACCAGGACGCTCCCGAGAAGCAGGTACTGAGCGGAGAGAGCGTGCTGCGTCGAAACGAACTGGGGCAACAGGAGGGCGCAGAACATCAGGGCCTTGGGGTTGAGCAGATTGGTCATCACCCCCCGCCGCAGCGCAGCCCACCCTGCATCCGCGCCAGTCGCCGTCGCCGCCGGGGCGCCTTCACCGGACCGGGCGATCTTCCAGGCCAGCCACATCAGATACGCGGCGCCCAGCCAGCGGACGGAATCGAACAGCATAGGGTGGGCATGGAACAGGGCGGCCAGGCCGAGCGCGGACAGGGTGACATGCAGGGTCCTGGAGAGCGCCAGGCCAAGGGCCGCCATCAGGCCGCTCCTGGGGCCGCGAAATGCCGATGAGGACACGACCAGGGCCATGTCGGGGCCGGGCAATAGATAGACGGCAACCAGAGCGGCTACGAAAACGAGGAGGTCCGGCAGATCGATCATGATGTCCCAGGGCGGCTGGCGAAAAGACGAAGTATCTTCCCTCAGGAAGCCTGGAATTTTGTTGCCATTTTTCCACCGAATTCCCTATTATCCGGGGCTTTCTTTCAATGCCGGGCCGAATGTGAAATGAATCCGCCAGACAGCATCCTCGACGAGACTGACCTCGGCATTCTGAGAGCGCTGCAGGCCGACGGCCGGCTGTCCAACGCCAGGCTGTCCGAGAAGCTGGCGTTGAGCGAGACGCCCTGCTGGCGCCGCCTCAAACGCCTCGAGTCGGAGGGGTTCATCGAGGGCTACCAAGCCAATCTCAATCGCAAGAAGCTCGGCTACGGCGTCGTGGCCTTCGCCCAGGTGACCTTGGGAAACCATGCCGGCGAGACCCCCCTGCTCTTTGAGAAGCTCGTCGCCGACATGCCCGAGATCCTTGCCTGCCACAACGTCACCGGCGACTGCGACTACATGATGCAGATCGTGGCCGAAGACCTCGATGCCTACGGCGCCTTTGTCCGCGACCGGCTGCGCAAGTTGCCCGGCGTGACCTCGATCCAGTCCAACCTGTCCCTGCGGGACGTGAAGTCTTCGTCCGCGCTGCCCATTTGAGGCAGCGGAGCGGGACCGGGGTCGAGGGGAATTCATGGAGATGAACGCTGCCGGATGGATCGTGACGGCGATCGCGATTCTCATCACCGGCATTTCGAAATCGGGACTGGGCGGGGCCCTGGGCGGCCTGGCCGTGCCTTTCATGTCGATCTGGATTTCGCCCCGCGACGCGGCGGCGGTCATGCTGCCCATCCTGATCGCCATGGATCTGTTCGGCATTCGCGCCTGGCGGGGCAAGGCCGACTGGCGTGATCTCAAGGTCCTGATTCCGGGCGCGTTGGTGGGTATCGGCGTGGGCACCCTATCCTTCGGCGTCATGTCGGATCGCATGGTGAAGGGCCTGGTCGGCCTGATCGCACTGGTCTTCGCCCTCGATCGCCTGCTGCGGGAGAAGCGGGAACAGCACAGCGACCAGCGCCCCTCCCGCCTTTTCGGCTGGCTGTGCGGCGCCGGTGCCGGCTTCACGAGCACCCTCGCCCATGCGGGCGGCCCGCCCCTGATGATCTATCAGCTGTCCTGGCGCCAGCCGCGGGAAACCTTCGTCGCCACCACAGTCTTCTTCTTCGCCGTCATCAACCTGGCCAAGCTGCCTTTCTACATCGGGCTCGATCTCTTCCGGCCCCAGACCCTGGCCATGTCGGCGATGCTGCTGCCCCTGGTGCCCTTCGGGGTGTGGGCGGGAATGAGGCTGCTGCGGCACATACCCGAGCGGCCCTTCTACCTGTTCGCCACCATCGCCCTCGGCCTGTCGGGGGCGAAATTGCTGTGGGACGGGATCGCCGGCTAGGGTCTGTCTGACAGAACACTGAGGGTGCGGACGGGTCGATAGGCCATGAACCGTACCGATTTGACTGAAAAGCAGTGGCGGGCACTGGAACCCCATTTGCCCGCCGATCCCCACCGGGGCCATGCCTTTGTCGATCACCGCACCGTCCTCAATGGCATTTTGTGGCGCCTGAAAACGGGAGCGACCTGGCGGGACATCCCGGCCCGTTACGGGCCGTGGCAGACCTGCTATGACCGCTACGTCCGCTGGTCGCGCAACGGGACCTGGCTGCGCATCTTGAAGCAGTTGCAGGCCCAGGCCGATGCCACCGGACAGATCGACTGGGACGGGGCCGCACTCGACTCGACCCATATCAAGGCCCATCGCAGTGCCGCCGGCGCCCGAAAATCACCCGCCAAGGCGGAAAAAAGGGGGCCGTGAGAGACGAGTGGCTGGGCCATTCCCGGGGTGGCTGGACCAGCAAGATCCATTTGTGCGTCGATGGCCATGGCCGGCCGCTGTCGGTGGTGGTGACGGCCGGCCAATGCAGCGATGTGACCCAACTGGGACCGGTGCTGGATGCCATCGCTGTCCCCCGGCTCGGCCCGGGCCGCCCCAGACAGCGCCCCTCGCGGCTCCGAGTGGATCGGGCCTATGGCGCACGCCAGTGCCGCCAACAGATTCAGCGTCGAGGCATCCGGTGCATCTGCCCAGAACGCAAGGATACCCGGCACTACCGCCTCGCCCGACGCGCTCGCGGCGGCCGTCCGACCGCCTTCGATGCCGAAGCGTACGAGGGACGCAATGTCGTCGAGCGCGGGATCAACCGTCTCAAGGACTTCCGGGCCGTCGCCACCCGATACGACAAGCGCGGCCAGAACTATCTGGCCGGCGCCCTCCTGGCAACCATCATCATTTGGCTTCCGTCAGGTCAGTCAGACAGACCCTAGGCCCCTCCCCCGCGGCCCTGGGCCTGCCTGGACCCTGCCCCCGCTTTCCCGGATACTGGCAGGCCCTCCTTCGATCCCGAATCCCCGAGGCAGCGCCATGGCCGAAATCACCCTGCTGGAAACCGAAACCGCCCCCGATCCCTCCGTCGCCGTCATCTGGATGCACGGACTGGGCGCCGACGGGACGGATTTCGAGCCCATCGTCCCCGAACTGGGCCTGCCGGCAGCGCCGGGGGTCCGCTTCATCTTCCCGGATGCCCCCCACCGGCCCGTCACCTGCAACGGCGGCTACGTCATGCGCGCCTGGTACGACATCGTTTCCCTGGAGCCCCATAGCCGGGAAATCGACGAGGCCGGCCTGCTCGAATCCCGGGAGATCGTCCGCCAGCTGATCGCCCGGGAAGCCGGGCGCGGCATTCCCAGCCACCGGGTCTTCCTGGCGGGCTTCTCCCAGGGCGGCGCGGTTGCCTACCTGAGCGCCCTGACCCACCCGGAGCCGCTGGCCGGCGTCATTGCCCTGTCCACCTATATCCCGAGCCCCGGCCTGATCACCGCCAACCTCTCCGAAGCCAACCGGCACATTCCCATCTTCGCGGCCCACGGCACCGGCGACGACGTGGTAGCTCCGACCTTGGGGATGCAGGCGCTGGATTCGGTGAAAAACCTGGGCCTCACCCCGGAATGGCACACCTACGCCATGTCCCACTCGGTCTGCCCGGAAGAGGTGGCCGACATCGGGGCCTGGCTCGCCGGCCGGCTGCGCGAGCTGGCCGACTGACCGCCCACCGGAGAAACCCGATGCTGCAACGCTACGGCGAAGTCGCGTCCTACATCACCAAGGACGGCTCCGAGATCCGCGAACTCATGCATCCGGCAATCCACGGCAACGCCGCCCAGAGCCTTGCCGAAGCAACGGTCCAGCCGGGAACGAGGACGCACCTGCATCGCCACCGGGTCACCGAAGAGCTCTACCACATCACCGCCGGCCGGGGCCGGATGACCCTCGGCGAGGAGCAGTTCCCCGTCGGGATCGGGGATACCGTCTGCATTCCACCGGGAACGGCGCACCGCATCGAGGCCCTGGGCGATGCCCCCCTCAGGCTGCTGTGCTGCTGTTCCCCGGCCTATGACCACGGGGATACGGAACTCCTCGAGGATTGATGGCGGAGATTTTCACTTCCTGAGCCGCGGGTGGGTTTCCTCGCCCAGGATGGCGAGGCCGAGGCCCGACAGGGCCATGGCCCCGGCGACGAACCAGAATGCCGCCTCGATGGATTGGGTGGAGGCGGCGGCCCAGCCCAGGCCGAGGGCGCCGATGCCGTAGCCCAGGTCGCGCCAGAAGCGGTAGGTGCCGATGGCCGAAGCGCGCCAGTGGGGCGCCGAGATGTCGGCCACGGCGGCGGAGAGATTGGGGTAGAGCATGGCCATGCCGAGGCCCGAAACGGCGGCGCTCATGGACCACCAGGCCGAGCCCTCCGCCATCACCATCATGGCCACCCCGGCGCCGCAGATCCACATGCCGGCGACGTTGAGCTTCTGCCGCCCCCAGTGGTCGGACAGGCGCCCGGTGACGAGCTGGCTGGCGCCCCAGGTGAAGCCGTAGACGCCGACGATCCAGCCGATGCCTGGCAGTGAGACGCCCTTGCCGTAGAGGAAGACGGGGTAGAACACCCAGATCAGCGCATCGACGAACTTCTCCACCAGCCCGGCCTGGCAGACGGCAAAGAAGCGCCGGTCCCGCCAGGAGACGAGGGCGAAGATCTGCCAGGTGGTCGGCCGCGCCGGCACGCCGACGGGATAGTGGGGATGGAGGATTTCGCCGGCCACCGCCATGGGCTTCTCCTTGCGGGCCCAGGGCAGGGTGTCCTCGATGAACAGGGCGGTGAACAGGGTGGCGGTGCCGATCACCACCAGGCCGAAGACCAGCAGGCCGGAGCGCGGCCCCAGTTCGGCCGCCAGGTAGCCCGTCACGATGCCGGCGAGTGCGACGCCGATGTAGCCGGCGAATTCGTTGAACCCGATGGTCAGGCCGCGTTGGTCGGGGCGGGTCAGGTCGAGCTTGGCCGTCTGGGTCATGGACCAGGTGAAGCCCTGGTTCACCCCGAGCAGGAGCGTGGCGGCGACGATCCAGTCCCAGGATGGGGCCAGGTAGATGAGGAAGGGAATGGGTATGGCCGTGACCCAGCCCAGGAGCAGGACCCGCCGCCGGCCCCAGGACTCCGCCAGGCGGCCGGCGACGAAATTGAGGGTGCCCTTGACGAAGCCGAAGCCGACCACGAAGGCCACCAGCATCGAAAACGAGCCCCGCGGCACCCCGAACTCGCTTTCGGCCAGGGCGGGAATCACCGTCCGGGTCATGCCGATGGTCATGCCCACCAGGAGGACCTGGAACAACTGGTGCAGGAACTGGCCGAGATTGGCCTGGATGCCGTGCTCGATGCCGTCGCCCGTGGCGGTGAGGGAGCGGTCCATCGCCTCAGGCCCCGAGGTTGGCGGCCACCCAGCGCTCCATCTCGGCCGGGCGGGGCGGAATTTCCCCGGTGAGGGCCTCGACGAAGGCATCCCGGGCCATGCTGAGGAGCGGATTCCAGCGCTTCTCGAAGGCCAGGGTCGACCCCGGCTTGCCGGAAATGCCGGCGCCGCAGACGCTGCCGGAAGTATGGCCGGGATAGCACTCCAGCTCGGCCGGCAGGCTCAGGATGCGACCATGGATGCTGTCGTAGAGCTGGCCCGCCATCTCGCGCTCCTGGCCGGCTAGGTCGGGGCGGCCGATGGCGCCGACGAACAGGGTATCGCCGGTGAGGATGAACCAGGGGGCGTCGCCCCGGCGCCGGTCGGTCACCAGGAGGCAGATGCTGTCGGGGGTATGGCCGGGGGTGTGGACCACCTCGACGACGACGTTGCCGACCACCAGGTGCTGGCCGTCGCGCAGGGCTTCGAAGGGGAACCTGACCCGCCCGCCGTTGCTCTCGTGCAGGCAGTAGATGGCGCCGGCCTTCTCGGCCAGGGCCCGGCCTCCCGAGTAGTGGTCGGCGTGCACATGGGTGTCGATGACATGGGTGATCCTGACGTCCTGTTTCGCGGCCTCGGCCAGGAACCAGTCCTCGTCACCGAGCACGGGATCGGCCGCCACGGCAGCATGGCAGGTGCCGCAGCCGAAGAGATAGGACAGGGTGGCTTCCCTGGTCGCCAGTTGCCTAAAGAACATGGTGTCTCCTCCTCATGGGGCCCGTGTTGTCTTGCCTCGGCCGCCCGGGCTGCGCGGCGAGGTCGTTCGGTGTCTTGCACATGGCGGTGGCGGCCGGGGTTCCCATGGCAGGCGGCGATCAGGGCTCGTTTTCCAGGGGAAGGCCGGAGGCGGCCCATTCCGCCACCCCGTCGCCGATCTTGCTGGCCTCGAAGCCGCTCGCCCTGAGCAGGCCGACGGCCTCGACGGCCATCAGGCAGAAGGGGCCGCGGCAGTAGGCGACGATCTCCTTGTCCCGGGGCAGTTCGGCCAGCCGGCGGTTGAGCTCGGAGAGGGGGATAGAACGGGCGCAGGGCAGATGGGCGGCCTGGTATTCCGCCTCCGGCCGCACGTCTAGGACCACCACGTCGCCGCTGCGGGCCTTGGCGAGCAGGGTGCGGCGGGTCTCCTCGGTGAGCCGCTCCGGGCCCGACACCACCCGCTGCAGGGCCACCTGCAATTCGACCAGGTGCTCGGTCGCCACGGTGTGCAGGCTGGCCCAGAGGCCGGCGACATCGGCGCCGGACAGGCGGTAGGCGATAAAGCGGCCATCCCGGCGGCTCTCCACCAGGCGGGCCTCCTTGAGCACCCGCAGATGGGCGCTGGCCAGCTTGATATCGATGGCGGCCTCCTTGGCCAGCGCCTCGACGGTCTTCTCGCCCTGCACCAGCAGTTCCAGTATCTCCAGGCGCTTGGGGCTGGACAGGGCCTTGCCCGTGCGGGCGACCTGTTCGTAGAGGGTGTCTTTCAGGGCTCGGCTCATAAACCATCACTCTAACGATCATTAGAATGAATTCAAGCTACCCGAAAGGGAGGAGCCGTCGGATGAACTCTACGACCGCGGAAAAATCTGCGCGACCGGTCGTGAACCGCGTTAATGTGGCGTTTCGGTCCATGAAAGGGGAGGCCGCCCCCATGGGGTTCTATCGAGAGAGCGTTGTCCCCCACCTGATCAGGATGGCGATGAAGAAGCGGGAGGTCACGCCCTACCGTCGCCAATTGATTCCCCAGGCCCTTGGCTGCGTCCTCGAGATCGGCATCGGCTCGGGACTGAATCTGCCCTTCTATGGGCCCCGGGTCACCCGGGTGCTGGGCCTCGACCCTTCGCCGCGGCTGCTGGAGCTGGCGGGGCAATATCGGGGCAGCACGGCGTTTCCCCTGGAACTGGTACGGGGCACGGCCGAAGCCATTCCCGTCCGGACGGGCAGCGTGGATACGGTGGTGAGCACCTGGACCCTGTGCTCCGTCCCGGATGCGGGCCGGGCCCTGGCCGAGATGCGCCGGGTGCTGAAGCCGGCAGGGAGGCTCCTCTTTGTCGAGCACGGGCTCACACCCGAGCCGGACCTGCAGCGCTGGCAACGGCGCCTCACGCCCCTGTGGCAGCGCGTCACCGGCGGCTGCCGGCTGGACCGCAAGGTGGACGACCTCATCGTGCAGGCGGGCTTCGACATCGAAACGCTGGCCACCGGCTATGCCAGAGGGCCGAAGCTGACCACCTTCTTCTATCAGGGCGCCGCCAGCCCGCGGGTGGAATCGGGCTGCCCGCCCCTGCCCCCCTCGCCCCCTTAGCCCACGCGCCGCCGGGGCAACGCTTCGGGGTCGGGCTCCAGTTGCCTGGCGGCCCCGGGGAGTTCGAAGTAGTACCTCGAATCGGCCAGGAAGCGCTGGATGTCCTGCTGGAAGCGAAGCGCCCGGCCGTCCACCAGGACCGGCATCCGCCGGTGGGAGTCGAAGACGATCATGGCTGCCGTAGATGCTGCTCGGTCAAGGCGGTTGGCGCCGGAAGGCTCCCGGGAGCGGCCGGCACCGATTCAGCCGGCGGCTGTGGACGCGGCCAGCTGCGTAGCTTCGATGTCGTCCAGCACCACCTGCGGCACCGCCAGTCCCTGGGCCAGGGCCATGGCGACGGCATGCCTGTGCGCTGCCCGATGGGCTTCCACCCCGGCCGCCGTGTAGCCCTGGGAAATGACGCCGGGCTGCAGGACGGTGCCGCCCCGCTGGTCGGCCGCCGCCAGGATGAGGGGCAGATCGAGCCCGAGTCCCCGGTGGGCCTTGGCGATCCATAGGGAGGCGCCGGCGTAGAAGCCGACCAGGGTGCCGTCCAGGAAGAGGCCGCTGGACCAGCTGTCGGCGGAATTGCAGACGGCGTAGCCGGCGTGGCGGCCCTGCCCGGAATAGACCGGCGGCAGCCATGTCTGGGTCAGGAGATCGGCCCGGATGGCCGCAGCCTCGCGGGCGCTGACCTGCATCATCTCGGACGGATGGTCGATGCCCGGCCCCGCGAACGCCCTGAGTGTTCTCTGCCAAAGGGTTTTTTGATCGCTCATTCTGTTCCTCCCAAACATATCGAGGCCGCCCTTGCCGGACCGACGGTGGCGGTGGAGCGGTTATCCCAATTTAGCCAGGGGCGGCCCCTATGACCAACGATATATTGTTGAGGGACGGTTAAGCGGTTCTTAACCATCGGCCAGGGAGACTTGCCGGAAACATCCGGTTACGACTGGCCTGTAACCTGCGGGCGTAGGCCGTCGTTATTCGGACATGGCGAGACATCACCCAATACGGAGGTTCTGAAATGCGTAGCCAACACCCCGAATCCGTCGAATTCCTCAAGTCGCTGAAACGCGCCGGCATCGTCATCAGCAACGAGCAGGAAGTGATCGAGCGCCTGGGCGAAGCCCGGGAATGGCATTTCGCCTTCACCACCCTGGCCAAGTACGGCAAGAACCTGGGAATCCGCTTCTCGGCCACCGCGAAGATCCGCTCCGCCCAGTTGAAGCGCCTCTTCGCCCGATATCGTTTTCCCGTCAGCGCCGAGAGCGCCTTCGAGGCCAGCCTGCAGGGCTAAAGGGTATCGACGACTCAGGTCAAGACTTGACTTATGCACAAATCGCTACTTCATCAGCCCGGTCGGGAGATATTTAAGGGTCCTACAGGATAACCCTAGTCCGCTATTGACAAAATTCGGGAAAACAGGGACTTAAGCGGCTGCCCAGTAAAGGGGCGGCATAAGGTGAATCCCTTATGGCGCACGCACTTAGCGCGCTTCCTCAGGCCTTCTCCCCAGAGTTATCCACAGAAATTGTGGATAAGGCCGTGAGTCCCCACGGCTTCAGCCCCGGGTCACCGCCTCCCGGATTCTGCGGCGCAGGCTCTCATCCGGCAGCGGGCCGCTGCCCGCTGCCAGGTTGTCCGCAAGGTGGCGGGGATTGCGGGTCGCCGGAATGACGCAGGTAACCGCCGGATGCCCGAGAATCCATTTGAGGAAGAGCTGCGCCCAGCTGGAGCAGCCCAGATCGGCGACCCAAGGAGGCAGCGGCCTGCCCTTCGACTTGTCGAAGAGACCGCCCTGGGCGAAGGGCCGATTGACGATGACGGCGATGCCCTGGTCCCGGCAGAAGGGCAGGAGCCGGTGCTCGGCCTCCGGCTCCAGGACCGAATAGTTGATCTGCAGGAAATCGGGCCGATGCCGGCCCAGGAAGCGCTCGACTTCGGCATAGGCCCCGGCGTGGTAGTGGGTGATGCCCAGATAGCGGACACGGCCCTCGCCCCGCCAGGCCTGCAGCGTCTTCAGGTGGATTTCGGCATCCACCAGATTGTGGATCTGCATGAGGTCGATGCGCCCGGCCCCCAGCAGCCGCAGGGAGCGCTCCATCTGGGCCTCGCCGGCCGCCTGGCCGCGGGTCCAGACCTTTGTCGCCAGGAAGGGCGCCGGGTCGGGACGGAGGCGTCTCAGCACGTCGCCGACGCGCTCCTCGGCCAGGCCGTACATGGGCGACGAATCGATCAGGCGGGCGCCGGCGCCGAGAAAGCCCCGGACGGTATCGACGGCGGCCGCCATGTCGTCCGCCTGCTCCGCCGGGAAGTCGAAGGCGATGTAGGTGCCGAGGCCGATGACCGGCAGGCGCTCTCCAGTGGCGGGAATCGGGCGTTTTTCCATGGCATCCAGGGCAAGGGCATCGAGGGACTTCACCCCGATGGGAATGAGGCCAAGTCCCTTGAGCATCGTACGTCGCAATTGGTTCATGGACAGGCTGCTCCCCCCGCCGTTCGCCCGGCCGGCGGTTGCCATGCCATGTGAGTTGAGGCACGATGCCCCGAATGGCGGGGCGCCGTGCCGGCATCCCCAACCCTGGCAAAGGAGCGAGCGATGAGCATCATCAGCGAATTCAAGCAGTTCGCCGTCAAAGGCAATGTCGTGGACCTGGCGGTGGGCGTCATCATCGGGGCCGCCTTCGGAAAGATCGTGGACTCCCTGGTCGGCGACATCATCATGCCCGTCATCGGGAAGATCGTCGGCGGCCTGGATTTCAGCAACTACTTCGTCCCCCTGGCCGGGCAGACGGCAACGACCCTGGCGGAAGCGAAAAAGGCCGGCGCCGTCCTCGCCTACGGCAGCTTCATTACCGTCACCCTGAATTTCATCATCCTGGCCTTCATCATCTTCCTCATGGTGAAGCAGATGAATCGCCTGAAGAGCAAGGAATCGGCCGAACCCAAGGCAACCCCCGAAGAGATCGTCCTGCTGCGGGAAATCAGGGACAGCCTCAGGAAATAGGCAACTCGGCCCCGGCTGCCGGCCGGGGCAGGCACAGGACCTCCGGCGACCTTTCGCCGTTGACGGCCATCCGCTCCAGGCAGGCGAGCACCTCCGAGCTGGCGCTCTCCATCAGGCCGATCAACTCCACCCCCCGGTGGAAATTGCCGGCGAAGAACTGCTGCACCGCCTCGCGGCCATGGCGATGGACGTTCCCATGGGGCGTCTCCATATCGCCATAGCCGTCGAGCCGGGAGAAGCAGTCCCTCCCCTCACCCTCGTAGTACCACTTCCCCAGGCGGCAGGCCTGGTGGCTGGCGAAGCTGTCGGCGGTCTTGTCGGAAATGCCCATGAACACCTTGTAGATCTCGAACTTGAAGATCAGGTGGTCCATCTTGGCCAGCTCTGTGAAGCTGCGCAGGGCCGATGAGGAAATGGCCTGTTCCATCCTCCGGGACAGGGAATGGATGTCCTCGACCTTGGAGGAGGCCATCATCCCCTCCCTTTGAAAGCTTTCGGACTCGCCCGTAAGCTCCGACATGCCGGCCCGGGCCGTCCGGGTCTCCCGCATGATGCCCTCGACCAAGGCGGCGATCTCGTTGGTCGCGGACCCCGTGCGCTCCGCCAGCTTGCGCACCTCGTCGGCCACCACCGCGAAGCC
>DATFAA010000095.1:0-17010 GCA_035255045.1 Rhodocyclaceae bacterium | reverse complement strand
CCCGCCAGTTCGGCCGCCTGGCCCTCCTCGAATTCCCGGACCAGCCGCCAGCCGCCGGGGCCCAGGTTGTAGAGGGCGAGACGGCGGTCGGTGAGGTAGCCGAGGAAGCGGGAAGCCATGGCCCCTTACGTCTTCATCTTGGTGATGACGTCGTAGATGGGCCCCAGCACCGCGTACATGATGCTGCCCAGGAGGAGGCCGAGAATGACGGTCATCGCCGGCTCGATCATGGCCTGGACGCGGCCGATGCTCTCCCGCACGTCCCGGTCGTAGAAGTAATTGACGTTGTTCAGGGCCTTGTCCAGGTCGCCGGTGGCCTCGCCGATGCGCACCATGCGCAGCACCAGGGGCGGGAACATGCCGGTGCTCTGGAAGCCGTCGCCGATGGACCGGCCGTCGAGGATGCTGTCCCGGGTGCGGCGGATGGCGCCTTCGATCACCAGGTTGCCGGCCACCTTCTCCCCCACCCGCAGGGCTTCGAGGACGGTGACGCCGGCCGAGTACATCATGGAGAAGAAGCCGGTGAAGCGGGCGAGGGCGATCTTCCTGAGGATGGGGCCGACCAGCCAGGCGTCGAGCTTCCACTGGTCCACCCGGTAGCGGGCCCGGGGGCTGCTCCTGGCGTAGCCGACCAGGGCGGCCGGCACGCCCAGGGCGGCGACCGGGAGGGTGTACCAGTAATGGCGCAGGAAGTCGGAGAGGCCGAGCATGAGGGCCGTGGGCAGCGGCAGTTCCCGGCTCGTGCTCTTGATGAAGCCGGCGAGCTGGGGCACCAGGTAGAGGAGCAGGAAGAGGGAGACGCCAAGGACTACCGTGCCGGCGAAGGCCGGATACATGAGGAGTTTCTTGGTCTGGGCGAGGAGCTCGTCCTCCCACTTGAGGGACTGGGTGAGCTTCTGAAACACCCGCTGCAGTTCGCCGCTTACCTCTCCGGCCTGGATGAGGCTGGCCATGACCGGCGAGAAGGCCTGGGGGTGGCGGGCCACTGCCTGGGAAAGCTGCTGGCCGCCCTGGATGGATTCCGCCAGGTCAGCCACCATAGCCCGCAGGGGGCATTCCTCCAGGGTGTCGCGCAGGTCGATGAGGCCGTCGAGGAGGGGCACGCCGGCGGTGGCGAGCTGCTCCATTTGGAAGCACAGGGTGATCATTTCCTGGCGGCTGATGCGGCGGCGGGCGAAGACCTTGGCCCGCCGCCTCACCTCCCGGGCCCGGACCAGCTGCAGTTCCAGCCGGGAGAGCCGCGCTTCCAGGTCCACGTCGTTGGGGCATTCCAGTTCCCCCCTGACCACGCGGCCTTCGGCATTGACGGCTTTGTAGGCGAAGAGGGCCATGGCGGGTCAGAGGCGGGAGGTCAGGTCCACCACCCGGGAGACTTCCTCCAGGGAGGTGGAGCCGTCGAGGACACGCCGGCTGCCATCGTCCACCAGGGGCTTGAAGCCCTTGGCAAGGGCGGTCCGGCGCAGCTCCTGGGTGGTGGCCCGGCGGGCGATGAGGTCGTCCAGGTCGCCGTCCATCTTGAGCAGTTCCATGATGGTCATGCGGCCCCGGTAGCCGTGGTTGTCGCAGCGCTGGCAGCCGACGGCCCGGTAGAGGGTCGGGTAGCCGGTGATGCCCAGGAGCCGGGCTTCGATCTCGTCGGCCTGGTAGGCCTGCCGACAGTGCAGGCAGAGGCGGCGCACCAGGCGCTGGGCGACGACGCCGATGATGTTGCCGGCCATGATGTCGGGCAGGACGCCGATATCCAGGAGGCGGGGAATGGCGCCGATGGCGCTGTTGGTGTGCAGGGTGGAGAACACCTGGTGGCCGGTCATGGCGGCCCGGAAGGCCATCTCGGCGGTGTCCGCGTCCCGGATCTCGCCCACCAGGATGATGTCCGGGTCCTGGCGCATCATGGAGCGGATGCCGTTGGCGAAATCCATCTTGGCCGACTCGTTCACCGAGGCCTGGCGCACCAGGGGCAGGGGGTACTCCACCGGATCCTCCAGAGTCATGATGTGCACCCTCTCGGAATTGAGGTGGCTGAGGATGGAGTAGAGGGTGGTGGTCTTGCCGCTGCCGGTGGGGCCGGTGACCAGCAGGATGCCCTCCGGCCGGGCCAGCATCAGCTTGAGGAGGTCCAGGTTCTCGTCGGCCAGGCCGAGGCCGTCGAGGGGGACGATGGAACGCTGGCGGTCGAGGATGCGGGCGACGAAGTTCTCGCCCCAGGTCACCGGCTGTACGGCGGCCCGGAAATCCACTGGTCGGCCGGAGACCATCATGGAGATGCGGCCGTCCTGGGGCGCCCGGGACTCGGCGATATTCATGCCGGAGAGCACCTTGAGCCGCACCAGCATGGCCGGCCAGTAGCTGATGTGGAGGCTGCGGATCTGGCGGAGGACGCCGTCGATGCGGTAGCGGATGCGCAGGAAGCGTTGTTCCGGCTCGATGTGGATGTCGGAGACGCCCTTCTGCACGGCGTCGGCCAGGATGGCGTCGATGAGGCGGACCACCGGCTGGCTGTATTCGGCGTCGCTCGATTGGAGGCTGGCGTAGTCGATCTCGCCGGTCTCGATTTCC
Source organism: Rhodocyclaceae bacterium (assembly GCA_035255045.1). Taxonomy (GTDB): domain Bacteria; phylum Pseudomonadota; class Gammaproteobacteria; order Burkholderiales; family Rhodocyclaceae; genus JAGTRP01. The sequence goes on along the minus strand of DATFAA010000095.1, from coordinate 14,454 downwards.
CGCAGGATGCCGTCGATGGAAAACTCGTAGCCGTAGAACTGGTCGATGGCCCGCTGCAATTCGCCTTCCCCCACCAGCCGGGGGGAGAGGGCGAAGCGGCCCTTCAGCAGTGCCCTCAGCTGGTCGAGGGCGACGATGTTGTTGGGGTCGGCCATGCCCACCACCAGGGTCTGCCCCTCCTGGTCGAAGCCCAGGGGCAGCAGCTTGTAGCGCTTGGCCGTGTCCTTGGGGATGAGCTTGAGGGCGGCGTGGTCGGGCAGCATGTTGGCCAGGCTGGCGGCCTCGCGCCCGAGGTTTTCCGACAGGGCGTCGGTGATGGTTTCCTCGGTGACGAAGCCGAGCTGTACCAGGAGCTTGCCGAGGGGGATGCTGGTCCGCTTCTGTTCCGACAGGGCGATGGTGAGCTGGTCGCTGGTGATGATGCCCTGGCCGAGGAGCAACTCGCCGAGGGGCTTCCTGGGGGCCGGAGCGTTCATCGGCCCTGTGCCTCGAGGGCGGCCAGGCGGCTCTGGGCCGCTTCCCGGCTGAAGGTGGACGAGGCTGCCGCGGCGAGGTCTAGGGCCTGGCGGTAATAACTTCTGGCCTGGCTGTATTGGCCCAGATGGTCGAGGCTGACGGCCAGGTTGAAGTGGTAGTCGGAAGCCCGGGGAGCCAGGGTGACGGCCCGGAAGAAGGCCTCCTGGGCCTCGCCCCAGCGGTGCTGCTGGGCCAGGAGGGCACCCAGGGCATGGTGGAGGGCGGCGTTGTCGCCGCGCTCGCCCAGCAGGCTGCGGAGCCGGCTCTCGTAGCCCACCGGGTCCATGGCCCCGCGCAGGAGGGCGAGACCGGCGTTGGCGTCGGGGTCCCGGGGGTCGAGGGAGACGAGCTGGTCGTAGCGCCGGGCCGCCTCTTCGCTGCGGCCTTCCCTTAAGGCGGCCACGGCCAACCCCAGGAGGGCGTCCCGGCTGCGCTGGTCGCTCTTGAGGGCGGCCTGGTAGTGATCGCGGGCGGCCTCCAGGTTGCCGTTGGCCATGGCGGCGTAGCCGGCTGCTGTGGCCGCCTGGATGGTGATGGTCTGTTGGCTGCGGCGGATGGACAGGGAGCTGGTGCCCGCTTCCGGTGTTGGGGTGGCGGAGCGCTGGACGGCGGGCCTGGTTGGCGGCTCCTTTCCGGGTGGAGCGCGGGCAGCCTTGGCTGCCGGGAGGGCGGGGGCTTTGCCGGGCACGAATTCTTCCGTTGGCGGCGTGGCCTCGACCGGGGCAGCCGGCGGAGCCGCTTCCAGCGGCATGGGGCCGCCTGCCGCCATCGACATGGCCGGGGCCCTGCTCTGCTGGTCGAGCCATAACAAGGTTCCGGCGGTGGCGACTGCCGTCAGGAGGGCGAGGCTGCCGAGGATCAGACGGCGCTTGCGGGCCGCCGGCAACCTCGTCCTGCTTGCCCGGGATTCCAGGGAAGGGCCGGTCCGTTCCGGCTGTTCCGGGGTGGCAAGGGAAGATGGGAGGGGCGGGGGCGGGGAGGCCGGTGCGACCGGGGCTTCTGCGAGCTCGGTCGCGGGTGGGGCTTCGGGCGGGGAGAATTCCAGGGGCGCTACGTCGGCTGTACCCGGCATTTCGGCCACCGCGGGCGCCGGCTCCTCAGCCGCGGCCGCCCCGTCCTCGGCCGCCGATGGAGCTTCAGTCGGCGGCCGGGACTCCAATTCCATCGTCAGTTCGGGGAAGGAGGAGGGCTCCACGGACGGTGGCGCCGGTTCGGCGGTCAGGTCCCGTTTCTGCCGTTCCGCCCGCTTCAGGGCTTCCAGCAGCAGGCTCATGGCTTGGCCTCCGGTTCGGATGGCGGCGTCGCCGAGAACTTCCGTTCAATGGGCCGGTTGAAGAATTCCTGGCCTGGCAGCAGCTCCCTGGCGAAGCTGTAGTCGCCGTCGAGGCTCGCATCGCTGATGACCATGGGGCGCAGGAAGACCACCAGTTCCGTCTTGCCCGCCTGGCTGTTGCGGGTGGAGAAGAGGCCCCCAACGCCGGGCAGATCGCCCAGGGTCGGCACACCCTCCCGCTCCCGGGTCTCGCTGTCTTCCATCAGGCCGCCCATCATGACCACGTTGCCGGAAGGGACCTTCATCACCGACTCCATTTCCCGGGTCTGGACGATGGGCACCAGGTTGGGAGTCTCCCGCAGGACTGGGTTGGGGTCCTGGGCATAGCCCCGCAGCCTGGAAATGGTGGGGCGGACGGTGAGGGTCACCTGGTTGCCGTCGTCGATCTGGGGAACGACGCTCATGACGAAGCCGACGGCGACGGTGTTGGCGGTGGAGGTATAGACCGAAACCGGCGCGGCGCCGGCGGCGCCGGGGGTGACCTGGGCGCTGATGGTGAAATAGACCAGGTTGTCCACCACCCGCAGCACGGCGGCCTGGTTGTTGAGGGCGGTGATCTTCGGGCTGGAGATGACCTTGGTGCGGCCGTACTGGGAGAGCAGGTTCAAGGCGGCGGCGAAACTTCTGCCCTTGCCGTAGCCGACGGTGATGCCGGATTTCTGGTTCGTCAGGGGGAAAACGCCGCCGGTGAAGCGGGTGTCGGCTGGCGGGATGGTGGCACCGGGGGTGCCGACGACGCCGCCGTAGGCGGGAACTCCCTGTGCCTGCTGGATGGCCGCCGCCTGTTGATCGGCCGGCAGGGTCCAGGCGTTGTCGATGAGCCGTTGCTGAGTGGCATTGCTGGGCTCGCCGAGGGCGCCCATGCCCGGGGCGAATTGCTCGATCAGGTTGGACTTCTGGGCCGGGCTCAGATTGCTGTTGCCCATGATCGAGCTGAGCAGGGCGGAGCGGGCGGCATCGGGCAAGGCCTTGTCGAGGGCGGTGCCCAGCAGGTTCTGGCGGAAGGTGAAGCCGGAGGCCAGGGCCACGCTCTTCCAGTCCACTCCGGTCTGGGACTGGTCGTTCAGGACCACTTCCACGATGGTGGCTTCGATCAGGACCTGGCGCCGGGCATTGTTGAGGACGCGGTCCATGAATTCGCGGATCTTCTCGTGCTGGCGTCCGGTGGCGCGGACGGCGATGACCCCGGTTTCCCGGTTGGCGATGACCGACGCCGCCTCCCGGAAGGTGGAGCGGCGTACCGTGGTGGTGCCGGCAGTCTGCATGGCCGCGGGATTCGGGCTGGTCGCCAGGGAGGGCGCGGTCTGGCCGCGGGTGGCGGCCGGCGGCGGGGCGCCGGTGCCTGTGGTCTGCTGGGAGCTGGCGGCTTCCTGGGTCTGCTCGAAGGAGCCTTCGGGCAGGATGCGGTCGGTTTCCCGCAGCAGATCGCGGATATTGGAGACCAGGGTGGCCCAGAGATCGTTCTCCGAGCGGCTCACCACATTGGTGAGGGAGCTGTTGCCGGTGACGCCGGCGCCGCCGCCGCTCCCGCTTGTTCCGCCGCCGCCTCCGGCCGCGCTGCCGGCGATCTGGGTCGCGACGTTGATGGTGCTGGTCGACTGCCGGGCGAGATTGACGTAATCGACCTTGTAGTTGCGCAGGAACGGAGTGTCCCGGCTGATCTGCAGGACCTTGCCTTCCACTTCCCAGCGCATGTCCACCTGGCGAGCGATACGGTCCAGGAGCTGCGGCAGGGTCTGGTTCAAGGCGTTCAGGGTGACGACCCCCTCGATGTCGCCGGCGATGTCGATGTCGATCCGGGCATCCCGGGCCAGGGCGAAAAGCACGTCCCGGGCGGGGACGTTATTGACGACGACGCTGTAGGTTTCCTGGCGGGGGGTTGGCTTGGGAGGCGCTATGGTCGGGACCATGGTCAGGGCCGGCGGCGTCCCTTGCGGTTTGGCGGCCGGCTTGATGTGCTGCTCGGATGGCTTGACCGTCGGTTCCGCGCAACCCGACAGTTGGGTGCCGAGGAGGACTCCCGCATGGGCGAGGAGAAGTGCTCTGTACGCGGGAGTCATGGGCCGGTGCTATGCCATCCGTTTCGTTGCGTATTTAACGAATGCGAAATCCATTCACCATTGTAATATCTGGTTCTTGAATATGAGAAGGGTTTTTCAATATTGAGGTTGTCCCGCCCCGGATGGTCGCCCGCCACGCGCCGCCACGGAAGGCGTTGGTAGTCGGCGGAATAGGACTTGCATGAAGTCGGTTCTATGACATATGAGATAGGCGGCGAAGAATTTGACTGGAATGTGGGTGGGCTCTGATAAAATTGCCCGTTTATTCAATTTCGCAGATCGAGCGTGTTCTCCAACCCGTCAGACGAGCCCCTGGTTCGCGTCGATAACCTGTTTTTCAGCTATGCCGGCCGCCCGGTGCTCAAGGGCATCAACATGTCCATCCCCCGCGGCAAGGTGGTGGCCATCATGGGCGGCTCGGGTTGCGGCAAGACGACGCTGCTGCGCTGCATCGGCGGCCAGTTGAAGCCCTCGGCCGGCGTGGTCCGGGTTGGGGGCAAGGATGTGCACAAGCTTGATCGGAAAGGGCTTTACGCCTTCCGCCGCCAGCTCGGCATGCTCTTCCAGTTCGGCGCCCTGTTTACAGACGTTTCCGTTTTCGAGAATGTGGCGTTTCCCCTGCGCGAGCACACCGATCTGCCGGAGGAGATGATCCGCGACCTGGTGCTCATGAAGCTGGAGGCGGTCGGCCTGCGCGGCGCCCACCGGCTGATGCCCGGCGAGCTGTCGGGCGGCATGGCGCGCCGCGTGGCCCTGGCCAGGGCCATCGCCCTCGACCCGCTGCTCGTCATGTACGACGAACCCTTCACTGGCCTCGATCCCATCGCCCTCGGCCTCATCGGCCAGCTCATCCGGAAGCTCAATGACGCCCTCGGAGCCACTTCCATCATGGTGACCCACGACGTGCAGGAGTCCCTGCTCATCGTCGATTACATCTACTTCGTCTCCAACGGCCAGATCGTGGCTGAGGGCACGCCGGACGAGATCCGGGCCTCCAAGGATCCCTTCGTGCATCAGTTCGTCCATGCCGAAGCCCACGGGCCCGTGAAGTTCGACGTGCCGGCGCCCCCGGTGCGGGACGAGTTCCTGGGGAGGGGGATCGTCCGTGCCTGACATTCTGGCTTCCATCCGCCGGTTGGGCCATGCCACCACCGAGCGCATCTGGCGCCTGGGCTTCGCCACCCGCTTCTTGTTCACCCTGCTGGTCATGTCGGGAACCTCGTTCCGCCGTATCCACCTGACCCTGCGGGAAATTTTCTTCAGCGGCGTCCTGTCGCTGCTCATCATCCTGGTATCCGGCCTCTTTGTCGGCCTGGTGCTGGGCCTGCAGGGATACGAGACCCTGCAGCGCTTCGGCTCCACCGAGGCCCTAGGCATCATGGTCGCCCTGTCCCTCACCCGGGAACTGGGGCCGGTGGTGGCGGCGCTGCTGTTCGCCTCCCGGGCCGGCTCGTCGGTGACCGCCGAAATCGGCCTGATGAAGGCCACCGAGCAGCTGAAGGCCATGGACATGATGGCGGTGGACCCCATCGCCCGGGTGGTGGCTCCCCGCTTCTGGGGCGGCGTGGTGGCCATGCCGCTGCTGGCGGCTCTGTTCTCGGCCATGGGGGTGTTGGGGGGCTGGCTCATCGGCGTCGTCTTCATCGGTGTCGACGATGGCGCCTTCTGGTCCCAGATGCAGAGCTCGGTGGATTTCCGCTACGACATCTGGAACGGAGTCATCAAGAGCTTCGTCTTCGGGGTCGTGGTCTCCCTCATCGCCGTCTTCGAAGGCTACGACTCGGTGCCGACCGCCGAAGGCGTGTCGCGGGCCATCACCCGCACCGTCGTCACCTCCGCCCTGGCCATCCTGGCCCTCGATTTTGTCCTGACCTCGTTTATGTTCCGGGGAACCTCATGAACCGTTCCGTTCTCGACCTCTGGGTCGGTATTTTCGTCGCCATCGGTATTGCCGCCCTGATGTTTCTGTCCCTAAAGGTCGGAAACCTTTCGACGGCCCATATGTCGGATACTTACGTTTTGCGTGCCAAGTTTGATAACATCGGCGGCCTGAAAGTGCGCGGCCCGGTGAAAAGCGCGGGCGTGGTGGTAGGGCGCATCGCGGATATCAGCTTCGACAGCAATACCTACGAAGCGGTGGTGTCGATGAATATCGATGGCCGTTACCGCTTCCCCAAGGATACTTTCGCTTCCATCTACACTTCCGGCTTGTTGGGGGAACAATATGTCGGTCTGGACGTGGGTGGCGAAGAACAAATGCTGAAGCCCGGCGATGTCATCGCCAAGACGCAGTCGGCCGTTGTACTGGAGAAGCTCATCAGTCAGTTGGTGTTTAGCAAAGCGTCGGAAGGACAACAGCAAAAATGACAGTCATGACGAAGTTTTCGGAACTGGGCCGAAGGGCCGGAACCGTGCTGGCCGTAGCCGGCGCGGTGGCTCTGGCAACGGGCTGCGCCACCCATGGCGACAACCCGAAGGACCCGTACGAAGGCTTCAACCGCGCCATGTTCTCGGTCAACGAAGGGATTGACAAGGCGGTCGCCAAGCCCGTTGCCAAGGCCTATGACAAGGCCGTGCCGCTACCGGTCAAGGCCGGCGTGGGCAATTTCTTCGGCAACGTGAGCGACCTCTGGACCGGCGTCAATGACGGACTCCAGGGCAAGGGCGGCGATACCGCCGATGACTTAGCCCGCCTCCTGATCAATTCCACCGTCGGCATCTTCGGCCTGTTCGACGTGGCCAGCGAAATGGGCCTCGAAAAGCACGACGAGGATTTCGGCCAGACCCTGGCCCGCTGGGGCATGGACGATGGCGGCTATCTGTTCTGGCCCCTGATCGGCCCACGCACCGTGCGCGACACCGGCGGCTTCGTGGTGGACGCCTTTGCCGACCCGGTGAGCTGGGCCGTGTCGCCCATTCCGGTGCGCAACGGCACCCGGGTCGTGCGCTTCGTCGACGTCCGCGCCAGCCTGCTGCCCGCCGACAAGGTGGTGGAGGAGGCGGCCTTCGACAAGTATTCCTACATCCGCGACGCCTATCTGCAGCGCCGGCGCAGCCAGATTTACGACGGTCACCCGCCCCGGTTGCCGGAAGACGACTAATCCTTGATTTCCTGGAATGCCATGAAGAAGCTGTTTGCCTTTATTTTCGCCTGCCTGGTCGCCGTTTCCGTGTGGGCCGACGAAGCCCCGGACGTCCTGGTTAAGCGGGTGAGCGAGGAAGTTCTGGACATCATCCGCAAGGATAAGGATGTCCAGAACGGCAATCAAAAGCGGATCCTGGAGTTGGTGGACGCCAAGGTCCTGCCCCATTTCAACTTTCAGCACATGACCGCCCTGGCGGTGGGCAAGGACTGGCGCCGCGCCAACCCGCAGCAGCAGCAGCAGCTGATGCAGGAATTCAAGACCTTGCTGGTCCGCACCTACTCGAACGCCCTCACTTCCTACCGGGACCAGACGGTGCGTTACAAGCCCTTCAAGATGAATCCGGCGGATACCGACGTGGTGGTCCGCACCGAGGTGGTCCAGCCCGGCAACAAGCCGACCCAGGTGGACTACACCCTGGAAAAGATGGACAACGGCTGGAAGGTGTACGACGTGACCATCGCCGGCATCAGTCTGGTGACCAACTACCGCGAGACCTTCGCCCAGGAAGTGCGCAACGGCGGGATCGAGGGCCTCATCCAGTCCATCGGCAACAAGAACAAGTCCCTGGAAGCCAATCCTCCCACCAAGGTGGAGAAGAAATGATCGAACGGGAGACTGACCGTCTGCGCGTCAACGCGCCGATGGTCATGGCCAATGCCCGCGGCCTGCTGGAAGCAGGCCGCTCCGCTTTGGGCGACAAGGCGGTCACCATCGACCTCGGTGCCGTGACCGAGGCCGATTCGGCTGCCCTGGCCATCATGCTGGGCTGGCTGCGGACCGCCGATACGCTGGGCTCGAAGATCGTCTTCGCCAATACGCCCGCCGGCGTCCGTTCCCTCGCCGAGCTCTACGGCGTGGCCGAACTCCTGCCCCTGGCCTGAGACGGCGCCAGTCCCCGTTACCATGGCCGTTGCTGTTTCCATCGTTGACGTCGTCAAGCATTTCGGCTCCCTGCAGGCTCTGGCCGGGGTCACCCTGACCATCGGGCAGGGCGAGTTCTTCGGGCTCCTCGGGCCCAACGGCGCCGGCAAGACGACGCTGATTTCCTGTCTGGCCGGCCTGGTGCGGCCCGATTCCGGCAAGGTGGCGGTGATGGGGCACGACGTGGTCTCCGATTACCGGGAGGCCCGCCGCCAGCTGGGCGTGGTGCCCCAGGAGCTGGTCTTCGACCCCTTCTTCACGGTGCGGGAGACCCTGCGCATCCAGTCCGGCTACTTCGGCCTGCGCAAGAACGACGACTGGATCGACGAAATCCTCGCCAATCTGGACCTCACCGACAAGGCCGACACCAACATGCGCCGCCTGTCCGGCGGCATGAAACGGCGGGTCCTGGTGGCCCAGGCCCTGGTGCACAAGCCGCCGGTGATCGTCCTCGACGAGCCCACCGCCGGGGTGGACGTGGAACTGCGCCAGGGCCTTTGGCAATTCGTCCGGCGCCTCAACGGCGAGGGCCACACCATCATCCTCACCACCCATTACCTGGAGGAGGCCGAAGCCCTGTGCGGCCGCATCGCCCTCCTGAAGCAGGGCAGGGTGGTGGCCCTGGACACCACCGCCAATCTCCTGGAGCACCACGCCGGAGGCTCCCTGGAGGAAGTTTTCGTGCGGGTTATGCGGGGCTAGGCGGATGATCGGTTTCTGGACTCTTTTTTCCAAGGAAGTGCTCCGCTTCTGGAAGGTCAGCTTCCAGACCGTCGCGGCGCCGGTGCTGACCGCCCTCCTGTATCTCCTCATCTTCTCCCATGTGCTGGAGGACCGGGTCCAGGTGCACGGCGTGGTCTACACGGCCTTCCTGATCCCCGGCCTGGTCATGATGCAGGTGCTGCAGAACGCCTTCGCCAATTCCTCCTCCAGCCTGATCCAGTCCAAGGTCACCGGCTCCATCGTCTTCGTGCTGCTGCCGCCCATCTCCCACACCGCCTTCTTCCTTGCCTATGTGCTGGCGGCGGTGGTGCGGGGCCTGGCGGTGGGAGCCGGGGTCCTGGCGGTGACCGCCTGGTTCGCGCCGCTGCGGGTGGAGGCGCCTTTCTGGATCCTCGCCTTCGCCGTCTTCGGCGGTGGAATGCTGGCCACCTTGGGGGTGATCGCCGGCATCTGGGCCGAGAAGTTCGACCAACTGGCCGCCTTCCAGAATTTCCTGGTGATGCCCCTCACCATGCTGTCCGGGGTGTTTTACTCGATTCATTCGCTGCCGCCGTTCTGGCAGGGCTTATCGCATTACAATCCCGTCTTCTACATGATCGACGGCTTCCGCTACGGCTTCTTCGGGGTTTCCGACGTCCCGCCCGCCACCAGCCTGGCCGTCGTGGTCGGCTGTTTCGCCGCCGTTTCGCTATTGACCCTCGGCCTCCTGAAGCGGGGCTGGAAATTGAGGAATTAAGTAAGAGCCCTACCATGATGCATCCCGAACAGATCAAGCAACTGATCCTCGCCGGCATGGACTGCGAGCACCTGGCCATCGACGGCGACGGCCGGCATTTCCAGGCGATCGTGGTCAGCCGGGAATTCGAAGGCAAGAACCGCGTCCAGCGCCAGCAGCGTGTCCTTCAGACCCTCAAGGCAAAGCTCGACACCGGCGAACTGCACGCCCTCTCCTTCAAGACCCTGACCCCGGAAGAGTGGAGCGCTCAGCGTGGATAAGCTGTTGATTCAAGGCGGCCAGGCCCTTGCCGGCGAAGTGGCCATCTCCGGCGCCAAGAACGCGGCCTTGCCCATTCTCTGCGCCAGCCTGCTGACGGCCGAACCCCTGCAGCTCGCCAACGTGCCCCATCTCAACGATATCTCCACCATGCTGCGCCTGCTGGCCCAGATGGGCGTGGAGGTCACCCTGGACGGCACCGATGGGCTGGTCCTGGACGGCAAGGGGCTGAGCAATCCCATGGCCTCCTACGAGATGGTCAAGACCATGCGCGCCTCCATCCTTGTGCTCGGCCCCCTGGTGGCCCGCTGCGGCGAGGCCCGGGTGTCCCTGCCCGGCGGCTGCGCCATCGGCGCCCGGCCGGTGGATCAGCACATCAAGGGCCTCCAGGCCATGGGGGCGGAAATCAAGGTGGAGCAGGGCTATGTCCACGCCAAGGCCAGCCGCCTCAAGGGTGCCCGCATCTGCACCGACATGGTGACCGTGACCGGCACCGAGAACCTCATGATGGCCGCCTGCCTGGCCGAGGGGGAAACCATCATCGAGAACGCCGCCCGGGAACCCGAGGTGGTGGACCTCGCCAACTGCCTGATCAGCATGGGCGCCCGCATCTCCGGCGCCGGCACGGACGTCATCCGTATCCGGGGCGTCGAGCGCCTCACCGGCGCCCGGCATTCCATCATGCCGGACCGCATCGAGACCGGTACCTACCTGTGCGCCGCCGCCGCCACCGGCGGTGAGGTGCGCCTGACCAAGACCTCCTCCGCCTACCTGGACACAGTGGTGGACAAGCTCATGGACGCCGGCTGCGACATCGTCACCGAGCGGGAAGCCATCCGTCTCAAGGCTCCCAAGCGCCTCAAGGCGGTCAGCGTGCGCACGGCTCCCTATCCCGCCTTCCCCACCGACATGCAGGCGCAGTTCATGGCCATCAATGCGGTGGCCGACGGGGTGGCGACCATCCGCGAGACTATCTTCGAAAACCGCTTCATGCATGCGGTGGAATTGATGCGTCTGGGCGCTGACATCCAGATCGAGGGCAGCAACGCCATTGTCCGCGGCGTCGAGCGGCTGCAGGGCGCCACGGTCATGGCCACCGACCTGCGGGCTTCGGCCTCCCTGGTCATCGCCGGCCTGGTGGCCCAGGGCGAAACCCTAATCGAACGCATCTACCACCTGGACCGCGGCTACGAGCGCATCGAAGAGAAGCTCGCTCGCCTGGGGGCCATCGTCAAGCGCGTGCACTAACCGCCGGGTTTCGACGGCAACAGTCGGCGTGCCCCGCTGGCAACCGCCAGCACCAGGGCGCCCGCCAGAATGCCGGCCAGCCCATTGAGGACGGCCGGCGTCATCGCTCCCAGGAAGGCGCCGACTCCCGGCACCGTTGCTGCACTCTGGCCGATATCCTCGACCCAGTGGTGCAGCACCGGGATGCCGTGGGTCAGGATGCCGCCCCCCACCAGGAACATGGCCGCCGTACCCGCCACCGCCAGGGCCTTCATGAGCCAGGGCGCGGCCTTTAGGATGGCTTCCCCGAGGCGCCGTTGTCCTTGTCCGAAGGCGCCGCTTCCGGCCCGCCGGGTGAGATAGAGCCCGGCGTCGTCCAGCTTGACGATGCCGGCCACCAGCCCGTAGACGCCGATGGTCATGATGATCGCGATGCCGACCAGGACCGCCACCTGGGTCATGAAGGAAGCCTCCGCCACGGTGCCCAGGGTGATGGTGATGATTTCCGCCGACAGGATGAAATCGGTGCGGATGGCGCCCTTGATCTTGTCCTTCTCCAGGGCGACCAAGTCTACGGCCGGGTCGGCCAGGGCCTCCATGAGTTCGGCCTGGTGGCTGCCCTCTTCGGCGCCGCCGTGGAGGAACTTGTGGGCGAGCTTCTCGAAGCCCTCGTAGCACAGGAAGGCGCCCCCCAGCATCAGCAGCGGAATGACGGCCCAGGGGGCGATGGCGCTGATGGCCAGGGCGGCGGGAACCAGGATGGCCTTGTTCCTGAAGGAGCCCTTGGCCACCGCCCGTACCACCGGCAGCTCGCGCTCGGCCCGGACGCCGGCCACCTGCTGGGCGTTGAGGGCGAGGTCGTCCCCCAGCACCCCGGCCGTCTTCTGGGAGGCGACCTTGGTGAGGAGCGCCACGTCGTCCAGGATGGTGGCGATGTCGTCGATGAGGGCGAGGAGGCTGGAGGCGGCCATGGAGTTCCGTCGTTCGATGCGAAAGGCATGAATGGTAACTTGCCCGGGGGCGGCAATGCCATTCCGACCGGCGGAACCTGGGGCCAGTTGCCGCCCTTGCGGTAAAATGCCCCCTTTGTTTCCAGGCGTGACCCCGTGACCACCATCACCATCGCCCTTTCCAAGGGCCGAATTTTCGACGAAACCCTGCCCCTGCTGGCAGCGGCCGGCATCGTTCCGAACGAGAACCCGGAAACCTCAAGAAAACTCATCATCGGCACCAACCGGCCGGAAGTGCGGGTGGTCATCGTCCGCGCCACCGACGTGCCGACCTATGTCCAGTACGGCGCCGCCGACCTCGGCGTGGCCGGCCGGGACGTGCTCATCGAGCACGGCGGGGAAGGGCTCTACGCCCCCCTCGACCTCAAGATCGCCAAGTGCCGCATGATGGTGGCGGTGCCCGCCGGCTTCGACTACGACAAGGCGGTGCGCCAGGGGGCGCGGCTCAAGGTGGCCAGCAAGTACATCAAGACGGCCCGGGAGCACTTCGCCGCCAAGGGCGTGCACGTGGACCTCATCAAGCTCTACGGCTCGATGGAACTGGCGCCCCTGGCCGGCCTGGCCGACGCCATCGTGGACCTGGTGTCCACCGGCGGCACCCTGAAGGCCAACAACCTGGTGGCGGTGGAGGACATCATGCCCATCTCCAGCCGCCTGGTGGTCAACCAGGCCTCCCTCAAGGTCAAGGGGGAAACCCTGCAACCCATCATCGACGCCTTCGCCAAGGTGGTTGGAGAGTAACCATGGTCGCTATCAAACGCTTCAGCACCAGTGACGCGGATTTCAAGGCCCGCCTCGACGCCCTCCTGGCCTTCGAGGCCGCCCAGGACGACAACATCGAGCGCACGGTCGCCGATATCCTGGCCGGCGTGAAGAGCCGCGGCGACGCGGCGGTGGTGGAATACACCAACCGCTTCGACCGCCTCACCGCCGGCGCCATGGCCGACCTGGAGTTGTCCAAGGCCGCCCTCCGGGCCGCCCTCGACAGCCTGCCCGCCGACCAGCGCCAAGCCCTGGAGGCTGCCGCCGCCCGCATCCGCGCCTACCACGAGCGCCAGAAGATGGAAGGCTGGAACTACACCGAGGCCGACGGCACCCTGCTCGGCCAGATGATCACCCCCCTGGACCGGGTCGGCCTCTATGTCCCCGGCGGCAAGGCGGCCTATCCCTCCTCGGTGCTGATGAACGCCGTCCCCGCCAAGGTGGCCGGGGTCAAGGAACTGATCATGGTGGTGCCGACCCCCGGCGGCGAGAAGAATGCCCTGGTCCTGGCGGCGGCCTGCCTGGCGGGCGTGGACCGGGTCTTCACCATCGGCGGCGCTCAGGCGGTGGCCGCTCTGGCCTACGGCACCGCCACCGTGCCCCAGGTGGACAAGATCGTCGGCCCCGGCAATGCCTACGTGGCCTGCGCCAAGCGCCGGGTCTTCGGTATCGTCGGCATCGATATGGTGGCCGGGCCTTCGGAAATCCTGGTGGTGGCCGACGGCAGCAGCGATCCCGACTGGGTCGCCATGGATCTCTTCTCCCAGGCGGAGCACGACGAGCTGGCCCAGTCCATCCTCATCTGCACCGACGCCGCCTTCATCGACCGTGTCCAGGCCAGCATCGACAAGCTGCTGCCCACCATGCCGCGCCAGGCCGTCATCCGGGAATCCCTGGACAACCGCGGCGCCTTCGTCCTGGTCCGCGACCTGGAGGAGGCCTGCGCCATCGCCAACCGGGTGGCGCCGGAGCACCTGGAGCTCTCCCTGGCCGACCCGGACCCCTGGGTGGAGAAAATCCACCATGCCGGCGCCATCTTCATCGGCCACTACACCTCGGAGTCCCTGGGCGACTACTGCGCCGGGCCGAACCACGTCCTGCCCACCTCCGGCAGCGCTCGCTTCTCCTCGCCCCTGGGGGTCTACGACTTCCAGAAACGCACCAGCCTGATCCGGGTCTCCAAGGCCGGTGCCCAGACCCTGGGCCGCATTGCCTCGACCCTGGCCCACGGCGAAGGCCTGCCGGCTCACGCCAAGTCGGCCGAGTTCCGGCTGGAGAAGTGATGCCGGAGGGAGCGGCGCCCGCGGCATCGCCCATCGGGCTGAAGGCGCTGTTCCTCGGCTTTTCCAATATCGGCCTGTCGGGTTTCGGCGGCGTCCTGCCCTTCGCCCGCCGCCTCCTGGTGGACCAGCGGGGCTGGCTGACGGCGGAGGAGTTCAATACCCTCCTCGGCCTCTGCCAGTTCCTGCCGGGGCCCAATGTCATCAACCTGTCGGTGGTGGTGGGCGCCCGCTACCGGGGCGTGGCGGGCTCGGTGGCCGCCGTCGCCGGCCTCCTGGCCGGGCCCATCGCCATCGCCCTGGTTCTGGCCCTGATCTACGACCACTACGGCAGCCTGCCGGCGGTTCAGGGCATGCTGCGGGGCATCGCCGCCGTCGGCTGCGGGCTACTGTTCGCCACCGCCATCCGCATGGGCATGGCGGTGAAGGAAAAGCGCTTCCTCCTGCCCTTCGCCGTCCTCGTCTTCGTGGCCATCGCCATC
>DATFAA010000094.1:0-10305 GCA_035255045.1 Rhodocyclaceae bacterium | reverse complement strand
CAGGTACGGCGTCTCGCCGCAGCCGGCGCAGGCCCCGGAAAACTCGAAGAGGGGCGGCAGGAGCATGGCCCCCGGCACGGTGGAGCGCTTGACCTGGCGGCGGTCGTAATCCGGCAGGCCCAGGAAGAAGTCCCAGTTGGCGGCCTCGGCCGCCCGCAGGGGGGCCTGCCCGGCCATGTTGAGGGCCTTCCTGGCGGGGTCGGCCTTGTCCCGGATGGGGCAGACCTGGACGCAGAGGTCGCAGCCGGTGCAGTCCTCGGGCGCCACCTGGTAGGCCATGTGCCAGCCCGCCGGGTAGTCCTTGCTGCGGGCCGGCACGTGCTTGAAGCTCGCCGGCGCGGCGGCCGCCAGTTCGGGCGGGAAGACCTTGGCCCGGATGGCCGAGTGGGGGCAGACGAAGACGCACTTGCCGCACTGGGTGCACAGGTCCGCCTCCCAGACCGGGATTTCCAGGGCCAGGTTGCGCTTCTCCAGGCGGGCGGTGCCCACCGGCCAGGTGCCATCGGCGGGAAAAACCGACACCGGCAGCCGGTCGCCGCGGCCGTCCAGGAGGGGACGGGTCACCAGCCGGCAGAAATCGGACTCGTCCGGGGCCGGAGCGCCCTCTTCCGCCGCCGCTGCCGCCGGCAGGGTCTTCGGCACCTCGACCCGGTGCAGACCCGCCAGGGCGGCGTCGATGGCCCGCTTGTTCTGTTCTGCCACCTTGCCGCCCTTGCGGCCGTAGGTCTTGTCCACGGCTCCCTTGATGGCGGCAATGGCCCGGGCCTCGGGCAGGATGCCGGAGATGGCGAAGAAGCAGGTCTGCATGACGGTGTTGATATGCCCGCCCATGCCCGCCTCCTGGGCCACCCTGTAGGCGTCGATGACGTAGAAGCGCAGGCCCTTGTCCACCATGGAGCGCTGGACGGCGGCCGGCAAGGCCGCCCACGCCCCCTCGGCGGGCACCGGGGTATTGAGCAGGAAGACCGCCCCCGGCGCCGCATGGGCGAGGAGGTCGTGGCGCTCCAGGAAGCGGGGCTGGTGGCAGGCGACGAACTGGGCGTCCCCCTCGCCGGTGAGGTAGGCGGAGCGGATGGGGGCGGGGCCGAAGCGCAGGTGGGAGACGGTCATCGCCCCCGACTTCTTGGAGTCGTAGACGAAATAGCCCTGGGCGTGGAGGTCGGTCTGGTCGCCGATGATCTTGATGGAATTCTTGTTGGCCGACACCGTGCCGTCCGCCCCCAGGCCGTAGAAGACGGCGGCGAATACCGCGCGCGCCGCGTCGGTGCGGAAGGCCGGGTCCCAGGGGAGCGACAGGCCGCCGACATCGTCGGCGATGCCGATGGTGAAGCGGCGCCGGGACCCGGGGTCGGCCAGGGCCTCGAACACCGCCTTGGCCATGGCCGGGTCGAATTCCTTGGAGGCCAGGCCGTAGCGCCCGCCCAGGACCCGGGGCATGGCGGCGAAGTGCGGGTTGGGGCCGGCGGCGTCCTCGGCCAGGGCCACCAGGACATCCTTGAACAGGGGCTCGCCGTCGGCTCCCGGCTCCTTGCAGCGGTCCAGCACGGCGATGGAGCGCACGCTTTGCGGCAGGGCCGCCACCAGGGCGGCCGGGTCGAAGGGCCGGAAGAGCCGGACCTTGAGCACCCCGACCCTGTCGTCGCGCCGGTTCAGGTGCTCGACGGTCTCCTCGACCGTCTCCGCCCCCGAGCCCATGAGCACGACCACCCGCTCCGCATCCGGGGCGCCGACGTAGTCGAAGAGCCGGTACTGCCGCCCGGCGAGGGCGGCGAAGCGGTCCATGGCCGCCTGCACCTGCCCGGGGAAGGCGTCGAACCAGGGATTCTGGGCTTCCCGGCCCTGGAAGAAGGCGTCCGGGTTCTGGGAGGTTCCCCGCACCACCGGATGCTCCGGCGACAGGGCCCGGGCTCGCTGGGCGAGGACAGCGCCGGCCGGCAGCAGCTCCCTGAGGTCGTCGTCGGCCAGGGGCTCGATCTTGGCCACCTCGTGGGAGGTGCGGAAGCCGTCGAAGAAATGCAGCACCGGGATGCGCCCGGCCAGGGTGGCGGCCGTGGCGATGGCGGCGAAGTCCTGGGCCTCCTGCACCGATCCCGAGGCCAGAAGGGCGAAGCCGGTGGCGCGGGTGGCCATCACGTCGGAATGGTCGCCGAAGATGGACAGGGCGTGGGTCGCCAGTGCCCGGGCCGCCACATGGAAGACCGTGGGGGTGAGTTCCCCGGCGATCTTGTACATGTTGGGGATCATGAGCAGCAGCCCCTGGGAGGAAGTGAAGGTGGTGGCCAGGGCCCCGGCCTGGAGGGCCCCGTGCACCGCCCCGGCGGCGCCGCCCTCGGACTGCATCTCCACCACCCGGGGCATGCCGCCCCAGAGGTTGGCCCGGCCCCCGGCCGCCCATTCGTCGGCCAGTTCGCCCATGGCGGACGAGGGGGTGATGGGGAAGATGGCGATGACTTCCGACAGCCGGAAGGCGACGGCGGCGACGGCCTCGTTGCCGTCGATGGTGACCATGGTTTTCATGATGTTTACCTGCGGATGGGCGCGCCCGGTGGGATGCCGGTCAACCGGAACACTATCACAGGCGGGTCCCGGGGCCGACGGCCGGGGCCCTATCCGGCCGGGCCCGCGGGTTCCGGCTGGAATTTCCGGGTCCGGTTGCGCCCTTCCCGCTTGGCCTGGTACATGGCCTGGTCGCTGTGGCGCAGGAGCACGTCGGCGTCGGTGCCGTCCTCCGGGTAGAAGGCGATGCCGATGCTGGCCGAAATGGTGGCCGCGTGGCTGCCGTTGATGGCAAAGGGCTCGCAGATGACCTGGAGGACGCGGCCCAGCACGATCTCCGCTTCCCGGTGGGTACGCAGCTCGGTCAGGAGCAGGACGAATTCGTCGCCCCCCAGGCGGGACACCGTGTCCTGGGAACGCACCACGCCCTCCAGGCGGCGGGCCACCTCGACGATCAGGCGGTCCCCGACGTCGTGGCCGTAGGTGTCGTTGATGGGTTTGAAGTCGTCCAGGTCCAGGTAGCAGACGGCCACCATGGCGTTGCTGCGGGCGGCCAGGGACAGGGCCTGCTGGATGCGGTCCGAGAGCAGGCGGCGGTTGGGCAGGCCGGTGAGGGTGTCGTAGTAGGCCAGGCGCTCGATTTCCTCCTGCTGGCGACGCAGGGCGGTGATGTCCGAGAACAGGGCGATGTAGTGGCTGACGGCGCCGGCCTCGTCCCGCACCACCGTCAGGGTGGCGTAGGCGGCGAAGGCCTCCCCGCCCTTGCGCCGGGCCCACACTTCCCCCTGCCAGCAGCCGCTCGCCGCCAGTTCGGCCCCGATCGCCTCGTAGAAATCCGGGTCGTGGCGGTCCGACCGGAGGAAGCGCGGATTCTGCCCCAGGGCCTCGCCCCGGCCATAGCCGGTGAGGACGGTGAAGGCGCGGTTCACGTCCATGATGCGGGCATCGGTGCCGACGATGACGATGCCCTCGCTGGCGGCGCTGAAGACGCTGGCCGACAGCCGGAGCTGCGCCTCCGCATCCCGCCGGGCTTCCTGCATGGTGTTGAAGCGCTCCGCCAGACGGGCGATTTCCCGCGGCCCGGCGCAGGGTGCCATGGCCTCCAGGTCGCCTCCTGCCGCCGCCTCGGTGGCCGCCTGCAGGTTGTGCAGGGCATACCGGATGTGGCGGCTGAACAGCCAGGCCAGGCCGGCGCCGCCCACCAGGAAGGCGGCGATGGTGAGGATGGCCAGGCCCAGGGAGCGGTAGACACCGCTGTCCAGGATGCTGCGGGTCATGGCGACGGCGACGGTCCAGCCGGAGGTGCCGGAGCGGGTAAAGGCGACGAAGGACGGCAACCCCTCCAGGGTATGGCTGCCGAGGGCTCCCTCCGGGCTCGCGGCCATGGCCTCCAGCAGCTCGGGCCGGCCCTTCTGCCCCACGTACTGGGCGGCGTTGAGGCTGCGGGCGATGACCACCCCCTGGGAATCGACGAGGGACGCGACCCAGCCGGCGGGGAGCTGCTGCTCCACCAGGAGCTGGCTGAGGCGCTCCGCCGGAATGCCCATGTCCAGGGCGTAGACGATCTTGCCGTTGGCCCGCACCGGCATCTCCAGGGCGACGAAGGGGCGCTTCGTCACCCCGCCCAGGTAGAGGTCGGACACCAGGGGCAGGCCGCTTTCGAAGGTCCGGCGCACCAGGTCCGGGTGGCCGGTCCTGGGCAGGGGCGAGCCGAAGGGCCGCAGGGTGTTGAGGATCTGCTGCCCGCTCTCGTCGATGAGGACCACCGCCGCCGCCACCTTCTCGGTGGCCACCACGTCCTGGGCCCGTTCGTAGAAGGTCTCCAGGTCGCCCCGCTTCAGGTAGGGTGAGGCGGCGAGGACGTCCACCTTGGCCCGGATCCCGGCCAGGTCCCGGTCCATCGCCAGGGACAGGGCCCGGGCCGTCTGCAGGGCGCCCTGCTCCAGGTGGGCGCGCTGGCTCTGGTAGCTGTCGTGGAAAAGGATGGAGCCGGCGACGATGCCGGGCACCAGGGCGGCGGCGAACAGCCACCCAACCCCCAGCCGGTTGCTCATGACCCAGCCGAGCTGACGCCGCAGCAAGGAGAGGGACGACGACGTCAGGCTTTTTCTCGGCCTGGGACGCCGTCCATTAGCCTGTAGCACCATGGACCGCCGCTGCCACCGATGTTCCACCGACCGTCGCCGCCACCCCCGATGACAGCGACCTTTCCGGCCCGGCTCGAAATGCCGGAACCGACAAATTCATTGTGGACGGTGAACCGCCCTTTGTCATGGCGGGCTGCCACTTATCCCGGGCAAGGCCCAAGGGCCGGAAAACCTGACAGCGGGCGCCTGCGCCGGGTCGTCAGGCCCGTTGCGCCTCGTACCAGCCCTTCGAGCCGTTCACGACCCTGACCACCAGGAGCATGACCGGCACCTCGATCAGCACGCCGACCACGGTGGCCAGGGCTGCCCCGGACTCGAAGCCGAAGAGGCTGATGGCCGCGGCCACCGCCAGCTCGAAGAAATTGGAGGCGCCGATGAGGGCCGAGGGGCAGGCGACGCTGTGCTTTTCTCCCGCCACCCGGTTGAGCCAGTAGGCCAGGGCCGTACGGATAAGTACTCATCCCTTGACTCGGAAATGCAAGTCCCCCAAGAATGGACACCAGTCTGCACAGGAGGGCTTATTGTGGCAGTGAGGGGTTGGGGGTGGCTATTCGCTGAAAGCGCAGTAGTGATGTCCAGGAGTGCCTTTTGAACGGCCCTTGGACTCAAGAGCAGATTGACACGGCGCGGCGCGTCAGTCTTTTAGCCGTTCTCAATTTCATCGGTGCCTATCACAAGCTCGACCGGGACTATGAGCCCCTTGATCCTGGGCGACGCAGCAAACGTGTCCAGGTGTCCTATCAAGGCCGCGATTTCCGCTTCATCCTCACCGGGGAAAAGTTCGTCAATGAGTTGCGGCCGGAGGGCTCGCCCGGACGTGGCGGCGGTGGCGCTATCCATTTCGTCCGCCATGTCACCGGCTGCCACTTCGTGCAGGCGGTGAAGACGTGCCTCGATGCGCTGACGGCCATGCAGGAAGGATCCTGATGCCGGCGCGCAAGACCGTCCTTCCGTCGTTCGTCGCCACCGATCTGGCCGATGCCGGCGATCCTGATGCCATTCAGGTGACGATTCCGCCATCGTCGCAGACGGCTGGCGGTCACTACTTCGTCCGTCCTCAGAGGATCGAGCGAGAGAGTTTCCGGCGCGATGGCAAGCCAACGTGGATGCCCCACCGCTTCAATCTCTACCCCGTCGTCTTGGATGCAGATGGCGTGCCGTGGGCCGAGGCCAACATGTGGATTCTCGACATGCTCGAAGGTGTCACGGCACCATCGATGGCCACCTACGCGAGCATCGCCGAAGACTTAGCGGGATATCGGCGTTTCCTCGACGAAACCGGCGTCGAATGGCTGCATTTCCCTACGCACAAGCTGCAACGCCCGACCTACCGGTTCAATGGCCATCTGAAGCATCTGATCCAGAACGACGAGATTGCGCCATCCACTGCGAAACGACGTATGGCCACGGTAATCCGGTTCTATCGATGGCTTCAGGAGGAAGAATTCTTCGCTCCGGCGAACGCTGCATGGAAGGCTTCGGATCGATTCGTCGAATTCACCGACCTGCACGGCCTCAAGCGTTCCAAGACCGTCATAACCACCGATGTCTCGATCCGCGTGACCAAGCAGGAAAATCCTTACGACGGCACCATCGACGACGGCGGCAAGTTGCGACCTCTGCCGCAGGAAGAGCAGGAATGGCTCCTCGATGCCCTGCTTTCGTTGGGCAACACGGAGATGACGCTAATCCATCTCTTTGGTCTACTGACGGGCGCACGCATACAGACTGTCCTCACGTTCCGACTAAAGCACGCCTTGCTCGACACAGGGTGCACCGAAGGGGACATGCTGCGCCTCCCTGTCGGCCCCGGCACCGGTATCGACACCAAGAACAACAAAAAGCTGGTGATCCATATCCCGCTGTGGTTCCACCGTATGTTGCGCACGTACGCACTGAGTGATCGCGCAAAAGGCCGTCGTGCGCGTGCTGCAGGTGGCGATGGTGCTGACCAATATCTTTTCCTCAGCATCCGAGGGGCACCGCTCTACACGGCGGAAGGCCAGGTCTTCGACGCCGCCAACACGGTGCGCCACGCCAAGGTCGGCCAAGGTGTTCGCCAGTACATCAAGGAACGGATTATTCCGTTCATCCGGGCAACATTCGGCGTACCATCGTTCCACTACCGATTCCACGACACCCGCGCTACGTTCGGCATGAACCTCGTCGATGAATGGATGAAGCTTGTCGAGACTGGTCAGGCGACACTGAAGGATGTCATGGACTTCGTGCAGGCGCGCATGGGGCACACATCTTCGGCGACCACGGAGCGCTATCTGAACTACCGCAGTCGCCTCAAGCTGGTTCGGGCTGCACAAGATGGATGGGAAGCGCGCCTGGAGGAATTGGCGCGGCGGGCAATGGAAGGCGGATGACCGAGTTCGCTTCACGTCCTGTCGAAATCCATAAGCTTCCGTTGCCCGCCGAAGTTCAGATCCTGCACCCCGAGCTGGCTTTGCTGCTCTACTACAAGAGCCATACTATTGACGTGGGTGCCCTCTGCTATCTTCGCCGCCGGACCGATCGGCGCCGGCGCCCCGGGCAAGGACGGCAGGTCGATTTGTCCTCGTTCAGTTTGGCCCGCGCCGAGCGCGTGCGAGCCTGGATCGAGTTCGCCTCACAAGCGGTAGCCAGTGGGCGACAGAAGGTAATAACCGTCGACTCCTTCCATCGGGACTTCATCGCCTTCATGGACTGGTGCGATGGTAACGGCCACAGCGACGTTCTCGACGGTGAAACCCCAGCTAGGGTGGCGTTTCGCGCCTACGTAGAGCATTTACGACGCCTGGTGTCACAGCACGAGTTGAACAACAATTCCGCTGCCAGCGACCAGAATCACTGTCGCGACATACTTTCCGAATTCCTGGGCATCGAGTGTCTTGACCGGGGCGTTAATCTGCTGATGAAGAGGGCAATCTTCGATACGCCGACACCCGTACCGAGCGACGACGCCCAAGGCAAGGTCATCGCCTGGTGCCAGTGCCTCTTCTCCGGAATAAGTGACCTGGTGGTCGATGAGAAGCCCTATCCCTTCGCCATGACCGTTCCGGAATACTTGCACTGGCCGGGTAACCGCCTGTGGCTATTCCCGAGCGAGCAATGGTGCAAGATACCCGATTCGCCATTTCAACGCCGCAAGGGGGGATTGAACGATCACATCGCCCACGACTACGACAACGGCACCATCTACGACCTCGACATCCTAACTGCCAAGTACGGCGAGCGCTGCACGGCAAAACAGCTGATGGCGAGACGCAGCTATGCATTGCTTCAGATCAAGGCCGCCAATCGGCATTTCAGGTCGCGGAGACGCGTCGAGCGCGCATTACTCGCGGTCAAGACGTTCATGATCCTATTTGTCGCGGCCACGGGCATGAATCCGGCGCAAGTCGTCGCGTTGCCGTGGAGTACTGAACTTGACGAGGCTTTGGACAACCCGCTCACCGAGCGCCAGGGCTTCCGGTCTATCAAGTACCGGGCCAACAACCGAACCGTACATTTCGAGATCGGTGTGCAATTCATGCCGCACTTCCGGCGGTATCTGGAGCTGCGCCGCTATCTTCTCGATGGATGCGAATTTGAACTCCTCTTCGTTGGATTCAGGGGCAGCCGGCCGTCCAACATCACTGTTCCCCTTCCACAAACAAGAGAGATTTTCGCGAACACCTACAAAATACTGCGCCGATTCGATGGTTCGCTGCCGAAAGTAATGCCGCGTCAGTGGCGAGCCGCAAAACAAGACCACCTGGTTCGCCACCACGACGTTCATACGGCGGCGCGGTTGATGCAACACAGCATCAGGACGGCGGTGAGGAAGTACAGCAACGGGTCCGAGATGATGCATCAGACAGAGATGGGAAATTTCCTGACCCAGGTCGAGAAGGTGGTGCTGGCCAGGGATGACCTCTTGGAGCACGGCGAGACTCGCTCCATCGGGCTTTGTGCGTCACCGAACCATCCTAGCCCGATCAGCGGGCATGTGCCGGTAACGCCGGACTGTAAAGGTCCCGAGGGTTGCCTGTTCTGCGGCCAGTATCGGGTGCATGCCGACGAGGTGGACACGCGCAAGCTGTTGAGTTGCCGCTACTGCATCCGCAAGACATCGCACCTGGCCAGTTCTCAGGAGCAGTTCGACCGAGTGTTTGGCGTGGTGCTGAATCGCATCGGCTTCATTCTGAGCGAGATCGGCCACCGGGATGCGACCATGGTGGCGCGAATCGAGCGAGAGGTGGATGTTGAAGGCGAACTAGACCCTTATTGGACAATCAAGCTGGAAACCCTCATGGAACTGGACTTGGTATGACGACATTCGAGGCGCGCATTGAGCTTCTGCCCGGCACCGTGGCACCGGATGTCTACGACCCCAGCCAAGGGCGCATCCCGCTCGACGACTTCGTGGTCTCCCGGTTCAGGGACGGTTCGCCAGCCTCGTACTACGGAGACCTGTCCTGGAATAGAACCCCCTATGATCCCGACGGCCGCACTCGGTTTTTGCACTTCACCTATTGGGACCATGGCGACTTAACCCCGCAGCGCGATGAACTAACCCGAGAGATACGCTGGATGATGTTCCTGTTGATTTATCTGCGTCGCAGCGACGCACTCTCCAATTCGTCCCTCGAAGGCTACCTCGTGGCCCTGCGTCGACTGGCCAGGTTGTGCGAAGCCGGGGGTGTTCGTCTTCAGGACGCGCTTGCCGATCCTGCCTTGATGACCGGATGCGCCGAGAACGCAGCGCACCTATCGAGCATCATGGCTACTGTAGTTACGTTTCTGCGGTCCCTCGGCCGAGAACAAGTCGGATTCGAAGCGGCAGGGAAATCGGCTGACGCGGCCCTGAAGGCAATTTATAGGAAATGGTGCGACAACTCGAAGCAGTATGCGCCGATCCCAACGCGTATTTACTCGATGATCCTCTCCGTGCTGTCCGACGAGATCGAGGCGTTCGAGGATGCTGCCGACCGTTTGCTTCGTGTCTATCAGGACTGTCGGCATGACCCACTACTGGGCCGTGAGGCTTCGCGGCAGCAAGTTATCCGAAAGCGAATGAACCTCACTGAGGGGGCGGTGCGACCTAGGTTGGCGTCACTGCTACCGGAATACGGGCTGGATGAATTCTTTGCTGCCAGGGGAACAGCACCAACGCTCCACGGGCTTTCATCGCTCTTTCGTGAAGCCCTCCTGATTGCATCGCTCCAGATCCAAGCATTCACTGGAATGCGACACAACGAAGTGATGGCACTTCCGTTCAATTGCCTGGAAACAATAGAAAGGGACGGCAGACCGCACCACATCATCAAGGGCCGGATTACCAAGCTCACCAAAGGAAAGGTGAAGCGGACGCAATGGGTGACCAGTGAGGCGGGTCGCCGAGCCGTCCTACTGGCACAGCGCTTCGCGGAGGCCGTCTACCTAGCCAGCGGCGTGACGCCCAGCCGCGACGCCAGTCAGCCGTCCCCCGGTTTCCTCTTCATTTCATCGCAGCTCGTGGCTTCTCGACCCGAACTGGTTGCGACTAACCTTCACTTGAACGAATTTGTGGATCTACGCGCCCGGCTTCAGCCAGCCATAACGGACGCCGATCTTTGCGAGTTGGAGCAGATCGATCCGCATCGTGCTTGGCGGTCGGAGGAGGCTTTCCAAGCAGGCCGTCCATGGACGC
>DATFAA010000093.1:0-2024 GCA_035255045.1 Rhodocyclaceae bacterium | reverse complement strand
TTCCTTGTTGCTGTGTTGGCCTTTGCTCATGATCGTGCTCCTGAATGGGCCGCATCGAATGAGGCGGTGTGATCCCAGTATAGGCCTATGCCGACAAGGTGGTGGATTATTCTCAAGCCTTTGTTTTGTTGCAGGAAGATTGCCATTTGGCGGGGCATGGACGGCGCCATGCCCCGCACAAAGAGCACCGTGCCTGGGGCCGGGTCAGCCGTGGCACCAGGTCGGATGGCGCTTGTCGATGAAGGCGGAAATGCCTTCCTGGGCGTCCCGGGCCTGGAGGTTGCGCACCATCACCCCCTTGGCGTAGGCGTAAGCCTGCTCCAGGGGCAGCTCGGCCTGACGGTAGTAGGCGGCCTTGCCCACGGCCAGGGTATGGCGGGACTTGCTGGCGATTTTTTCAGCCAGGGCCTGCACCGCTGCATCCAGTTGAGTAGCCGGTACGGTTTCATTGATCAGGCCGAAACGCAGGGCCGTGGGGGCGTCGATCAGGTCGCCGGTGAGCAGCATCTGCAGGGCGTGCTTGTGGGAGACGTTGCGCGACAGGGCCACCATGGGCGTGGAGCAGAAGAGGCCGATATTGACGCCGGGCGTGGCGAAGCGGGCGTCGTCCGTGGCGATGGCCAGGTCGGCGCTGGCTACCAGCTGGGCCCCGGCGGCGGTGGCGATGCCGTGCACCCGGGCGATCACCGGCTGGGGCAGGCTGACGATGCGCTGCATGAGCCGGGCGCAGGCTTCGAAGAGGTCTTCGGCATAGCTTTCGCCGTAGTCGGCGCCGCGCATTTCCTTGAGGTCGTGGCCGGCGCAGAAGGCCGGGCCGTTGCCGGCCAGGATCACCACGCCGATGCCGGGGTCGGCGGCGATGCGCTCGAACTCGGCCTGCAGGGCGGCGA
This sequence comes from Rhodocyclaceae bacterium, assembly GCA_035255045.1. Taxonomy (GTDB): domain Bacteria; phylum Pseudomonadota; class Gammaproteobacteria; order Burkholderiales; family Rhodocyclaceae; genus JAGTRP01. The sequence goes on along the minus strand of DATFAA010000093.1, from coordinate 1,134 downwards.
TCATGGGCCGGGAGAGGGCGTTGCGGGCGGCGGGGCGGTTGAGGGTGAGGCGGGTGATGCCGTCCTTGTCGTGGCGCAGTACCAGGGCTTCTTCGCTCATGTGCTGTTCTCCTTTTGTTGTTACTTGAGGGCCTGTTCCAGGTCGGCCAGCAGGTCGGCCAGGTCTTCCACGCCGACGGAAAGGCGTACCAGGCCGTCGTCGATGCCGAGGGCGCGGCGCTGCTCAGGGGGGACCGAAGCGTGGGTCATCAGGGCCGGCAGTTCGATCAGGCTTTCCACCCCGCCCAGGCTTTCGGCCAGGACGAAGATTTTGGTGTTTTCCAGCAGCTTCTTCGCCGCCGGCAGGCCTCCTTTCACCACGGCGGAGACCATGCCGCCGAAACCTTTCATCTGGCGCTTGGCCAGGGCGTGCTGGGGATGGCTTGCCAGGCCGGGGTAATGGACCTTCTCGATGGCCGGATGCTGCTCCAGCCAGCGGGCGATAGCCTCGGCGTTGGCGCAGTGGCGCTCCATGCGCAGGGCCAGGGTCTTCAGGCCCCGCAGGGCGAGGAAGGCATCGAAAGGGCCGAGCACGGCGCCGGCGGCGTTTTGCAGGAAGCCCAAACGTTCCGCCAGTTCAGGGTTGGCGGTGACGGCGACGCCGGCGATCACGTCGGAATGGCCGTTCAAGTACTTGGTGGCCGAATGCACCACGATGTCGAAGCCGTGTTCCAGGGGCCGCTGGATCCAGGGGCTGGCGAAGGTGTTGTCGGCCACGGTAAGGAGGCCCCGGTTCTTGCCGATGGCGGCCACCAGATCCATGTCCACCAGTTTCAAGAGCGGGTTGCTCGGGGTTTCCACCCACAGCAGCTTGGTTTCCGGCGTGATGGCGGCTTCGATGCTCTCCCGTTTGGAGAAATCGGCATAGGTCACCTTGAGGTCGGCCGAGTTGCCCCGCACCCGGTTGAAGAGGCGCACCGAGCCGCCGTAGAGGTCGTCGGAAGCCACCACATGGCTGCCGGCGGGCAGCAGCTCCAGCACCGTGGCGCTGGCGGCCAGGCCCGAGGCGAAGGCGAAGCCTTTGGCGGTGGTGAAGGCGCCTCCCTCCAGGTCGGCGATGCAGCGCTCGAACGCCAGGCGGGTCGGGTTGGCGCT
>DATFAA010000092.1:0-9351 GCA_035255045.1 Rhodocyclaceae bacterium | reverse complement strand
AGGCCCGTCTTGGCGGCGCCGCCGACGAAGCTATCGAGAACTAGAGCCTGACCAGGCCGGATGGCGAGGGAGCCAGCAGCATGCCCCGGCCACCCGGCCCGGCCGACGCGCCGGGGGTGCAGGCCCCATGCCGGGTCTTGCGTCCCTGACCGTTCCGCACGGAATGGTCCATCTTCCACAGGTTAGGATCGGGATACCGGCGCCCCATGGGCGCCAAGCGTGTTCGAACCAAGGGCTGCCGGTCCGGTGCCTCCGGGCCGGCAGCCCCCGCAGCTGGGCTGGCCCTTGAATCAGGGTTGCTTGGTGGGGGTTCCCGTAATCTGGATTCCCGCGCCGGCGATGCCGTAGCGCTTGTTCATGAAGATCAGTGCCGAGGTCAGTGCTTCGGCGACGGCTGAATTGTCGATGGCACCCGCGTGCCATGCCTTGAAGCCGATTTCGTCCGCCAGCCGCACGACGAATTCACGGGCATCGGCGTCGTTTCCGGACACCAGCACGTCGCAGTCCGGAAGGTGCGCCTCCTCGCTCTGCAGGTGTGCCGCCGCAACATTCTGGAAAGCCGAAACGACGCGGACGCCTTCGCCCAGAAAGTCCTGGGTGCGCTTCCCGACACAGCCTTCGGGCGGGAGCTGAACGCGCATCACCTTGGGCGGCATCAGGGGGACAGTGGTGTCCACGAAGATCTTGCCCTGCACTTCGTCACGAATGGCTTCCAGGGTGGACTGGTGGGAAGCGAAAGGCACGGTCATGAAGACGACGTCGGCCGCTCGCGCTGCATCGGCATTGCTCATGCCCTTGATTTTCAATCCGCCGCGCTCGGAAATCTCGGCGGCTGCCTGCGCGGCCTTCTCGGCAGAACGCGATCCGATCACCACGGGATAGCCGGCACGTGCCACCCGCCAGGCCAGGCCTGAACCAAGATCGCCCGAGCCGCCGATGAAGGCGAATGTGCATTGCTTCTCTGTCATACATGTCTCCCTTAGGACTGTGTTGAGTGTGATTCGAGACTAGCACCCGGATTCGATCCTTTCTTGCCCGCCAGCGAGCCCGACTTGACTGCCAAAGCACCTTTTGCAGGCCGGCGCCCGGGGCGCAGCGCATTAATTCCAACGGTGCGCCATCAGTCAATGGGGTTAGCGTCATCAAGCAAGAGCCGCCGGGACGGGCTTGGCACTATCCCATACAGCTTGAATGGAAAAGAACGATTGACTGAACCCAGAGCGTGAGGAGCCGGCGTCAATGAACAGAGAGAGGTTATTCGACAAGGAATCCCCGATGGTCGGTGCTCCCTTGAAGCAGGCACATCCCAATTCCGTGGGAGCGGAAGTGCGGCAGGTGTCGGCAGCGACGCGAAAGCGGGGGCAACGGGCTGGCGGCGCCAAGCCTTCCCTGATGGCGAGGTCAGCCAGGGTGGTCATTTCTGCAACCCCCTGGCTGATCATAAGCGGGCTCTTGTGGGCGGGAGTCTTCATCAAGCCCGAGTCCGTGGGAGGAACCGTGGAGCCACCCGTGGTCGAGCGGGGCGACGCCTTCTTCGGCATCGCCGTTGCGGACGCGAAGCATCTGTGGGCTGCCGGGAATTACGGAAAGCTCATCTACAGCGCCGATGGCGGGGCGACCTGGACCAGGCAGAGCCTGGATACCAAGACCCATATGCAGGACATCTCGGCGTGGGACGGAAAGAAGCTCGTGGCGGTAGGAAATGGCGGAGCCATCTTCACCACCGTCGACGGGGGCGGCAGCTGGAGTGCCCGGAGTCCCGATTTCCTGCCCAAGACCAACGACAAGCTGCTGCGGGTGAAAGCCTATTCCGGCGGCAAGGCCTGGGCGGTCGGCGAGATGGGAGCCCTCCTGTTCTCGGGGGACTACGGCAATACGTGGGAACGCCGCCGCGACCAGCAGGACACTGCGTTCAACGACATCGCCATGGTCAGCGATTCCGCCGGCTGGGTGGTCGGCGAGGCCGGCGCCATGCTGAGCACCAAAGACGGCGGCAGTACCTGGACGGTGTCCCAGCCGGTGGTGAAGAGCAGCCTGATGGCGGTCGCCTTCCGCGATGCCGAGAACGGTGTCGCCGTCGGCCTGGAGGGAGTCATCCTCGTCACCCGCGACGGGGGCAAGACCTGGAACCGGGCCACCGCCACCAGCGAAGGAACCCCAGGTGCCCAGGTGAAGCTGCATTTCTACGATGTGGCCTGGGATGCGGCCAATTCCCGCTGGCTGGTGGTCGGCGACCAGGGCAGTTATGCCGCCTCCGATGCCGAGGCGGTCACCTGGAAGGCGGGGCGGCTGGGTCCCCGGGAACTGGCATGGCACACGCGGATCACGGCCGGCCCGGCGGGGTTCTATGTGGCCGGGGCGAGCCTGGGCGAATGGTCGGGGCGTGAAAGCGGCTGGCGCCGGCTGATCGCCGATCGATAAGCAAATGAAATAGAGGACGAAAATGATCGAGACTGGCTGGATCGGAAGGTTTTCGGATTTCTGCATACGTCGCCGCGTCGCCGTGGTGACGGTACTCGGACTGGCTACGGCCGTCATGACCTATTTCGCGGCACTGGTCGAAATCAAGACCGTGTTCGCGGACATGCTGCCCTCGTCGCATCCCTATGTGAAGGTGCATGAAAAATTCGCCGACACCTTCGGTGGCTCCAACATGGTGACCATCATGGTGGAGGCCAAGGACGGCGACATCTTCGACCCGGCGATACTCGAGAAGGTGCAGAAGATCACCCTCGACCTGCGCACGGTTTCCGCCGTCAATCCCTTCCAGATCATCTCCCTCGCTTCCAAGAAGCTGAAGGAGGTGCGCGCCTCCACGGACAACATCGAAACCCATCCGTTGATGTGGCCCGACGTGCCGAAGACCCAGGCCGAACTGCAGGAACTGAAGGCCTCGGTGATGCGCAATCCGCTGGTTTACGGCACTTACGTTTCCACGGACTTCAAGGCGACCCTGATCACCGTGGACTTCATCGATCGCCTGGTGGACTACGGTGTGGTGTTCAAGGAGATCACGGCAATCGTCGACCAGGTGAAGGATGATCGGGTGAGCATCCACGTGGTCGGCGACCCGATCCTCTTCGGCTGGGTCAACCATCACCTGCCGGAAACTCTCGAACTGGTGATGGCCACGGCCCTGCTGGTCACCGTGCTGCTCTTCGTATTCACGCGGACATGGCGCAACACGGTCCTGCCCATGATCGCCGGTTGCGTCAGCGCGGTCTGGGCCCTGGGCGTCATCAAGCTTTGCGGCATCCATTTCGAGCCGCTGGTCATCGTGGTTGCGGTGCTCATCAGTGCCCGCGCCGTTTCCCATTCGGTGCAGATCGTCAATCGCTTCGACGAGGAGGTCGATGCCATCGAATCGGGACGCGAGGGAAGCGAGGATGCCGCCCGCCTGGCGCTGTCCGACATGTTCCGGCCCGGCATGCTGGGCGTCATCGCCGATGCGGGATGCATGGCGGTGGTCGCCCTGAGTCCCATTCCGCTGCTGCAAAAACTCACTCTCCTGGCTGTCATCTGGGTTTTCACCCTGTCCATCAGCGCGGTGATCCTGACCCCCGTCCTGCTGTCCTGGGGACATCATCCGAAGGGCTTTGCCCATCCCATCAATTTCGGGCCCCTGATCCACCGGTTCCTGGCCTTCTGCGCCTGGGTGGCGACATCGCGCGCCCGCTATGTCGTCCTCGGCACGGCCGTCGCCGTGTTCGCGGTATCGACCTTCTTTGCCTTCAAGCTGAAGATCGGGGATGCCAACCCGGGGTCCCCCATCCTCTGGGCCGATGCGCCCTACAACCGGGACTCGGCGGCCATCAATCAGCGCTTCAAGGGCGTCGACCGGATGTTCGTCGTGGTCGGCGACGCGGACAACCGCGGATTCGTCAAGAAGAGCGAGGTGCTCGACAACATCGGCCACTTCCAGCGCTTCATGGCGGCGCAGCCCGAGATCGGCGGCTCGGTGTCCATCGCCGACGTGGTGCCGACGGTGAACCGCATCATGCACGAGGGCAATCCCCGCTACTACGAATTAGGCGCCTCGGAGACCGTCAACGGCTCACTGATGTATCTCTTCGAATCCGTCTCGGAGCCGGGGGACCTGGACCGGCTGGTGGATACCAACTACGAGAACGCCGCGGTCACTCTGTTCTTCCGCGACCGCCAGGGCGAAACCATCCGGACCGCCATCGCCCGGGTCAAGGAGTTCGCGGAAAGCCATCCCCTGAGCGCAGGCGCCTATCAGCTGGCAGGCGGCGCCGTGGGCGTCATGGCGGCGGTCAATGAAATCATCCTGTCGGGCCAGATCGAAGCCATCGCCCTGGCGCTGGTCGTTCTCGTCCTCATCTGCAGCGTGGTGTACCGCTCGACCATCGCCGGCATGGTTTTCATGGTGCCGGTCATCCTCTCCAACACCATCACCTTCTCCCTCATGGCCATCCTGGATATCGGCATGAACATCAATACCGTGCCGGTCGCCGCCCTGGGCATAGGCCTCGGGGTCGACTACGCGTTCTACATCGCCGACCGCATCAAGGAAGAACTGGCCCTGGGCAAGGATCCCGTCAGCGCGACCACCATCGCCCTGCACAGCACCGGTTACGGCGTGGTCATCACCGCGCTGGTTCTGATCCTGGCGGTAATGCTGTGGTGGGCCTCGTCCCTCCGCTTCCAGGCCGAAATGGCGTTGTTGATGGGGGTTTGGCTGGCATCGTCGGCAAGTTCGGCCCTGCTGCTCATGCCCTCCATGTTGTTCGTGTTTCGCCCGGCCTTCGTGTTCGGTTCCAAGCCGGAACCCGAGGGCCGGTACGAGGCAGTCGTTGGTGCTTGATTGACGTATCGCTGAATCTCTACTGGAGGAGATATGAATAGAAGAAGGAATGCGGGTCGGAGGAGGGTCGACATACTTTCGACCGCTGTACTGGTCGCCTTGGCGCAGTTGGGTGCCGGCAGCGCTCAGGCGGCTGAAACCAATTTCTACGGTGACGTAAGCGCCGCGTTGTCCTGGAACACCCAGGATACGCTCAAGGACAACAAGGGCTTTGCCAATACGCTGCCCGACACCAAGGGCAAGATGTCCATGCAGCGCTACACCGCCAGGCTGAACGTGGACTCGACGGTCAACGAGAATCTCTCGTGGGCCGGAAAACTGCGCCTGGTCCATGAGGCGGATCTTGGCTACCTGAAGAAACTGGAGGATATCCGGGGGCTCGGGTTCTCCGGTGCCGATTCTGCGGGCCACAACGACTTGTCGAGGATGTACAGCTGGTCGGAGCTGCGCGAGCTCTATGCCGACATCAAGCCCACGGAAAACATCCTGCTGCGGCTCGGCAAGCAGCAGGTGGTCTGGGGCGAGTCCGATTTCTTCCAGGCCATGGACATGGTCCATGGCTACGATTTCACCTGGCGCAGCTTCCTGGAGCCGGCCAACGAGGAACTGCGCAAGCCCCTGGTCCTCGCCAACCTGACGGTCCAGGTGCCCGAGGCTGACGGCAAGGTGCAGGTGCTCTTCCGCCCCGGCTCCCTCAATCGTCTCGATGCCATCGGCAATACCTACGACATTCGCGGCGGGCGTTGGGCGAACCAGCCCCTCAAGGGAGTGGATTTCACCGCTATCACCCCGTACAACTACCGGGCCGAGGGAGCGGATGCGCGGAAGAACACCTGGGGCATCCGCTGGAGCGGGTTGGCCAGGGAAATCAACTACTCGCTCTCCTACCTGAAGACCTTCAATCCATCGCCGGTGATCAGCATGGCGCCGCAAGTCCCGATCGGGTTGATTGGCAACCTGGCCCCGATCCCGACCGGCAGCGTCCCGTTCAACCAGAACTACACCGGGGTGGCCGGCGAAGTGGTCTATCCGAAGGTGGACATGTTCGGCGTGACGGCATCCGGATATTCCGCCACGGCCGACGCCGTGTTCAGTACCGAAGTGGCCTATGTCCGGGATTTTGCCTACAACTTCGGCCAAAACTCCTTCTGGTCCCTGGTTCTCGGTGGCCCCGGCTACGATGGGGTGAAGCGCAAGAATGTCGTTCGCTCCATGGTGCGGATGGACAAGAGCCTGCCCTTCACCCAGTCCCTGCTGGGTACGGAGAAGCCGGCCTTCTTCTCGGTACAGGTCTTCGATACCTGGATCCGGAATTTCAAGGAAAGCGAGGATCTGGTTCAACTGGTCGGTTTCGGCCAGCGCAGCGCCGAGCATTCGACCCTCATGACCGTGATCCTCGACACCAGCTACGTCAACGGCACCGTCAATCCGACCCTGGTTCTCGGTTCGGATCTGACCTATGGCGGCGGCTTCGCGGTGCCCAGCGTCACCCTGCAGTACGGGAAGAACTGGCGCCTGAAGCTGGAATACGACCACTTCTGGCATAAGGGCGCGCGTAGCGCGGCCAATGACAACGTCGAGCGCAATGGCAGCCTGTTCGGCTATTTCGCCAACAACAACCAGTTCTACGCGAAGCTGACCTACCAATTCTGACCTACGGAGACAATCAGATGATTACGAGAAGGAATCTAGTCAAGACCTGCATTGCCGTCGCCATCGCCGGCAGCAGCCAGCTGGCCTGGTCCGGTGAAGTGGCGGAAGGAACCGTCCTGTCGGCCGCCAACATCGACACCCTCAAGAACGAAACCCTCGACGGCAAGCCCATTGGCAGCCTGCTGACCGAGAAGATGGAATGGCGGATCCGCCACAACGGCTGGAAGCTCCCCCTGTACAAGGCCAAGGAGATTCCGCTGGATCCGAAGTGGGTCAAGGCCAGCAAGGCCAACATCGGTAAGGCTAAGATCAACCCCGAGACCCGCGAAATCGAAGGCTGGGAGGCCGGCGAACCCTTCCCCAATGTGGACGCCAAGGATCCCCAGGCGGCTGAAAAGCTGATCTGGAACTGGCACCTGGGACAACTGCAGGGCGACGTCGCCACCGCCAAGACCTGGACCCAGCTCCTGATCGACGGCAAGAAGGGCATCCATGCCGAACCCATCGCCGAATTTACCCGGTACAGCATGAAGGGACGCCTGAACGGCAGCGCGGTCGAAGGCGACGGCAAGGAGCGCGGGCGCCAGCTGCTGTTCTTCAAGGAACCGGCCGAAATGAAGGGCCTGGGCACCTTCTCCATCTTCTATGACTCCGCCCAGGTGCCGGATTCGTGGGTGTACGTCCCGGCGGTTCGCCGCGTTCGCCGCCTTTCCGGCGGGGCCTGGATGGACCCGGTCGGCAGTTCCGATCAGCTGCAGGACGATCTGGAAATCTTCAACGCCCGGCCGTCCTGGTACAAGGGCTACAAGCTCCTGGGCAAGCGCTGGGTTTTGGCGGTCGCCCATGCCAAGCTGCCGGCCTGGAATCCGAAGGGCGCGAGCTTCGAGGAGCGCTATCCGGTCCTGGAGAAGGGGGAGCCGTACTGGAACATGAACAACGATCACTTCGAGCCCCGTGAAGTCTGGGTAATCGAGGCGGTGACTCCGGAAGCCCACCCGTACAGCAAGAAGATCGTCTACATGGATACCAAGTACCCCCGCATCCATATGGGCGAGGCCTATAACCGCAAGGGTGAGTTCTGGAAGTTCATGTACTTCCATTCCAACATCTTCAAGGGCGAGGACGGCTTCCAGAGCATCCAGTCGTCGGGGGGCGCCATCATCGATGTCCTGCGCAACCACGCGACGGTCTTCCTGGTCGATCCCACCCAATGGTTCGTCAATCAGTCGAAGGTCAAGGCCGCCAACGTCTCATTGGGGCAGCTGGAAGCCGCAGGCCGTTAATCCGGCCTCGAGGGCAGCGGCCCTGCCGCTGCCCTCAGGAATGGTCCCGTGGAGACTGCGGGCAGCCTTTTTCACCAACGCAAGAGCATAAGTTCCAGTAGGGTCAAGAATGAAAGCACTCATTCCCGTGAAGCGCGTCATTGACTACAACGTCAAGGTACGCATCAAGTCCGACGGCTCGGGTGTCGATCTGGACAACGTCAAAATGTCCATGAATCCCTTCGACGAGATCGCCGTGGAGGAAGCCGTGCGCCTCAAGGAAGCCGGGGTCGTCAGCGAAATCGTCGCCGTCTCCTGCGGTCCTGCCGCCTGCCAGGAAACACTGCGTACGGCCATGGCCATCGGTGCCGACCGCGGGATTCTCGTCCAGGCAGAGGATGAATTGCAGCCCCTGGCCGTGGCCAAGCTGCTCAAGGCCCTGGTCGCCAGGGAGGCTCCCCAGCTGGTCATTCTCGGCAAGCAGGCCATTGACGACGACTCGAACCAGACCGGGCAGATGCTCGCCGCGCTGCTGGGCTGGCCCCAGGCGACCTTCGCCTCCAAGGTGCGTATCGCCGGTGGCAAGGCATCGGTGACCCGTGAGGTGGACGGCGGCCTGGAAACCCTCGAAATGACCTTGCCGGCCATCGTGACGACCGACCTGCGCCTCAACGAACCGCGCTACGCCACCCTGCCCAACATCATGAAAGCGAAGAAAAAGCCTCTCCAGTCCGTCACTCCCGACGAACTCGGCGTCGATGTCGCGCCACGCCTGGCCACCCTCAAGGTGGCGGAGCCGGCCAGGCGGTCGGCCGGGGTAAGGGTTGCCGATGTCCAACAACTCATCGACAAACTCAAGAACGAAGCGAAGGCAATCTGATGAAGATCCTGATCCTAGCCGAACACGACAATTTGACCCTCAATGGGGCGACCCGTCACGCCGTCTCCGCCGCCGCCAGGATAGCCGGCGAGATCCACGTCCTGGTGGCCGGCCATGGCTGCGCCGCCGTCGGCCAGGCAGCCGCCCAGCTGGCCGGGGTGGCCAAGGTCAAGGTGGCCGACGCCGCCCACTATGCGGACCAGACCGCCGAAAACCTCGCCGCCCTCATCGTCGCCAACGCGAGCGGCTACAGCCATATCCTGGCGCCGGCGACGAGCAATGGCAAAAACACGCTGCCCCGCGTCGCGGCCCTGCTCGATTGCGCGCAAATCTCCGACATCGTCGCCGTCGAGGCGGCCGATACGTTCGTGCGGCCCATCTACGCCGGCAATGCCCTGGCGACGGTGAGGAGCGCCGATCCGGTCAAGGTGGTGACGGTCCGGACTTCCGCCTTCGAGCCGGCGGGGCAGGGCGGTGCGGCGGCCGTCGAGGAAATCCCGGCCGGCCCCGATTTCGGCATCGCCACCGTGGTGAGCCGCGAGCTCACCAAGTCGCCTCGTCCCGAGCTGGCCGCCGCCAAGATCATCGTTTCGGGCGGCCGCGGCCTCGGCAGCGAGGAGAATTACCGGAAGCTGCTGGAACCCCTCGCCGACAAGCTCAATGCCGCCCTTGGCGCATCCCGCGCCGCCGTCGACGCCGGCTTCGTGCCCAACGACTACCAGGTCGGCCAG
>DATFAA010000091.1:0-19666 GCA_035255045.1 Rhodocyclaceae bacterium | reverse complement strand
CAGCATGGTGAGCCGGTCGGGGCCGAAGCCGAAGGCGAAGCCTGTGTACTTCTCCGGGTCGATGCCGGCGATGCGCAGCACGTTCGGATGCACCATGCCGCAGCCGGCGATCTCGAGCCAGCGGCCTTCCAGGGCGCCGCTCATGAAGGCCACGTCGATCTCGGCGGAGGGTTCGGTGAAGGGGAAGAAGGAGGGACGGAAGCGGACCTTGAGGTCGTCGCTCTCGAAGAAGCTGCGCAGGAAGTCGGCCACCACGCCCTTGAGGTCGGCAAAGGAGACGCCCTCGCCCACCCAAAGGCCTTCCACCTGGTGGAACATGGGAGAGTGGGTGGCGTCGGAATCGACCCGGTAGACCCGACCGGGGGCAATGATGCGGATTTCCGGCATGTGCTCCAGGTGGCCGTACTTGGCCACATGGGCCTGCATGTAGCGGGCCTGGATGGGGCTGGTGTGGGTTCTCAGCAGAACGCCCTCGGCTACCTTGCCGGACTCGTCCTGGAGGTAGAAGGTGTCGTGCATCGAGCGGGCCGGATGGTCTTCCGGCGTGTTCAGGGCGGTGAAGTTGTGGAAATCGGTCTCGATCTCCGGGCCGTCGGCCACCTGGAAGCCGATGGAACGGAACAGGGCCTCGATGCGCTCCAGGGTGCGGGTGACCGGGTGCAGGCCGCCGCGGACTTCGGCACGACCCGGCAGGGTGACGTCCAGGGCCTCCTCGGCCAGGCGGGCCTCCAGGGCGGCCTGGCGGATGGCTTCGCGGCGGGCGTTGAGAGCCGCCTCGACGGCTTCCTTGGCGCGATTGATGGCGGCGCCGGCGGATTTTTTCTCCTCGGGGGGCAACCTGCCCAGGCCCTTCAGGAGTTCGGTGATCTGCCCACTCTTGCCGAGGTAGCGGGCCTTGACCTGCTCCAGGGCGTCGGGGTCGGAGATGGCGGCGAAGGCTGCCTGCGCCTCGCCGACGAGAGAATCGAGATTGTCCATACATTCCACCAACAAAGCGCCGGTTTCAGTGAAAGCTCAAGTCGGCGCAGCCGACGTGAAGCCGCGAAGCGGCGGCTGAAACTAAAAAAGGAGGCTTGCGCCTCCTTTTCTTTACTTCATCTACGCTCAGGCGCCGAGCTGTGCTTTCGCTTGATTCGCGAGAGCAGCAAAGGCGGGCTGGTCGAAGACGGCGAGGTCGGCCAGAACCTTGCGGTCGACTTCGATGTTCGCCTTCTTGAGGCCGTTCATGAGGGTGCTGTACTTCATGCCCAGCTGGCGGGCCGCCGCGTTGATACGGGCGATCCACAGGGAGCGGAACTGACGCTTGCGCTGACGACGGTCACGGTACTGGTACTGACCGGCCTTCATCACCGCCTGCTTGGCGATACGGTATACGTTCTTGCGACGACCGCGGTAACCCTTGGCCTGTTCGAGAACCTTCTTGTGGCGCGCGCGCGCCGTTACACCACGTTTGACTCGGGGCATCTTCTATCTCCTTACGCGTAGGGCATCATGGCGCGGACGGAAGCTGCGTCGCGCTCGTGAACACCAGTCATGCCGCGCAGTTGACGCTTGCTCTTGGTGGTCTTCTTGGTCAGGATGTGGCGCTTGAACGCCTGCGAGCGCTTGATGCTGCCGCCAGCGCGCACTTGGAAGCGCTTCTTGGCACCGCTCTTGGTCTTCATTTTGGGCATTTACTGCTCCTAATGACATGTCGTCAGGTGGCTCCCGGCGGGAACTCTTGTTCAACCCGACGTCACTTTTGAAACTTCTTGCTTGTTACTTTACTGCCGCTTTCTTGCTGGGGCCGATGATCATGATCATCTGCCGGCCTTCCATCTTGGGCATCTGCTCGACTTGGCCCACCGCTTCGAGGTCGGCCTTGATCCGCTCCAGCTGGCGCATGCCGAATTCCTGGTGCGCCATTTCACGCCCTCGGAAGCGCAGGGTCACCTTGACCTTGTCGCCCTCTTCCAGGAAACGGGTCATGTTCCTGAGCTTGATCTGGTAATCGTTTTCGTCGGTGCCCGGGCGCAGCTTGACTTCCTTCACCTGCACCTGCTTCTGCTTCAGCTTCGCTTCATGGGCCTTCTTGGCTTCCTGGTACTTGAATTTCCCGTAATCCATGAGGCGACAGACCGGCGGCTTGGCCATGGGCGCAATCTCGACCAGATCGACGCCTGCTTCTTCCGCCATCTGCATGGCTGCCCTGAGGCTCACTATGCCGAGCTGTTCCGAATTCTCTCCAACGAGTCGGATCTCCGGCACCGTAATTTCTTCATTGACGCGATGCGCCTTGTTCTGAGCTATGGTTTAACTCCCGAAAACAAAAATTTAAGCCGTGCCACTCCGGGCCGCGACTTCTTCCTGAAGTCGCTTGACCAGGGCCTCCACGGTCATCTGACCGAGGTCCTGGCCGCCACGGGTACGCACGGCCACCAGTCCGTCCGCCTTTTCCTTGTCGCCAACCACTAACTGATAAGGCAGCCGGTTAACGCTATGTTCGCGGATTTTATAAGTAATCTTCTCGTTGCGCAAATCCGCTTCGGCCCGGAAGCCCGCCTGGTGGAGGGTTTGCGCCACTTCCTGGGCATAATCGGATTGCTTTTCCGAGATATTCAGCACCACCGCCTGCACCGGGGCCAACCAGAGCGGCAAAGCTCCAGCGTAGTTTTCGATCAGGATGCCGATGAAGCGTTCCAGGGAGCCCAGGATGGCCCGGTGCAGCATCACGGGCACCCGCCGGGTATCGTCCCCGGCCACATACTCGGCCCCCAGGCGGCCCGGCATGGAAAAGTCCACCTGCATCGTGCCGCACTGCCAGGAGCGGCCAATGGCGTCCTTGATGTGGAATTCGATCTTGGGGCCGTAGAAGGCACCCTCGCCCGGCAGTTCCGTCCACTCCAGGCCGGAAGCCCGCAGGCCCTGGCGCAGGGCGTCTTCCGCCTTGTCCCAGACCTCGTCGGAGCCGACCCGGCTCTCCGGCCGCAGGGCCAGCTTGACCGCCACATCGTGGAAGCCGAAATCGGAGTAGACCTTGCGCACCAGGGAATTGAAGGCCGTCACCTCGGACTCGATCTGCTCCTCGGTGCAGAAGATGTGGCCGTCGTCCTGGACGAAGCCCCGCACCCGCATCAGACCGTGGAGGGCGCCGGAAGCCTCGTTGCGGTGGCAGGAGCCGAACTCGCCGTAGCGCAGCGGCAGATCCCGGTAGGAGCGCAGATGGGAATTGAACACCTGCACGTGGCCCGGGCAGTTCATGGGCTTCACGGCATAGTCGCGGTTTTCCGACGACGTGGTGAACATGTTGTCCTTGTAGTGCTCCCAGTGGCCGGACTTCTCCCACAGGCTGCGGTCCAGTATCTGGGGGCAGCGCACTTCCTGGTAGCCGTTGTCCCGGAAGACCTGGCGCATGTAGCGCTCGATCTCCTGCCAGACGGCCCAGCCCTTGGGATGCCAGAAGACCAGGCCCGGTGCCTCGTCCTGCATGTGGAAGAGGTCGTACTGCTTGCCCAGGCGGCGATGGTCCCGCTTCTCCGCCTCCTCCAGCATGTGGAGATAGGCCTCCAGGTCTTCCTTCTTGGCCCAGGCGGTGCCGTAGATGCGCTGCAGCTGCTCGTTGCGGTGGTCGCCGCGCCAGTAGGCGCCGGCCACCTTCATGAGCTTGAAGACCTTGAGTTTGCCGGTGGAGGGTACGTGGGGACCGCGGCAGAGGTCGATGAAGTCGCCCTCCCGGTACAGGGAAACCTGCTCGCCGGCGGGAATGGCCTCGATCAGCTCCGCCTTGTACTTCTCGCCCTGCCCCAGAAAGAATTGGACCGCCGTGTCCCGATCCCAGACTTCCCGGCTCACCGGGATGTCGCGCTTGGCGAGCTCGGCCATGCGCTTCTCGATGGCCTCCAGGTCCTCCGGGGTGAAGGGGCGCTTGTAGGCGAAGTCGTAGTAGAAGCCGTTTTCGATCACCGGACCGATGGTCACCTGGGCATCCGGGAACAGCTCCTTCACGGCATAGGCCAGGAGGTGGGCGGTGGAATGGCGGATGACGTCGGTGCCTTCGGCATCCTTGTCGGTGACGATAGCCAGATTGGCATCCTTCTCGATGCGGAAGGAAGTATCGACCAGCTTGCCGTCCACCTTCCCGGCCAGGGCGGCACGGGCCAGGCCGGCGCCGATGCTGGCCGCCACCTCGGCGACCGTGACCGCTTGTTCAAAGGCCCGTTGGGAACCGTCGGGCAAGGTAATGACCGGCATGACCATCTCCAGAAAGCAAAAAAGCCAGAGTTCGAAGCGGGTCGCCCCGACTCTCACTCTGACTTTTTCATGTGTTTGGTAGGCGCAATTGGACTCGAACCAACGACCCCCACCATGTCAAGGTGGTGCTCTAACCAGCTGAGCTATGCGCCTGAAGAGCCCCGCATTATACGGATGGAAAAAACCGAGTCAACACATTTTTGCCGGAAAGGCGCATCAATCCACGCTCTTCGCATATCGGAACGTCTGCCGGCCAGGGCCGGCGGGCGGAACTATCCCAGCCGATTGGAGCCCACTCCGAGGATGGCGGCCGTGGCGAACGGCCGTTATAGGTAACTGCATCAACAGGATATGATCGTTCCTATCTAGACACAGACCGGAACCCCATCGACCCATGGCCCGCATCATTCCCGACGGCTGGCGGGAAGTCGCCGTCACCGGCGCCGCCAAGCGCGAAATCGACACCCTGGAGCGACTGGCCCGCGCCCTGCCCGCCAGCTACACGGTCTACCACGCCGTGCACTGGACCAATGTCGAACACAATTACGCCATTTTCGGCGAGATCGGCTTCGTCGTCGTGAACCGGGCGGGAGACATCCTCCTCATCGAACAGAAGAGCGGCTTCCTCGACGAAACCCCGGAAGGCCTGGTCATGCAGTATCCGGGCAAGTCGAAGAACGTCCCCGTCCAGATGGCCCGCATGGTCAGCCTGCTGCGCAGCAAGATCGCCGCCCGCCCGGACATGCCGACAGTGGCCATCGACGCCCTCCTCTATTGCCCCGACTACCGGGTGCGGGATCCCCTGACCGCCGGCCTCAACCCCGAGCGCATCGTGGACGCCAACCGCCGCGACTACCTCATCCGCATCATCCAGGAGGTCCTGCCCGAGGGCGAGGAGAGCCCGGCCACCCAGAAGATTCACCGCTTCTTCCGGGACGTCATCCAGCTCGACAGCGACGTCAGCGCCCTCATGGGCTACGCCCGCGACCTGGTGACGCGGATTTCCGGCGGCCTCGCCTACTGGGCCCGGCAGCTCGACTTCACCCCCTACCGCCTGCGGGTCATCGGCACCGCCGGCTCCGGCAAGACCCAGCTCGCCCTGGCCGAATACCGGGCCACCCTGGAGGCCGGCAAGCGCCCCCTCTACGTCAGCTACAACCGCCCCCTGGCCGACCACTTCGCCCGCATCGCCCCGGCCGGCGGCCTCATCTGCACCTTCCACCAGCTCTGCAACCAGCGGGTGCGGGACGCCGGCGAGGTGCCCGACTTCACCCAGCCGGGCGCCTTCGAGAAGCTCATCCAGCGGGCCTTCGAGCTGCCGGTGGGGGAGAATTTCCAATTCGACGCCATCATCATCGACGAGGGTCAGGACTTCCCGGCCGAGTGGCGGGATTTCGTCTTCCGCCACGCCCGCCCGGAGGCCCGGCTCATCTGGCTCGAGGACCCCATGCAGAACCTCTACGGCCGGGAGCCGGTGCCGTTCCCGGGCTGGGTCACCCTGCACGCCAACAGCAATTACCGCAGTCCCCGGGCGGTGATCCGGATGCTGGAGGCCATCCTGCCCGCGGACGTGAAGATCGAGGCAGCTTCCCCCTTCGCCATGGACGAGGTGCAGTTCATCACCTACCGGGACACCCCGGGCATGCTGCAGGGGGTGAAGGACGCCATCCGCAACTGCTACCTGGCGGGCTTCAAGAAACACGATGTCGCCATCGTCACCTACCATGGCCGCGAGCATTCCCAGCTCATGCCCCTCAACCGCCTCGGCAGCCATACCCTCAAGCACTTCACCGGCGAGTACGACCTCTTCGGCCAGCCGGTCTTTTCCGAGGGGGAACTGCTGCTGGAATCGGTCTACCGCTTCAAGGGCCAGGCGGCTCCCGCCATCATCTTCGCCGAAATCGATTTCGAGGCCCTGGACGACAAGGCGGTGCGCAAGCTCTTCGTCGGCACCACCCGGGCCATGATGAAGCTGGTGCTCGTCATCCACGAGCGCTCCGCCGAACTGCTGCGCCAGCGCCTGGGCCGGGACTAGGACCGGCCCGACAACTCGGGGAACAGGACCTCGGTGAAGCCGAAGCGGGTGAAGTCCCGGATGCGCATGGGGTAGAGCCTGCCCAGCAGGTGGTCGCACTCATGCTGCACCACCCGGGCGTGGAAGCCCTCCACCGTGCGATCGATGGCCTGGCCGAACTGGTCGAACCCCTGGTAGCGGATGCGCTTCCAGCGCGGCACCACGCCCCGCAGCCCGGGTACCGACAGGCAGCCTTCCCAGCTCTCCTCCTCGTCCTCCCCCAGAGGTGTGATGACGGGATTGACGAGCACGGTCATGGGCACCGGCAGGGCCTCCGGATAGCGGGGATTGCGCTCGAAGCCGAACACCACCACCTGCCGGCTCACCCCGACCTGGGGCGCCGCCAGCCCGACGCCGCCGGCCTCGGCCATGGTGTCGAAGAGGTCGGCGACGAGACCGTCGAGGGCGGGGGTGTTGAATTCCCCCACCGGCTCCGCCGTCTGCAGGAGCCGGGGGTCGCCCATCTTGAGGATCGGTAGCGCAGCCATGGGTGAATATGCCTTCCTGGAAATGTCCCGGCCCTCCGTCCCGGCAGCCGGTGGTAAATCTTGCGCCCCTGGCTCACTTCCTGAGCCCGGGCCACGTTATCCTTGGACCAGGAATTATTGCGCCAATTTTGAAAAAGATCGCCATGCTCCATCCGGCCACCATCCTCTACCACGCCGACTGTCCCGACGGCTTCGGGGCCGCCTACGCCGCCTGGCGGCGCTACGGGGAGCGGGCCGCCTACGTCCCCCTGCACCATGGCGAGCCCTGGGACAAGCTCGAGCTGGCGGGCCGGGACGTCTTCATCCTCGACTTCTCCTTCCCGCCGGCGGACCTCCTCGCCATGGCCGCCGTCGCCCACTCCGTCTTTCTCCTGGATCACCATGTCACCGCCCGCCAGGCCTGGGCCGGCCAACTGGCGGCCGATACCGGGCAAAGGGGCCTCGCCCTCCACCGCCATCCGGGCCTGCCCCTGACCGTCGCCTTCGACCTGGACAAATCCGGCGCCCGCCTGGCCTGGGAGCATTTCCACCCGGGCGAGCCGGCGCCCCTCCTGATCGCCCATATCGAAGACCAGGACCTGTGGCGCTTCCGGCTCCCCGATACCCGCCCCTTCTGCCAGGCCCTGCGGCTGCGGCCCTACGACTTCGCCGTCTGGGACGGCATTGTCCGGGAGGCCGCCTCGCCGGCCGCGACCCGGTACCGGGAAATGGTCGCCGAAGGCGCCGCCATCGAGCGTTTCTGCGCCCTCGAGGTGGAACGGCTGGGAGATGGCTCCCTGGTGACCCCGGCCATCCTGCGGGGCGAGCCCGTCGATGCCCTCCAGGCCCGGCGCCACGGCCTGCCGGTCATCACCGACGGCGAGGACAGCTGGCGGGCCATCGACGGCCTCGCCATCAACGCCAGCGGCGTCTTCGCCTCGGACCTGGGAAACCGCCTGGCCGAGAAGAGCGGCAGCTTCGGCCTGGTCTGGCAACTGGCCGGCGGGGGCGAGGTCCGGGTCTCCCTGCGCGCCTGCGGGCGCGTCGACGTGGCCGCCATTGCCCAGAACTACGGCGGCGGCGGCCATCCCAACGCGGCGGGATTCCGCCTGCCCCTACAGCGCTTCACGGCCGAAGTGCTGCAGCCCTCCCTGCGCCGCCCTGTCTGAACCGGCCGGCCATCAGCAGCGACTCGATACCATGGACGCACCCTACGTTTCCACCTACCTGGGCAACCGCTTCTTCATCACCCAGCCCCACATCGACGACGTGGCCCTGGAGGACATCGCCCACGGCCTCGCCTACCAGTGCCGCTTCAACGGCCAGACCAGCGCCTTCTACTCGGTCGCCCAGCACAGCCTGATGGTCATGGCCCTGGTGCCGGAGGAGGAACGCCTGCCGGCCCTGCTCCACGACGCGGCGGAAGCCTACCTGGGGGACATGGTGAAGCCCCTGAAGAACCTCTTCCCGGAATTCAGCGCCATCGAGGCCCGGGTAATGGAAATCATCGGCCACCGCTTCGGCGTCGACCTGACCCGGCTCCACCCCGCCATCAAGGCCGCCGACCTGGTGGCCCTGGCCACCGAAAAGCGCGACCTCATGCCCCACTCCACCGAGCCCTGGACCTACATCGCCGGCATCGAGCCCCGGCCGGAGAAGATCGTGCCCCTCGGCCCGACGGAGGCCAAGGCCGCCTTCCTGGCGGCCTTCGCCCAGGCTAGCCGCTGACCGCCCGGGGGCCGCCGGACGGGAGTTTTCTCAAATAGAGCTTTAACGTCCAGGCGTAAGCGGCGGTTTTGGCGCTGGAATTTTTGCTTATCCACATTTCCTGTGGATAAGCTTGGGGGAAACCCCTGGGAAAGGTGGCTAAGTCGCCGTCCCGTAAAGACTTCGCCTGCTTTGCCGAAACTTTGCGCAGGCCGCCGGCGGAGCCGATCGGCAAGGGCCGGGGCCGGGGCGGATATCCTTTCGTCATCACGCCCCCGGCCCGGGAGGGATCATTCGGGCGACCGGGCGGGCTGGTCGCCGGATTCCCCGAGGGTCCATTGCCCGGCCGGGGCGCTTCCGGAAAGAGTGGGATATTGCTCGGGGCCTCCCTCGGCGAAGGACCGCTGTCCTTCCTCCAGCCCCAGATACAGCCTTGCGTCGGCAAGGAATTTCTCAAGCGACTCGTGCTTCATTTACTTCCGTCCTGTTGCCACAAAAACAGGCAATCTCGTCGATTCACATCCAGACCAAGATAAAGTCCGCCCCAGGCCAGTTCAAGTAACGTTTTGCAACAGTTTGTAGCGAGGCGGCAAAGCCCGGGGAAACTACGCGGGGAACCGGAAGCCTAACAACCATGCGGCTATGCGCGGATAGGAGAGGTCTATGCGAATCCCATGGATCACGGTGGTTGCCGCCGCCCTCGTCCTGGCCGGCTGCGCCACGCCGGCCGAACAGGCGGCCCGGATGGAGCGGGAGATGGATCGTTACGTCCAGGTCTATGGCCCGGCCTGCGACAAGCTCGGATTCAAGCGGGACACCGATCCCTGGCGCAACTGCGTCCTCGGCCTCGCCCAGCAGGACAGCTACATGCGCTACGGCAGCTACCCGACCAGCACCACCTGCATGGGCGGCCCCGGCCTCCTCCACTGCACCACCTTCTGAGCCGCCTGCCGGCCCTCACTCCTCCAACCGGTTCTGCCTGACGGCCCAGGGGGGCTGGGGATTCTTGCCCGCCCACAGCCCCAGACGGCGGGCTTTGGCCATGAATTCCGCTTCTCCGTAGCCCTGCCGGTCGGCGGCCGGGAGGTCCCTGTCCTGCCCGGGGTCGTGCCAGGCCATGCCGGCGGCCACCTGGGCGAGGCCCAGATCCACGGTCTTGGGACAGCCCGGCTGGCTGCAGCTCCCCTCGGCCGCCCAGACCCGGGCCCGGGTGCGCCCCTGGCGGTCCTGCCCGACCACGTCGAGGCGCACTTCCCGGCCGGAGGCATGGGCCCCCAGGCTGCTGCGGGATTCCCGGGCGAAATCCTGGTAGGGCTCGGGGGCGTCGACGCCCACCAGGCGGACCTTCACCTGTTCCCGTTCGTTCACCACCACGGTCAGGGCGTCGCCGGAGGTGACGGCGCTCACCCGGCCGGTGATATCGGCCGCCGCCGGCAGGGGCGCGAGGCAGGCCAGAAGCCACAGGCAGCTTGTCCTCAAGATTCACCTTCCTTCGGAAAAAACGGGATTCCCCATTTTGGCATGCTCCGCCCGCCCGGGTTCGGCGCCATGGCTGGGGAAGCGCCATTGATGGGATAATGTGCGGCCTGCGCCCCCCTGCCGGCTTCGCTTCCCCCTCCCGCTCCAGATGAACAGAACAGTGCTCGAACCCGGAATGATGGTCGTCCACGGCAACCGGATGGAGGACCTGCGCGCCCTCACGGTCGGCTGGATGCAGCGCCATCCCCTCGGGCCCCTCGAGAACGAAGTCATCCTGGTGCACAGCAACGGCGTCGCCCAGTGGCTCAAGCTCGCCCTGGCCCGGAATGCCGGCGGGCCGGAGGGCGGCATGGGCGTGGCCGCCGCCATCGACGTTCAGCTGCCGGCCCGCTTCCTGTGGCAGGCCTACCGGGCGATCCTCGGGGCCGGGGCCATCCCGGCCGAATCCCCCTTCGACAAGGAGCCCCTGACCTGGCGCACCATGGGCCTCCTGCCCAGCCTCATGGAGCGGCCGGAATTCGCCCCCCTCGCCGCTTACCTGGAAAGCGACCCGGACCTGCGCCGCCGCCACCAGTTGGCCGAGCGCCTGGCCGACCTCCTGGACCAGTACCAGGTGTACCGGGCCGACTGGCTGCGGGACTGGTCCCAGGGCGAGGACCGCCTCCTCGACGTGCACGGCAACCCCAAGCCCCTGCCTGACGGCCAGGGCTGGCAGCCCCAGCTGTGGCGGGCCCTGGTGGCGGCCATCGCCACCGACCCGGACTGCGCCGGCTCCCCCAGCCGGGCCGAGGTCCATGCCCGCTTCCTGGCCGCCGCCCAGGCCTTCGATGCCCGCCCGGCCGGCCTGCCCCGGCGGGTCATCGTCTTCGGCATCTCCTCCCTGCCGGCCCAGGCCCTCCACGCCCTGGCCGCCCTTTCCCGCTTCTGCCAGGTGCTGATGTTCGTCCACAACCCCTGCCAGCACTACTGGGGGGACATCGTCACCGGCAAGGACCTCCTGAAGGCCGCCCGCCGCCGCCACCAGCCCAAGGCCGGCATGCCCGTGGACGCCGACGAGGCGGCCCTGCACCTCCACGCCCATCCCCTCCTGGCCGCCTGGGGCCGCCAGGGCCGCGACTACATCCGCCTCCTGGACGAATTCGACGACCCCGAGCGCTACCGCCACCGCTTCCGCATGGAGGGCCTGGACCCTTCCCTGCAGCGCATCGACCTCTTTTCCGCCCCGGGCGCGCCCACCCTCCTCGGCCAGCTCCAGGAGGACATCCTGGAACTGCGCTCCCTGGCCGAGACCCAGGCCTGCCACCCGCCGGTGGACGCCGCCGCCGACCACTCCGTCGCCTTCCACGTCGCCCACAGCCCCCAGCGGGAGGTGGAGATCCTCCACGACCAGCTCCTGCACCGCTTCAACCAGGACCACGGCCTGCAGCCCCGGGACGTGATCGTCATGGTGCCGGACATCGACGTGTACGCCCCCCATGTCCAGGCGGTCTTCGGCCAGTTCGACGGCGGCGATGCCCGCCACATCCCCTTCACCCTGGCCGACCGCCGCCAGCGCGGCCGCGAGCCCCTGCTCATCGCCCTCGAGCATCTGGTCGCCCTGCCCGACAGCCGCTTCGCCGCCAGCGAGGTCCTCGACCTCCTGGACGTGCCCGCCCTGCGCGCCCGCTTCGGCATCCGGGAGGAGGACGTGCCGGTGCTGCACCGCTGGATCGACGGCGCCGGCATCCGCTGGGGCCTCAACGCCGCCCAGCGGGAGTCCCTGCAGCTGCCCACCGGCATGGAGCAGAACACCTGGCGCTTCGGCCTGCGCCGCATGCTCCTGGGCTACGCCGTCGGCAACGGCGCCGACTGGCAGGACATCGAGCCCCACGACGAGATCGGCGGCCTGGACGCCGCCCTCCTCGGCCCCCTGGCCCAGCTCCTGGAGCGCCTGGAGGAGAACTGGCGGCGCCTGCAGAGGCCCGCACCCGCCCGGGAATGGGGCGTGCGCCTGCGCGCCCTCCTCAAGGCCTTCTTCCTGCCCGCCGACGAGCCCGACACCCTGCTCCTCACCCAGCTCGACTACCTCCTGGAGCAGTGGGAGAACGGCTGCGAGGCCGCCGGCTTCACCGAGGCCCTGCCCCTCAACGTGGTGCGGGAGGCCTGGCTGGGCAAGCTCGACCAGGGCAGCCTGAGCCAGCGCTTCATGGCCGGGGCGGTCAATTTCTGCACCCTCATGCCCATGCGGGCCATCCCCTTCAAGGTGGTATGCCTCCTGGGCATGAACGACGGCGACTATCCCCGCCCCCAGGCGGCGGCGGATTTCGACCTCATGGCCCGGGACTACCGGCCCGGCGATCGCTCCCGCCGGGAGGACGACCGCTATCTCTTCCTGGAGGCCCTGCTCTCCGCCCGGGAGCAGCTCTACATCAGCTGGGTAGGCCGGAGCGTCCGCGACAACAGCGAGCGCCCGCCCTCCGTCCTGGTGGGACAGCTGCGGGACCAACTGGATGCCGGCTGGCGCCTGGCGTCCGGCGAGGCCACCGTGGCCGCCGCCCTCACCCTGGAGCATCCCCTGCAGCCCTTCAGCCCCGCCTATTTCGAGGCTTCCGACCCCCGCTACTTCAGCTACGCCCACGAGTGGCTGGGCCGCCGGGCCCGGGGTGGCAGCGAACCGGTGGGCGCCGCCAGCCTGTCGGTCGGCGCCGGTTCCCGCCTGCCCCCGCCCGAGCCCCTGCCCACCCTCACCTTGGACATGCTGGCCCAATTCCTGCGGAATCCGGTCAAGTCCTTCTTCAACCGGCGGCTCAAGGTCCATTTCGACGGGGACGGGGAATCCCTGGAGAACGCCGAGCCCTTCACCCTCAATTCCCTGGACGAGTATCAGCTCGGCGAATTCCTCATGAAGGCGGCCATCGCCGGCAAGCTGGAGGAGGCCGGGAAGATGCTCCAGCGCAAGGGCTGCCTGCCCATGGGCGGCCACGGCGAGCTCATCCTCAGGAAACTGTCCGCCCCCCTGCCCGACCTGGTGGCCCGCCACGAGGCCGTCCTGGCGGAGTGGCCCGACCTCCAGTCCGAGGCCGAGCCCCTGGCCTTCAGCCACGACGGCCTCCTCCTCGAGGACTGGCTGGGCCGCCTGCACCGCAACCCGGCGGGAGACGCCGCCCTGGTGGTAACCCTGGCCCGCAATGTCAGGAAGAAGAACGATCTCCTCTACCACCGCCTGCTGCCCTACTGGGTGACCCACCTGGCCGCCTGCGCCAGCGCCCTGCCCCTGACCTCCATCCTGGTGGCCGCCGACGAGACCCTGACCCTGCCGCCCCTGGCGGAAGAGCAGGCCCGGGAGGCGCTCCAGGCTCTCCTCTCCGGCTGGCTGGCCGGCATGTGCGCCCCCCTGCCGGCGGCCCCCCGCACCGCCTTCCAGTGGCTCGGCAGGATCGGCGCCGGCGAGGAAGCGGCGGTGGCCGCCGCCCGCTCGGCCTATGAGGGCAACGACTACCACTCCCGGGGGGAATGCGGCTACTGCGCCTATCTCACCCGCCAGTACCCGAGCTTCGATCACCTGTGGTCGGAGGGAGAATTCGCCCGCTGGGCCGAAGTCCTCTACGGCCCCTTCCATGTCCTGCTGAAGCCGGCCGGGGACGACGCCAAGCCCAAGCGGGGGCGGCCATGAGCGGCAGCGAACTCCTCGATCCCCTGACCCTGCCCCTGCACGGCAGCCGCCTCATCGAGGCCAGCGCCGGCACTGGCAAGACCTTCACTATCGCCGCCCTCTACCTGCGGCTGGTGCTGAACCACGGCGGCGACCAGGCCTTCGGCCAGGAACTGCTACCCCCGGACATCCTGGTGGTCACCTTCACCGACGCCGCCACCAAGGAGCTGCGGGACCGCATCCGCCTGCGCCTGACCGAGGCCGCCCGCCATTTCCGCGGCAGCCTGGAGAAGCCCGACCCCTACCTGCAGCGCCTGCGGGCCGGCTACCCGGAGGCCGACTGGCCGCGCTGCGCCCGCCGCCTGGAAATCGCCGCCGAATGGATGGACGAGGCCGCCGTCTCCACCATCCACGCCTGGTGCAACCGCATGCTGCGGGAACACGCCTTCGACAGCGGCAGCCTCTTCGCCCAGAACCTGGAGGCCGACCACAGCGAGTTGCTCCTGGAGGTGGTGCGGGACTACTGGCGCATCCACTGCTACCCCCTGGCCGGCGACGGGCTGGAGTGGGTCCTGGAGCGCTGGCAGGATCCCCGCACCCTGGTCCGCCGGCTGGTCCTCGACCCGACGGAAGCGGAGGAAGGCGCCCTGCCGCCCCTGGGGGAGGTGTTCGACACCGTCCACCGCCAGCGCCTCGAACTCCTGGCCCGGCTCAAGGCGCCCTGGCCGGACTGGGCCGACCAGATACAGTCCCTCCTGGACGATGCCGTGGCCGCCAAGGTGGTGGACGGCCGCAAGATCCAGGCCCGCCACTACGGCCCCTGGCTGGCCGACCTCAAGGCCTGGGCCCAGGACCCCGCCCGGGACGCCCTCGACCTCAGGACCGGCTGGACCCGCCTCACCCCGGCCGGCATCGCCGAGGCCTGGAAGGACGGCACGCCCCCCGAGCATCCCGCCTTCGCCGAAATCGCCACCCTCCAGGCCGCCCTTGCCGCCCTGCCCCGACCCGACCGGGACATGCTGCGCCACGCCTCGGCCTGGGTCCGCACCCGCTTCGAGCAGGAGAAGGCCCGGCGGGCGGAACTGGGCTTCGACGACCTGCTGATCCGCCTCGACGGCGCCCTCCGGGGCAGGAAGGGGCCCCAGCTGGCCGAATGCATCCGCCGCCAGTTCCCGGTGGCCATGATCGACGAGTTCCAGGACACCGACCCGGTCCAGTACGCCATCTTCTCCCAGGTGTACAACCTCGCCGACGGCGCCCGGGACACCGGCCTCTTCATGATCGGCGACCCCAAGCAGGCCATCTACGCCTTCCGCAACGCCGATATCTACACCTACCTGGCGGCCCGGCGGGCCACGGAAGGACGGCACTACACCCTGGGCACCAATTTCCGCTCCACCGGAGGCATGGTGGAGGCGGTGAACCAGTTTTTCCACCAGGCCGAGACCCGGGCGGCTGGCCGCGGCGCCTTTCTTTTCCGGGAATTGGAGGCCAATCCCGTGCCCTTCCTGCCGGTCGCCGCCCAGGGCCGCCGGGACCGCTTCGTGGTGCGGGGCGAGGCCGGCCCCGCCCTCACCCTTTGGCACCCCGATGGCCAGACGGAGCCCTTCAGCAAGGACGACTACCGCCAGCAGTTGGCCGCCAGCTGCGCCAGCGAGATCGCCCGCCTCCTCAACCTGGGCCAGGCCCGCGAGGCGGGCTTCGCAGAGGAAGGCAAGCCCTTCCACCCACTGCGCCCCGGCGACCTGGCGGTGCTGGTGCGCAGCTACGCCCAGGCCAAGGCGGTGCGGGAGGAACTGGCCCGGCGGGAGGTGCGCACCGTCTACCTCTCCGACAAGGATTCCGTCCTCAAGACCCCGGAGGCCCACGACCTGCGCCTGTGGCTGCGGGCGGCGGCGGAGCCGGACGAGGACCGCCTGCTGCGGGCCGCCCTCGGCACCCGCACCCTGGACCTCCCCCTGGAGAGCCTGGAGCACCTCAACCAGGACGAGCTGGCCTGGGAAGCCCGGGTCCTGCAGTTCCGCGGCTACCGCAGCCTGTGGCGCCAGCAGGGGGTGCTGCCCATGCTGCGCCGCCTCATCCACGACTTCGACCTGCCCCAGCGCCTGGCCCAGACCACCGCCGGGGAGCGCACCCTGACCAATCTCCTCCACCTCTCGGAGCTGCTCCAGCAGGGCGCCAGCGAGCTGGACGGGGAGCAGGCCCTGATCCGCTTCCTGTCGGAGCAGATTTCCGAAGAGAGCGCCGCCGAGGAGCGCATCCTGCGTCTGGAAAGCGACGAGAACCTGGTCAAGGTCATCACCATCCACAAGTCCAAGGGCCTGGAATACCCCCTGGTCTTCATCCCCTTCGCCTGCCACTACCGGCCCATCCGGGGCGACGACGCGGTGGTGAAGTACCACGAGGCGGACGGCAGCCGGGTCACGGTCCTGGCCCCCGAGGAGGAGCAGGTGCAGCGGGCCGACTTCGAGCGCCTGGCCGAGGACCTGCGCCTCCTCTACGTCGCCCTCACCCGGGCCCGCCACGCCTGCTGGGTCGGGGTCGCCGACGTCAAGACCGGCCGCCCCAACCAGTCGGACCTTCACCGCACCGCCTTCGGCTACCTCCTCACCGGCGGCGAGCCCCTGGCGTCCTCCTCCGCCCTGGCCGAAAGCCTCGCCGCCCTGCGAGGAGAGTGCGGCCACATCGCCATCGAGCCCCTGCCGGAGGCCGACGGCGCCTGCTTCCAGGCCCAGGCCGGCGGCGCCCCCGCCCTGGCGGCGCGGACCGTGGTCCGCCGGGCCGCCAGCGAGCCCTGGTGGATCGCCAGCTACAGCGCCCTGCGCATCGGCGGCGAGGCGCCGGAGGAAGCCGTGGAAATCCCGGAGGCGGAGCCGGCCGTACTCCAGTACGAGCTGGAACTGCTGGCGCCGGAGACGGCCCTGGCCCAGAAGCTGAGCGAGGCCGACGCCCAGGCCGAGGGAGAGGAGTCCCTGCCGACCGACCGGACGGCCGCCCAGATCCACCGCTTCCCCAAGGGTGCCGGGCCCGGCACCTTCCTCCACGGCCTCCTGGAATGGGCGGCCCGGGAAGGCTTCGCCCAGCTCGTCGCCAACCCCGCCCGCCTGTCCGACGCCATTGCCCGGCGCTGCAACCGGCGCAGCTGGGAAGCCTGGATCGCCCCCCTGGACGCCTGGCTGCGCCAGCTCCTGGACACCCCCCTGCCCCTCGGCGAAGGCCGGGCGACCCTGCGCCAGCTGGAGAGCTACCAGCCGGAAATGGAATTCTGGTTCGAGACCTGCGCCGTGGACACCCAGCGCCTCGACGCCCTGGTGTGCGCCCATACCCTGGCCGGCGCCCCCCGGCCGCGCCTGGAGAAAATCCTCCTCCACGGCATGTTGAAGGGCTACATCGACCTGGTATTCGAGCACGGCGGGCGCTACTACGTGGCCGACTACAAGTCCAACTGGCTGGGGCACGGCGATGCCGACTACACCCCCGAGGCCATGGCCGCCGCCATCCTGGAGAAGCGCTACGACCTCCAGTACGCCCTCTACCTCCTGGCCCTGCACCGCCAGCTCCAGGCGCGGCTCCCCGACTACGACTACGACCGCCACATCGGCGGCGCCGCCTACATCTTCCTGCGGGGCAGCCGGGCCGCCAGCCGGGGCATCCACTTCGAGCGCCCGCCCCGGGCCCTGATCGAGGCCATGGACGCCCTCTTCCGGGGCGCCGCCGACGGAGGCGCCCCATGACCCGCCGCTCCCGCCCCGCCAAGGACTCCATGGGCCAGCTTTCCCTTTTCGATCCGCCCCCGGCGGCCGCTTTCCAGGACCGGGACGGCCTGCAGAAACTGCTCTCGGCCTGGGTGGAGCGGGGCTGGCTGCGGCCCCTGGACCAGGCCGTCTCCAACCTGCTGGTGGACCTTTTCCCCGACTGCCCGCCCCTGGCCCTGCTGGCCGCCGCCCTCGCCAGCCACCAACTCGGCCGCGGCCACGTCTGCCTGGACCTGGAGGCCACCCTGGCCGCTCCCGACCTCGCCCTGTCCCTGCCGCCGGATGACGACGCCGCGGACGGCGAGCGCCCCGTCCTGCCTTCCGAGGCTCTGGCGGGGGTCAGCCTCGCCTACTGGCGGGAGCAGCTCCTGGCGGCTTCCGGGGCGGTGTGCCACAAGCCGGCCTGCCTGGCCCAGAGCGATGACGAAGAGCACCCCGGCCATCCCCTGGTGCTGGTGGACCACCCCGTCCGGCCCCGGGTCTACCTGCGCCGCTACTGGCGCTATGAGCAGCAGGTGGCCCGCACCCTGCACCGGCGCCTGGCGGCGGTCGCCGCCCCGCCGGCCGACTTGCGCCGCTCCCTCGACGCCCTCTTCGCCCCGGCCGCCGATGGCCTCCCGGACTGGCAGAAGATCGCCTGCGCCCTGGCCGCCCGGGGCAACCTCACTCTCATCACCGGCGGCCCCGGCACCGGCAAGACCACCACGGTCATCCGGCTCCTGGCCCTGCTCCAGGGCAACGCCCTGGCCCAGGGGCGGCCCCTGCGCATCCGTCTCGCCGCCCCCACCGGCAAGGCCGCCGCCCGCCTCACCGCCTCCATCGCTGGCCAGATCGCCGCCCTGCCGGTGGACGACGCCGTGCGCCAGGCCATCCCGGCCGAGGTCAGCACCCTGCACCGCCTCCTGGGCAGCCGGCCCGGCAGCCGCCACTTCGTCCATGACCGGGACAATCCCCTGCCCCTGGACGTGCTGGTGGTGGACGAGGCCTCCATGATCGACCTGGAGATGATGGCCAGCCTGCTGGAGGCTCTGCCCGACCGCACCCGCCTCGTGCTCCTGGGGGACAAGGACCAGTTGGCGTCGGTGGAAGCCGGGGCGGTGCTGGGCGACCTCTGCCACGAAGCCGACTTCGGCCACTACACCGCCGCCACCCTGGACTGGATCGAGACCCACGCCGGCCACCGCCTGGCCGACCCGGCCCTGCGCCCCGGCGACGCCGAGCGCCATGCCCTCGCCCAGCAGACCGTGATGCTGCGCCACTCCCGGCGCTTCGGCGCCGACAGCGGCATCGGCCGCCTGGCCCGGGCCATCAACGAGGGGGACGCCGAAGCCTGCCGCCTGCTCTTCACCGGGGATGCCTCCGACCTGGCCGTGCTGCTCCTCGACGGGGAGTCCGGCCCCGCCCTCGAGCGCCTGGCCCTGCACGGGCACCGGGACGGCCGCCGGGCGGGCTACGGCCACTACTTGGGCATCCTCCGGGACAGCCGGCCCCAGGCCGGCCCCGACGCCTCCCCCGCCGATCCCGCCTGGAACGACTGGGCGGTGCGGGTGCTGGAGGCCTTCGGCAGCTTTCAGGTCCTCGCCGCCCTGCGCTCCGGCCCCTGGGGGGTGGAGGGCCTCAATACCCGCATCGCCCGGGCCCTGCAGGGCGCCGGCCTGGTGGACGGCCACGAGGGTTGGTACGAGGGCCGCCCGGTCCTGGTGACCCGCAACGACTACGGCCTCGGGGTCATGAACGGCGACATCGGCATCGCCCTGCGGGTGCCGGTGCTCCACGGCCTGGGGGGCGCCCATACGGTGCGCCGGGAGCTGCGGGTGGCCTTCATCCATCCGGACGACAGCCGCCGTGCCCGCTTCCTCCACCCGAGCCGCCTCACCGCCGTCGAGACCGCCTTCGCCATGACGGTGCACAAGTCCCAGGGCTCGGAATTCGACCATGCCGCCCTGGTCCTGCCGGACCGGCTCAACCCCATCCTCACCCGGGAGCTGGTCTACACCGCCGTCACCCGGGCCCGCGGCGCCTTCACCCTGGTGGAGCACCGCCCCGACGTGCTGGACGGCGCCGTGCGCCAGAAGGTGGTGCGGGAGAGCGGCCTCATCGACCTCATGTGGCCGGCCGCCCCCGGCGGTCAGTGACTGGTGCCCTCGGAGCGGGTCAGCTTGTTGTAAAGGTTGTACTTGCCCACCGGCTTGTCCATGGGGATGCGCTTCACTTCCTTGAGGGTGTCGGCGTCGAAGACGATGAGGGCGCCGCCGTCGGCCTTGCGCTCCCACAGGCTGGCCAGGGCGTAGCGGCCGTCCTTGGTGAATTCCACGTGGGCCAG
>DATFAA010000090.1:0-49116 GCA_035255045.1 Rhodocyclaceae bacterium | reverse complement strand
GGCGATCCCCGGGTTCCGGGGCGACGGCGAAGGCGTTACCCGGCTCCTGCCCCCGGCCGCGGCCCATGATGGCCTGCCAGAGCTGCATCTGCTCGTTGAGGAAATTCTTCTGCAGCGAGTTCAGGGCCACCGTGTCCACCTTCGGCTCCGGCACGGCCTTTTCACCGGCCGCCTTGCCCAGGAAAGAGAGGAAATGCTGCGCCATGTTCTGGCCGGCCTGCATGAACTGCACCATCGAACCGTAGAGGGCGTCGTTATTGTTGGATCCCTGCGCCTGGGACATGAGGACTCTCGCTTGCCGAAGCTGACTGTAGTTGAGCCTCTGGATTCTCCATACCAGGTGAATGACTGTCAATCCATAATCCGAGGCATAATTACCACCATGTACATTGTCGCAATCGGGTGGCTCTACGTCACCTTCCTGATGGCCTTTACCGAAAGCAGCATCATCGCGGGCGTGGCCACCTTCCTTTTCTATGGCCTTCTGCCCGTCAGCCTGCTCATGTGGCTGGGGGGCACCCGGGCCCGGCGGCGCAAGCGCGAAGCCGCCGAGAATAAGTCTCTCGAACCGTAGCGAACTCGCCGCAAAGGGCCGCAGTCTTACCACCGTAAAGCCGGTACGAGACGTTCATGATTTCGATCTTGGTCCTGCCCGAGCAATTGCGAGCCGAGATGGAAATCCCGGCTCACAGGAGCCGCCCGCGCCGAGACGGCGGATCGCCGGGCAGGCGGGCGTCCCCTTCATCCGGCTTTTGCCGACTCCATCGGCCGGGTTCCGGCCCGGACCGAGCGCTCCCATCCCCTCGTTTCCACAAGCGGCGGAAGAATCGCCGAGCCATGCCCCTGGCCCCAGGAGGGCGACGACTTCGCCGAGGAGGACATCATCATGCCTGAACCCCCAGCTATCCTGATCCGCATTCCCTCCCCCCTGCGCTGCTACACCTGCGGCGCCGACATGGTCGCCGTCAATGGCGACAATGTGGCCGACGCCCTGGCCGCCCTCGAACGCCAGCACCCGGGCATCCTCGGACGGGTCCTGGACGACAGCGGCGAGCTGCACCAGTTCATCCATGTCTTCCTGGGTGCGGCCAATATCCGCTCCATGGATGGCCTGGGCACCCACCTGGAGACGGACGACATCCTGGCCATCATCCCGGCCGTGGCCGGCGGGGCGCCCTAGGAGCCTGGACGTTTCCTGAAGGCCGACTCCGCCATGGCCGCACCGCGCCCGGACGCCGCTCAACGACGGCAGCGAGCGCTACGCCTCCACCGGGCTGTGGACCGTACCCAAATCCCCTCGCGACCCGCCGGGGGGAGAACTATAGTGAAGACACGGGGGAGCCGGGACTGGTCGGCTCCCTTGGGTCTTCGAAGGAGACAACCATGGAAATCTCGAACACGCTGCAACATTTTCTCCAGGACAAGCACGCCCGTTATGACGTGATGTCCCATATCCACACTTCCAACAGCATGGAAACCGCGGAAGCGGCCCATGTCCCCGGCGACCGGGTGGCCAAGTCGGTCATCCTCAAGGACCGGGCCGGTTATGTGATGGCGGTGATCCCTTCGACCTACCTGCTGGATGTGGACGCCCTGACCCGGATCACGGGCCGCCGCCTGCATCTCGCCGACGAACGGGAACTGAAGGATCTCTTCCGCGACTGCGAACTGGGCGCCATCCCGCCCATGGGGTCGGCCTACGGCCTGAAGACCGTGATGGACGAATCCCTGATGGTGTCGAATGACGTCTATTTCGAGGCCGGCAACCATGAGGACCTGGTCCACATGGACATGGACACCTTTCTCGATCTCATGGGCGAAGCCGAGTGCGCCCATTTCAGCCGGCGCATCATGTAAGCCGGGCGGGCGCTACTCGCCGATCAGGGCGCGGACCAGAGCGATGGAACCGATGCCCAGGGCGATGAGCGCCACCTGCTGGACGGTGGCCCCGATTTCCGGGCGCTTGTGGAGGCCGGGAATGAGGTCGGCCACCGCCACGTAGATCATGCTGGCGGCCGCCAGGCCCAGCATGGAGGGAATCCATTCCTGCAACTGGGAGAGGGCGAAGTAGGCCAGCAATGCGCCGACCAGGGTGGCGAGGCTGGCCAGCAGGTTGAACACCAGGGCCCGCATGCGGCTGTAGCCCGAATGCAGGAGGATGAGGTAGTCGCCCACCTCCTGGGGTATTTCGTGGGCGATGATGGCCAGCGCCGTGACGATGCCCAGCTGGGTGTCCTCCAGGAAGGCGGCCGCGATGAGGATTCCGTCGACGAAATTGTGGAAGGTGTCGCCCACCAGGATGAGAAGCCCCGAGCGGCCGTGGTCGTGGGCCGCCGGATGGGGCTCGTGGGCCTCGCAATGGTCGTGGTGGCAGTGGCGCCAGAGCACCAGCTTCTCCAGCACGAAGAAGGCCAGGATACCGAAGAGGATGGTTGCCGCCATGCGGTTCGCGTCGCCGGCATGCTCCAGCCCGTGGGGCAGAATCTCCAGGAAGACCGCGCCCAGCAGGGCGCCGATGGCGTAGGAGATGAGCACCGAGACCCCGCTGGTCCCCATCATCCAGCTGATCCCGGCGGCCGCGACGACGCTCAGTACGCCGCCTGCAAGGGCTACGGAGATGATCCAGGCAAGAGTGCTCACGACGGGTCCCGCTGATGCAAAGGCGCGGATTATACGCCGTGATGACGCCGCCCTTGAAAACGCCCCTTGAATATGACAGGATAAAGTCTCGCCGGCAGCCTTCCACCGCCCGCCAAAACCCCAGCCCGATTCGCCAATTCAATCCTCTTCCGACCGGGAGAATCATGCCAGTACTTCGATACTTGCGGCACAAGGTATTCCTGGCACTGTGGGGGACGGCGCTCGCCCTCGCCGGCTACCTGGGCTGGACGCTGTATCAGGAACACGCATCCCTGCGCGAGCATGTCCGCGGCGAGGCCCTGGCCCTCGCCCGCCTGGTGGCCGAGAACGCGGAGGCATCCTTCCAGTTGGTGGACCTTTCCCTGCGGCATGCCATCGAGTCCATGCCGCCGGTGGATTTCGCCCGGGCCGAGCCCCTGACCGGAGCCGGCCGCCAGACCATTCAGGAATACCTGAAGCACGAGCAGGACCGCATCCCCGGCGTCGTCTCCATGTCCGTGACCGACGCCCGGGGCGTCGTCCTGGCCAATACCTCCGGCGCACCGCCCGGGTCCTACCTGGGCGACCGCCCCTATTTCCTCGCCCTGCGCCAGAGCGACGGCAAGGAGCCCGTCATCTCGGAGGCCATCCGCGGCCGGGTGTCGGGCAAGTGGGGGGTACAGGTGGCCCGCCGCATCGACTTCCCGGATGGCCGCTTCGCCGGCATGCTGGTGGCCAACCTCGGCACCGAGGAGTATTTCATCCCCTTCTTCAAGAGCCTGCAGCTGGGCGCCGGGGCTGCCGTCTCCCTGTGGAACCGGGAGCAGCGCATGCTGGTCCGCTACCCGGTGGTCGAAGGGGTAGTCGGCAGGAACCTCAGCACTCCCGCCCTGGTGGACCTGCTGCGACCGGACCGCACCGAGGCGGTGGCCTCCCTCATCTCGCCCGTGGACGGCAAGCTGCGGGTCTCCGGTACCCGCCAGCTCAAGCGCTATCCGGTGGCCTCCGTCGTCGCCCTGGACGAGGCGGTCTACATGGCCCCCTGGCAGCGCAATCTCAAGGTCACCCTGGTGCTGGTAGGCGCCCTCCTCGCCGCCGCCGGCGTCCTCACCCGCCAGCTGATCCGCACCTACCGGGCGGAGGAAAGGCTACGCCTGGCAGCCAGCGTCTTCTCCCATTGCCACGAGGGCATCATGATCACCGATGCCCAGAGCCGGATCATCGACGTCAATCGCCAGATGGAGGAACTGACCGGCTTCTCCCGCAACGAACTGGTCGGCCGCACGCCGGCCCTGCTGGACTCCGGCCACCACGACCTCAAGTTCTTCTCCGACCTGCAGAAGAACCTGGCCGAACAGGGAAGCTGGCGGGGCGACATCTGGAACCGCCGCAAGGACGGCGCCCTCTACGTCCAGCACACCCGCATCTCGGCGGTCCGCGACGACAACGGCGCCATCAGCCATTTCGTCGGCATGGCCTCGGACATCACCGATCTCAAGGAGGAGCAGAGCAATCTGGAGAAGATGGCCTTCCAGGATCCGCTTACCGAGCTCCCCAACCGCATCCTGCTGGCCGACCGCCTGCAGCAGGGCATCACCAACAGCCAGCGGGACCAGACGCTCCTCGCCGTCTGCTACCTGGACCTGGACAATTTCAAGCCGGTGAACGACCAGCACGGCCATGCCGTCGGAGACCAGCTCCTGGTCAATGTCGCCAACCGCTGGCGGGGCTCGGTGCGGGGAGGCGACACGGTGGCCCGCCTGGGGGGCGACGAATTCATCGTCCTGCTCAACAGCATGAACAGCGTGGCGGAATGCGAGGCGGCGGTCGCCCGCCTGCTGGAGGCCATCGCCTCGCCCTTCACCCACGGCGATCTCACCATCAGCGTCTCGGCCAGCATCGGGGTCGCCATCTTCCCCCGGGACGGCACCACGGCCGAGGAGCTTATCCGCCAGGCCGATGCCATGCTCTACCAGGCCAAGAACGCCGGCCGCTGCCGCTACCAGTTCACCCTATGACCGGTCGCCGGCCAGCCAGATGAAGGTTCCCATCCTGCCTGTGACCCCGTCGCGGCGGTAGGAAAAGAAGCGCTCCCCGTCGGCCACGGTGCACTCGCCTCCCCCCCAAACGGCGTCGACACCGAGGGCAGCCAGCCGCTGCCGGGCCAGGAGCCAGATATCGGCCAGCCACTTGCCGGGCGCCCCAGGTGCGAACGCATCGGCCGCCCGGGGGTCACTGACGGTAAAAGCGGCGCGCACCTCGTCACCCACCTCGAAGGCCCCGGGGCCGATGGCCGGGCCCAGCCAGGCGAGGAGGTTTTCGGAAGAGCAGCCCATGGCCGCCACCGTCGCCTCGATCACCCCGGCTGCCAGCCCTCGCCAGCCGGCGTGGACCGCCGCCACCGTCGTCCCGGCGCGATCGCAGAGCAGCAGCGGCAGGCAGTCGGCCGTCATCACCGCGCACACTCTCCCGGCCTGGCGGGCCACCACCCCATCGGCCTCGGTGCCGGGGCGAGCGCTGCCGGCGTCGGCTACCGTGACGCCATGCACCTGGGTCAACCACAGGGGCTCGGCGGGCAGGCAATCGGCCAGCCGGCGGCGGTTGGCTGCCACCGCCGCCGGCTCGTCGCCGACGTGATCGCCCAGATTGAGGCTCGCATAGGGAGCGGCACTGACGCCGCCGCCACGGGTTGTCTGGAGCGCCTTCACCCCCGGCGGCGCCGGCCAGTCCGGTACGATGAGATCAGGCAGCACGCAACTTCTCCAGCAATTCCTTCATGTCCGCCGGCAGGGGCACCTCCCATTGCATGGCCTTGCCGGTGGCGGGATGGATGAGGCCCAGCCGGGCGGCGTGGAGGGCCTGGCGATGGAAGGGCGGCAGCAGCCGGTCCACCTTGCCATAGACCGGATCGCCCACCAGGGGGTGCTGCAAATGGGCCATATGGACCCGGATCTGGTGGGTACGGCCGGTTTCCAGGGAGCACTCCACCAGGGTGCAGCGGGCGAAGCGCTCCAGCACCCGGTAGCGGGTGACCGCCGGCTTGCCGCCGCGGCCCTCCGCCACCACCGCCATCTTGATGCGCTGCACCGGATGGCGGCCGACCGGCGCCTCGATGGTCCCGTCCCGCGCCAGGACGCCGCTCGCCACGGCCAGGTACTGGCGCTTGACGGTGCGGGCCTGGAGCTGGCGCACCAGGTCGGTCTGGGCCTCCAGGGTCTTGGCCACCACCAGGAGGCCACTGGTCTCCTTGTCCAGGCGGTGGACGATCCCGGCCCGGGGCACCTGCTCCAGGGTCGGGGCATGGTGCAGCAGTGCGTTCATCAGGGTGCCGCTCCAGTTGCCGCTGCCGGGATGGACCACCAGGCCGGCGGGCTTGTTGATCACCAGCAGGTGGTCGTCCTCGTAGACGATGGCCAGGGGAATGTCCTCGGCCTGCCCGGCCAGGGCCGCCTCGTCCGGGGCCGCCGACACCCGGAGGCTCTCGCCTCCCCGCAGCTTGCGCTTGGGCTCGGCCTCCGGCGCGCCATCCACCAGGACAAGGCCATCCCGCACCCAGGTCTGGAGGCGGTTGCGTGAATACTGGGGCAACAATTCGGCAAGAGCTTGATCCAGGCGGCGGCCGGCAAGCTCATCCGGCACTGTCAGGTTATAATCGCCGCGATTTTCCACAGGAATGCTCATGATGCGAAGTTTAGCCGCATTTGCCCCCTTCTTCCGCCTCCTGACGGCGCTCACGGTCGTCGCCGCCCTGGCGGGTTGCGGCTTGCTGCCCGAAGTGAAGGACGAAACCGCCGGCTGGTCCGCCAGCAAACTCTACGCCGAGGCCAAGGACGCCCAGACCGACGGCGCCTGGGACAAGGCCGCCAAGCTGCTGGAGAAGCTGGAAGCCCGCTTCCCCTACGGCCGCTACTCCCAGCAGGCCCAGCTCGAACTCGGCTACGTGTACTGGAAAGGCAACGAGCCCGCCTCCGCCCTCGCCGCCTGCGACCGCTTCATCAAGCTCCACCCCAACCACCCGGCGGTGGACTACGTCTACTACCTGAAGGGCCTCATCGGCTTCAACGAGGACCTGGGCCTCCTCGGCCACCTGAGCCAGCAGGACCTCTCCGAACGGGATCCCAAGTCGGCCCGGGAAGCCTTCAATGCCTTCAAGGAGCTGGTGACCCGGTTCCCCAACAGCAAGTACGCCCCGGACGCCATCGAGCGCATGAACTACCTGGTCAACGCCCTGGCCATGCAGGAAGTCCATGTCGCCCGCTACTACATCAAGCGCGGCGCCTACATCGCCGCCGCCAACCGGGCCCAGTACGCCATCAAGAACTATCCCAACGCACCGGCCAACGAGGAAGCCCTGTTCATCATGGTCACCGCCTACGACAAGCTGGGGATGAACGAGCTGCGGGACGACTCCGAGCGCATCCTGCGCAAGAACTTCCCCAACAGCCACTACTTCGGCAAGGCCGATGAAGCCAAGGGCCCCTGGTGGAAGCTCTGGTAGGCGCCAGAACGGATCCAGAAGAAAGCCGGCGACCGCCGGCTTTTTTTACGACCCCTGCTTGATGGCCAGCACCGCCTGGTTGCGCAGGGTGCGCAGCAGGGAGAGCTCCTTTTCCGGGATGACGATGCTCCCCGCCTCGTCCTTGTCGGCGTAGATCAGGGCCACCGGATTGGTCTTGATGTTGAGCGGGAAGATGACGAAGGTTTTGGCGACGGCAGCCTTCCGGTACCAGTCGGGGATGCGGGCGGCGATCTTGGGATCGTCGATGTCGGAAATCAGGATATCGACACCCTTCGAAGTGCCGACGTGGAAGATGTCCGGCGTGAAGCTCAGGGGAAAGCGGAAAAGCTTTGCCAGGTCGTTGGCCTCGGGCCCGAAGCCGAAGCGCCCCTGCATGCAGTTGGCGCGCGGATCCTTGATGCACAGGAGGACCCGCTTGAAGCCCATGGCCCGGTACATGGTCTCCAGGATGATGCGCAGGATGTCGTTGAGCTTGAAGCCATCCACCAAGGTGTTGCTGATGTCCTGGATGCCGGCGGTCAGGACGGCCTGGGCATCCTCCGCCTTGGCGCCGCCGGTTTCGCCGGCCTCTTCCGCCTCGTAACCCAGGGGGTCGCCCTGGGCCAGCAGGGTGTCGCCCAGGGTGTCGCTGAGGCCCGACTGGGTGGACTCGGCCTCTCCCTCGCCGGGAGCGACGAAGGACCTCAGCTGGCGGCCGAAGACGGTCTGCTTGAGGTTGAGGTGGATGATGCGGGCGAACTCGGACACCTCCACGATGGACCGCTGCACGGTCTCGTCGATGGCCTTCTCGTCGATGGCCACCGGGTCCTTGAAGCGCGCCACCACCTTGCGCATTTCCTTGTCCCGCTGGTCGGCGGGCAGGCCGATGACCCGGCACAGTTCGCTGGAGAGGCCGGCCAGGACCCGCAGGCGGTCCTCCTGGGTGGCCGGCTTCCTGACCGGCCCGGCCTCCAGCTTGCGCATGGTGTTCACGATGAGGGACGGAAAGCCCCACTGGCGGGCGATGGCGATCCCCAAGTCCTGGAAGCTGATGCCCAGGACCTGCAGGGCCGCCTGGTCGTCGCCGCATTCCCGCTGCTCCATGACCCGGCGGATTTCGTCGGTCTCCTCCGGGAAATAGTACTGGGACAGCAGCCGCCCCAGGTTGTGGAACAGGGCGCAGATGAAGGCCTGCTCCAGATCCCGCATCTGGGCGGTGGCCGCCAGGTCCTTGGCCAGGATGCCGGCCAGGTTCACCCGCAGGAATTCCTCCTTGAGCTGGTTGGCGTTGGCCTTGTTCTGGAGATGCTCGAACAGCAGCACCGTGATGGCGATGTTGCGCACGGTCTCGAAGCCGAGCACGATCACCGCCCGGGACACGGTGCTGATGCTGCCGCCCCCGGCCGGCCGGTAATAGGCCGAATTGACCAGGCGCAGGAGCTTGTTGGTGAGGGCGAAGTCCTTGAGGATGGAGTTGGACAGCTTGTTGATGCTCTCCGTCTCGCTCGATGCGATCTTGTTGATGGCGCTCACCGACTCCGACAGGGCCGGGAAATCGCTCTTGTGCCGCATGCGGCGCAGCAGGAAATCCAGGGTGGCCTGCTTGCCGCCGCTGTCGCCGCTGCCGTCGTCCTCGGGTTCCAGGTAATTGTCCAGGGCCTCGGCGAACTGGGCCGCCGTCTGGTAGCGCAGGGTGGAATCCCGCACCACCGCCTTGGCCAGGATGGCGGACAGGCGTTCGTCCACCGGGCCGACCCCTTCCGGCAGGCGGACATTCTCGTTGGCGATGCGGTGCATCACCTGGTAGATGTTCGATCCCTGGATGGCCCGCTGGCCGGTGAGCATTTCGTAGAGGATGAGGCCGGCGGCAAAGACGTCGGTACGCTCGCTGATCTCCCGGTGCTCGATATACTCCGGCGCCATGTAGGCCGGTGTCCCGGAGTATTCCCGCTCGCCGGCCTCCTGGCCCTCGACCCGGGTGGCGATGCCGAAATCCATGACCCGGGGTGTGCCGTCCTCGTCCAGCAGGATATTGGAGGGCTTCAGGTCCCGGTGGATGATGCCCAGGCCATGGGCGTGGGAGATGGCGTCGAGGATGGGCGTCAGGATGCTGACGGCCTTGACCGGTGGCAAAGCGCCGCTGTCCCGCAGGAATTCCGCCAGGTTCTTGCCGGGGACGTATTCGAACACCAGGTACAGCTCGCCATTTTCCTCGCCGGCCTCGAAAATGGGCACGATGTTGGGGTGGCGCAGCTTGCTGACCAGGCGCGCCTCGTCCAGGAGATTCTGGTTGTCGGCGGTCCCCGTGCCGCCCAGGCGCAGCGTCTTGATGGCGATTTCCCGCTGCAACTGCGGGTCGAAGCCCAGATAGACGACGCTCTGGGCGCCCCGTCCAAGTTCGCGCCGGATTTCGAAGCGTCCGATTTTCCTGCTCATTCCTTACCGTTCCCAGTCCACACCAGCCGCGGCGCGCCCCCAGCCTCGCCGCAAAGGACTGCATTCTGGCCGAATTGCTCCGCCAACGCTACGGCTTCCGCTACCGCCATGGCGGGCACGAAGCAGCTCTCCTCAGGCGGCCAGTCGCCGGCATCGGCCACGTTCTCGCCGGCGTAGGGCTCGAAGCCCTCTTCCAGGAGAGCGCATTCCAGCCTGGCCTGGCGTTCGGCGTTTTCCCGGGCAGGCAGGGGCTCGGACCCGGGATTGGCGGCGGTCAGGATGGCCCATTCCTCGATGTCTTCCTGGCGCAGCCAAGCATCCAGGGCCGGGCTCGGGGCATCGACCCGCAAATCCACCGCGCCGCCGGGCAGGAAGACCCGGTAGGCGGTCGCCCGGTAGGCCCGCTCCAGATCAGTCGTC
This sequence comes from Rhodocyclaceae bacterium, assembly GCA_035255045.1. GTDB lineage: Bacteria > Pseudomonadota > Gammaproteobacteria > Burkholderiales > Rhodocyclaceae > JAGTRP01. The sequence continues at coordinate 39,143 of DATFAA010000090.1, read as the reverse complement.
ATCGGCATCGAATTCGGCCGCGCCGATGAGGAGCTGGGCGTCGGACACCGGCAGGGCCTCCACCTCCTTCAGTTTCCGGGACAGCACCCGGGTGCGGGTTTCCGCCTTGCCGATGCTGCTTCTGGCTTCCTCCAGCTTCTTGCGGGTATGGGCCAGGGCCTCGCCGAACTTGCCGAACTCGGTCTTGACTGCCCCCAGGACGGCCCAGACTTCCGCCGAGCGCTGCTCGATGGCCAGGGTCCGGAAGCCCATCTGCAGGCTGTTGAGCATGGCCGCCAGGGTAGTGGGGCCAGCCAGGCTGACCCGCCAGTCCCGCTGCAGGGCCTCGGCCAGCCCCGGCCGGCGCAGGGCCTCGGCGTAGAGGCCCTCGATGGGCAGGTAGAGGATGGCGAAATCGGTCGTATAGGGCGGCTGGACGTATTTTTCCCGGATGCTCCGGGCCTCCGCCTTGAGGCGCGTCTCCACCGCCCGGGCAGCCTCCTCCGCCGCCGCCACGTCGCCGTGCTCCTGGGCGTCGATGAGGCGCTGGTAGTCCTCAATGGGAAATTTGGCATCGATGGGCAGCCACACCAGGGCGCCGTCGTCCTTGCCCGGCAGGCGGATGGCGAAATCCACCCGCTCGGCGCTGCCCGGCCGCACCGCCACGTTGGTGCCGTACTGGTCGGCGGTCAGCACCTGCTCCAGGAGGGCGGCGAGCTGGACTTCGCCCCAGGTGCCCCGGGTCTTCACATTGGTCAGGACCCGCTTGAGGTCGCCGACGCCGGCCGCCAGGGTCTGCATCTCCCCGAGGCCGCGGTGCACCTGCTCCAGGCGCTCGCTCACCAGCTTGAAGGATTCCCCCAGGCGCTGCTCCAGGGTGGCATGGAGCTTCTCGTCCACGGTCCGGCGCATTTCCTCCAGCTTGCTGGCGTTGTCGGCCTGGATGGCAGCCAGGCGCCCTTCCACCCCGGCCTTGAGGCGCTCGAAGCGCTCGTCCATGCCCAGGGAGAAGCGGCCCAGCTCCCGGGCGAAGGCGTCCAGGCGCTCGCCCTGGAGGCTGCCGAACTGGGTGACCTGGGTGGTGATGGCCTGGGCCAGGCGGGTGGCCGACTGGGCCTGCTCCTCCCGGTCCCGGAAGGCCTCCTCGGCCTCCTCGCGGCGTCCCCGGGCCAGCTCGTCGCGCAGTTCCCGCTCGACGCGCTCCAGGCCCTTTTCCACCGCTTCCTGCAGGGTGCGGAAGCGGATTTCCGCCCCCAGGTCGTCGGCCCCGGCCCGGGAAGTGCGGGTCAGCAGCAGGACCTGCAGGCCCATCACCGCCAAAAGCCCCCCCAGCAGGGCGAAACTCATCATGTCGCTCATCGCTCGCTACTCCTAATCGGGCGGATTTTGACAGAAGATGGGCTCGGACTGTGAGGAAGAAGCCGCCCCCGGGCCGCGGCGCGGCACCGCAGTCCATGCCTGGCGGACGGCGTCGGCCTCGGGCAATACCATGCGGCCATGCTAATCTATTGCCTTGGTGATAGATGCACCCGGCAATCAGGGAGGATAGCGGTCTTGCGGCAGGGCTGGTTCAAGAGGAATTTCGGCTGGATCGGTGACGATTTCCGGCGTCTTGTGGCGCGTCTGAAACAGGGCGACACCTGGATACTGATCGGCATGGCCGGACTGTTCGGCGTCCTCGCCTATTTCAGCTTCGTCTTCGCCCTCAGGATGGACTTCATGATGAAGCTCCGCCACCTGTCAGAGTCGGCGTGCCGCGAAATCGAAAACGGCGCCACCGCCCTCCTCTTCTTCGGCACCGCCTTCTTCGCCCTGACCATCGTCCTGGTGTTCGGGGAATTCGCCCGGCACCTGGACTACAAGCGGCGCAACGCCCATGCGCAGGCCCGCAGTGCGGCCCGGCAGTGCATCGGCTGGGGAGCCTTCGCCATCACCATCGGCGTGGCCATGATGGTCTTTCTCCAGAGCATGTGTGCGTGAAGCCAGCCTCCGCAGCACCTGAGTCGGCGCAGTCATGAAAATCCTGGTCATCGAGGACGTCAAGGCGAACCTGCTGGTCTATAGCCGCTGCCTGCAGCGGCTGGGAGCCATGGTCATCGCCGCCGATTCCGGCTACCAGGCCATAGAGCTGTTCGAGCGGGAAACCCCCGACCTGGTGCTCCTGGACGTGATCCTCCCCGACATCGACGGCTTCGAGGTGGCCCGCCGCCTGCGCCGCCTGGAGAAACCCGGTAACTGGACGCCCATCATCTTCGTTTCCGCCAAGACCAGCGACGAATACCTCGAGATGGGCATCACCGCCGGCGGCGACGACTATCTCTACAAGCCGGTGAGCGAAGTGGTGCTGGGCGCCAAGGTGCGGGCCATGCAGCGCATCGTCCAGATGCGGGCCTCCCTGGTGGCGCTGACCCGCAAGCTCGACGCCGCCAACCGGGAGCTGCAGCGCCTGTCCTCCAGCGACGGACTCACCGGCATGCCCAACCGCCGCCTGTTCGACGCGACCCTGGAGCGGGAATGGCGCCGGGCCAAGCGGGAAGGCACCGAGATCACCCTCATGATGTGCGATGTGGACCATTTCAAGGCCTACAACGACACCTACGGCCACCAGGCCGGCGACGACTGCCTGAAGCAGGTGGCCCTGGTCCTCGGCCGCGCGCTGGAACGGGGAGCCGACATGGCGGCCCGCTACGGTGGCGAGGAATTCGGCATCATCCTGGCGGGGACCGGACTGGACGGCGCCCTTTTCGTCGCCCACAAGATGCTGAACGGCATCCGGGAACTGCGGGTACCCCACACCGGCTCGCCCTTCGGCCAGGTCACGGCCAGCATCGGCATCGCCACCGCCGTCCCCGGCGAGGCGCCGGCCGAAGCCCTTCTGGAGGCGGCCGACCAGGCCCTCTACCGGGCCAAGCGCGAAGGCCGCAACCGGGTGTGCCAGACCACCCTGGCAGCAGACCCGGGAAACTAGCTCAGAAAACGTTCTTCCAGGCCCGGATGGCCGCGAAGACGCCGACCGCATCCTGGGCAGCCGGGTCCCGCTGCCGGGCCGCGGCGATCACGGCCGGCTCGGAGCAGCGCAGGAAGGGATTGGTGGTCTTTTCCTCCCGCAGGGTGGAAGGCACCGTCGGCAGGCCGGCCTGGCGCTTCTCGGCGACGGCGGCGATGCGGCGGCGGATGGCCGGGTTGTCCGGCTCGACGGCGGCCGCGAAATTGAGGTTGGCGGCCGTGTACTCGTGGGCGCAGTAGATCAGGGTATCGTCGGGCAGGGCCGCCAGCTTGGCCAGGGAGTCGGCCATCTGGGCCGGCGTGCCCTCGAACAGCCGACCGCAGCCGGCGCCGAACAGGGTGTCGCCGCAGAACACCGCCCCCGGCATGCGGTAGGCGATGTGGCCGGCGGTGTGGCCCGGGACCGCCAGGACGTCGAATTTCTGCCCCAGGACATCAATACGGTCCCCACCCGAAAGCGGCCGCGAGCAGGCTATGATAGACTCATCGGCCGGTCCAAAGACGGTTGCCTGCCAGTACTCGGCCAGTTCCGCCACGCCGCCCTGGTGGTCGGCATGATGATGGGTGACGAGGATGGCCTCCAGCTGGAGCCCGTCGGCCTGCAGGCGGGCCATGACCGGTGCGGCATCGCCCGGATCCACTACAGCGACCCGGTCGCCGCGACGCAGCAACCAGATGTAGTTATCCTTGAAAGCGGGAATGAGATCGACTTCTAGCATGCCGGAACTATTGAGCGAAGCACGCCGGATGTCAATTCCCGGACTGGAGGAGTGGCTGCGTACCCCCCAGGGCGGCTATGTCATCGGCTGGGAGCAGGAAAAGCTCGATGCGGCGGTGACCGACGTCTTCGGCTTCAATGCCCTGCAGCTCGGCCTGCCCCAGTGCGATTTCCTGCGGGCCAACCGCATCCCCCTGCGCCACAAGGCCGGGGAAACCGGCGACGTGGACGTGCTGTGCGACCTCACCGCCCTGCCCTTCGCCTCCCACAGCATAGACCTGGTGATCCTGCCCCATGTTCTGGAATTCCACGCCGATCCCCACCAAATTCTTCGGGAAGTCGAGCGCGTACTCATCCCCGAAGGCCAAGTGATGATCCTCGGCTTCAACCCCCTGTCCCTGTGGGGCGCTCACCAGCGCCTGGCGGCCAAGCGCGACCGCTTCCCCTGGAACGGCGACTACCTTTCGGTCCTGCGCCTCAAGGACTGGCTCGGCCTCCTGGGATTCGAAGTGGACCGGGGCGCCTTCGGCTGCTACCGCCCTCCCTACCAGCACGAGAAGTGGCTCCGCCGCTGGCGCTTCATGGAGTTGGCCGGCGACCGCTGGTGGGGCTTCTACGGCGGCGTCTACCTGCTGCGGGCCATCAAGCGGGTCCATGGCATGCGACTAATCGAGCCGGCCTGGCGCAAGCGCCCCATCGCCGCCAAGGCCCTGCGCCCCCTGGCCCAGAAGGAGCGCCACGGTGGCTGACACGGTCGATATCTACACCGACGGCGCCTGCCGCGGCAATCCCGGTCCCGGCGGCTGGGGCGCCATCCTGCGCGTGGGCCGCCACGAGAAGGAACTGTGGGGCGGCGAAGCCGACACCACCAACAACCGCATGGAGCTGACCGCCGCCATCCGGGCCCTGGAAGCGCTGAAGCGGCCGGTAACCGCCCGCATCCACACCGACTCCCAGTACGTGCTGAAGGGCATCAGCGAATGGATCCACGGCTGGAAGCGCAATGGCTGGCGCACCGCCGACAAGAAGCCGGTGAAGAACGCCGACCTCTGGCAGGAGCTCGATCGGCTGGCCAAGGAGCACCGGCTGGAGTGGATCTGGGTGAAGGGGCACGCCGGCCACCCGGAGAACGAACGGGCCGACGCCCTGGCCAACCGGGGCATCGACGAATTAAGGGAAGGAACAAGAACATGAGGCAGATCGTCCTCGACACGGAAACCACCGGCCTCGACCCCCGCCAGGGCCACCGCATCATCGAAGTGGCCTGCATCGAGATGTTCAATCGCCGCCTCACCGGCCGCCACCTGCACAAGTACGTCAATCCGGAGCGGGACATCGACGAGGGCGCCGCGGCGGTGCACGGTATCACCCTGGAGTTCCTGGCCGACAAGCCCAAGTTCGCCGACATCACCGAGGAATTCCTGGACTTCATCCGGGGCGCCGAACTGGTGATCCACAACGCCCCTTTCGACATCGGCTTCCTCAACGCCGAGCTGAACCGCCTGGGGCTGGTGCCGGTGGACACGGTCTGCGCCGGCGTCCGGGACACCCTGCGCATGGCCAAGGAACTGCACCCGGGCAAGCGCAACAGCCTGGACGCCCTGTGCGAGCGCTACCAGATCGACAACTCCCACCGTACCCTGCACGGTGCCCTCCTCGACACGGAGTTGCTGGCCGAGGTCTATCTGGCCATGACCCGGGGCCAGGACAGCCTGATGATCGAGCCCGACGTCCAGCCCCGCGCCCAGGGCACCGGCACGGCAACCCGGCGGGAACGCAAGCCCCTGGTCGTGCGCACCGCCGACGACGCCGAACTGGCCCTGCACCAGCAGGTGCTGGCCGGCATCAACAAGGAGAGCAAGGGGCAGTGCCTGTGGCTGCAGCCGCCCCCCGAGGACCTGGACGCCGCGGCGGCCTGAGCACGGAGCCTACTTCCCCGCCGCCTGCATCATCTCGTTGCAGGTGGCGCGCCCGAAGGCTTCTGCTTTCTTCGGGCTGGATATCTGGGGCTCTTCGTAGATGCGGCGGATGATGTGGTTGGTGATGCGGGGGCCGTCGCTGCCGTCCTCGGTGAAGACCTTCATGGGCCGCCCCTTTTCCCGGTCGTAGAAAGCCTGCAGAGCGAAGTCCCGGACCCGCTGGCAGAAACGCATCCTCTCGGCGTCGGGCATGCTGTCGTCGATCTGCCCGCCATGGTCGTGGGCCCAGGCCCCCTGGGCCAGCGCCAGGCACAGCAAGGCGGTGGAGAATCGCTTCATTCGCCGGTCTCCTGAATGGAAGTGAGGTAGGCCAGGATGTCCTGCAGATCGCTGGCCTTGAGTTCGTTGAGGATGCCGACGGTGCCCTCCTCCTCGTGGGGTCGGTCGCCCTTGAGGTAGAGGTCCAGCTGCCGCTTCAAATAGCTGGTGTACTGCCCCACCAGCATCGGGAATTTGCCCCGGCCCATGCCGGTCTTGCCGTGGCAGGCGGAACACTTCTTCTGGAAGATGCCCTTGCCGTTTTCCAGGTCGCCCGGCGCCCGGGGGATGATCATCACCTTGTCCGCCATAAGGAGCTTGGTCAGGGCGTCCTCGTTGCCGGTGAAGGTCGGCATCTTGGTGGGCAGCTCGATGCTGGACAGGTAGGCCGAGATGTCCTTGATGTCCTCGTCCGACAGTTCCCGCTCCTGGGTGTACGGGAACATGGGAATGTTGATCCGGGTCCTGGAGCGGAAGCTCTTCAGCTGATCGGCGATATAGGCGGCGCGCTGGCCCGCCAGGCGGGGATATTCCCCCTTTTTGCCGCCCTGGCCGTGCTCGCCGTGGCAGGCGGCGCAGGTGCCGTTGATTTCCTTGCCCTTGTCCATGTCCTGGGCGAAGGCGGGCGCCAGGAGGACAGCAAGAGAGATGATGGATAGAACTCTACGAACCATTTGCATATGCCAACAGGTGAGGTGCGAGTGTCGCACGGGCAGACCGGGTAACGGCGTGCGGCGAATTGTCGCAGGATGCAGGCGGCAAAAAATTGACTCAAATCACGCATAATCGACGCATGCGTTCATCTTCCGGCACCTCGGACGGCCCGCACCAGCTGGCCAACCTGCAGCGGCTCGTCTCGGCCCGCTGGGCGGTTCTCGCCGCGATGCTGGCGCTGGTCTTCGCGGTGCCGGGTGTCCTCGACGTGCCCCTCCCCCGCATTCCCCTGGTGACTGTCATAGCCATTGCCGCGGCCTTCAACTTCCTCGTGCGGCTGCGCCTATCCCGGGCCGAGGCGGCCAGCCATCTGGAAGTCTTCAGCCAGATCGGCTTCGACATCGTCAGCTTGGCCGCCCTCCTCTTCTTCAGCGGCGGCGCCACCAATCCCCTGGTCTCACTGCTCCTGCCGCCGGTGGCCATCGCCGCCCTCATCCTGCCGGCGCGCCATGTGCTGGCCGCCGGCCTCCTGGCCCTGGCCGCCTACTCGGTGCTCATGGTCTTCTATCTGCCCCTGCCCCTGGCCGATCCGGCCCGGGCCACCCGCCTCCACCTGGGAGGCATGTGGCTCACCTTCGCCATTTCGGCGGCCATGATCGGCTGGTTCGTGGTGCGCATGACCGAACTCATCCGCCGCCGCGACGCCGAACTGGCCGCCGCCCGGGAACAGGCCATGCGGGACGAGCGGGTGGTGGCCCTCGGCACCCTGGCGGCGGGCGCCGCCCATGAGCTGGGGACGCCCCTGGCCACCATGGCGGTGATCGCCGGCGAGCTGCAATACGATCGGAGCCTGTCCGAAGCCGCCCAGGCCGACCTGGCGGTGCTGCGCCAGCAGATCGGCGTCTGCAAGGAGATCATCACCGGCCTTTCCCGCCAGGCCGGGGCGGAGCGGCTGGAGCAGGCTCAGGCAGTGCGGGCCGACGTCTGGCTCGACGGGCTGCGCCAGCGCTGGCACAGCCTGCGCCCCCAGGCCAACAGCCGGCTGCGCCTCCCGGATTCGGCGTCGCCCACCATCGTCGCCGATCCGACCCTGGAACAGGCGGTGCTCAACCTGCTGAACAACGCGGCCAACACCGGCAGCCGCGAAATCGAGCTGGCCGCCAGCTGGGATGACGCCCATTTGGCCATCCAGGTGCGCGACCACGGCCCCGGCTTCGCCGCCGGCGTCCTCGACCAGGCCGGCAAGGCGGCCTTTCCGGCCCACCCCGGCGGCAGCGGCATCGGCCTCATGCTGACCCAATCGGCGGTGGAACGCCTGAACGGCCGCCTGACCCTAAGCAACCATCCGGAGGGCGGCGCCGTCGCCCGCATCGAACTACCCCTGGAGCGAGGGTGACTGCCATGAACGAAACCATCCTTGTCATCGACGACGACGCCACCTTCAACGCCGTCCTCATCCGCGCCCTCGAGCGCCGCGGCCTCACCGCCCAGGGTGCCACCAGCGCCGAGGAGGCCCTGACCCTGGCAAGGGATTCGCAGCCGGGCCGGATCATCCTCGACCTCAACCTGGGCGGGCTGTCCGGGCTCACCCTCATTCCCCAGTTGCTGGCTGCCAACCCCGAGGCGCGGATCGTCGTCCTGACCGGCTACGCCAGCATCGCCACCGCCGTCGATGCGGTCAAGCTGGGCGCCGTGCAGTACCTGGCCAAGCCGGTGGAGGTGGAAGCCATCCTGGCGGCCTTCGCCGAGGGCGACGCCATGGAACACGAATTCACCGCCCCGGACGAGCCCCTGTCGGTGGATCGGCTGGAGTGGGAGCATATCCAGCGGGTACTGCGGGAAAACGACGGCAACATCTCGGCCACCGCCCGGGCCCTCAAGATGCACCGGCGCACCCTCCAGCGGAAGCTCTTCAAGCGGCCAGCAAAGGCTTGATATAAAAGGGAATAGGCCGCCACCGGGAGCGCCTTGACGCTGGCCCGAGGCCCACAGTAGTATAAGTAGTTCCACCTACTGGCCGCCCAGGCTTCTCCGAAGCCTTCCGACAAGCCCGAGTCATGACCATGCTGCAGCTGCTCAAGCAGATCGAAGCCATTTCGTCCTGTCGGGACCGCGACATCCTGGGCGCCAGCGTCGTCGCGGCCATCCACGAGATTTTTCGGCCCCGCCGGGTCACCCTGCTGCGACTGGTTCCCGCCCCCCACGGGCCGGCCGTCACTCCCGTCGCCCGCATCGGCGCCGAGGGCCTGCAGCTCTTCGGCGAGGCCGGCGACTGCGGCAGCGATCCGCTCGAAGACTCCCCCCTGCTCCAGCAGGCCTACCGGGACGGCCAGCTTGCCACCGCCAGCGGCGAGCGCGGATTCACCTATGCCTATCCCCTCAGCACCGGCTCCAGCGCCACCCCCGGGGGCTTCCTGCAGGTGGACATGGACCGGACGCCGACTCCCATCGAGCGCGAGGGCCTGGAGCGCTTCCTGCATTTCTACTGCAATTACGTCAATCTGCTGGACTACAGCGAGCTGGACACCCTGACCGGCCTGCTCAACCGCAAGACCTTCGACGAAGCCTTCGACAAGATCATCGCCCGTTCCGGCCGCGGCCAGGAGGGCGACCGGGACAACGAGCGACGGGCGGAAGACGGTACCGGCAATCTCCACTGGCTGGCGGTGGTCGATATCGACCATTTCAAGCGCATCAACGACAACTTCGGCCACCTCTTCGGCGACGAGGTGCTGCTGCGCATCGCCAGCCTCATGCGCTGCAGCTTCCGTTCCGAGGACCGCCTGTTCCGCTTCGGCGGCGAGGAATTCGTGGTCATGCTGCGGGTCGGCAGCCGCGACAACGCGGTCAAGGCCCTCGAACGCCTGCGGCAGATGGTGGAAAGCCACGAATTCCCCCAGGTCGGCCAGGTCACCTGCAGCGTCGGCTTCACCGCCGTCGACCCGCGGCTGGCGCCCACCGATATCCTGGGCCAGGCCGACGACGCCCTCTATTACGCCAAGGAGCACGGCCGCAACCAGGTGTGCTGCTACGAGACCCTGGTGGAAAGCGGCCTGCTGGTCCACCACGATGCCCAACCCCAGGCGCCGGACATCGATATCGACGCCTTGTTTGCCTGAAATACCCCATCCCCCGGTAGTTCCCGCATCCCACGCCCCACCAAATAGGCATCCCTGTCCCCCTGCGGGAAAAGTAAGGGTTTCAGCCTATCCACAGCCCGATTTGCAATCCCTAGGATGTGCGCTTATGAAATTCGCGTTAAGTCACCCGCCTTCGCTCACAGGTCGCCTCGCGCAGACAGGAATCGGAATGTTCAGGGATCGGAGCCAGTTTTCTAGACCGCGGCCCCCCGTGCCACGCCAGGGGGATCGGCGCCGGGTCAACGCCTTGAAGGGCATCCCTCTGACCGGCGGGCTGGGGCTGGTGTTCAACGACCGCCGCTCCTACCGGGAGCGGCGCAGCAAGCGGCGGAAGGCCAACCCGGCGCCGCCCTGCGCCCTGCTCCAGCAGCGGGATCCCGAACCCACCCTGGGGTTTCTGGGCAATCTCTCCCCCGGCTGGAGCCCCAGCGCCATCGGCGCCTGGCTCAAGCGCTGCCTGGGATATGCCTGGCGCGCTAGGCTTCGTCGGCCGGCGGGGCGACCTTGATGATCTCTTCCAGGGAAGTGATGCCCTGGGCCACCTTGAGGGCGCCGGAGATGCGCAAGGGGCGCATTCCCTCCCGGTAGGCCTGTTCCCGCAGTCTGGCCACGTCGGCCTGGGGCCGGATGTATTTCCGCAGCTCCGGCGACATGAGCAGGATCTCGTACAGGCCGAGGCGGCCCAGATAGCCGGTCATGCGGCACTCCAGGCAGCCGACCGGCTGATGGATCTGGGCCGGCCGGTTGGACCGCCAGGGGGCCACCAGGCTGTCCCAGGCGGCCTCGTCCTCGGACCGCAGGCCGACTGGCCGCTTGCAGTGGGGACACAGGGTGCGCACCAGGCGCTGGGCCATGACCCCGAGCAAGGTCGAGTTGATGAGGTAGGCCGGCACGCCCAGGTCCAGGAGGCGGGTGATGGCCGAAGGGGCATCGTTGGTGTGCAGGGTGGACAGCACCAGGTGCCCGGTGAGGGCCGCCTGGATGGCCATCTCGGCGGTCTGCAGGTCGCGGATCTCGCCGATCATGATGATGTCCGGGTCCTGGCGCATGAGGGCGCGAACGCCGTCGGCAAAGCCCAGGTCGATGCCCTGCTGGACCTGCATCTGGTTGAAGGAGGACTCCACCATTTCGATGGGGTCCTCGATAGTGCACACATTGACCTCGGGAGTCGCCAACTGCTTGAGGGTGGTGTACAGGGTGGTGGTCTTGCCGGAGCCGGTGGGGCCGGTGACCAGGACGATGCCGTTGGGCGACTGGGTCATGCGCTGCCAGCGGGTCTGGTCTTCCTCCGAGAAGCCCAGCTCGCGGAAGTCCCGGACCAGGACGCCGGGGTCGAAAATCCGCATCACCAGCTTCTCGCCGAAGGCGGTGGGCAGGGTGGACAAACGCAGCTCCACCTCCTGGCCGTCCGGGGTGCGGGTCTTGATGCGGCCGTCCTGGGGCCGGCGCTTCTCGATCACGTCCATGCGGCCCAGGAGCTTGATGCGGCTGGTCATGGCGTTCATCACCGCCATGGGAATCTGGTACACCTGGTGCAGGACCCCGTCGATGCGGAAGCGGACGATGCCCAGCTCCCGCCGGGGCTCGATATGGATGTCCGAAGCCCGCTGGTCGAAGGCGTACTGCCACAGCCAGTCCACGATGTGGACGATGTGCTGGTCGTTGGCGTCCAGTTGGCGGTTGGCCTTGCCCAGCTCTACCAGCTGCTCGAAGCTGGACAACCCCGAGGTGCCGCCGCCGGTCTGGGCCGCCTTCTTGACCGACTTGGCCAGGTTGAAGAACTCCACCAGGTAGCGGCTGATATCCACCGGATTGGCGAGGACCCGCCGGATATCCTTGCGCAGGATGGGCTTGAGTTCGGCCTCCCACTCCCGCAGGAAGGGCTCCGCCGTGGCGATCACCACTTCCCGGGTGGTCACCTGCACCGGCAGGATGGCGAAGCGGGCGGCGTAGGTGCTGGACATGACATCGGCGACGCCGGTGAAGTCGATCTTGAGAGGATCGATGTGCATGTATTCCAGCCCCAGCCGGGCGGCCAGCCATTCCGCCAGGACCTCCAGGGTCAGCAGGCGGTTGGGCGCCTGAGCACTGCGCCACTTGCGGTCAGCGACGATGATGAAAGGATGGACATTGCCGCCGTGGAGCCGGCGCTCCGCCTGCAGCGAGTCGGCGTCGGCCTTGTCAACCAGGCCGTCCGCCACCAGCATGTCCAGCACTTCCGGCAGGGACAGGCGATGTTCGGAGGAAGTGGTCTTGGTCATCGGCGCGAATATAGCACGCGCCCCAGACCCTCGCGGGGACCGGCTCTCAGTGCTTGGTCTGCTCGTGCGCCTGGGCCAGCAGCCGCTTCTCGATGACGTCCGCCGGCACCGCCTCGCCGAACAGGAAGCCCTGCCCCTCGTCGCAGCGCAGGAGGCGCAGCAGCCGGGCCTGCTCCTCGGTCTCGACCCCCTCGGCCACCACCCGGAAATTGAAGGTCCGCCCGAGGGAAATGATGGTGGACACCAGGGCCATGCCCTCCGGCCGCAGCACCATGTCCCGCACGAAGGAATAGTCGATCTTGAGCACCGTCACCGGCAGGCGCGAGAGATAGCCCAGGGAGGAATAGCCGGTGCCAAAGTCGTCGATGGCAATGCCGATGCCCATTTCCCGGATTTTCTCCAGGACCGAGACGTTCTTCTCGAAGTCCTGCATGAGGGCCGATTCGGTGATCTCCAGCTCGAGGCCGGCGGCGTCGTCGCCGTTGCTGGACACCACCTGCGCCACCTCGGCATGGAAGTCCTTGCGCAGGAGCTGGATGGTGGAAGCATTGACCGCCACCCGGGGCGCCAGGCCGGTCTGCTCCTTCCAGTGGTGGCGGTCGGCCACCGCCTGGTTGAGGGCCCAGCGGCCGACCTCGAAAATTAGCCCGGTCTCCTCCAGGAGGGGGATGAAGCGGGCCGGCAGCACCAGGCCGCTTTCCGGGTCCTGCCAGCGCATCAGGGCCTCGAGGCCGGCCAGGTGGCCGTCCAGCAGGTTGATCTTGGGCTGATAGTAAAGCACGAATTCGCCATTTTCCTGGGCCCGGCGCAGCTTGTTCTCCATGGCCAGGGCGCGGGACACCCGGGCGTTCATCCCCGGCCCGTAGAAGAGATATTTCTCCCCGTATTCCCGGGCCCGCTGCTGAGCCGCTTCGGCATTGCGCAGCAGGGTGTCGGCATCGGTGCCGTCGGCCGGGAACAGGGCGATGCCGATGCGGATGGAGACCCGCAGTTCCTCGCCCCCCAGGTTGAAGGGCTGGTTGAGGGCGTCCAGCAGCTTTTCTTCCACCACATGGGCTACCCCTTCGACACCGTGGACGCCGTTCAGGAAGACCGCGAACACGTCGCCGCCGATGCGGGCCGGCGTATCCGACTCCCGCACCGCCGCCCGCACCCGGGTCCCGATCTGGCGCAGCAGCTCGTCGCCGGCCTGGCGGCCGAGGGTGTCGTTGAGATTGCGGAAACGCTCCGGATCGAAAATCAGGATGGCCGCAAAGCCATTCTGGCCGTTCACCCGGACGAATTGATCGACCCGCTCCTGCAGCAGCTGCCGATTGGGCAGGTTGGTGAGGGGATCGTGGTAGGCCAGGTAGCTCACCGTCTCCGACTTGGCGATGTAGTCCAGGGCGAAGGACACATCCGAGGCCATTTCGTTGAGGAGGTGCATCTCCTCGTCGGTGAAGAAGCCCGGCGCCGCTGCGTACATTGCGAAGACGCCAGTCAGCTTGCCATCCACCCGCAGCGGCAAGGCCACCATGGAGCCAAGCCGCCCGGCCGGCCCGGGAACCATGCCGACCCCCTTGTCCGCCGGCAATTCGTTGCTGAAGACCGCCCTGCCCTCGTGCAGCGCCGCGCCCACCAGCTGCAGGTCAGCGAAATCGCTGGCGAAGTCTTCGGCCTTGAGCCTGTCCCGCAAACCTTCGGACAGCCCGGCGGCGGCCATGGACACAAGTTCGCCGGCCTGGCCGCTGCCGTCCAGGCCGATCCAGGCGAGGCTGAAGCCGCCATGGTCCACCGCGATACTGCAGGCCGCCCGCAGAAGGTTGCTCCGATCCCGGACGCGGACGATGGTGGCGTTGATTTCGCTGAGCACCGTCTGCACCCGCATCAGTCGGTCGATCCGCTCCTGCTGGCGGCGGCGTTCCGAAATGTCGGCGAACATCCGTATGGAGCCGGAGACCGCGCCGGCCGGGTCGTGCAGCGGCGCCGTCCACACCCCGACATCCACCCGGGAGCCATCCTTCCGGAAGCAGACGGTCTCCACCTCGTCGGCGGCGGCCGGGGCGTCGAGCCCGCAGATGGAAGGCAGGGAGCATCCCTCGGAACCGGCCAGGGTGCCGATGCACTGGCCCATGACGTCGCTCGCCTGCCAGCCGAAGAGCTTCTCGGCGGCCGGATTCCAGGCCCGGATGCGGCCGCCCTCGTCGAGGGCGACGATGGCCAGGGGCGCCGCCTCGACGATGGCCTCGAGGGCGTCGCTGGCGGCCCGGGCCTCCTCCTCGGCCTGCACCTTGGCGGTGCGCAGGGAGCGCTTCTCCAGGGCTTGGCGGGTGGCCTCGCCAATGCGGGCCAGGCGGTCCTTGAGGAGATAGTCCCAGGCGCCCCGGCGCATCACCTCCACCGCCCGGTCCTCGCCGATGACGCCGGAGACGATGATGAAGGGGATGTCCAGCCCGCGCTGCACCAGGAGGTCCAGGGCCTTGAGGCCGTCAAACTGGGGCAGGTTGAAATCGGAATAGATGATGTCCGGCTTGGTCTCCAGCCCGGCCAGGTAGTCGTCCATGCCCTCCACCCGCTGCCATTGCACCTCGAAGCCGCTGCGGCGCAGCTCGTGGAGGAGCAGTTCGGCGTCGATGGGATCGTCTTCGACAATCAGCGCTCGGATCGAGGTGGGATAAGGCATGGCGCGATTCCTGGACCGTCGTTCAGCCGCCGGCCGGCAGGGTGAAGAAGAAGGTGGCCCCCTCGCCCGGCGCCGCGTCGGCCCAGATGCGGCCGCGATGGCGCTGGACGATGCGCTGGGCAATGGCGAGCCCGATGCCGGTGCCGGCGTATTCGTCGGGGCGGTGCAGGCGCTGGAAGACGCCGAACAGCTTGTGGGCGTAGTTCATGTCGAAGCCGATGCCGTTGTCCCGGACATGGACACGCAGCTCGCCGTCGCCTGACTCGGCGCCGACCTCGACCCGGGCCGGGTTGCATCCGGCCGAAAATTTGACGGCATTGCCGAGGAGGGCCAGGAAGACCTCCCTGATGAGGGTCGGATCGACCTCCCAGGACGGCAGGTCGGCGACGGAGAATTCCACCGGCCGGCCTTCGTACTCCGGCTTGAGGACATGGAGGCATTCGGCCACCACCCGCCCGAGATCGGTGGGCTGGGGATTCAAGGGCTGACGCCCGAGCCGGGAGTAGGCCAGGAGGTCCCGGATCAGGTGGTCCAGGCGCAGGGCCCCGTCGGCGACCATGCCCAGATACTGGCGGGCGTCGGAGGGGAACTGCTCGCCATAGTCCCGGATGAGGATGCGGGAAAAGCCGCTCACCGCCCGCAGGGGTGCCCGCAGATCGTGGGAAACGGAATAGGACAGGGCATCCAGCTCGGCGTTGACGGCGGCCAGCTCCCGCCGGCTGTCGGCCAGCTGCCGCTCCAGGTCCTGGCGGCCGGCGTCGTCCGGAAGCGCCGAGCGGCCCTCCAGGTCTTCGAACACCGCCACGAAGTAGTGGGGGCTGCCCTGGCCGCTGCGCACCAGGGACATGGTCTGTCGCAACCGATGGAAGGCGCCGTCCTTGCGCCGGTAGCGCCGATCCACCGCATAGTCCCGGACCGCCCCGTTCATGAGCCGCTTCCGGTGGGGCTGTTCGATGTCGGCATCCTCCGGGTGGCAGATTTCGGCCAGGGAGAGGGACAGGAGCTCGGCATCGGAGTAGCCCAGGATGTCGCAGAGCTTCTGGTTCACCCGCAGGAAGCCGCCATCGACGCTGATGTGGGCCATGCCCACCGCCGTCTGCTCGAAGGTGGTGCGGAAGCGCCGCTCGCTCTCCCGCAGGGCCGCCTCGATGCGGTAGCGCTCCACAGTCTCCAGCTGCAGGGCATCGTTGTAGCGCCCCAGCTGCTTCTTCGCCCGCTCCGCCAGTTCGTCGCTGTTCTGCTTCAGGGCCAGTTCGGCGTGCTTGCGCTCAATGGCGTACTGCAGGGAGCGCAGCAGCAGCTCGCCGCCGGTTTCCCCCTTCACCAGATAGTCCTGGGCGCCGAGGTGGACGGCAGCCAGGCCGGTGCGGTCGTCCTCGGAGCCGGTGAGCACCACCACGGGGGTTTCCGCCGCCCGGCCCAGGAGGGCCTCGACGGTGGCGATGCCGAAGCTGTCGGGAACCGAGAGATCGGTGAGGACCACGTCGAAGCGCTGGTTCTCCAGGCAGGCCAGGGCCTCCGCCAGCCCCTCGGCCCGGGTCAGGTGCAGGTCGGCGGCCCCCGCCTCCCGCAGTTCCTCCTGCAGCAGGCGATAGTCCACCGGGTTGTCTTCGAGCAGGAGGACGTTGAGGGGCGAATTCATGACCTGGGCAGTTGGGCGACGGTGAGCCAGAAATCCTCGATGGACTGGACGACCCGCATGAACTGGTCGAAGTCCACCGGCTTGCTGACATAGCAGTTGGCGTTCAGTCCATAGGAGCGGCGGATGTCTTCATCGGCCTGGGAGGTGGTGAGGACGACCACGGGGATGCTCTTGAGGTCCGGGTCGGACTTGACGGCCGCCAGGACGTCGGTGCCGTCCAGGCGCGGCAGGTTGAGATCGAGCAGCACGATGTCCGGCCGCGGGGCATGGGCGAACTCACCCTGGCGGCGCAGGAACATCAGGGCTTCCACCCCGTCTCCCACAACGCTCAACGTGTTCCTGATCTTCACCCTGCGCAGCGCTTCCTGGGTCAGACGCACATCTCCCGGGTTGTCCTCCACCAGCAGAATCTCCACCGATTTGCCGTGGGATTCATCAATCATGATCCGACCCCCCTTTCTGCGGAATGCAAGGGAACAAGCCGCGTGGCTCCGAATTTCCCGCCTTCGTTCCCCTCCCGTGACAGATGGAAACCGTCGGAATCGGCTCTTTGTACCCTATTGACAGCATTCGTCCCGTTTTGCTCCCGAGCCGACCGCAAAGAAAAACGCCGCCGGGCTTCGGCCCGGCGGCGTCATGGTGGAGGCGGAAGGGCTTACTTGCCGCCCAGGGAAAGGGCCAGCATGAGATCGTTGATGCGCTTGACGAAACCGGCCGGATCGTCGAGCTGGCCGCCCTCGGCCAGCATGCCCTGCTCGAACAGCAGGGCCGCCCAGTCGTCGAAGCGGGACTCCTCGTACTTGAGCCGCTGCACCGCCGGATGGTTGGGATTGATCTCGAGGATGGGCTTCACGTCCGGGGCCTGCTGGCCGGCAGCCTTGAGGAGCCGGGCCAGGTTGCCGGAGACATCGTGCTCGTCCGACACCAGGCAGGAGGGCGAGTCGGTGAGGCGATGGGTGACCCGCACGTCCTTGACCTTGTCCCCCAGGGAAGCCTTGATCTTATCGAGGAGTTCCTTGTACTCGTCGGCTGCCTTCTCGGCTTCCTTCTTCTCGGCCTCGTCCTCCAGCTTGCCCAGGTCCAGGCCGCCCTTGGCCACGGACTGCAGGGGTTTGCCCTCGAACTCGGTGAGGTGGCCCACCACCCATTCGTCCACCCGGTCGGACAGGAGCAGCACCTCGATGCCCTTCTTGCGGAAGATTTCCAGGTGGGGGCTGTTCCTGGCGGCGTTGAAGGTCTCGGCGGTGACGTAGTAGACCTTCTCCTGGCCCTCCTTCATGCGGCCGATGTAATCCTTGAGGGAGACGGTCTGCTCCGGCGTGTCGGTATGGGTGGAAGCGAAGCGCAGCAGGCCGGCGATCTTGTCCTTGTTGGCGAAGTCCTCGCCGACGCCCTCCTTCAGCACCTGGCCGAAGTTCTCCCAGAACTGGGCGTATTTCTCCTTGTCGTTCTCGGCCATATCCTCCAGCAGCGCGATGACCTTGCGGCTGCAGCCGTTGCGGATGGCGTCGATGTCCTTGCTCTGCTGCAGGATTTCCCGGGAGACGTTCAGCGGCAGGTCGCTGGAATCCACCACCCCGCGCACGAAGCGCATGTACAGGGGCATGAGCTGCTCGGCGTCGTCCATGATGAAGACCCGGCGCACGTAGAGCTTGACGCCGTGGCGGGCCTTGCGGTCCCACAGGTCGAAGGGGGCCCGGGACGGGATGTAGAGGAGCTGGGTGTATTCCTGCTTGCCTTCCACCCGGGCGTGGGTCCAGGCCAGGGGGTCCTCGAAGTCGTGGGCGACGTGCTTGTAGAACTCCTTGTACTGCTCCTCGGTCACCTCAGACTTGGGCCGGGCCCACAGGGCGCTGGCCTGGTTGACGGTCTCGTCCTCGTCGGTGACCACCTGCTCGCCCTTGTCTTTGTCCCATTCATCCTTCTTCATGAGGATGGGCAGGGTGATGTGGTCGGAGTACTTGCGGATGATGGACTTGAGCTTCCAGCCGTTGAGGAAATCGTCCTCGCCTTCCCGCAGGTGCAGGACGACGTCGGTGCCGCGGCCGGCCTTGTCGACCATCTCCACCGAGAAATCCCCCGCGCCGGCGGACTCCCATTTCACCGCCTGGTCGGCCGGCAGGCCGGCGCGGCGGGAGATCACCGTGACCTTGTCGGCGACGATGAAGGAGGAATAGAAGCCGACGCCGAACTGGCCGATCAGGTGGGCATCCTTGGCTTGGTCGCCGGTCAGGGAGGAAAAGAACTCCCGGGTGCCCGACTTGGCGATGGTGCCCAGGTGGGCGATGGCCTCCTCCCGGGAAAGGCCGATGCCGTTGTCGGAAATGGTCAGGGTGCGGGCCGCCTGGTCAAAGGCGACGCGGATCTTCAGCTCGGAATCGTCGCCGTAGAGGGCGGCGTTGTTGAGCGCTTCGAACCGCAGCTTGTCGCAGGCGTCGGAAGCGTTGGAAACGAGTTCCCGCAGGAAAATCTCCTTGTTGCTGTACAAGGAGTGGATCATCAGATGCAGCAGTTGCTTGACTTCGGTCTGGAAACCGAGGGTTTCCTTCTGTTCGGACATGCTTGAGACTCCCTAGATGAAACGGTATGCCGGGAGATGGGGGCGCATTCCCCCTTTTCAAGGCTAGTCGAGCATTTCGTAGCGCACTTCGACGATGTCCATTTCCCGCCAGCCCACCGGGCTCTGGAAACGCACCGTGTCGCCCTCCCGTGCCTTGATGAGGGCCCGGGCCAGGGGGGAAATCCAGCTAATGCGGCCGCGGGAGGCGTCCGCCTCGTCCACGCCGACGATGGTGTAGGTGTTCTCGTTGCCTTCGGGATCGCTCACCGTCACCGTGGCGCCGAAAAACACCTGGTCCACATTGGTCTGCCGGGTGGGATCGACCACTTCGGCGATGTCCAGGCGCTTGGTCAGGAAGCGGATGCGGCGGTCGATTTCCCGCAGCCGCTTCTTGCCGTAGATGTAGTCGCCGTTCTCGGAGCGGTCGCCGTTGGAGGCGGCCCACGCCACCACCTCCACCACCCGGGGGCGCTCCCGCTTCACCAGCTCCTCCAGCTCCGACTTCAGGCGGGCATGGCCGGCCGGGGTGATGTAGTTGCGGGTTCCCGCCGGCAGCTTGAGAGCGGGCGCGACGCCTTCGTCGTCGTCCCCGTCCTCGCCTTCCTTGACGAATGCCTTGTTCAAGGCCTTCAGTAGCCGATGGCGTAGTTGGCCACGTCGACCCGGATGAGGTCGCGGGCCAGGATCAGGGCAGTGTACTTGGCGAACTGCTCGGCCCAGCTGGCCTGCTCCTTGAAGCGCCCTTCGCCGGCGTACTTGGCCACGCTCAGGATGCGGTCGATGATGAGCACCTTGCCGGTCGGGGTCGCCACATCGCATTCCAGGGCGTTGAATTCCCGGTCGAACCACCTGCGGGCATCGTCCACCGTGCCCCCCGACAGATCGGCGCCATTGAATCTGTAGTGGTATTCGCGATCCTTGCCGAACGAGACGATCACATGGCTCTGCATGTCTCTCTCCTAAAATTGGGTTGGTGCGAGTATTCTAACAAACCATCACTACCCTAATGGAGTATCCGATGTCCAACCGACCGCTCAGCGATGACGAGATGACCGACATCCGGACCCTGCTCCAGGAATTGCAGGAAGAACACCGGGACCTCGACCGGGTGATCGCCCATCTGGTGGAAACCGCCCCCCTGGACGAACTGCTGGTGCGCCGCATCAAGAAACGCAAGCTACTCCTGAAGGACCGCATTCTCCAATTGGAACAGATGCTGGTGCCGGATATCCCGGCCTGAGCGGTTTTTCCCGGCGGCCCTCCGGGGCAAGCCGAGGGGCTAGCCCCGGCTCAGAGGATGCCCCGGCCGATATACCAGGCCGCGGCCGCGATCACGGCGCTACAGGGAATGGTCAGCAGCCAGGCCCAGACGATGCCGCCAGCCACACCCCAGCGCACCCGGCGGGTGCCCCGCGTCGAACCGACGCCGGCGATGGCCCCGGTGATGGTATGGGTGGTGGAAACCGGGACCCCGAGACCAGTGGCCAGGAATAGGGTGATGGCCCCGCCGCTGTTGGCACAGAAGCCCCTGGCCTGGTTCAGCTTGGTGATGCGGTTGCCCATCGTCTTGACGATGCGCCAGCCGCCGAACAGGGTGCCGAGACCCATGGCGGCATAGCAGGAAAACACCACCCAGTTAGGAACCGGGTCGTTGGCGCTGGAGATTCCCGCGGCGATGAGCAGCATCCAGATGATGCCAACCGTCTTCTGGGCGTCATTGCCGCCGTGGCCGAGACTGTAGGCGGCCGCCGAGAGCAGCTGGAAGCGGCGGAAAGTCTTGTCCACCCGGTTGGGCGCCACGTCCTTGCATATCCAGGACACCACCACCATGAGGAAGCCGCCGATGATGAAGCCCAGCACCGGCGCCACGAAAATGAAGGCGACGATCTTCCACACCCCGCCCCAGATGAGCCCGCCGGGGCCGACCTTGGCCAGGGCGGCACCCACCAGCCCGCCGATGAGGGCGTGGGAAGAGGAAGACGGAATGCCGTAATACCAGGTGATGATGTTCCAGACGATGGCGCCGACGAGGGCGCCGAACACGATGTAGTGATCGACGATGCTCGGATCGATGGTGCCCTTGCCGATGGTGCTGGCGACCTTGAGCTGGAAAATGAAGAAGGCGATGAAATTGAACACCGAGGCCCACAGTACCGCCTGATGGGGCTTCAGTACCCGGGTCGAGACAATGGTGGCGATGGAGTTGGCGGCATCATGAAAGCCGTTCATGAAATCGAACAGCACCGCCACGACCACCAGCAGGGTGACGACTCCCAGTCCAATCTGGACGTTTTCCATATGGGAACCCAGGCCTCAATCAGGAGTTTTCGAGGACGATGCCTTCGATGGTGTTGGCCACATCCTCGCAGCGGTCCGTGACCGATTCGAGGAGTTCGTAGATGGCCTTGAGCTTGATGACCTGGCGGACGTCCTGCTCTTCCCGGAAAAGCTTGGACATCGCCTCCCGCATGATGCGGTCCGCATCGGACTCGAGATGGTCGATTTCCTGGCAGTTCTTGAGGATGGTCGGCCCGTTGTCCATGGAGTGCAGGAGGTTGACCGCAGCCTGCACCCGCTGGCAGCAGGACAGGACGATGTCGGCCAACTGCTTGGCTTCGGACGTCACCTGGCGGATATCGTAGAGATTCATGGACTCGGCCACGTCCTGGGTCAGGTCCAGGATATCGTCCATGCCGCTGATCAGCTGGTGGATTTCGTCCCGGTCGAACGGCGTGATGAAGGAGGTATGCAGCGCCGACATGGTGTCGTGGGTGATGTGGTCGGCGCGGGTCTCGAAGGCGTCGATCTCTTCGGCAAACTTGGCGGCCTGCTCCGGCGCGTTGTCGATCAGGGATTGAATCAGGGAAACCAGGGCCTGACCGCCAAGTACGATCTGTTCCGCATGGGCGTTGAACAACTCGAAGTACTTGGCCTCTTTGGGCATCAGCCGTCCGAACATGACACTTCCGTGAGGTTATTATTACAGTCCGCTATTTTAGCATGCCGACCCGCCTCCCCGCCGGCTGTGGTTAAATGATGAACGATGCACCACCCGTTATTTCTCGACGACGACTCCGTCGCCACCGCCCTTGACGAGGCAACCGACGCTGCCATCCGCCGCCTCACCGGCCTGCTTCCCGAACTGGGCACGCCCCAGGGCGAACAGTTCCGCAACGTTCTGCGTACCCACCTGGAAAACCTGCTCACCGGCCGGGCCGGCGCACCGGCCCCTTCCCCCGCCCTACCCCGCCTCGTCCATGGCGAAGACGCCTTCGGCGACCGTTTCGCCATCGAGGATCTGCCCCTGCCCCGGGCCGGCAGCGGCTACGGGGTTCAGCGGCTGGATACGGACACTCTCCTCGACCGCGCTTCCGGCCAATTCCTCCCGGTGCGCCATCCTGCGCTCCAGGGGCTGTTCGAGAGTTTCGACGCCGCCCGCGCCGCCGCCAGCGCCTGGCTGCGGGAGCACGGTGCCGGTACCGATCGCCATCCGCTGGCCATCGTCCCGGCCTATTATGACCGGCAGATGGAACGCCATGTGCTAATCTACGGGGTACTCACCGCATCCCCCTAAATACAAAAACGATATTGGAGACAATGCTTTATCCCGCGCCTTTTCCAGGCTGGGCCTCGAAGCTGTTGACCGGCAACCCCGGCTCCGACAGCGACCACCGCCTGCTGCTCAACGCCATGGCCCGCCTGCGGGAAGTCTGTGTCGACCACGAGCGGCGGGCCGACTGCGCCAGTTGCGCCCCCGCCCGGGCTGCCGCGTGCAACCGGGACCTGGTGGATACCCTGGGCGAACTGCTGGCCTGCCTGATAGACCATTTCTTCGCAGAGGAACGGGCCATGAGGAAACTGGGTCTCAGCCAAAGGGAAAAGGAACTTTGCGACCGGCACGTCGAAGATCACGCCCTGATCTCGGATACGGTCCTGCGCATAGTGGCTGCCCTGGACTCGCCCCGGACGGTCGTGCTTATCCGCCAACTCCACTCGGTTCTCGGAAACTGGGTGAAGCACCATATCGAGTTGCACGACATGGCCCTGCTGCGGATACTGGAGCGGTCTTAACCCAAGTAGTCGTCATGCTTTCCAAGCAGCAGATCATCGAAACCATCGTGTCCGGCAAGCTGTTCTTCGCCAAACTGCCCAATGGCGACTACATCGCCCGCTACACGCGGCACGGCGAGGTCTACCTGGTGACCGACAACGGTCTCAGGGCCCTGCCGGTGCAGGGCAGCGACCTGTGCTGGCACATTCAGGCGACCGAAGAAAACCCCGCCTTCTGAGTTTTGCCCCTGCATGTCAGAAGGAGCAGGCCGCGTCGCCCTTGCTGGTGACCGACTGACCGCCAGCCCCATTGCTGCTGATGGCGGTGGGCATGGTGACCCGGATCCCCTGGCTCGGCGGAACCACGACGGGCGTCGCCGCCGCGCCCGCCACGAAACCGAACTGGCCGGCCGACAGCACCTGGCTGCCCGCCGCATTGGTCACCGCTACGGCGCCGCTGGCCACATCCACGTGCAGGCCATTGGCCGGCGGCTGCCCTGATACCGTCGGGATGCCGCCGCAGTCGTTGTTGCAGACCAGCAGGCCGAAGTGGGTCCCGCGAATGCCGATGGTGGCGGTGGATGTCTGGACAGAAACCTTGTCCTTGCTGCGCGAGCCGAGGAGCCCCGTCACGGAGCGCATCCCGCCCTTCAGGAGGCTGACGATGAAATTATCCCCTTCCGGCTTGGCCGCCTCGTAGCTGTAGCTGTCCACCTTGAAGCGGCTCTCCGGCCGCAGGACCACCTCCGCCCCGTCGCTGAATTTCACCCGGGCGTAGGTTTCTCGGGCCGTCGCCAGGGTGTCGCCGTCCAGCACTTCCGAGCGCACCGAGAGGATGCGGGTAGTCCCGTCTGCCCGGCTCACCGACAGGGTGCCCGAGAGATGGGTGACCGTGGCCACGGCCGTGCCGCCCCAGGCGCCGGCACAGAAGCCGGCGAGCAGGAAGGCCACCAACTCAACTCGTACACTGCGCATTTTTCTTCGGAGCATTTTTGCTCTCTCCCTTGTGGTTGCCGCTATCCGAGGTTTTCTGGTCCTTGTCCCTCTTGTCGCCGTTGCCGCCGCCCGTCCCCGAGCCGTCTTCGGAACCGCCAAATTCACCGGAGCCGCCGCCGATGGTGCTGCCCCCCGAGGACGACGAGTTCGGGAGCGTACCCCCGGTCGTCCCAGAAGAGGTCGTGGTCTGGTTCGTGGAGCCGCCGGACGCGGGTGAAGTGCTGGTGCTGGAGTTGGTGGCGGCGACCACGGTGGCTATAGCACTATTGGTTGCCGAGTCTTCGGCAGGCAATGAAACGCCTACGGATAACGGACCGGTGGTGGAGTCGAGGTCGGCCATCTGCACCTTGATCAGGGGAATCTCCACCCCTGTCGCCGCCCGGACGACAAGCCCCTGCGCGCTTACGGTCGGCAACGGGGCCCCAGCCGCCGTGGTGACCGAGCCGGTGCTCGCTGCCATGGTGACGATGCCGGCGCCGGCGTCGATTTGCCCGAGTACGATGCCCTGGCCGGCGGCAAGAGTCACGTCGCTGCCATCGGTCTTCATGGTCGCCGTCGGCGCCATGATGATATCGGTGCCGGCCGAGGCGCTGATGCCGCCGCTGCCGGCGGTGATGGAGCTGTTGATGTTGAGGTTGTCGTTGCCGGCGACGCTGCTGGCGGCAACCAGCCTGATCCCGCTGCCTGTCACCGCCCCATTGAGGGTGATCGGGCTGTGGGCGATCAAGGTCACCGTGCCGGTGGCCTCGATGGAACCGTCGGAGACGAGGGCGCCGGTGTTGTTGACGGTGATGCTTCCACCCTGATTCTTTAGATTTGCCAGACCGGTGACGCCATCCCCGCCCAGCACCAGCGGATTCCCGGTGTTCACCAGCGAGATGTCGCCGGAGGTGGTGTTGAGAGCCGTGAGTTCGCCGAACTGGTTGGCGGCCGTCAGATAGATGCCTGACTTGGCAGTGGCGTACAGGCCGTTGGCAACCAGGGGCGCACCGGCCGACTGCTCGATACTGCCCAGGGATGCGGACAGATAGAGGCCGTCGTCCCGGGTGGTCGTACCGAAACCTGCCACGCCGTCCACCAGGATATTGCCGCTCAAGGCTGTCAGGTGGGTATTGCTGCCGACCGTGTCGTTGGTAAGGACATAGTGGCTGGTCAAAAGATCGCCGGACGTCTGCACCAGATGCATGCCGCCATTCGTGACCCTGGCCGTGACCGTGCCGGAGCCTGGATTGATGGTGAGCCCCTGACTGGGCCCGCCAATCTCCCTGGCCAGTAGCTCGATAGTGCCGCCGTAGGCGCTGGTGTCGAGGGCAGTGGCCACTCCCGGTGCATAGATGCCGCCGACTGCCCTGAGGGCAATCGATCCGCCATTGGTGAAGCCGGCCTGCCCCCCCGAGAAGGTCAAGTTCTCGCCGGACACGAGGATAAGGTGGTCTCCGCCCAGGTCATAGGGTGCGAAGCCGGTCGCGGTTGTCTTCGGCACCACTGTCATGCCGAAACCGGGAGCAGTTTCGAAGCGCACCGTCCGGCCCGCCGTGCCGGCGCAGGGAGGCTCGCAGACGGACAATTTGCCCGAATCGAGCGCCTCGTCGAAGCGGGCATTGATGTCGCCGCTCACATCCAGCTTCACCAAACCGGTTCCACTTTTCATGCTCACTGGCGCCAGATACCCGCCCAGGTTGCCGGACACGATTCGTATGTTGCCGTTGGCGCCCCTGGTATCGAGGGCAGTGCCGGTTTGGCTTGCAGCCACGACCTGGGGTGCGTCGAGGGTGATGGCGGCTGCCCTCAGGCCGCCCGAGCCGATCAGCAGTTGGCCGACGCTCTGGCTCAGAGCGACCGTGCCGCCGACGATGCCCTCCCAGCCGAGGATGCCATTGCCGCTGTCCGCGATATTCACGTTGCCCGCCACATTGCCGGCGGCATCGCCGAGCCTGATCCGCCCCTCCAGGTGCCCCGAGGTCTGGCTGACACCCCCCGCCGTGCTGCGGAACGTGACGGTGTTCGCCATGCCGGCGATGCCGGCCGTGCCCGTGCCGTTTCCTCCTCCCGCCATCCCGCCGGAAGCGGAGATCGTTCCGCTGTTGGTTATGCCGGAAGCTCCGACCAGCAGGATGGGCCCGCCGGCGCCGCCGTTGCCGCCATTGCCCCCCGGACCGCCATTGGCACCGTTGCCCCCTTGGGCTTCAATCTCGCCAGCAGCATCGATAGTGAGAGAACCCGCCGTGGCGGTCAGGTTGGCCGAACCGGCAGCGCCGCCGGTAGCGCCCTGCCCGGTGACCGCATCGGCGTAGTTGGATTGCCCGCCGCCGGCATCGATGGAGCCCCCGAGGGTGATCGCCCCCCCCCGCACAGTGATCGTGCCGCCGGCACCACCGGGGCCGCTGATGCAGTCGAGGACGCATTCCCCACCGCGGGCGACGACCTGGGTCAGGTTCGGATCGCCCGACCCGTTGATGGCGATATTCCCGATGGCAAGCAGTTCGATGGTGCCGCCCTGCCCGCCCGCATGGCCGCCACCGCCGGGGGCGCCACCGTTGGCCGTGACCGTGGCGCCCGTCTCCAGCGCCAGGGGGCCGGTCGCATCCAGACGCACCAGTCCGCCCGAGCCGCCATTGGAGCCGAGGGCGTAGTTGCCGCCCTTGCCGCCCAGAGCGGAAACAATGGCGGACGCGCCGAGGGTAATGGAATCGCCTTGCAGAAGGATGGAGCCGCCGGTTCCGCCAAGGGAGTCCATGATGCTGTCGGCACCCTTGGCAGAAAGAACGCCGTCCACGCGTACCGTGTGGCCCGCCAGCCGCATGGTGCCGCCAGCGGCACTGCCGGGCGAGATGCCATCCACCATGATCACGGACGAGGCGCCACCGGCAACTCCGTTGGTGCCGGAAACGCTCAGAGTGTCGCTGACGATATCCCAGCCGCCCCGCAAATCGACGGTACCCGCCCGGGCCTCGAGGGTGCCCGCATAGGTGACATTTCCAGCCGAGCGGACGTCAAGGATGCCGCCGGTGCCCAGAGCGATATTCTGGTTCATGGCCACATTCCCTCCCGCCCTGATGTACAGGGACGAGTTGGCGACCGTGCTCTGGATCAGGCGATTCAGGGTGACCGTGCCGGCGGCATTCAAGTCGAGCCGGCCGTTGATGGTGTCGGCGGTGCCGTTCACCCAGTCGATGCCGCCCCCGGAGCGTACTTCCACCGCCTGGCCAGCCGGAATGGTCAGGGGACTGGCACCGCCGATGGATACCGAAGTTGCCCGGTTACCGAAGCCGTCGTCACCGATCACGACCTTGCCGGCAGCGAGCTTGGCGATTTCGGCGGAAGTCACATCGAAGGCCGACGCCCCTTCGATGCTGACGGGGTTGGCGGAATAGGGCCCCACATAGATCGTCTTACCCGGCGCCGACACCGTCCCGCCGATGTCTACGGTCGTGGCGCTCAGCTGGATGTCGCCTCCCGAACTGAGGCCCGTCGCCGGGATGATGAGTCCGTTGTAGGCCCGGATGATTATTCCGCCGGTTCCGGCGTTGCTGCCATCGATGGTGATGGGATTGGCGTACAGGCTGTGGAGGTAAACCGTGCCCGAGGTGGCGTTGTTGAAGGACACCGCCGAGGCATCCACGACGAAGGGCATTCCCCCGCTGCCGATCCCAGTAGTGGCATTCAGGGTGACGGTGCCGGTGGTGGCGATGTCGCTGGGACCGCCCCAGGGATTGCCGACAATGGACCGGCCGGCATTGAGCACCACGTTAAGCACCCCAGTGGAGGCCGAGATGCCTGGGCTGTTGCCCAAGGTGTCCGAGAATTCGATATTCCCTTCCGCAGTCATGGTCAGGGTCGAAGTGCCGCTGGCCGCGGTTCTCTGGATGGGAGACTGGATGAAGATGTCGGCGAAGCCGTTCGAATTGAGGTCGCCGCCCGCACAGCTTAGTCCGACCGACCCGGAGCAGTTCGATCCGGTCGCCTCGACCAGGACATCGGTGGTTGTGTTGAGGGCAGTGGAAATGGTGGATGCATTGGACGAATCGATGACCAGATCGTAGGGATCGATCAGCCAGAAACCCGACTTGCCCTTCGGACTGCCGGCATTGATGCGCACCCCGGCGAAATCCACCTTGAAGCCCGAAGTCTCGATCACTCCGCCGTTGCCGCCCAAGGCTCCACCGCGGGCGGAAAAGCTGCCCTTGGCCGCGGTTTCGCCGGTGGCCCAGGCCACCACCAGACCGCCGTCTCCGTTGTCGGTGGCATCGGCGTTGAGCGTGACTCCGGACGCCACCAGGGTGGACCGGGCGTTGGCAACGCTCGGGTCCCCGCCCCGATAGCCGCCCCCCACCAGGATGTGCCCGCCGCCGGTGGCGCCGGAAGCGTCGACGGCCGCATCGCCGGTCAGGGCCACCTCGTCTGCGCTGATCTCGACCCGGCCGCCCTTCGCTACGGTGCTGGAGACATCCAGCTTCCCGCTATCCATGTCCACCCGCTGGGCCGCCTTCAGGAATATCCTGCCGCCTTCCCGCACCGCACTGGAGGCGCTGACCGTGCCCGATTGCCGCACCAGCGCGCCGGTGATGCCGATGCGGCCGGCTTCCGCCGAAATCTCCCCCAGGTTGGTGGCCTGACCGCTGGCGCCGGTAATTTCGACCGACACGCCGGGCGTCGCAGTGTCGATGAGCCGCACGCTCTGTCCCGCCGTCAGCAGGGTCTCCCCACCCGGCGTGCGGATGATGCCTTCATTGGCAACATTGGCGCCAATCAGATAGACACTGCCCCCCGCCGGCGTAACGATCTCGCCCCGATTGGTCACGCTCTTGGTACCGGCGTCACCGACGAAATTGAGGCGTCCGGCCAGGAAATCGCCGTTGGCCAGATTGAGGGTCGACGCCACGAAGCCCGCCGTATCGATCCGTGCCCCGGCACCGACCAGGATGCCAGCCGGATTGATCAGGAAGACCTTGCCATTGGAGTTAAGCTGCCCGAGAAGCACCGAGGGATCATTGGCAACCACCCGGTTGAGCACCGAACTGCTGGCCGACGGCTGGACGAACTGGGTCACCTCGTTGCTGCCGATGGAAAAGCTCTGCCAATTGATAATGGTGCCGGCCGAGTTGGTGATGGTCAGGGTATTGCCGGCAGCGGCAATGCTCGCCGCGCCATTGACTACCTGGGCACCCGAGGGATTGGCCAGGGCTGCCGGCGAACAAGCCATTGCCACCGACAGAGCCAGCAGGTTGATCCGGAAACCGGGGCGACTACGGATAGCGGAATTAAGACGAGTTGCCATGGTTCACCTCATGGCCCTGGCAGGGCTCTCAAAAACCTACAGTCAATCCGAAGTGGCCGCGCCAGTTGCCGGCCGGCACGTTCTCCGCCCCATCCGTGACGCGGGCGACATCCAGCCGCAGACTCGCTGTCCGCCCCATGGCGTAGCGCACCCCGACGCCTGTGCTGCCGACTTTTTCCGCGGAATTGGCAGCGGTGCTCGGCAGGCGATCCCAACCGCGCCCGACGTCTATGAAGGCCAATCCACGCAAGTTGCCATGGACGTTGCCCTCGGTACCGGCCAGGACATCGGGGGTATAGATTTCGAAATTGGCGAAGTAGCCAGAATCCCTGGCCACGATGCGCTCCTCGAAGCCGCGCACGGCCAGACTGCCGACCAGGCCCAGTTGCTCGCCGGGCACCAGCGGGTAGGGCGAATACTGGCCGCCGATGGCTCCTCGTGCCTGCCAGTCGCCGGCAAAGGCAAAAGCGTGGCTGCCGTTAACGCGATAGACCGAGTAGTCCCTGTCGGCCCCAGTACGCACGGCAGAAAAATCGGCCTGCCGGCCGTGGGGGCCACCCGGAATATTGCGGGCGACCGATAGCGCGAGGTCCGTGGTCTGTCCCAGCTTCGCCCATTGGCCCGCATAGGCGATGCTGAGCGGCCGGACGCTGACATCCGAACCGCCAGCGCCACAGGTACCGCCGGCCAAGGTGCAGGTGTTGTCGAATTCCCGCTGGTCGAAGCCGAAGATCACACGGGACGAATATTCCCCCAGCCGCGGCAGGATCATGTTGTAGCGCAAGGCGTAGACCTTGCCGCTGCCGGAGAACAGCAGCGGCCCGGCCACCGTCGGCGTGGTGCCGGCCGCGACGTCGGACTGGCCGTAGATGACATCGATGCTGTCACCCAGGGCATAGAGCGGCAGGCGGTAGCTCAGGCTATAGATATCCACCCGTTCAGCCCGCTCGGGTGACGTGGTGTAGGCCACGGTGGCCACATGGTCCCGGTTGAAAATGTTGGCATGCTGATACGCCACACCCAGCCGCGTCTTGCCGGTTCTCGCATTGCCGGTGTTGTCGGCGGTGACGAAGAAGCGTGACGGCTGGTCGTCGTCCACCTTGACGTCCATGTCGACGGTATCTTCCTGCTCGCCGACCCGCATCACCACGTCCACCTTCTTGGCAGGGTTCTCGTTGGCCAGCTGGATGCCTTCGGAAATGCGCAGCGCCATGGGCGAGGTGCCTTCCTTCACATGGACCAGCGAGGCACGGATATTCTCGACGTCGAAGTGGTGATTGCCGCTGACTGTGACATTGGCGACGCGGGATTCGATCACATTCATCCTGACCACGCCCTGGGACAGCTCCTGTTCCGGCAACACCACATGAACAGCGCTGTAGCCACGAGTCCGATAGGCACCTTCGATGGCTTCGAGGGCCTGTTGGATATCGCCGAAAACCTTGTTCTTGCCGCTGAAGGGCGCAAGGAGGCGGAAAATCTCCTCGGCTGGAATGAGCTGCGCCCCGACTACCTTATAACGATTGACGTCAAAGGTTTCATCCTGGGCCAGCGCCAGATGACCGACATTGAAGGCCAAGGACAGCAGTAACGCCATGCGGCCGCGGACCAGCCAGTGAGCGGATGAGAAAGACATGTTATATCCTCGCGACCCCAACAATTCTTGTAACCGCGGCCGATTCTAAATGCAAACCCACCTACCCCGCATGGGTATTCTTCACGGTTTTGCTTATTTTCTTAGCCCCAAAGGGAAGCGAGCATCAGACCGAAGATCACCACGGACGAGATGCTGAAGACCAGCACAGCTCCAGCGGCACAGTCCTTAGCTTGGCGTACGAACTCGGCCTTTCCCGGATGAAGCCCGTCGATCATGCGCTCCAGTGCCGTATTGAACAGTTCCGCCGCCAACACCAAGGCAATGGAGATGACGATCAACGCCCACCAGACGAGGGAGGGGCTGACCCAAGCGGTGGCGACAATGGCCGCCACCGCAGCGGCAACCTGGGTCCGCAGGCTGCTTTCCCCCCAGTACCCTTCTTTCCAGCCGGAAAGGGCGAAACCGAGGCGTCGGTGGAAAGGCTGCCCCTTCATCAGTTCAAGGGTAGGCTGAAACCGATGCTGTTCGGGCCGACGTACACCTGAGAGCCCACTCCCGCGGCAGACCGGTTCCACCGCCAGGCAATATCACCCGCCACGTAGCCGAGAAGGCTGCCCGCCACCGTATCCGAAACCCAGTGCTTGCGATCCGCCACGCGGGCGTAGTTGGTCAGCGCTGCGACCCCATAGAGCCACGGCATGTCGTATTCCTTGGCGAAGGGCGTAACGGCGCCCCAAACCGCGGCCGTATGAATCGATGGCATGGAGGAGTTGCCATTGTTCGTGCTGAATGGGTGGAAATCGCCCGGACCTGCGCCGGCCTCCGGCCGGGAACGGCCGATGGCGTACTTCAAGCCAAGGCTACCCAGAACCGCGCCCCCGCCGGCCTCCATGGAGGCCAGGCCGGTACGGCTCATTCGGGGGTCATCCGAGGCGAGGAACGCCAGCCCGGCTCCGCCCAAGGCTATGACAGGCAGAGCATTTCCGAGGCGAGAGAATGCCTTGGCTGCCCCTTGGTCGCCGTGCTGGCGACCGAAGCGTTCGCCTGACTTGTCCAAGCCTGAACTCAGGGCTACCGCACCTAAACCGATAGCAACTTTGAGAGGGATGTTTCCGTCGAGCACCGACTCCTGCCGCTCTACCACTTCCCCACGAGCAACCGTGGATGCAAACGGGGGGGATTCCGGTTCCGCAAACGGAGTAGCAGGGGATGGCACGGTTTCAGAAACAGCTTGGCCAGTAGACGCCAGTTCGATGACCGCGTTTCCTTGCGAAACGGGTAGTACCGCTTCCAGTTCAGAGTCATCCTCGGCCCGCTCGACCGCGGGAGCAGGAGGCATAACCTCATCGCTCTCCCCCACAGCCCCCCGCGCCAGATACATTGCATTACCCCCTTGTGCAACTCCGCCCCACAACTGGGTGTCAGCATAGGAAACAGACACACCGCAGACGCAAACCCCAAAAAGTAGCGGATTCAATCTAGAGCGAGATGGCAACATAAGAAACCCCGGACAAATTCAGCCCAATATTCTAACTTGGTAATGCGCCATTTCTCTGACATTTCGAATAGACAAAGGAGAGTTTCAAGGCAAGAGTATTGACACAGCGCCTTAGCCGCCTATCATATGTCGCCGGAACCAATTTTTATGGAGCCCTACATGAAGAAACTGATTACCGTTCTGCTTGCATCCTTCCTGGCCGCCTCTTCCATTGGCATCGCCTTTGCTCAGCAAGAATCCTCCGGCGGCGCTGCCGGTGGTGGCGCTGCAGCTGGCGCGGCCGCCGGTGGCGTTACGGTTGGTACAGCCGTTGGCATCGCAGCCGCTGTTGCTGCCGCCGCAGCTATCGCCGCCTCCGGCGGCGACAACAACACGTCCACCTCCACTTCCACCTCCACTTCTACCGGCACCCAATCCCAGTAAGAGTCCGAGGTGAACAGTAAAAAAGCCAGCGTTTGCTGGCTTTTTTATTGCTC
The DNA here is from genome assembly GCA_035255045.1 of Rhodocyclaceae bacterium. Taxonomy (GTDB): domain Bacteria; phylum Pseudomonadota; class Gammaproteobacteria; order Burkholderiales; family Rhodocyclaceae; genus JAGTRP01. The sequence goes on along the minus strand of DATFAA010000090.1, from coordinate 6,389 downwards.
CATCACGGACCACCCTCCAAGAGACATCAAACGCTCGCAGGCTTGGTCACCTCCATCTCGATCGCGGGAGCACCCTGCACCGTGTGCTGGATGCTCTTCCAAATCATACCCTGACCGTCCATCCAGTAAGTATTCTGAAACTCCCAAGACAACTGGGGAACCACACACGTCTCTACAAGGCGCACCGTCTCGTATTGCCGCTTGTTGATCCTGACCACCTCTTTCGGTCCATGGCTTAAGCTCGCCTCGACCACCATCCCGAAACGATTGCCGGGCGCGATATCAATCAACCGCTTTCTGGACGAAGAAGAGGCGCTGGGCACCCCACGCTCTTCGAAGAAATCCACCCCCAGAAACTCCGTACCAACGAGGTTCTCTGGCATTCCCACGGTCCGAACCAGCCGCCCGTTGCGGGTGACAAAAACCCCCCTGTCGGCGGACATCCAGTGAAGCTCTCCTTGGTCCACCTTGGCCAAGACCAAGAGCGCCTTCCGGCTATTCCTAATTGATACCGCCATGGAGGCATAGGGAAGCTTGTCCGGGTAGTCCGGGTCAAACGATGACGCATTCCCAAACGATGTTTCAAAAGCCGTCGAGAGCGTTCTCCCAGCGACGCTATTCGCGCACCCACCAAGCAAGGCCGAAGCCGTAGCCAACCCCAGGAAATTTCGCCGCTGCATACCGTTAGCTTCCCAAAACCAATAAGTTCGACAGTGTATAATTTAAGGTTATGCACCTGCAATCGCCAAGGCCACGCCGTTTGGCCAAAGGGACCCGAAAACTCTTGCCCAGTCTTGACATGTCAACTTCCAGAAAATGCTTTAGCACTACTGCCCTCGTCTGCGTTGCTACGTTTGCTCAGACTTCCTGGAGTCAGTCACTTGACCTCCTGAGAACATTGACACCGGACCAGCGTGCTGCTGCACTTTCCGTGATGCAGGGTAGCAGTGGGCAAATTCAAGGGCAGCCGCTGGGCGCTTCCCGCCTCGGAACGGGTATGGGAACAGCAAGCCGTTCAGCAGGCGCAGCGGGATTGATGAATCAGCAGAGTCTGGGCGCGATCAACGCCGCTCCACTCGATCAATACGATTTCACTCCAAAGACTCCGATTCCCGGATTTTCCCTGCACGGAGAATCCCGGGATCCTGTGGTCAACGCCCGCCGGCAGCAATCCACATCGCCCAAGCGGCCGCTTGAAGAACTGCGCCCCTTCGGAGAACGTTTCTTTGCCTCAGGGACAACCGGATTCGCTCCCCCGTCCGATTTGCCGGTGCCTGCCGACTACATCGTCGGCGTAGGCGACACCGTGGAGCTGAGGGTTTTCGGTAAGGAAAATCGGTTGTATCAACTGCCAGTGGAGCGAAACGGCATCATCACGCTGCCGGATATCGGACCTATCACCGTCGCTGGCATGTCCTTTGAGACCATGGGCAAGGTCGTACTTGAGCGGATTGCCAAACAAAAGATCGGCATCGAAGCGACCGTCAGCATGGGGCCGCTACGCTCTATCCAAATTTTTGTCATGGGAGACGTCAAGAATCCAGGTGCGTACACGACGGATGCCTTGACGACCGCAGTCAATGCTCTGCTCATGGGAGGTGGCATCAAGCCGACAGGCTCCATGCGCAAGATCGAAATCCGGCGTCAGGGCAAGACCGTGGCCCGACTCGACCTATACGATGCCATGCTGGCGGGTGGCACCCGCGGTGATACCCGGCTTCAGTCTGGCGACACCATCTTCGTTCCGCCCGTCGGTCCCCGCGCCGGAGTTTCCGGCGATGTGCTGCGGCCTGCCATCTATGAACTGCTAACCGAAAAGACCGCGGATGACGTAATCCGTCTCGCTGGCGGCCTCCTTCCCACCGCCCACCCGGCAAACGCGAAGATAGATCGTATCGGTACCGAGGGGAAACGCGAGACCATGGATGTCTCCTTGACCTCAGTCAATCAACGGAAGCTCGATCTGCGCGATGGCGACATCATCCACATCCCGCCCGTGCTCGCCCGCCAGGAAAAAAGCGTCACGCTGGCAGGCAGCATAGAACGCCCTGGAACTTACGAGTGGAAGCAAGGACTCCATCTCAGGCAGATCATCCCGTCCTTTGACGCACTAAAGCGGAATGCCTACCGAGCCTTTGCCGTTATCGAGCGCACGGACGAGGCCACCGGTCTCCGTAATCTGCGGGCGCTCAACCTGCTCAGCATCATCAGAGGGCAGCATACTGAAGTCCTGCATCCGGAAGATCGGGTTATCGTATTGAGTCAGAGTGAAGTGGACTTTCTGTCGTCGGCCAGTGTTCAGTTCATCCTGGCCGGCCGCCTTCCACCGACCGCTACGTACCCTCTGGGTGGAGCCCTTGTTGCCGAATCGATCGGCCTGAAACCGAAATCTGACGAAGTCATCAGCAAATCCGGAATCGATCAGAACACCGCCAGTGACGGCCTCCAGCCCAAGGTGGCCGACGGACGGCCGATTTCCTCCAGTCCAGCCGTGCGGGCGGCGCAAGAGGCATGGACGCCGATCCAGGCAACGGCCCAGGCCGGCATGTCTGGCCAGCCTAACCAGCCCCTCTCCCAGCCGAGCCTCACCGGCCAGTCGCAGCAGTTCAGCTCCAATCCCCAGGGTCAACTCAATTCTAGCGAGGAATCCGCCCGCGACCCCAACCATTGCCAGGGGCTGGTCGATCTTGCCGACATTGTGCACCGCGAGGGAACGGAGCGTTTCCGCTCCTCCCTGCTCTTCTCCAATTCGGAGACGGATAAGATTCACCTGGTGCGGACACAGCAATGTCCGCAGGTCTATGACGAGAATCCCGCATTGCTGGCCTTCGTGCTCGAAAACACCGTAATGGTCCGGGGTGAAGTCAAGTATCCGGGCGTGCTGCCCGCCGCTGCTGGAATGCCATTGGATGCAGCCATCAACGCCCGCGGCGGCCTTACCAACGAAGCGGACCCCCAAGGTATCGAAGTTTCCCGGCTTGCCACCACCAAGTCCGGCAAGGCGCTTGTCAAGCGGGAAATGCTGACCCAGAAGGATCACCTGGAGAAGATCGCCGTCCAGCCTGGAAACATCGTGCTCGTCCGGAAGCGTGCCACGGACCTGGAAACTGGTGTCGTACGCCTGAGCGGCGAATTCTCCCATCCCGGCACCTATGAAATTCGCCGCGGAGAGAAACTTTCCGACGTAATTACACGCGCCGGCGGGCTGACCAACGCTGCCTATCCTTACGGAACCGTATTCCTCAGACAAAGCGTCAAAGACGAGAAGAAACAGTACTACCAGAAGGCGGCCCAGGAACTGCAGAACTCCATGATCTTCGCCTTAACCCGGCAAGGTTCCACAGGTGCCCAGGCTAGCGCCACCTCTCTGGTCACCAATTTGATGAACCAGCTCAAGACAATCGACCCAACCGGCCGAATGGTGGTGGAGGCTGACCCCACGGTTCTACAGGTCCGTCCCGAACTGGACGTTGTGCTGGAAGCGGGCGACGAAGTCCATATTCCCCGCCGTCCGAGCAGCATTATGGTCATGGGCGAAGTTTTGAATCCCGGCGCTGTCCAATTCCAGTCGGGCAAGAAGGCCTCGGACTACATCAGCGCGGTCGGCGGCCTCACCAAACTCGCTGACGAGAGCCGCATCTTCGCGATCCTGCCTAATGGCAGCGCAGAACCTCTGAAGATTTCCTCCTGGAATTTCCAGCCCAAGTTGCTTCCCCCGGGTACTGTCATCTACGCATCTCGCGAAGCTCTTCCGACCACCAACACTGACGTGATGCTGCTATCGCTGCAAGTGCTGAAGGACCTAGCATTGAGCGCCGCCTCCCTAGCCGTGATCAACCGGTAAGACTGTACTCAGCGAAGACGCAGGATGCACAGGCTCGAACGAGCAGGCCGACTGCCGGCCACAGGAACAGCGGGGTCTCGTGCTCTTCTGTTCCTTTGGTTCTGCCTTGTTCCCTCATCATCTTGGGCGCAAGTACAGGATGAAATCCGGTTTGATACGCCTTCGGACTTCGGAGGTGTGGGCTTGTTGCAGACTCCAACTGCACGTGTCGCGCCGGAAGGCGAGCTGTCGTTTGCCAGCAGCCGCACCTACCCTTTCATCCGCAACGCCATCACGCTGCAACCGCTGCCCTGGCTCGAAGGTACGCTGCGCTACACAACTGTCCTTAACCGCCTTTACGGCCCCAGTGATTTTTCCGGAGACCAGCGATACAAGGACAAAGGCTTCGACGCAAAGTTCGTACTACTGCAAGAGTCCGGCAGCAATCCGCAGGTCGCAGTGGGTTTTCGGGATTTCGCGGGTACGGGCCTCTTCTCCAGTGAGTACATTGTTCTCAACCGCCGCTATTACGATCTGGACCTTTCTCTTGGTATCGGCTGGGGGAACTTGGGAACCCGGGGCCAGATTCGAAATCCGCTAGCAGCGATATCCGGAGGTTTTCGAACTAGGTCTAATAGCACCGGCCAAGGCGGCAACTTCTCCGTCCAATATTTTCATGGGGACCGCGCATCGATTTTCGGGGGCGTCTCCTATCGAACGCTAATCCCCGGTCTTACCTTAAAGCTCGAATTTGACGGCAACAACTATCAATCTGAGCCGCAAGACAACAATCAACGAGTTCGTTCTCCCTTCAATTTCGGTTTCGTTTATGGCTACGGTGACTGGCTCAACATCTCTCTGGGCGTAGAGCGAGGCAACATGCTCATGGCGCAACTCGCCTTCCGGGGAGACATTGCCAAAACTACCGGCATGCCAAAATTCGACCCCCCTCCGGATAAATTGAAGCCGCGCAATCTTTCCGACGATGGCGACACTCCGCTTCTCCGCCAAAAACGGCAACCGGAAATGAATTTGGTGTTACAACTCTCCCAGGCTCTGGAGGCTAAAAATTATAAGGTCGACGGCATTTCCGTAAGGGGCAAACGAGCCACCATCAAAGTATCCCAAAGCACTTTCCGGGCTGCTCCACGCGCTATTGGCCGTGCCGCGCGCATCATGGCGAATGAGCTCCCCCCGGAAGTTGAGGAACTGACCTATGTCAGTATGGAAAGCGGCCTCGAAGCCAACCGGGTCACACTAATCCGCAAGGATTTGGAAAAAGCGGAGCTCTCAGAAGGCAGTGCGGAAGAGATCGCAGCCAATGCGCGCATCGAGCGCCCAAATCCCGTTAATTCGGACGACATCCCCGATAATCCGGATCGCTACCCGGCCTTTATCTGGAATTGGTCGCCTGCGATGCGGCACCACATTGGTGGTCCGGACAACCCCTATTTCTATCAAGTATTCCTCCGGCTTGACTCAGAACTTCAACTTGCACGCGGCTTGAGCATTAGCGGCGGCATCGGGTTCGACATCCACAATAACTTTGCCGACCTCAAACTTTCTTCCGACAGTCTGCTTCCACACGTCCGTAGCGACATCAAGGAATACCTAAAACGGGGAAAGAACGGCATCACCCGACTGGAAGCCGATTATCTGGCCAATCTTGGTTCGAATTGGTATGGGCGGGTCTCCGGCGGCCTATTGGAAGAAATGTTCGGGGGTGTAAGTACCGAAGTGCTCTACAAACCCTTCGAGAAACGTTGGGCAATTGGGGCCGACGTTAACCGAGTTCAGCAAAGAGACTACGACGAACGCTTCGCTTTTCGAGATTTCCGGACCACTACCGGTCATGTTGATTTCTATTATCAGCTTCCCTTTTACAATCTCTTGGGCCAAGTTAGCGTTGGCCGCTACCTAGCCGGTGACCGAGGTGTAACCGTGGAGCTTTCCCGCCGTTTCGAGAATGGCTCCGTTCTCGGGGTTTTTGCGACCAAGACCAATGTCTCGGCAGAACAGTTTGGCGAGGGGTCATTCGACAAGGGGTTTTACGTTTCCGTCCCAGTGGATCTTTTGTCCCTCTACTCCACGCGTAGCTCTATCAGTATGGGCTGGCGCCCTCTGACCCGTGACGGTGGACAACGTCTGAATGTAGGCAAGCGACTCTATTCTATTCTGCGGGAATCTGGGCCGGAATCTCTCATGAGGGACTGGAGCCACTTGCTTGACTAGGGTCTGTCTGACAGAACAAGGTAATCCCCCCGGAATTAGGGGCGATCAGAAGTAGAGCTACGCGGCCATGGCCAGCCGCTGTTTTGGTGTGATGCCGCCCAAGGCCATGTTTGGGCGGTCATGATTGTAGTCGTACATCCACTGGGTGGCGAAGAGCTGCACTTCATCGAGGTCTGCCCAGTAATACTGGGATTGAAGCGCCCCGGAGTTGGTAGACACCTTTGAGCCTTAAACTTGAGGCAATAGGGAGGTGTCATGAGCAGCAAACGTTATCCGGAAGAGTTCAAGATCGAGGCGGTCAAGCAGGTGACCGAGCGTGGCCACCCCGTGGCGG
>DATFAA010000089.1:0-3532 GCA_035255045.1 Rhodocyclaceae bacterium | reverse complement strand
CCTTGGCCTGGAGCTGCTTGGCCACGTCCATGGCGACTTCGATGGGAATGGCGAAGGACACCCCCATGTAGCCGCCGGTGCCGCTGTAGATCATGGAATTGATGCCCACCACCTCCCCCGCCATGTTGATCAGGGGCCCGCCGGAATTGCCGGGATTGACCGCCACGTCGGTCTGGATGAAGGGCAGGATGGACTCGTCCGGCAGTTCCCGGTTGGTGGCGCTGACGATCCCGGCCGTGATGGTGTTGGTGAAGCCGAAGGGCGAGCCGATGGCCACCACCCACTGTCCCGGACGGATGGACCGGGAATTGCCGAGCTTCGCCACCGGCAGCCCGCTGGCCTCGATCTTGACCAGGGCGACGTCGCTGGGCATGTCGACCCCCAGGACCTTGCCCGGGAATTCCCGCTTGCCGTCGGCCAGGCGGACGGTCACCGAGCGGGCGTCGGCGACCACGTGGGCGTTGGTCAGGATGAGGCCGTCCTGGCTGATGACGAATCCCGAGCCGAGGCCGCGGATGAGCTGCTCCGGGCCGCCGGGGCTGGGCATGTCGGGGATGAAGCGGCGGAAGAATTCGAACAGGGGATCGTCGGGCGCCACGCCGGCGGCCCCGGCGCCGTTACTGGCCTGGTTGCGGGTGGTGACCACATTGACCACGGCCGGCCCGACCGCATCCACCAGAGCGGAAAAATCGGGGAGGGCGGCGGCCCGGCCGGGCGTGGCCGCCGGGCTGGCCGGGGCAGCGGGAGGCGGGGCGGCCTTGGGGGCCTCCTGGTTCGTCTGGCCGCAGGCCTCAAGGGTGGCGGCGATCATGAGGGCGAGGAAAATACGTTGAACGATGATGACTCCGGACATGGCGCCGAACTCCGGGGAATGGGCTGCCGAGGCCGCAGCAATCGGCGTTCCCGGCCGGCAAACCGGCGTCAGGCGCCGGCTTCCGCGGCGGCGGCCGCCCGCAGTTCCTGGAGCGCCTCTTCCGCCAGGGTTTCCCGGCGCAACAGGTCGCCGGCGCCCCGTTCCAGGGTCCGGCGCCGGGACTGGAGGATGGCCACCGCCCGCTCGAAGGCCCGGCTCACCGTCTCCCGCACGGCGCAGTCGATTTCCCGGGCCGTCTCCTCGCTGTAGTCCCGCTCGTGGATGCCCCAGTTCTGGGCCCCGACCAAGCCCGGGCGGTCCGACTCCAGGGCCACCGGACCCAGGCGCTCGTCCATGCCGTAGCGCATGACCATGGAGCGGGCAACGTCGGTGGCCTTGGCCAAGTCATCGGCGGCCCCCGTAGACAGGTGGCCGAAGACCAGGTGCTCGGCCGCCCGCCCGCCGAGGAGCACGGTCATCTTGTTCTCCAGCTCCTCCCGGGTCATGAGGAAACGGTCCTCGGTGGGGCGCTGGATGGTGTAGCCGAGGGCGCCCACGCCCCGGGGGATGATGGAAATCTTGTGCACCGGGTCCACCTTGGGCAGGGACATGGCGACCAGGGCGTGCCCCATCTCGTGGAAAGCGACGATGCGCCGCTCGTCGGGATTGAGGAGGCGGTTCTTCTTCTCCAGGCCGGCGACGATGCGCTCGACGGCACCGGTGAAGTCTTCCATCTCCACCGCCTCCGCCCCCCGGCGGGTGGCGAGGAGGGCGGCCTCGTTCACCAGGTTGGCCAGGTCGGCGCCGGTGAAGCCGGGGGTGAGGGCGGCGATGGCATCCGGGTCGGCGTTCTGCCCGAGGCGCACCTTGCGCAGGTGGACCTTGAGGATCTGGGCGCGGCCGGTGCGGTCGGGCCGGTCCACCAGCACCTGGCGGTCGAAGCGCCCGGCCCGCAGCAGGGCCGGGTCGAGGATTTCCGGGCGGTTGGTGGCGGCCAGGAGCACCAGCCCGACGGTGGGGTCGAAGCCGTCCATTTCCACCAGGAGCTGGTTGAGGGTCTGCTCCTTCTCGTCGTGGCCCCCCGCCGGGTAGGCTCCCCGGGCGCGGCCGAGGGCGTCCAGCTCGTCCACGAAGATGATGGCCGGCGCCTTCAGCCGGGCCTGCTCGAAGAGGTCCCGGACCCGGGCGGCGCCGACCCCGACGAACATCTCGACGAATTCCGAGCCGCTGATGGTGAAGAAGGGCACCCCCGCCTCGCCGGCCACCGCCCGCGCCAGCAGGGTCTTGCCGGTGCCCGGCGGGCCGACCAGGAGCACGCCCTTGGGCACCCGGCCGCCGAGCCGACCGTAGCGCCCCGGGTCCTTCAGGAAGCCGACCACCTCCTGCAGTTCCTCCTTGGCCTCCTCCACCCCCGCCACGTCGTCGAAGCTGACCCTGGTGTCGGTCTCCATGTAGATGCGGGCTTTGCTCTTGCCGATGGACAGGAAGCCGCCCCCGAGGCCCTGCTTCTCGGCGAAGCGGCGGACCAGGAACATCCAGATGCCGAAGAAGATCACCGCCGGCAGGACCCAGGACAGGAGGTCCCGGAAGAAGGTGTTGCGGATCACCCCGGCGTAGGTGACGCCGTAGGGCGCCAGGCTCTCCGCCAGGCGGGGATCGACCCGCACGGTCACGAAGCGGGTGCGGCCGTCCTCGGTGGGCTTGGTGAGGGTGCCGTAGAGATGGGTGTCGGTGACGGTGACTTCCTTCACCCGCCGCTCGGCCAGGTATCTCTGGAATTCGCTGTAGGGGATGACCTCGACTTCCTGGCTCTCCACCCAGAGGCCGCGCAGCCATACCACCGCCATCAGGGCGAGGAGGAAGTACCAGATGTTGAGTTGGGTCTGCCGTTCCATGGAGCGACCGTTCCGGGTCAGCGGAGAACGTCATCGAGCAGCAAACGACGTTCCCCGCCGGCGGCCGCACCGGGCTACTCCACCGGGATTCCGTACTTCTGCAGGCGGTAGGCGAGCTTGGGGCGGGTGATGCCCAGGAGCCGCGCCGCCCGGGACAGGTTGCCGTTGGCCTCGATGACGGCGGCGCGCAGCATCGCCGCCTCGGTCTCTTCCAGGCTGGGCATGCCGCCATGGGCGCGGAAGCCGGTCTCCTCGGCCATCGAATCGGCCGCCAGGGTGATTTCGCCGTTGCGCTTGAGGACGAAGGAGGAGGAATCGATCTCCTCGCCGCTGGTGAAGAGGTAGCACAGGTCCAGCGGCCCGCCGTCCTCGGCGAGGATGACGGCGCGCTCGATCATGTTCTCCAGCTCGCGGACGTTGCCCGGCCAGTCGTAGTTGAAGAGGGCATCGACGGCCCGCTCCCGGAAGCCGGTGATGGTCTTGCCGTGCTTCTTCGCCAGGCGCTGCAGGAACCAGTTCATCATCAGCGGGATGTCGTCCCGCCGTTCCCGCAGGGGCGGCACCTTGATGGGGAAGACGTTGAGCCGGAAGAAGAGGTCCTCCCGGAAATTGCCCGCCTTCACCTCCTCCCGCAGATTCACGTTGGTGGCGGCGATGAGGCGGACGTCCACCTTGCGGGTGCGGGTGTCACCGACCCGCTCGATCTCCCCCTGCTGCAGGGCACGCAGGAGCTTGCCCTGGGCCGTGAAGCTCAGGGTGCCGATTTCGTCCAGGAACAGGGTGC
>DATFAA010000088.1:0-144956 GCA_035255045.1 Rhodocyclaceae bacterium | reverse complement strand
AGCTTGAATCCCGAGTTCCTCAGGTCGCAGGAGGAATAGAAGGGCGGGGTGTGCTCCTGCCATTGGCTGCGCAGCCAATGTTCAATCTGGGTGCTGCTGTCGAGGAAGCGGCGTTCCAGTTCGAGAAGGGGGCCGCTCAGGGCTGTAGTGAGGTGGGGCACCATTGGGGGTTTCTCCGGCGTCGTCTTGTTCTGGGCTTATTGTGGCGGCCAATGTTACACCGGAGAGGGCAAAAAGACGTGGAAGGAATCGGGCAGGGGGGCGTGCTGCAGGCTGCGCTGGGAAAAAATGAATCGACCGTCGCAGACGAAGCCTAGTTCCGCCCAGTCCACCGCGTTCATGGCGGCGCACAGGGCCTCCAGGTCGGCGCCGGCGAGCAGGGGGAAGAGGGCGAGGATGGAGCCGTCGAAGTAGGGGCAGGGGTGGAGGAAGAAGGGCGAGCCCCGGCGGGTCTTCTGGTTCACGTAGAGGCGGGGGGCGTCGGTTTCCGGGCAGGCCCGGCCCCATTGCCACCAGTTGCCCTCGTTGAAGGGGCGGATGCGGCGCCCGATCAGGCGTTCCTTGTGGGGCAGCAGGGCGGGGTGGGGCTCGGCGCTGCCCGGCGCCTGCCACAGCATGGGACGGGTGCGGCCGGTGGTGGCCGTCTGGGAGCAGACGAAATCCCGGTTGGCGATGCCGAGGGCGCCGTAGAGGTCGTCGGCCCCGGAGACGGCCCCCACCTTCACCGAGAAGAGGTCGCTCACATGCAGGGGATAGGCCGCCCGGGTGAACAGCAGGTGACCGCCCACTTCCATGAAATGGCGCTCCTGCCATGGAGGAGCGGCCAGGCTGTCAGCCAGGTCGCTGGCGTTGCCCAACTCGGCATGGCGGGTGCGGCGGGTGTAGTCGCCGCGCTGGAAGCGCCAGATCAGGCAGTTGGGCACGGCGCCGTCGAAGATGCGGGAATCCCCCAGCTCGATGGCGTCGGTGATGGTGCCCTGCTGGTAGAGCCAGCGGTTGAGGCGGACGGCGGAGGTGGCCTTGAGGAAGTCCCGGGGGGTAATGAAGATGAGCTCGCCCCCCGGCTCCAGGTGGCGGATGGCCTTCTCGATGAAGAAGAGGTAGAGGTTGGAGCGCCCGTCGAAGAGGTCGGATTTCAGCAGGTTGCCGGTCTGGGGCCGGATGTCCTGGCAGCGGACGTAGGGCGGGTTGCCGATGATGGTGGCGAAGCGCTCGCTTTCCGGGTAGGCGAAGAAATCCATGACCAGGGCGCCGGGGGGCGCGTGGCGGGGGTCGGCCTCGACGGCGACGCAGCCCGGCAGCCGCCCCGAGAAGGCGCCGTCGCCGGCCGACGGCTCCAGCACGCGGCCGGTGTTGCGGCGCAGGGCGAGCATGGCCTCGACGATGGCAGGCGGCGTGAAAACCTGCCCGAGGCGGGCGATATCGAAGGGATGGCTCATGGGATTCTTCCGAGGCCGGCATTCTACCCTTTATCGCCTCCGGAAACGCCCGGCATGTCCTTGAAAAAAGGTACAATTCGACTCTTTGCCGGTTTTCGCCCGGCAGTTCTTTCGGATCGATACCGTGCTAGTTGCAGCCAACATCACCATGCAGTTCGGGGCCAAGCCCCTGTTCGAGAATGTCAACGTCAAATTCGGCGAGGGCTACCGCTACGGCCTCATCGGCGCCAACGGCGCCGGCAAGTCCACGTTCATGAAAATCCTCTGTGGCGCCCTGGAACCTTCCGCCGGCAACGTCTCCAAGGAGAAGCACGAGCGCATGGCCTACCTCAGGCAGGACCAGTTCGCCTACGAGGACATGCGCGTCCTCGACGTGGTGATGATGGGCCACGAGGAAATGTGGGCCTGCATGCAGGAGCGGGACGCCATCTACGCCAACCCGGAGGCCAGCGAGGACGACTACATGCGTGCCGCCGAGCTGGAGTCCCACTTCGCCGAGTACGACGGCTACACGGCCGAATCCCGGGCCGGCGAACTGCTCCTCGGCGTGGGCATCCCCACCGAACAGCACAACGGCCCCATGCGCGAGGTGGCCCCGGGCTGGAAGCTGCGGGTGCTGCTCTGCCAGGCCCTGTTCGCGAACCCGGACATCCTCCTCCTGGACGAGCCGACCAACAACCTGGACATCAACACCATCCGCTGGCTCGAGGATGTGCTCAACGGCCGGGAATCGACCATGGTAATCATTTCCCACGACCGCCACTTCCTGAACCAGGTCTGCACCCACATGGCCGACCTCGATTACGGCAAGATCACCATCTACCCGGGCAACTACGACGACTTCATGGAGGCCTCGACCCAGGCCCGGGAGCGCCAGTCCCAGGCCAACGCCAAGGCCAAGGAGCGGATCGCCGAGCTGCAGACCTTCGTCCGCCGCTTCTCCGCCAATGCCTCCAAGGCCAAGCAGGCCACCAGCCGCCTGAAGCTCATCGACAAGCTGAAGCCCGAGGACGTCAAACCGTCTTCCCGCCAGTACCCGTGGATCCGCTTCGAGTACGACGACAAGGAGAAGCTGCACCGCCAGGCGGTGGAGGTGGAGAATCTGTCCTTCGCCTACGACGGGTCCGGGCGCAAGATCTTCAACAACCTGACCTTCACCATCAACGCCGGCGAGCGCATCGCCGTCATCGGCGAGAACGGCGTCGGCAAGACCACCCTCCTCAAGCTCCTCGTGGGCGAACTGCAGCCCCAGTTCGGCAGCCTCAAGTGGGCGGAGAAGGCCAAGCCCGGCTACTATGCCCAGGATCACAGCGCCCTTTTCCAGTCCGACATCAGCCTTACCGACTGGATCGCCCAGGACGCCCGGGATTCGGCCGGGGACGGTGGCGACGTCGAAACCCTCATCCGCGGCACCCTGGGCCGGCTGCTCTTCTCCGGCGACGACGTCAAGAAGCCGGTGAAGGTGATCTCCGGTGGCGAGCAGGGCCGCATGCTGTTCGGCAAGCTGATGCTGCAGCGGGCCAACGTCCTCATCATGGACGAGCCCACCAACCACCTGGACATGGAATCCATCGAGTCCCTCAACAGCGGCCTCGAGAAATTCCCCGGCACCCTGGTCTTCGTCTCCCATGACCGGGAGTTCGTCTCCTCCCTGGCCACCCGGGTCTTCGAGGTCAAGGGCAACGGCACCATCGTGGATTACCTGGGCGGCTACGAAGATTACCTGGCCAGCCAGGGCCTGGGCTGAACCGGCCCGGCGTGAACGGCAGCAAGACCCAGCTGGACCGCCTGGCCATCGGCCTGATGGTGGTCCTATGCGCCATCTGGGGCGTCCAGCAGGTGGCCATCAAGGTGGCCAACACCGGCCTCTCGCCCCTCTTCCAGTCCAGCCTGCGCTCGGTGGGGGCGACGGTGCTGGTGGGCCTGTGGGCCGCCTGGCGCCGTGTGCCCCTGTTCCGCCGGGACGGGACCCTGGCGGCCGGTGCCCTGGTGGGCCTCCTCTTCGGCGTGGAATTCGGCCTCATCTACTGGGGCCTCACCTTCACCACCGCCTCCCGGGGCGTCATCTTCCTCTACACGGCGCCATTCTTCGTCGCCCTGGGGGCCGTCCAGGTGCTGCGCCTGGAACACATGAGGCGGCGCCAGTGGCTGGGGATGGCCCTGGCCTTCGGCGGCATCCTGGCCCTGTTCGGGGAAAACCTGCTGCGGCCCCAGGCCCGTGCCTGGATCGGCGACCTCATGTTCGTCGGGGCGGCCGTCCTGTGGGCGGCCACGACCCTGTCCATCAAGGCTTCCCGGCTGGCGACGGCGGCGCCGGAGAAGACCCTCCTCTACCAGCTGGGCGGCTCGGCCCTGCTGCTGCCGGTCTTTTCCTGGGGCCTCGACGAGCCCGGGGTGATCGCTCTGTCGACGCCGGTGGTTCTGGCGGTGGCCTTCCAGGTGGTGGCGGTGGCGACGGTGAGCTACCTGGTCTGGTTCTGGCTGGTGCGCCATTACCCGGCCACCCGGCTGTCGTCCTTTTCCTTCTTCACTCCGGTGTTCGGGGTGCTGGCGGCGGGGGTGCTGCTGGGCGAGGCCCTGACCCCGGCGGTATGGCTGGCCCTCGGCTTGGTAGCCGGGGGCATCTGGGTGGCCAACCGGCCGGGTTAGTGGCGGCGGCCGCCGGTCGCCAGGGTGCGGATGATCCGCACCGTATCAACGTCGGACTCGTGGTAGGCCGACTTCACGTATTCGACGTAGCCGGCATCCTCGGAGAACTTGGCTTCCGCCAGGGTCGTCTGGTAGGCGAAACGCAGGAAGAGGTGACCCGCGGCCGGTTCCTCGATGGTGATGGTGAGGCTGCCGCCGGCGTGGCTCTCGGCCGCCGGGATGTCGAATCGCACCCACAGGTCTTCCTCGTAGGTCACCTGGTCCTGGATGCGGGCGGCGCCGAAATCGAGTTCCCGGCGGATGCCGGTGTCGCGGCGCTCGAGGATGGTGCAGGATTCGAGGCCGGGCAGGAAGGGCAGGGGGTCCTCGACCCGGTGCATGAGGCCTTGCCAGAGCTGTTCGCGGGTCAGGGATTCAATGAGGGGATTGCCGGGATCGTTGATCTGGACGAGATGTTCGAACTTCATAGGGGGATGGTAGCATCGGCATCATGGAACTTGAAAAAATCCTTCAACGGCAGGGTTTTGGCACCCGCAAGGGGTGCCGTGCCCTGATCCGGGGCGGCCGGGTGGCCGTCAATGGGGAAGTCTGCGACGACCCCTTCGCCGATCTCCCCACCGACGATCTAGTTCTGACCATAGATGAGATCGCCTGGCCCTACCGGGAGTTCGCCACCCTGATGCTCAACAAACCGGCCAATTACGAGTGCTCCCGGCGCCCGGTGCACCATCCGAGCGTCCTCTCCCTGCTGCCCCCGCCGCTGATCGAGCGCGGCGTGCAGCCCATCGGCCGTCTGGACGAGGACACCACGGGCCTCCTGATCCTCACCGACGACGGCCAGCTCAACCATGTACTGTCGTCCCCCAGGAAGAAGATCCCCAAGGTCTATTTGGCTACCACCAAGCATCCGGTGGATGCGGCCCAGATCGACGCCCTGCTGGCCGGGGTGGTGCTCCACGACGATCCTGAGCCGGTGCGGGCCGCCGCGTGCGAGGTGGTGGAGGACTGCCTGCTGCGCCTGACCATCACCGAGGGCAAGTACCACCAGGTGAAGCGTATGGTGGCCGCCGCCGGCAACCGGGTGGAGGCCCTGCACCGGGTGGCCCTGGGCGAGCTGGTCCTGCCCGCCGACCTCAGGCCCGGCGAGTGGCGCTGGCTGGAGAAGGCCGACCTGGAAGCCCTGGGCTACGCGCCATGACCCTGACCGAGATGCGCTACATCGTCGCCCTGGCCCGGGAGCGCCACTTCGGCCGGGCGGCGGAAAGCTGTCACGTCAGCCAGCCGACCCTGTCGGTGGCCATCAAGAAGGTGGAAGGGCAATTGGGCGCCGCCCTCTTCGAGCGCAACGCCGCCGACGTGCGCATCACCCCCCTGGGGGAGCGCATCGTCGCCCAGGCCCGGCGGGTCCTGGAGGAGGCGGTGAAGCTGGACGAGATCGCCGACGAGGGCCGCGACCCACTGACCGGACCCCTGCGCCTGGGGGTCATCTATACCATCGCCCCCTATCTGCTGCCCCAGCTGATTCCCGCCCTGCACCGCGAGGCGTCGGCCATGCCCCTGTTCCTCAAGGAGGATTTCACCGGCAATCTCATCCCCGCCCTCAAGGCCGGGGAGCTGGACGTGATCGTCATCGCCCTCCCCTTTGCCGAGCCGGGCCTGGTGGCCCAGGCGGTGTACGACGAGCCCTTCCGGGTGGTGGTGCCGGCGGAGCACTCCTGGGTCGGGCGGCCGGGCATCCGGCCGGAGGAACTGGAGGGGCAGGACCTGTTGCTGCTAGGGCAGGGCAACTGCTTCCGGGACCAGGTGATCGAGTCCTGTCCGCGGCTCTCGAGCCCCGAGGGGCTGGCCAATTCCCTGGAGGGAAGCTCCCTGGAGACTATCCGCTACATGGTGGCGAGTGGTGCCGGGGTGGCCGTGATGCCGAGCACGGCGGCCGATCCCCTGGTGGAGCGGGAGCCCCTGGTCCGGGTGCTGCCCTTCGAGGAGGGTCCCAAGGGCCTGCCGGCGCGGCGCGTGGGGCTGGTGTGGCGGGTGACTTTTCCCCGGCCCCAGGCCATCGACGCGGTGCGGGCCGCCATCCTGTCGTGCCAGCTGCCGGGGGCGAAGCCGGTCCGCTAGGGTTCCACGTGGAACCCTGGGGCCTGCGTCAAGCCTCGACCTTCTTCTTGGCGGCCGCCGGCTTCTTCGGCGCCTTTTGCTCGAACTCGAATCCGACCTTGCCGTCCTTGACCACCAGGAAGGCGGAGAACTTGCGGCGGGTACGGGCGGAGACGAATTCCTTCAAGAGGTCGGTCTTGCCGTTGGCGAGGAGCTTCTGCATCTGCTCCCGCTCCACCGGCTGCTGCAGGATGATCTTGCCGGAGCGGAAGTCGCAGCTCTTGCCGCTGCCTACCGACTTCTCGCAGACGTAGGAACTGCCGTGCTCATAGACGTTGCTGCCGCACTTCGGGCACTTGCCCAGGCTTTCCTGGCCTGAGAAATCCACGGGCTCGCCGTCGCCTTCCTCGCTGGCCCGGTCCTGGCCGAAATCGAATTCCGGCTCCATGTTGTCGTTGAGCCGGATGGCGGCGGCGAAGCTGCGGCCCATCTTGTTGCGGAAGCCGGTGAGGGGCCCGACCTTCTTCTCCGTGAGGAGGGTTTCGATCTCCTCGGGCTCGAACTGGCGGCCGGCCACGATCTTCCACAGGGAATACTCGCAGTCGCTGCACTGGAATTTCTTGTAGGTTTCCCGGATGAGACCACCGCACTTGGGGCAGGGAGTGGAGAGGATGCCGAAGTCGCCGGGGATGGTGTCGCTGTCGTAGGTCTTGGCCCGGTCGACGATGTGCTTGGTCATCTCGGCGATTTCCCGCATGAAGGCTTCGCGGGACATCTCGCCCTTCTCGATGCGGCCCAGCTTCCATTCCCACTCGCCGGTCAGCTCCGGGGCAGTGAGTTCGGTGACGCCGAGGCCGTTGAGGAGCGTGAGAAGAGAGAAGGCCTTGGCGGTGGGGATGAGCTCCCGGCCTTCCCGCAGCATGTACTGCTCGCTGATCAGGTTCTCGATGATCTGGGCGCGGGTGGCCGGGGTGCCGAGGCCGCGGCCGGCCATGGCGGCCCGCAGTTCCTCGTCGTCCACCATCTTGCCGGCGCCTTCCATGGCGGACAGCAGGGTCGCTTCCGAATAGCGCGGGGGCGGCTTGGTCTCGTTGGCCTTCAGCACCACGTCCTCGGTGCGGACGACTTCCTTGGGCTCCACCGGCGGCAGGTTGCCCTCGCCGTCCTGCTGGGATTCCTTGCCATAGACGGCAAGCCAGCCGGGGGCGACCAGGACCTTGCCCTCGGTCTTGAAGGGATGGCCGGCGACCCGGGTGATGCGGGTGGTGACCAGGTATTCGGCGGCCGGATAGAAGACCGACAGGAAGCGCCGGACCACGAAGTCGTAGAGCTTCTGCTCCACCTCGTTCAGGTTCTTGGGAGCCTGGGTGGTGGGGATGATGGCGAAGTGGTCGGAAATCTTGGCGTTGTTGAAGATGCGCTTGTTCGGCACCACCCAGTTCCGGGACAGGATCTGGTGGGCGAAGGTGTGGTAGCGGCCGATCAACGCTTCGTCATGGCCCTTGCCGAGGCCCTCGCCGGTGAACATGGAGAGGGTCTGCTTGACCGTGGCCAGGTAGTCCTCCGGCAGGCAGCGGGAGTCGGTCCGGGGATAGGTCAGGACCTTGTGCTTTTCGTACAGGGCCTGGGCGATGGAGAGGGTGGTCTTGGCCGAGAAGCCGAAGCGGGCGTTGGCTTCGCGCTGCAGGCTGGTGAGGTCGAAGAGCAGGGGCGACAGGCGGGTTTCCGGCTTGGCCTCCTCGCTCACTTCGCCGGGCTGGCCCAGGGTGGCGGCCCGGATGGCGGCGGCCTTGGCTTCTTCCCACAAGCGATCGGCCCGGGCGTGCTCGTCCTCGGCCTTGCCCTTGAAGCCCTCGTCGAACCACTTGCCGGCGTATTCGCCGGCCTTGCAAGCGAAGGTCGCTTCCACTTCCCAGTAGGGGCGGGACTTGAAGTCGCGGATCTTCTTTTCCCGCTCGACCACGATGGCCAGGGTCGGCGTCTGGACGCGGCCGACGGTGGTCAGGTGGAAGCCGCCAGTCTTGGAATTGAAGGCGGTCATGGCCCGGGTGCCATTGATGCCGACCAGCCAGTCGGACTCGGAACGGCAGACGGCGGCATCCCCCAGTCCCACCATTTCGTCGCCGGCCCGCAGATGGGCGAAGCCGTCCCGGATGGCCTGGGGAGTCATGGACTGCAGCCACAGGCGCTGGACCGGCTTGCCGGCCTTGGCGTGCTGGGCGATGTAATTGAAGATGAGCTCGCCTTCCCGGCCCGCGTCGCAGGCGTTCACCAGGCCGTCCACGTCCTTGCGCTTGATGAGCTTGGTGAGGAGCTTGAGGCGGGACTCGGTCTTCTCTATGGGCTGGAGGGCGAAGCGCGGCGGAATCACCGGCAGATGGGCGAAGGACCACTTGCCGCGCTTGACCTCGTATTCCTCGGGGCATGCCAGTTCGAGCAGATGGCCGATGGCCGACGACAGCACGTGGTGCTCGCTTTCGTAGTAGTCGTCGTGCTTGGTGAAGCCCCCCAGCGCCTTGGCGATATCGGCGGCGACGGACGGTTTTTCGGCGATGATCAGTTTTTTGCCCATGGAATCTGCTCGTTAATAGCCGGGCCATGATAAGAGGCGGGACGCCGCCTTGGCAAGAAAAGCCTCGCCGGTCCGGCAATGGTCCGGGGCTCAGGATCGCCCCGCCGCGGCGCCCCGGTTGCCTTGATAGATGGCGGCCAGCGTTTGGAAAGCGGCGCTTTGGAGTTGTTCCCACGCCGTGTCCCGGCCCAGTTCGGCGGCCATCAGGCGGGCGACGGCGGGGGCGGCCTCGGCGGCGGCCCGGAAATCGAAGAGCAGGCTGCGGGTGCGGCGGGAGAGGACATCCTCCACCGTCCGCGCCATCTCGTGGCGGCAGGCCCACACCACCTCGGCGGCGATGGCCGGCAGGCGGGGGTGGAACTTCTCTCCCAGGCGGGAATCCTGGCGGACGAGGTCGACAATGGCCGGGGCGTCAGAACCATAGTGGGCGAGGGCGCCGAAGCTTCGATGGTCGCGGCAGGCGCCGTGGATGGGAAGGGCCCGGGTGGTGCAGGGCCGCTTCGGCAGTCCGGCCGCCTGGGCGGCGAAATTCACCGTGTCCTCGGCCATGCGGCGATAGGTGGTCCACTTGCCGCCGGTGATGGTGATGAGGCCCGACGCGGGATGGGCGAAAAGACTATGGTCCCTCGCCAGGTCGGCGGTGGTCCTGGCCGAGGGAGCTCGCACCAGCGGCCGGATGCCGGTGAAGACGGAACGCACGTCGTCCCGGCGGGCCGGGCGGGAGATATAGCGGTTGAGGGTGGCGAGGAGGAAGTCGATCTCGGCCTCGGTGGCCAGGGGCTCGGTGCGGACTACGGCAATCGGGGTGTCGGTGGTGCCCACCAGCAGGCAGTGGTGCCAGGGAATGGCGAAGAGGACGCGGCCGTCGGCGGTATTGGGCACCATGAGCGCGGCTTCGCCGGGCAGGAACCGCTGATCGAGGACGACATGGACGCCCTGGCTGGGGGCGATGATGGGCGGGGCGTCCGGGTGGTCGAGGCGGCGCAGGGCATCGCAGAAGGGGCCGGTGGCGTTGATCACCGCCCGGGCCGCCACGGCGTGCTCGCGGCCGCTCTCCCGATCCCGCAGGACAGCGCCGACGATGCGTCCGCCCGCGTCCTTGCAGAAGTCCACCGCCTCGCAGTAGTTGACCAGGGTGGCGCCTTCCCCGGCGGCGGTGCGGGCGAGCGCAAGGGCGAGCCGGGCATCGTCGAACTGGCCGTCATAATAGAGAGTGCCGCCGTGGAGCCCGGCCGTGGCGATGGTGGGGATAGCGGCTTCCACCTCGGCGACGGAGAGGTGGCGGGAGGCGCCGAAGCCGTGGCGCCCGGCCAGGAAGTCGTAGGCCTTGAGGCCGGCGCCGTAGAAGGGGGACTCCCACCAGGCGTAGCTCGGCACCACGAAGGCCAGCTCATGGACCAGGTGGGGTGCGTTGCGGCGTAGGATGTCCCGTTCCAGGAGGGCTTCCCGCACCAGGGCCAGGTTTCCCCGGCGCAGGTAGCGGACGCCGCCGTGGACGAGCTTGGTGGAGCGGCTGGAGGTGCCGTGGGCGAAGTCGTTCCGCTCTGCCAGGAGCACCCGGTAGCCCCGGGCGGCCGCGTCCACGGCGATGCCGAGGCCGGTGGCGCCGCCCCCGATGACGAGGAGGTCCGAGTTTCCGCCGGTCTCCAGGCGGGCCACCATGTCGTTCCGCTTCATGCCGCCCAGCCCCGGGAACGGCCCACGGCCTCCTGCCAGCGCTGCCGGCGGGCCGTCGCCTCGGCGGCGGAAAGCCAGGGCAGGAAGCGGCGGTCGGCCTGCCAGTGGCTGGCGATCTCCTCCGGGCTGGACCAGAAACCCACCGCCAGCCCGGCGAAGTAGGCGGCGCCGAGGGCGGTGGTTTCGGTGACGGCCGGGCGCACCACCGGCTTCTGCAGCAGATCGGCCTGGATTTGCAGCAGCAGGTCGTCTGCGGCGGCACCGCCGTCCACCCGCAGTTCCGCCAGGGGCCGGCCGGCATCGGCTTCCACCGCATCCACCAGGTCCGCCACCTGGAAGGTGATGGATTCGAGGGCGGCCCGGGCGAGGTGGGCGGCGGTGGTGCCGCGGGTGAGGCCGAGGATGGTGCCCCGGGCGTGGGGATCCCAATAGGGGGCGCCGAGGCCGGTGAAGGCGGGAACCAGGACGACGCCGCCCGAGTCCGGCACCGAGGCGGCCAGGGCCTCGATTTCCGAGGCTGCCTTGATGATGCCGAGACCATCCCGCAGCCATTGCACCACGGCGCCGCCCGTGAAGACGCTGCCTTCCAGGGCATAGGTCAGCCGGTGGCCGCAGCGGGCGGCGACGGTGGTGAGGAGCCCATGCTTCGATTCGGCTGGCTGGTCACCGGTGTGCATGAGGAGGAAGCAACCGGTGCCGTAGGTGTTCTTGGCCAGGCCGGGAGCGAAGCAGGCCTGTCCGGCCAGGGCTGCCTGCTGGTCGCCCACCAGGGCGGCGAGGGGAAGGCCGGCCAGTTCGGGCAGGGCGGTGATGGTGCCTACCACTTGGCTGGAATCCGTCACCTCCGGCAGCAGGGCTGGAGGAATGCCGAGGCGCGCCAGCAGTTCTTCATCCCAGGCATCGGCATGGAGATCGTAGAGGAGCGTGCGGGAAGCATTGGTGGCGTCGGTGACATGGACCTGGCCGCCGGTGAGCCGCCAGGCAAGCCAGCTATCCACCGTGCCGAAGCACAGTTCGCCGCCCTCGGCCCGGGCGCGGGCACCGGGCAGGTGGTCGAGGAGCCAGGCGAGCTTGGTGCCGGAGAAATAGGGGTCGAGGACGAGGCCGGTGCGCTGGCGGAAGGTTTCCGACTGGCCGCCTTGGCGCAAGGTGGCGCACAGGTCGGCGGTACGGCGGTCCTGCCAGACGATGGCCCGGTGCAGGGGCTTGCCGGTGGCGCGGTCCCAGAGGAGGGTGGTCTCCCGCTGGTTGGCGATGCCGACGGCAGCGACATCAGCCTGGCTTGCGCCCGCCCGACCCAGAGCCTCGACCGCCATCGCCGCCTGGCTGCGCCAGATGTCCTCGGGGTCGTGCTCGACCCATCCGGGCTGGGGAAAATACTGGGGGAACTCCTGTTGGGCGAGGCCCAGGATTCGCCCGTCATGGTCGAAGACGATGGCACGGGAGCTGGTGGTGCCCTGATCGAGGGCGAGGATGCAGCGGGGGATGGGCATGGCGGACTCCCGATGGCTTTGCGGCCAGCATAAGGGCAGGCTCGGCGGGACGCAATCGCCCGGGGAGGGCGCTCAGCCGGCGATGCGCTGGTAGCGGTTGCCCGGCAGGGGAGCGACCTGGCCGGCCAGTTCGAGGGCGAGGAGGGAAGGCAGCAGGGCGTCGGCCGGCAGCCCGGTGCGCTCGGCCAGTTCGTCCACTCCGCAGGGATCGTGGCCGAGGGCGGTCAGTATCGGATCGGGATGGTCTTCGGCGACAACGGTGGCCGGAGGAGGAGCGCTGGCCGGCCAGGCGATTTCTTCCAGGATGTCCTGGGCGGTCTCCACCAACTTGGCGCCCTGCTTGATGAGCTGGTGGCAACCCCGGGCCACCGGGGAATGGATGGAGCCGGGGATCGCGAACACTTCCCGCCCCTGTTCGGCAGCCAGGCGGGCGGTGATGAGAGAGCCGCTTTCGGGGGCTGCCTCCACCACCAGCACGCCTCGGGAGAGGCCGGAAATGAGCCGGTTGCGACGGGGAAAGTTGGCGGCGGCGGCGGGGGTGCCGAGGGGAAATTCGGAGACGATGGCGCCCCGCTCGGCGATGGCCAGGGCGAGGTCCCGGTTGCGGGCCGGGTAGAGGCGATCGGCGCCGGTGCCGATGAAGGCGACGGTGTCGCCGTCCGCCGTCAGGGCGCCCTGGTGGGCGGCGGCGTCAATGCCCAGGGCCAGGCCGCTGACGATGGTGAGTCCTTGGGCGGCGAGGGCCTTGGCGAAGGCCTCGGCGGTTTGCAGACCCTGGCGGGTGGCGTTACGGCTGCCGACCACGGCCAGGGCCGGGGCGTTCAGGAGCTTGACCCGGCCCCGGACATAGAGGACGGAAGGCGGGTCGGGAATCTGCAGCAGTGCCTTGGGATAGGTATCGTCGGCCAGGGTGACGACGTGATGGCCGGACTCTTCCGCCCAGGCCAGGGCATGGTCGACGAGGCGGGCATTGTTGGTGTCGAAGAGGAGGTCGGCCCGGTCGCCAATGACGCTACGAACCGCCAAGCGGTCGGTAGCGAAGATGGCCTCGGGCGGGCCGAAGGCGGCGAGGAGCTTGCGCTGGGTTTCGCCACCGACGCCGGGAATGAGCGTCAGCCGCAGCCAGTCGCCCAATCCGGCCGGGGTGGTCACGGGTTCCTGGCGGCGTCGCCGACGATGACGGGCTTGCTGGCGTCCATCACCAGGGCGTAGGCAACCCGTTCGAAGGTCCGGAAGATGAACACCAGGGCATAGCGCTCCTGGGGCAGGGCACGGTTTTCACGGCCTTCCTCCTTGGCTTCACGGGTGGTGAGGCTCTGGTTGCGGAAAAGGGCGAGGACGTGTCCGACTTCGATGCCGTCGCGGCTGCCGCGGTTGATGGTGATGATGGAATGCTTGCCGGCTTCGCTCAGGCCGCCGTAGACGGACATGATGCGTCCGGCGACAGCTCTTTCGGGCTTGTGGGGGGCGTAGGAAATGAGGGTGGGCAGGCTGGCGGGGACCAGGCGGTCGCCGCGGCCGATCTCCTCCTTGGCGGAGGTGATGCGGACCTGGGCAGGATCTCCCGGCTGGACCAGTTGGGCATCGCCCAGGAAGACCGATTCGTAGCCGAGCACCTCGCCATTGTCCGGGTCCTTGAGGGGCTTGCCGGGACGGTAGACCTGCCATTTGACCACGTTGGCGTCGGGGATGCCGGCCACGAAGCCGGTGTCGCCCCGGCCCAGGAGAATACGATTGTCCTGGCCGGTGAGGATGCGCGGCGAACTGTCCAGGGCCTTGGCATCGACCACGAGAGGCTGGGAAATGAAGGGCTCGATGACGTTGGGCGGGATGCTGGAGATTTCGTGCTGGATGGCCTCGCTATGCACCTGGGGCTGGAGCTTGACCGGCTTGGCGACCTTCAGCTGGGGACTGCCCGACGAGACGTCGAGGAGGACGATGTCCCCCGGGTAGATGCGGTGAGGATTGCGGACCTGGTCCCGGTTGAGGCGCCAGATCTCGGGCCAGCGCCAGGGTTCCTTGAGGAATTTCCCGGCGATGCTCCACAGGGTATCTCCCGGCACGACGATGTGGCGGTCCGGCGGGTTATCGGCGAGGGCAACTGGTTCCTGGGCCAATGCGCAGACTGCCATCACGGCGAGAAAGAGCGCGGATATAATGCGAACCATTGACGTATCCTCACGTGCCGGTGGAACGCGGCCTGATTTTCGCTGTCGAAATTGCCACGCGAAGCCTCGTCCAAATCTCGGAAATTGCTTGAGATTCTGCACGTAATGGCTTAAGCGGGCAAGTTTTTAATCGGTTTTATCTATGGCTTTGTTACCCATTCTGCGTTACCCAGATCCGCGCCTGAAAAAGGTGGCGGCACCCGTTGCGAAAGTTGATGACAGCATCCGCACCCTGGCCCGGAACATGGCGGAAACCATGTACGAGGCGCCGGGCATCGGCTTGGCGGCCACCCAGGTGGATGTCCACAAGCAGCTGGTGGTCATCGACATATCCGAGACCAAGGATCAACTGCTGGTCCTGATCAATGCCAAGATCCTGTCCCGAGAGGGCGCGCAGGAAGGCGAGGAGGGCTGCCTGTCGGTGCCCGGCATCTATGATCGGGTCGAACGGGCGGAACGGGTGACGGTGCAGTTCCTCGACCTGGAAGGCAATGAACAGACCCTGGCAGCCGAGGGCCTCCTGGCGGTCTGCATCCAGCACGAACTGGATCACCTGAACGGCCGGGTCTTTGTCGACTATCTGTCGCAACTCAAGCAGACCCGCATCAAGGCCAAGCTCCTGAAGCAGTCCCGCATCACGGCATGAAGGTCATCTTCGCCGGGACGCCGGAGTTCGCCGCCGTCGCCCTGCGCGCCATCGCGGCCGCAGGCCATGACATTGCCCTGGTTTTGACCCAGCCCGATCGGCCCGCCGGCCGCGGCATGGCCCTGCAGGCCTCGCCGGTGAAGCGCCTGGCCCAGGAGCTGGGCATCGAGGTCTTCCAGCCGCCCACCCTGAGGGATGCCGAGGCCCAGGCCCGGGTCAGGGAGGTGGGGGCCGATGTCATGGTGGTGGCCGCCTACGGACTTATCCTGCCCCAGGCGGTGCTGGACATGCCGCGCTTCGGCTGCATCAACATCCACGCTTCCCTCCTGCCCCGCTGGCGGGGCGCAGCCCCCATCCAGCGCGCCATTCTGGCCGGGGACCGGGAGACGGGCGTCTGCATCATGCAGATGGAAGCCGGCCTGGATACCGGCCCGGTGCTCCTGCGGGGGGCGCTGCCGATCGGGGCGGACGACACCGCGGGAGACATCCACGACCGCCTGGCCGCCCTCGGCGGCCGGCTCTCGGTGGACTGCCTGGCCCGCCTGCCGCTGCCGGCGGAGCCCCAGCCCGAGCAGGGGGTCACGTACGCCGCCAAGCTGGAAAAGGCCGAGGCCGCCATCGACTGGCGGCGGCCTGCCGCCGAGGTGGATCGCCTGATCCGCGCCTTCAATCCCTTCCCCGGCGCCCAGGCCATGCTCGACGGCGTCGGCATCAAGGTCTGGCGGGCGAGCCCGTTGGATGGCAGGGGCGAGCCGGGGGAAATCCTGGCGGTGGGCAAGGACGGCATCGCCGTCGCCTGCGGCGAGGGCGCCCTCCTGGTCACGGAATTGCAGAGAGCGGGGGGCAAGCGCCTGCCGGCCGCCCAGTTCCTCGCCGGCAACGCCTTGGCCAAGGGCCTGCGCTTCCGCGCCGCATCTTGAAATTGACCTTGGATCGCCCCATTTCGGGTGGGTGAATTCCACTACCGCGAGGAGGCTCCAAGGATGTTCAACTGGGTGAAAACGGCCATGCTGATGGCGGCCATCATGGCGCTGTTCGGCATCGTCGGTGCTTTCATCGGTGGCAAGAGCGGCATGCTGCTGGCCCTGCTCCTGGGCGGCGCGATGAACGTCTTTTCCTACTGGTTCTCGGACCGGATGGTGCTAAGGATGTACAACGCCCAGGAAGTGGACGAGTACAGCGCTCCCCAGTTCTACCGGGTGGTGCGGGTGCTGACCCAGAGGGCCGGCCTGCCCATGCCCCGGGTCTACCTGATCGACGAGGACCAGCCCAACGCCTTCGCCACCGGACGCAATCCCGAGCATGCGGCGGTGGCGGCCACCACCGGCATTCTGCGGCTGCTTTCGGCCCGGGAGCTGCGGGGCGTCATGGCTCATGAGCTGGCTCACGTCCAGCATCGGGACATCTTGATTTCCACCATTTCCGCCACCATGGCCGGCGCTATCTCGGCCCTCGCCAATTTCGCCATGTTCTTCGGCGGTCGGGACGGCGAGGGGAGGCCGGTAAATCCCGTAGCCGGCATCCTGGTGGCCTTCCTGGCCCCCCTTGCCGCCAGCCTGATCCAGATGGCCATTTCCCGGTCCCGGGAGTTCGAGGCCGATCGGGGCGGCGCCGAGATCAGCCAGGATCCCCTGGCCCTGGCCGACGCCCTCAATAAGATCCAGATGTATGCCGAAGGCCGCATTCCCATGATGACGGCGGAAGCCCATCCGGAAACGGCCCAGATGATGATCCTCAACCCCTTGTCGGGGGGCGGCCTGCAAAGTCTGTTCTCGACCCACCCGCCCACCGGGGAGCGCATCGCCCACCTGCGGGCCATGGCCCGCTACTAGGGCGGCGAACTTCCGAGACGGCCCCGCAGGACTTGCCTCGTCTCCGCCCGGGCCGGCGCGAAGGCGGCGATGATTTCTTGGAACAGGGCGTGGGCCGGGGCGCTGTTGTCGGTGCTGAAGTTGCAGACATAGACATCCAGAGTGACTCCGGCCAATTCCGGCCAGGTATGCACCGCTACATGGGATTCCGCCAGGACGACGGTGCCGGTAACCCCGGACGGCTCGCCGGCCTCATCCCGGAACTGGTGGAAGCAGCGGCCGACGACGGTCAGCCCGTGGCGCTCGCAGGCGGCGAGGCTGAAAGCCTCGAGCGCTGGGGCGTCCAGCAGGAAGCCCGCGGGACAGCGGCAACCGTGGAGATCGGCGATGAGGTGGAGGCCGTGCATGACGGAATTCTATTCGGTTTCACGTGGAACACGGCTGAAAGCGTCCTCGAGCAGGCGGCCGAGCCGATAGCCCGCCTCAGCCAGGCGCCGATTGGCGATGGCCTGGGAACGGGATTGGAAATCCCAGGTGATGACGGGCAGGACGCTGCCAAGGGTGGTCGGGTAGGCCGCTTCCCGGCCCAGGGTCCGGCTTTCCTTCTCCCATAGAGGGACGTCGCCCTGGTAGGGCCGCCGGGGAAGGGCGGACACCAGGGCATCTGCCCCCCGTTCCAGCTTCGGACCCCGAAGCCAGGGGCGGCCGGGGAGGTCATCCCACCAGGCATGGAGGGTGGTGATCGGGTGCCGTCGGTTGAAGGGATTCTCGATCTGTACCCGGTTGCCTCCGTCGTCGTCGCGGCCGCCGACATGGAGCGGTTGGTGGATGTCCGCCACCAGGTGGATGATCCAGGGCAGGGCGTAGGCCCGTTCGGCCGCCGGCGTGCGCGCATCCCCCAGGCGGCCGGCCAGGCGTTCGATCTGCCGGTCCAGTTCGCCGGCCCGCAGGCGGCCATTAGGAAAGCGATCCACGTAGTGCCATTGCTTGTGGCGGGCGGTATCCGCCATGCCGGGGAAGGGACGCGTCGGTTCCTCGCTCTGCTCGTCGTAGAAGCGAGGATCCTTTCGGATGTCGTCCGGCCACGAGGAAGATTCCAGGAAGGCGGCGTAGTGGGAAGGCTCGTCGGCTCGGGCACTCCACTTGGGATAGGCGGGGTGGCGCTGCAGCAGCGCCACCGCCTTTTCCCGGGCAGCCGGCGACATCTGCCGCCAGGCGATGGCGGCTACCAGACGGTGGCCGGCGGCGTTCCAGGCCCAGGCTGGGGCGATGGCGGATAGAAGGAGGAGGGCGGCCAGAATGGTTTTCATTGGGACATTATGCCCCGTGCGATAATTGCAGCCCATGTCCGCCCCATTGCCCCCCGATTCCCTCGCCTTCGCCTTTCTCAACGCCGCCCAGGTGGTGGCCGCCGTGCTGGACGGCCAGAGCCTGGCCGACGGCCTACTGGCCCGGGTCCCAACCGATGCCCGTCCGGCCGTCCAGGACCTGGTCTATGGCAGCCTGCGCCAGTACGGCCGGGGCGATTTCCTTCTCGGCAGGCTGCTGGAGCGCCCGCTGGCCGTGCCCACGGTCCATGCCCTGCTGCTGGCGGCCCTCTATCGCCTGGAGACCCGGCTGGAGCAGGCCCATACCGTGGTGGACCAGGCAGTCCGGGCAGCCGGGGAGCTGGCCGGCGGACGCCTGAAGGGGCTGGTAAACGGCGTACTGCGCAACTACCTGCGCCGCCGGGACACCCTTCTGGCCGAGTTGGCGGCGGACGAAGTGGCGAGCCTCGCCCATCCGGATTGGTGGCTGCGCCACCTGCAGGTTGCCCATCCCGGTCACTGGCAGGCCATTGTCGCTGCCGGCAATTCCGCGCCGCCCATGGCGCTGCGGGTGAACCGCCAGCGCGGCGGCCGGGATGACTACTTGGTGCAGTTGCGGGCGGCCGGCATCGAAGCGACGTCCCGCGGCAGCGACGGCCTGCTCCTGGCCAAGCCGCTGCCGGTGGATCGCCTGCCGGGCTTCGGGGCAGGACTGGTCTCCGTCCAGGACCTGGGGGCCCAGCGGGCGGCTGAAATTCTCGACCCGGCAGCCGGCAGCCGAGTGCTGGACGCCTGTGCCGCCCCCGGCGGCAAGACGGCTCACCTCCTGGAGCGGGCCGACCTGGATCTCCTTGCCCTCGACCTCAAGCCCTCCCGCTGCCGGCGCATCGAGGAGAACCTCAGCCGCCTCGGGTTGGCAGCCCGGGTCCGGGCTGCCGATGCCGCCAAGCCCGACCAGTGGTGGGACGGCCAGCCCTTCGACGCCGTGCTGGCGGACGTTCCCTGCACCGCCAGCGGCGTCGTGCGCCGCCATCCCGACGCCAAGTGGCTGCGCCGGGAAGCGGACATCGCCAGCTTCGCCCGCACCCAGTCGCTCCTCCTGGACGCCCTGTGGCGGGTCGTGAAGCCGGGCGGTAAACTGCTGTACGCCACCTGCTCGGTCTTCCCCGAGGAGAACAGCCGCCAGGTGGACCGCTTTGTCGCCCGGCAGCCCCAAGCGCTGCGACGCCACGAAGAACAATTGCTGCCCGACGCCGAACACGATGGTTTCTACTACTGCCTGCTTGAAAAGCCCCTCTGATCCCTGGCGGTTCTGGAGCGTCCTGCTCGGGCTTCTCTTCGTCCTGAGCGCCCGGGCGGCGGAAATCGAGGTGGCCAACCCCGAGCTGGCCCTGGTCGAGGACGGCTACGCCGTCTCCGCCGACTTCACCATGGATTTCAACCAGCGCCTCGAGGAGGCGGTGGCCAAGGGGGTGGTGCTCAACTTCGTGGTCGATTTCGAGCTGTCCCGGCCGCGCTGGTATTGGCTGGACGAAAAACTCATCAGCCGCAGCCAGACCTACCGCCTGTCCTACCACGCCCTGACCCGCCAATATCGACTGTCCACCGGTGCCCTGCACCAGTCTTTCCCGACCCTGGACGAGGCCCTGCGCATCCTGTCCCGGCTGCGCAACTGGGTGGTGATCGAGAAACCCATCGACAAACCGCAGATCAGGCCCGGCCAGACCTACCACGCGGCCCTGCGCCTGCGCCTTGATGTCACCCAGCTGCCCAAGCCCTTCCAGATATCCGCTCTCGGCAGCCGGGACTGGAACCTGTCGTCGGATTGGAAGACCTGGCAGGTGACCCTGCCGGCGTCGCCCCCGCCCGCGGAGACCAAGTGAAGCGCTTCGTCGCCATCGGCGGGGCACTGGCAGCGACCATCGGAGCCATTGTCTGGTTCCTGCTCCTGCTATCCACCGCCGCCAACACTTCCCTGTTCAGCCGGCACTATTCGCTGCTGGTCTTCCTCAACGTGCTGCTGGCCGCAGCCATGGTCAGCCTGGTGGGCTGGCAGCTGCGTTCCCTGTGGCGGGATTACCGGGCCCAGGTATTCGGCGCCCGGCTGAAGCTGCGGCTCATGATGATGTTCGGGGTGGTGGCGGTGCTGCCGGGCATGCTGGTGTACGGGGTATCGGTCCAGTTCGTCACCCGCTCCATCGAGAGCTGGTTCGACGTCCGGGTGGAGAAGGCCCTGGAGTCGGGCCTTGCCCTCGGGCGCACCGCCCTGGACTCCATGCTGGCGGAGCTGACGGACAAGACCCGGGGCATGGCTTCCGAACTCGCCAACCTGCCGGAGCAGGGCAGGCGCTCGGCGCTCCTGCGGCTGCGGGAGCAGAACGGCGTGGATTCGGCGGCGCTCTTCTCCGTCGGCGGCCAGCTCCTGTCCAGCGCCAGCGACGACTATGCCGGCTTCCTGCCGTCCCTGCCCACCTCGGCCCAGCTCAAGCAGGCCCGCAACAGCCGGGCGGTCACCGCCATCGACGGGGAGGGGGGCAAGCTCATGCTGCGCGTCCTGGTGCCGGTAGCTGCCTACGGCGTCTTCGACGAGCCCCGCATCCTCCAGGTCATCCACCCGGTGCCGCCCGCCTTGGCCCAGAACGCCGAGGCGGTGCAGGCGGTATATCGCGATTACCAGGAGCTGCAGCTGGCCCGCCAGGGCCTCACCCGCATCTACGCCCTGACCCTGACCCTCACCGTCCTGCTGGCCCTGTTTGCCGCCTTCGCCCTGGCCTTCGTCCTGGCCCGGCGCCTGTCGGCGCCGCTTTCCATTCTGGCCGAGGGCACCCAGGCAGTAGCCCAGGGCGACTTCTCGCCGCGTCAGGCCGTCTACAGCCGGGACGAGTTGGGGATGCTCACCCAGTCCTTCAGCCAGATGACCCGCCAGCTGGATGACGCCCGCCGGGAATCGGAGCGCAACCGGGCCGAACTGGAGGCGGCCCGGGGCTACCTGGAATCCATCCTGGCCAACCTGTCCACCGGGGTGATGGTTTTCGACCGCCGGTACGCCCTGCGCACCGTCAATGAGGGGGCGCTGACCATCCTCGGCGACGACTTCGAGGGGCTGCTGGGGGTGCCGGTGGACCGGTGGCCCCGGCAGAACGCCCTCGGCCGCTTCATCCGCGAGCACTTCGACGGAGCCGACGAGCCCGAGTGGCAGGACCAGCTCGAACTCGAGCGCCCGAACGGCATGCCCCAGGTCCTGCTGCTGCGCGGTTCCCGCCTGCCGGAAGCCAGCAGTGGCGGTGAGGTGGTGGTGTTCGACGACGTCACCCGGCTCATCGCAGCCCAGCGCAGCGCCGCTTGGGGCGAGGTGGCGCGCCGCCTGGCCCACGAAATCAAGAACCCCCTGACCCCCATCCAACTTTCAGCGGAACGCCTCCAGCTCAAGCTGGCCGACAAGTTGTCCAATGGCGACGCCGACATGCTGCTGCGGGGTACCCAGACCATCATCAACCAGGTTCAGGCCATGAAGCACATGGTCAACGATTTCCGGGACTACGCCCGCCTGCCGGCGCCGGTCCTGGCGCCCCTGGACCTGAACGGGCTGGTCAGCGAGGTGCTGGGCCTGTACGAAACCTCCAGGGCCAGCCTGCGGGTGCGCCTGGCAAGCTCCATCCCGCCGGTGCTCGGGGATGCCACCCAGATCCGGCAGATCATCCACAATCTGCTGCGCAACGCCGAGGATGCCCTGGAGGGCCGGGACGATGGGCACATCGACGTGGCGACGGAAGTGGCGGGGCGTTGCGCCCGCCTGCTGATTACGGATAACGGGCCGGGATTCCCGGCCGAAATGCTGCCGAAGGTTTTTGAGCCCTACGTGACCACCAAGGCGCGGGGCACCGGCCTGGGGCTGCCCATCGTCAAGAAGATCATCGATGAGCACCAGGGCCAGATCGACATAAGCAATACGCCGGAGGGCGGGGCCCGGGTCGACATCCGCCTGCCCTTGGTGAAGGAAGAAGGAGCCTCTAATGGCCATCATTCTGGTCGTTGACGACGAAGTAGGTATTCGCGAACTGCTGTCGGAAATTCTCATCGACGAGGGTTACGACGTGCGCCTGGCCGAAAACGCCGCTGCGGCCCGCCGGGTTCGGGGCGAGCTGCGCCCTGATCTGGTGCTGCTGGATATCTGGATGCCG
Source organism: Rhodocyclaceae bacterium (assembly GCA_035255045.1). GTDB lineage: Bacteria > Pseudomonadota > Gammaproteobacteria > Burkholderiales > Rhodocyclaceae > JAGTRP01. Next base: position 122,916 of record DATFAA010000088.1, on the reverse strand, counting down.
GACACGGACGGCATTTCCCTCCTCAAGGAATGGCACGCCGGCGGCCAGCTCAACATGCCGGTGGTGGTGATGTCGGGCCACGGCACCATCGACACGGCCGTCGAGGCGACCCGCTTCGGTGCCTTCGACTTCCTGGAGAAGCCCATCGCCCTGCAGAAGCTCCTGGCGACGGTGCACAAGGCCCTCAAGCACGACAGCTTGCCGCAGCGCCCGCCCCTCACCCTGGAAGCCTTCATTCGCGCCGGCTTCATCAAGGAATTCAAGCGGCGGCTGGAGCAGGCGGCGGCCAAGGCCGCCATCCTGCTCCTCAAGGGAGCCACAGGCGGCGTGGCGGAAATCTGCGCCCGCACCCTGCAGCCGCCCCGCGCCCCCTGGGTCGATCTCTCGGCCGTCGCCAGCGCCCTCACCCAGGAGATGCTCCAGAAGGCCGGGGGCGGAGTGCTCTTCGTTCCGGACCTGGCGGCCCTCGGCAAGCTCCAGCAGATGAACCTGGCCTTCGCCGTGGATCGCATCGACAAGCTCAACGTCCAGCTCATCGTCGCCAGCAGCCGGCCCCTGGCGACCCTGGCCGAGGCGGGGTGGGACCCCAAGCTGGTATCCCGGCTGGGGGAGGTGTGGATTGCCCTGCCTTCCCTGGCGGGCCACGCCGACGAAGTGCCGGAGATCGCCTCGCTGCTGCTCACCCATTTCATCGAGCGGGGCGAGGTGCCGACCCGCAAGCTCTCCAGCGGTGCCCTCAACGCCCTGCGCAACCTGCCCTGGAAGAACCGCCCCGACAACGCCTGGATGGACCTCTACGCCCTGGTGAAGAACCTGGCGCTGACCACCCTGGAGGAGGAGATCGGCGCCGAGGACGTGGCGCGGCTGGCGCCCCAGGGAGAAGAGGCCAATGGCGAGCTGGGGTCCTTGGCACCGCTCTTCGAGCAGCCCCTGCGGGAAGCCCGGGATGCCTTCGAGAAGCTCTATCTGGAATACCACCTGCGCCTTGAGGGGGGCAACATGACCCGCCTGGCCGAAAAGTCCGGCCTGGAGCGCACCCACCTCTACAGGAAACTCAAGCAACTGGGCGTGGCCCTTGCCAAGAGAAGCGAGGAACAAGGGCCGTAGCCGGTGGGGAGGCTGCCATGAAGATCATCATTCTGGGGGCGGGGCAGGTGGGCACCAGCGTCGCTGAAGGGCTGGTGTCGGAGGAGAACGACATCACCCTCGTGGACAACGACCCCGAGCGGCTACGCAAGCTCCAGGATCGCCTCGACATCCGCACCGTCGCCGGCAACGCCGCCTATCCCAGCGTGCTGAAGAACGCCGGGGCCGACGATGCGGACCTGGTCATCGCCGTCACCCAGAGCGACCAGACCAACCTGGTGGCCTGCAAGGTCGCCCACAGCGTCTTCAACGTCCCGACCCGCATCGCCCGCCTGCGCTCCGGCGATTTCCTGGAGAACGAGAAGCTCCTCGGCGAAGACAATTTCGCCGTGGACTTCGCCATCTGCCCGGAGCAGGTGATCACCGACTACATCCGCCATCTCATCGAATTCCCCGAGGCCCTCCAGGTCCTCGATTTCGCCCGCGGGCGCCTGAGCCTGGTGGCCATGCGGGTCTATGAAGACGGGGCGATGGCGGGCAAGCCCATCCGGGCTCTGCGGGACTTCCTGCCCACCGAGACGGATGCCCGCATCGCCGCCATCTTCCGACGGGACCAGCCGGTGATCCCGGATGGCGATACCATCGTCGAAGCCGGGGACGAGGTCTTCCTGCTGGCGGCCGCCGAGCATATCCGCCGGGTCCTGCGCCAGCTCGGCCGCATGACGACCCCGGTGCGGCGCATCATGATCGCCGGCGGCGGCAACATCGGCGTGCGGGTGGTGCAGGCCCTGGAAAAGTACTATCAGATCAAGCTCATCGAGCGCAATCCGGTGCGCGCCGACGTCATCGCCGGCGAATTCAAGAGCGCCCTCGTCCTCCTCGGGGATGCGGCCGACGAAGAGCTGATGATCCAGGAGAGCATCAGCGAGATGGACCTCTTCCTGGCGCTCACCAACGACGACGAAGATAACATCATGGCCGGCAGCCTGGCCAAGCGCCTGGGCTGCAAGCGTGTGGTGGCCCTCATCAACCGCCGGGCCTACGCCGAGATGATCGAGGGCGGCCCCATCGACATCGGCATCTCGCCCGCCCAGGTGTCGATCGGCACCCTCCTGGCCCACGTCCGCCAGGCCGACGTCACCGTGGTCCACTCCCTGCGCCGGGGCGCCGCCGAAGCCCTGGAGCTGGTGGCCCACGGGGACCGCGGCAGTTCCAAGGTGGTGGGGCGGCGTATCGACGAGGTGGCCTGGCCGGAGGGCGTCACCGTCGCCGCCCTGGTGCGCAACCTGCAGCAGCCGGTGGTGGTCGGCCATACCGACGACTGGACTGCCATCACCCGCTTCGGCGAGGTGGTGATGGCCCACCACGACACGGTGATCCACTCGGGGGACCACGTCATCGTCTTCTGCACCAGGAAGAAGCTGGTGAAGAAGGTGGAAAAGCTGTTCCAGGTCGGCTTCCAGTTTCTCTGAGGGCGGACGATGAGCCGGTTCAGTCCCGTCTTCCGCGCCCTGGGCCTGATCGTCATGCTCTTCGGCCTCACCATGCTGCTGCCCCTGGGGCTGTCGTGGGCGGTGCGGGACGGCGCCGAGCGGGCCTACGACGAGGGCTTTGCCCTGACCATGCTGATCGGCGCCTTTCTCTGGCTCCGTCACCGCCGGGACAAGCGGGAACTCACCGTCCGGGACGGCTTCCTGATGGTGGTCCTGGTGTGGACCGTGCTGCCGGCCCTGGCGGCGGTGCCCTTCATGGTCCAGCTGGGAGCGAGCTTCACCGACGCCTATTTCGAGAGCGTCTCGGGCCTCACCACCACCGGCTCGACGGTCTTCTCCAAGCTCGACGAGCTGCCCCTGTCCATCAACCTGTGGCGTCACCAGCTGGTGTGGGTCGGCGGCATGGGCCTGATCGTGCTGGCGGTGGCCATCCTTCCCCTGCTGGGGATCGGCGGCCGGCAGATGTTCAAGGCCGAGGCGCCCGGGCCCATGAAGGACTCCAAGCTGACGCCCCGCATCGCCGAGACGGCGAAGGGCCTCTGGCTGGTGTACCTGGGCATCACGGCGGCCTGCATCGTTTCCTACCGCCTGGCGGGCATGGGCTGGTTCGACGCCGTCTGCCATGCCTTCTCCACCATGGGGCTGGGCGGCTTCTCCACCCACGACGCCAGCTTCGGCTATTTCGATTCCCCGGCCATCGAGGCGGTGGGGATAGCATTCATGATGGTGGCGGGCATCAATTTCGCCACCCATTACCTGGCCCTGGCCGGGCTTTCCCTGGCGCCTTACCGGCTGGACCCGGAAGCCCGATGGTTTGTCGGGGTGATCGCCGCCAGCATCCTGATGGTCGCCTTCTACATCTGGGAACACGGGGTCTATGGGGACTTCGGCACGGCCCTGCGCCACACCGCCTTCAATCTGGTTTCCATCGCCACCACCACCGGCCTGTCCAGCGTCGACTTCGCCCAGTGGCCAGTCTTCGCCCCCCTCTGGATGCTCTTCCTATCGAGCTTCGCCACCAGCGCCGGCTCCACCGGGGGCGGGATCAAGATGATCCGGGCCCTGCTGCTCTACAAGCAGGTCTACCGGGAGCTGGTGCGGGCCATGCACCCCAACGCGGTCTACAACGTCCAGGTGGGCGGCCTGGTGGCGCCCCGGGGCATCCTCTTCGCGGTGCTGGCCTTCGGCTTCATGTACATGGTCTGCATCGTCTCCCTGACCCTGGTCCTGGCCTTCACCGGCCTCGACATCGTCACGGCCTTCACGGCGGTGGTGGCCAGCATCAACAACACCGGACCGGGCCTGGGGCAGGTGGGGCCGTCCACCACCTACGAGGTGTTGAGCGACTTCCAGACCTGGGTGTGCACCTTCGCCATGCTCCTCGGCCGCCTGGAGATATTCACGCTGCTGGTGGTATTGACTCCTGCCTTCTGGCGCAAGTGACCGCAGGGAAGGAAAGGCGGATAATCCTGCCTTTCCGATTTCCACAGACGGAACCTATCGTGACCCGACCCCGTAACGACACCTTCCTGCGGGCGCTCCTGAAGCAGCCCACGGAATACACCCCCCTCTGGCTGATGCGCCAGGCGGGCCGCTATCTGCCGGAATACTGCGCCACCCGCAAGCGGGCCGGCAATTTCCTGAACCTGTGCAAGACCCCGTCCCTGGCCTGCGAGGTGACCCTGCAGCCCCTGGCCCGTTACGACCTGGACGCCGCCATCCTCTTTTCCGACATCCTGACGGTGCCGGATGCCATGGGCCTCGGGCTCTACTTCGAGGAGGGGGAAGGCCCCAAGTTCGAGCGTCCCCTGCGGGAAGAGTGGGCCATCCGCGACCTCACCGCCCCGGACCCCAACGACCACCTGCGCTACGTCATGGATGCCGTGGTCGAGATCCGCCGGGCCCTGGACAACTCGGTGCCCCTGATCGGCTTCTCCGGCAGCCCGTACACCCTGGCGTGCTACATGGTCGAGGGCGGCAGCTCCAGTGATTTCCGGCAAATCAAGACCATGCTCTACGATCGCCCCGACCTGCTGCACCGCATCCTGGCAGTGACGGCGGACGCGGTGACCGCCTACCTCAACGCCCAGATCGAGTCCGGCGCCCAGGCCGTCATGATCTTCGACACCTGGGGCGGCTCCCTGTCGGCCAAGGCCTACGAGGAGTTCTCCCTGGCCTACATGGAGCGCATCGTCGCCGGCCTCATCAAGGAGAAGGACGGCGAGCGCATTCCCTCCATCGTCTTCACCAAGGGCGGCGGCCTGTGGCTGGAGAAGATCGCGGCCATCGGCTGCGACGCCCTCGGCCTCGACTGGGGCATCGACATCGGTGAAGCCCGCCGCCAGGTGGGGGACAAGGTCGCCCTCCAGGGCAATCTGGACCCCAATGTCCTCTTCGCTTCGCCGGAAGTCATCGGGGCGGAAGCCCGTCGGGTGCTGGACAGCTTCGGTTCCGGCAATACCGGCCATGTCTTCAACCTGGGCCACGGCATTTCCCAATTCACCCCGCCGGATAACGTAACGGCGCTGGTGGAAACCGTGCATTCCCATAGCCGGCTACTCCGCAAGTCGTAGCCGAGAGCCGCGGGGCGGGTTCGACTTATGCACAGAGTCGGGCCCCTTCCCGCGGAGCCTGCCCTCAATCGGCAAGGGTTTCACGTGGAACCGTTAAGGGCCTGATAGCGCGGCTCTTTTTTCCAGGCCGGGCGAACCCGTAGGGCAGCGGAAAAACCCTCGGCAGACAGCGCCGGGAAAAATCTCCAACAGCCATCCACAAACTTATCCACAGATTTGTCCACCCTTGAAATCGCTGCTGCCAGAAGGGCTTGCGTGATCTTTCCGAGAATCGACGGGAACAGCGGGGCCTAAATGCCGGTTCTACGAGTCGCCCTCGACCTGCCTCTGCACCGTCTCTTCGACTACCTGTCGGAGGGGGCGACCCCCGCCGACGTCGGATTGCGGGTACGGGTGCCCTTCGGCCGCGGCGAGCGCATCGGCGTCATCCGGGAAGTACAGGATGGCAGCGACTGGCCGGTGGAGCAGCTCAAGCCCGCCATCGAGATCCTGCGGGACCTGCCGCCCCTGCCGGAGGATTTCTTCCGCCTCTGCCAGTTCGCCAGCGCTTACTATCAAGCTCCCCTGGGTGAAGTGATCCTGCAGGCCTTGCCGGTCGGGTTGAAGCGCCTGGCGGCACCGGAAAGGCGGGCCGGGCGCAAGGCAGCGGCCGTGGAGCCGGTGCCGGCGCCGGCACTGACCGTCGAGCAGGCCGCCGCCATTGCTGCCGTCCCGTTGGGGACGGGCTTCGCTGCTCATCTCCTATATGGGGTCACCGGCAGCGGCAAGACCGAGGTCTACCTCCGCCTGGTCGAGCGCGCCCTGGCGGCCGGCGGCCAAGTTCTGCTCCTGGTCCCGGAAATCAACCTGACGCCCCAACTGGAAACCCGGGTGCGCAGCCGCTTCCCCGGCGCCAACGTGGTGGCGCTCCACAGCGAGCTAGCCGAGGCGGCCCGGGAGCGGAATTGGCGGGCCGCCTTCGCCGGCGAGGCGGAAATCGTCCTCGGCACCCGGCTGGCCATCTTCACCCCCATGCCCCGTCTAGCGCTCATCGTGGTGGACGAGGAGCACGACGCTTCCTTCAAGCAGCAGGACGGCATGCGCTACTCGGCCCGGGACGTGGCCGTGTTCCGGGCCCGGGACCTGGACATTCCCGTGCTCCTGGGCTCGGCGACGCCTTCCCTGGAATCCTGGGCCAACGCCAAGTCCGGGCGCTACCGCTTCATCACCCTCAAGGAGCGGGCCAACGCCCAGGCCACCCTGCCGGCGGTCCGGCTCCTGGATACCCGCAAGATGGTGCTCCAGGAGGGCATGTCCGAGCCCGTCCTGGCGGCGGTGACGGAACGCCTGGCGCGCGGCGAGCAGAGCCTCGTCTTCCTCAACCGGCGGGGCTACGCGCCGGTCCTCGCCTGCCCGGCCTGCGGCTGGATTTCCCACTGCAAACGCTGCGCCGCCAATCTGGTGCTGCATCTCTCCGACCGGCGCCTGCGCTGCCACCACTGCGGCTTCGAGACCCGCATTCCGAAGGCCTGCCCCACCTGCGGCAACCAGGACATCCACCCCTTCGGGCGCGGCACCCAGCGCCTCGAAGCCTGGCTCCAGGAGCGCTTTCCCGAGGCCCGTATCGTGCGGGTGGACCGGGACTCGGTGAAGAGCCGCAAGCAGTGGGAGGCCATGCTCGACCGCATCCACGGCGGCGAGGCCGACATCCTGGTAGGCACCCAGATGCTGGCCAAGGGCCACGACTTCCCGAAGCTGACCCTGGTCGGTGTCCTGGGGGCCGATGCGGCCCTCTTCGCCGCCGACTGGCGGGCGCCGGAGCGCCTCTTCGCCCAGCTCATGCAGGTGGCCGGCCGCGCCGGTCGGGCCGAGCTGAAGGGCGAGGTGCTGATCCAGACCCAGTATCCGGACCATCCCCTCTACGGGGCCCTGGTGGCCCACGACTATCCCTCCTACGCCGCCACGCTGCTGAAGGAGCGGGAGCAGGCCGGCTTCCCGCCCTACGCCTACCAGGCCATGCTGCGGGCCGAGGCGCCCCAGATGGCCGATTCCATCGCCTTCCTCGCCGCCGCCCGGGAGCTGCCCGTCGCCCAGGAGCATCCGGATATCGCCCTCTACGATCCAGTGCCCATGCACCTCTCCCGCCTCGCCAACCTGGAGCGCGGCCAGCTCCTGGCCGAGTCGCCGTCGCGGCGGGCCCTGCAGGCCTTCCTGCCCCGCTGGCGGGAGGCCATCGACGGCATCAAGGCGCCGAGCCGGTTGCGCTGGCACCTGGAAGTGGACCCCCTGGAGTTCTAGGCGGCCGGCATGGGCCTTGCAGTGACTGGCTCCCATTCACTGCAAAGGAGCCCATCATGCGCATCCAGGAGTCCGATGTCCGTCTCGCCAGCCGGCATGAGCAGGACTATCGGCATGAGATAGAGACCCGCGGCGCCACCACCTTCCGCAACGTTTTCCGGGATGTGGCCACGCCCCCGGCCGACGAGGCCCAGGGCGAGCGGGAGCGGGTGATGCGGCTGCTCCAGTCCCTGGTGGACGCCATCCTGGGCGCCCTCGATGGCAAGAAATGCCGGACGGAAATTGCCGATTGCCAGGACTTGCCGCCGCTGCCCCAATCCCGGCAGGTCGAGAGGGAAATAGACTGGCAGTGGGAGTCCACCGAGTCCATCCGCGACCATGAGCGAACCCAGGTGGAAGGCAGCGGCGTCATCCGCACGGCGGAAGGCAAGTCCATCGACTTCAGCCTCAGCCTCGACATGTGCCGGGACTACAGCTGCGAGCGCAAATACGAGGAGAGCGGCAAAGTGGTCCTCCACGACCCGCTGGTGATCAATTTCGACGGCCAGGCGGCGGATCTCGGCGGCCGGCGCTTCGCCTTCGACCTGGATAGCGACGGCAAGGTGGAGCGGCTTCCCGGCCTCGGCGCCGGCAGCGGCTTCCTGGTCCTCGACCGCAACGGCAACGGCCGGGTCGATGACGGCGGCGAACTGTTCGGCGCCGCCAGCGGCGACGGTTTCGCCGACTTGGCCAAGCTGGACGCCGACCGCAACGGCTGGCTGGACGAGGCCGATCCGGAGTTCGTGCGGCTGCAGGTCTGGGCCGGCGGCGAGGACAAGGGCGCCTTGGCCGGCCTCGGGCAAAAGGGCGTCGGAGCCCTCTGGCTGGGCGCCGCCGATAGTCCCTTTGCCTTGAAGGACAAGGCCAACCGGCTCCTGGGGGAAATCCGCGCCACCGGTGTCTATCTCGCGGAGGATGGCCGGGTGGGCAGCCTCCAGCAGGTGGACCTGGCCACCGAGCCGGAGGAGGCGAAGACGGCCTAGTCCGCGGGTTTGCGGTGGAAAGCCGGTGGGGCTGGGGGCGGCTGGTCGGGCGGCTGGTCGGGCTGCTGGCGCAGCCACTCGGCGCGGTCCAGAATCTTGCGGCGCCAGCCGGCAGCGATGCCGGGGGCGGCCGCCACCCGCTCCAGGTCGGCCAGAGCCGGCCGATGGGCGCGCCAGATGGCCATGGCGGCGGCCAAGGCGATGCCTTCGGGAGCGCGTTCGGCCAGCACCAAGGCGTCGCCGGCCTGGGCCCGGCCCGGCTCCAGGACCCGCCAGTACCAGCCGGTCATGCCGGTTTCGGCGATGAGGGCGGCCATGCCGTCCACCCCGAAGCGGGTGTCGATCTTCCAGCAGGGGCTGCGGGGCTGGCAGACCTGGAGGCGGGCGGTGCCCAGGCGGAAGACGTCGCCGATGCAGACGTCGGCCTCGGTGAGGCCCCGGGTGGACAGGTTCTCCCCCAGGCTGCCGGGCACCAGACGCGCCGCAGCCTCGGGGAAGCTCCCGGCCAGGCGGACATAGTGCTCAGCCGGGTAGAGGTGGACGGCCTTTTCGGGTCCGCCATGGACCCGGCGGTCGGCCTGCTGGTCGGCGGTGAAGCCCTCCGGCCCGATTTCCAGGGGACCCTCGGCCGGGTGCTTGAACATGCCGGTGAGCCGGCCGCTGCCGGGCAGGGGAGCGAGAGAGCCGACGAAAATCTGGACGGGTTTCATGGCTGTTCCAATTTCAGTGCCAGAGCCAGGCGGCGCCCCTGACTCCCGATGAATCCCCGTGGGCGGGGGGCAGAAGCCGGGTCGTGACCTGGTCGGAGAAGACATAGCGGCCCCACAGGCGGGGCACGTTGAGGTAGAGACGCCGCAGGTTCGACAGGCCGCCGCCGACGACGATCACGTCCGGGTCGAGGACGTTGATGACCCCCGCCAGGGAGCGGGCCAGGCGCTCCTCGTAGCGGGCCAGCGTCGCTTCGCAGGCAGCGTCGCCGGCCTGGGCCCGGTGTTCGATTTCCGCCGGCGCCAGGGAGTGACCGGTGCGGTGGGCATGGTCGGCGGCCAGGGCAGGGCCGCTCAGATAGGTCTCGATGCAGCCGGCGCGGCCGCAGTAGCAGGCGGGCAAGGGCTGGTCATCGGGCCCCGGCAGGGGCAGGGGATTGTGGCCCCACTCGCCGGCGATGGCGTTCCTGCCGGCCAGGGCCTCGCCCCGGACGACGATGCCGCCGCCCACCCCGGTGCCGAGGATGATGCCGAACACGACCTCGGCCCCGGCTCCGGCGCCGTCGGCCGCCTCCGACAGGGCAAAGCAGTTGGCGTCGTTCATGAGCCGGATTTCCCGCTGCAGGCGGGCCTGGAGATCGGCCTTCAGGGGCTTGCCGATGAGGCAGGTGGAATTGGCGTTCTTGACCAGGCCGTCCGCCAGGGATTCGGCGCCGGGGATGCCGACTCCGACGCTGCCCCGGCTGCCCAGTTCCTGCTCCAGACCTTCGGCCAGGGCAGCGACGGCGGCCACCGTCGCTTGGTAATCGCCCTGGGGCGTCGGGATGCGGCGGCGCAGCAGTTCACGGCCATCGGCGGCCAGGGCGATGGCCTCGATCTTGGTGCCGCCCAGGTCGACGCCGATGCGCAGCATTTCAGGCGGGAGCGGCGGTGCGGACGGCTTCGATGGCTGCCGCATAGCGTTCATGATGTTCCTGGCCGTTGCTGATGGAGACCTGGAGGTCCCGGATGATGCCGTCGTCGAGGCCGAAAATCCAGCCGTGGACGGTGACCGCCTGGCCCCGGCTCCAGGCTTCCTGGAGGACCGTGGTGTGGCAGACGTTGTGCACCTGCTCCACGACGTTGAGCTCGCACAGGCGGTCGATGCGGGTTGCGGCATCGGGTAGCGTATCGAGGAAGCCGGCGTGCTTCTGCTTGACGTCCTGGATGTGGCGCAGCCAGTTGTCCACCAGGCCGAGGCGCAGGTTGTCGTGGGCCGCCTTGACCCCGCCGCAGCCGTAGTGGCCGACCACCAGGATGTCCTTCACCCGCAGCACGTCCACGGCGAACTGCAGCACCGATAGGCAGTTCAGGTCGCTATGGACCACCTGGTTGGCGACGTTGCGATGGACGAAGACTTCGCCGGGCAGGAGGCCGGTGATCTGGTTGGCGGGGACCCGGGAATCGGAGCAGCCGATCCACAGGTATTCCGGGTTCTGGATCTTGGAGAGCCGCTCGAAGAATTGGGGGTCCTCGGAACGGATGCGCTCGGACCACTCGCGGTTCTTCTCGAAAAGTTGCTGCACGTTCTGCATCGGGGGCCCCTTGGAAATTCGAACCGCCCATTTTAACCCAGCCGTAGCGGGGCCCCGCCGGCTGTGCAGGACTTCAGACCCGGACGGAGACGCCCTTGATGCTGCCGTGGGTGGTGGTGAAGGTGCGCAGCACGCTGCCGCCGGCCTCCATCATGAGCATGAAGAGATTGCGCTCGGAGTACAGGCAGACCGGATCCTGGATGCCGTACTTCTGGGCCATGCCGGGGTCGAGGGTACAGAAGCGCTCTTCGACCCGCTTGTCGGCACCGGTGTAGTGGTCGCCCAGCTCCGAATGGATGCCGAGGACGGAAACGTAGAGCTTGCCGCCGATCTTCAGGTTGGCGAGAAGGCCCTTGAGGATTTTCCGGGCTTCGGCGTAGGGCACGCCGGACAGGCCGCGGCGGATGTAGACGATGTCGAAGGGGGCGCCGGCGATGTTGTCGGGCAGGGCGTCGAGGGTGCCCGCCAGGAAGGTCAGCTCGTCGGTCAGGCCGGCCGCCAGGGCGCGGCCCTTGAAGTCCTTCTCGAAGCGGACCTCGTCAACCCCGGTGACGCCGCACCCGAGCTTGGCCAGCTCGATGGCCAGCTCGGCCCGTCCGGCGGGCAGCACCAGCGCCGAGACGCCATTGTTGGAGCGGCGGCGCTTATGAACTTCCTCGAGCACCAGGCGCTCTAGCTGGTCAGAGCATGTCTCCAGCAGATTGAAGTTAATATTGGTATCCATTTGTCTCCGCGTGCCATTCTGCATGAAGGCACATGCTGTGACAACAAACGTGCGACAAGATTGGAGTCCCTATGCTGGTTAAGTTCCTTTCGAGTGAAACGGGTGAACTCATGATGTTCGCCGAGGTCGCCCACCAGTTACTGGCGGCGGTGGGCAAGGAGTGCACGGCCCGGGGCACCTTCACGGTCGACGAGATGCTGCCGGCCGCCCAGGCCCTCAAGAATGCCGTCGAGCACGGCGAGGCGCCGCCGCCCAGCCGGGAGGATGAGGAAGGCAAGGAGAAGGAGGTACCGGTGGCCCTCGGCCAGCGGGCCTGGCCCTTCATCGACATGCTGGAGCGCACCGCCGCCGGCGGCAAGCGCGCCAACATCATCTGGGAAGCGCCGCGGGACTTCTGAAGCGCGAACTCAGAAAAGCTCGATGTCGTCGCTTTTCTGATTCATTTCAGCCATGTAGCGGCTGATGGCCTCCTGGATGGGGACGCCCTGCATGACCGCCTCGAACATGGCGACCTCCTCCGGCATGGAGTACTTGGAACGGATCTTTTCCTGCAGCCCGACCCATTCGTGGGGGTTGTAGAGCCGCCCCTGGTTGGCCACCAGGTCGCTGAGGGCGCCCAGGCTGTGGCCGACGTGGGAAAGGCGCTGGACCAGCTTGTCGTAGAACTGGAAGGCGACGATGGTCTGGTGCACCATGCCGGCCACCTGCCCGGACGTGCCCATGAGGCTCTGCTTCACGGCGCTCAGCTCTTCGGTTTCCGGCAGGGCCTGCGCGGTGTCGGAAATCATGCGCAGATGGCCGGCCATGGACGTGAAGGAATTGGTCAGCACATCGACCGAGGCATTGCTGTCCTTCATGGCGGCCTCGATCTGCAGGGCGGCCAGTTCCAGCATCAGGACGGTCTCGCGGACCTGGCTCCAGTTGAGGTCCGGAGCGTGGGCGGTGGTGCCGCGGGGTGGGGGGGGGCTGTCGGTCATCCTCGCATCCTTCTGATTGGTCCCCGGTAGGCTATTTCACAGGAAGACGGGCTCGGGGGTGAGCTCGACGCCGAACCGGGCGGCGACGTCGGCCCGGACGGCGGCCATGGTGCGCTGCACATCCTCGCCCCGGGCACCGCCCCGGTTCACCAGCACCAGGGCCTGTTTTTCGTACATGCCCACCGGCCCCAGGTCCCGGCCCTTCCAGCCGGCCTGCTCGATGAGCCAGCCGGCCGCCAGCTTGATCCGGCCGTCGGCCTGGGGATAACGGGGCAGGTTCGGGTAAAGGGCAGCCAGGCGGTCGGCGGCGGCGGCATCCACCACCGGGTTGTGGAAGAAACTGCCGGCGTTGGGAATCTGCGCCGGGTCGGGGAGCTTGCGCCGGCGGACGGCCACCACGGCGTCGGCGACGTCCCGGGCGGTGGGCGAGGCGACCTGGCGCTCGTCCAGCTCCCGGGCCAGGTCGGCGTAGCCGGCCATCGGCCGCCAGGCCTTGGGCAGGCGGAAGGTCACCGAGGTGATGGCGAAGCGCCCGGACAGGTGCCAGCCCTCCTGCTTGAACAGGCTGTCCCGGTAGCCGAAGCGGCAGTCGTCGCGGCCGAAGGCCACCAGGCAGCCAGTGGCGAAATCGAAGGCGGTGAGGGTGTGGAAGCGCTCCGCCACTTCCAGCCCGTAGGCTCCGATGTTCTGGATGGGCGCGGCGCCGACGGTGCCCGGGATCAGGCTCAGGTTCTCCAGCCCCGGCCAGCCCTGGGCCAGGGTCCATTGCACGAAGTCGTGCCAGTTCTCGCCGGCGCCGCCTTCCACATACCAGGCGTCGGCATCCTCCCGGGCCAGGCGGCGGCCCGGGATGGCCATGTGCAGGACGAGGCCGTCGAAGTCGCCGGTCAGCACCAGGTTGCTGCCGCCGCCCAGGATGAAGCGGCGCTGGCTGGCGAACTCCGGCTCGGCCAGCTGGCCGGGATGGTCGATGCGGGCGTAGAGAGCTGCCCCCCCCGGCAGGGCCAGGGTGTTGCAGGCGCTCAGATCCACGTCCCGGCGCAGCATCAGAGGAGCGGGGCCAGCCAGCGCTCGGCTTCCTTGATTTCCATGCCCTTGCGCCGGGCCCAGTCCTCCACCTGGTCGCGGCCGATCTTGGGGATGGCGAAGTACTGGGCCGCCGGGTGGCCGATGTAGAAGCCAGCCACCGCCGCCGCCGGGGTCATGGCGCAGGACTCGGTGAGGCCCATGCCGGCGTTTCTGGGCGCGTCGAGCAGGGCGAAGAGATCACGCTTGGCGGTGTGGTCGGGACAGGCCGCGTAGCCCGGGGCCGGACGGATGCCCCGGTACTTCTCGGCGATGAGGGCATCGTTGTCCAGAGCCTCGTCGGCGGCGTAGCCCCAGTAGTCCCTGCGAACCTGCGCGTGAAGCCACTCGGCGGCGGCCTCGGCCAGGCGGTCGGCCAGGGCCTTCAGCATGATCGAGGAGTAGTCGTCATGGTCGGCGTCGAATTCGGCGATCTTCTTCTCGATGCCCAGCCCGGCGGTGACGGCGAAGGCGCCAGCGTAGTCCCGTTCGCCGACGAAATCGGCCAGGGACAGATTGGAGCGGCCGGCCGGCTGCTTGTGCTGCTGGCGCAGGCCGACCCAGCGGGCGGCTTCGGCGGTGCGGGACTCATCCGTGTAGAGGACGATATCCTCGTTCTCGCCCCGGGCGGGCCACAGGCCGAAGACGGCCTTGGCGCCCAGCCACTTGCCGGCGACGATCTTCTCCAGCATGGCCTTGGCGTCGGCGTAGAGCTGGCGGGCGGCTTCGCCCACCTTCTCGTTTTCCAGGATGGCCGGGAAGCGGCCGGCCAGGTCCCAGCTCTGGAAGAAGGGAGACCAGTCGATGTAGGGCAGCAGGTCGGCCAGGTCGATGTCCAGGGCGTGGAGGCCGGGCTGCTTCGGCGCGGCCGGCACGTAGTCCCGGTTCCCCGTGAAACGGTTGGCCCGGGCCTCGGCCAGGGAGACCAGGGTGGCGCCCTTGCGGCCGGCGTGCTCGGCCCGCAGCGCTTCGTACTCAGCGGCGACCTCGGCCCGGAAGGCGGCGCTGCGGTCATCGGACAGGAGTTGGGTGGCGACCCCGACGGCGCGGGAAGCGTCCGGGACGTAGACCACGGCGCCGTCGTAGTTGGGAGCGATCTTGATGGCGGTGTGGGCGCGGCTGGTGGTGGCGCCGCCGATGAGCAGGGGCACGGTGAAGCCTTGGCGCTTCATTTCCCCCGCCACGTGGCTCATCTCCTCCAGGGAGGGGGTGATGAGGCCGGAGAGGCCGATGAGGTCGGCCTTGTGCTCCTGGGCGGCGTTGAGGATGGTGTCGCTGGCGACCATGACGCCGAGGTCGACGACCTCGTAGCCGTTGCAGCCCAGCACCACGCCGACGATGTTCTTGCCGATGTCGTGGACGTCGCCCTTGACCGTGGCGACCACGATCTTGCCCTTGGAGCGGGCGCCGGAGCGGGCCTTCTCGGCCTCGATGTAGGGCACCAGATGGGCCACGGCCTGCTTCATGACCCGGGCCGACTTGACCACCTGGGGCAGGAACATCTTGCCGGCGCCGAAGAGGTCGCCGACGTGGTTCATGCCATTCATCAGGGGCCCTTCGATCACCGACAGGGGCGGCTTGCCCTCGGCTTCCAGCTTGGCGCGGACTTCCTCGGTGTCGGCCACCACGAAATCGGTGATGCCCTTGATAAGGGCGTGCTCCAGGCGCTTCTCCACCGGCAGCTCGCGCCAGGAGAGGTCGGGGCCGCTGTCCTTGGCCTTGCCTTCCTTCACCGTCTGGGCGAACTCCACCAGGGCCTCGCCGGCGCCGGGCTTGCGGTTCAGCACCACATCCTCGACCCTCTCCCGCAGCACTGGCTCCAGTTCGTCGTAGACGCCCAGCATGCCGGCGTTGACGATGCCCATGCTCATGCCCGCCTGGATGGCGTGGTAGAGGAAGACGGTGTGGATGGCCTCCCGCACCGGGTCGTTGCCCCGGAAGCTGAAGCTGACGTTGGAGACGCCGCCGGAAATCTTGGCGTAGGGCAGGTTCTGCCGGATCCAGCGCACCGACTCGATGAAGTCCACGGCGTAGTTGTCGTGCTCCGGGATGCCGGTGGCGATGGCGAAGATGTTGGGGTCGAAGATGATGTCTTCGGGCGGGAAGCCGATGCCGGTCAGGAGCTGGTAGGCCCGGGTGCTGATCTCGGTCTTGCGGGCCAGGGTGTCGGCCTGGCCCTTTTCGTCGAAGGCCATGACGATGACGGCGGCGCCGTAGCGGCGGGCGAGCCGCGCCTGGCGCAGGAACTCCGCCTCGCCTTCCTTCATGGAGATGGAATTGACGATGCCCTTGCCCTGGATGCACTTGAGGCCGGCTTCGATCACCTCCCACTTGGAGGAGTCGAGCATGATGGGCACCCGGGAGATGTCCGGCTCCGAGGCGATCAGCTTCAGGAACTTGTCCATGGCCGCCTTGGAGTCCAGCATGGCCTCGTCCATGTTGATGTCGATGACCTGGGCGCCGTTCTCCACCTGCTGGCGGGCCACCGCCAGGGCGTCGTCGAAGCGGCCTTCCAGGATCATGCGGGCGAAGGCCCGGGAGCCGGTGACGTTGGTGCGCTCGCCGACATTGACGAAGAGGGAGTCGGGGCCGACGTTGAAGGGCTCCAGGCCGGACAGGCGCAGCCGCTTGTCCACCGCCGGGACGGCCCGGGGCTTGATACCTTCCAGGGTCTGGGCGATGGCCCGGATGTGGTCGGGCGAGGTGCCGCAGCAGCCGCCGGCGATATTGATGATGCCCTGGTCCGCCCAGCCGCGGATTTCGCCGGCCAGCATTTCCGGCGTCTCGTCGTAGCCGCCGAAGGCATTGGGCAGGCCGGCGTTGGGGTGGGCGGAGACGAAGCAGTCGCACACCCGGGACAGCTCCTCCACGTACTGGCGCAGCTCCTTGGCGCCGAGGGCGCAGTTGAGGCCGAAGGACAGGGGGCGGATGTGGGACAGGGAGTTCCAGAAGGCCTCGGCGGTCTGGCCGGACAGGGTGCGGCCGGAGGCGTCGGTGATGGTGCCGGAGATCATCACCGGCCAGCGTCGGCCGGCCTGGTCGAAATAGGCTTCGAGGGCGAAGAGGGCGGCCTTGGCGTTGAGGGTGTCGAAGACGGTTTCCACCAGCAGGAGGTCGGCGCCGCCTTCCACCAGGCCGGCGATGGCTTCCAGGTAGTTGTCCACCAGCTCGTCGAAGGTGACGTTGCGGTAGCCCGGGTCGTTCACGTCCGGCGAAATGGAGGCGGTGCGGCTGGTGGGGCCGAGGACGCCGGCGACGAAACGGGGCTTGGCCGGATTGCGGGCGGTGAATTCGTCGCACAGCTCCCGGGCCAGGCGGGCGCCCTCGAAATTGAGCTCATGGACCAGGGGCTCGAGCTTGTAGTCGGCCTGGGAGACCTTGGTCGAATTGAAGGTGCAGGTCTCCAGGATGTCGGCGCCGGCTTCCAGGTATTCCCGGTGGATGCCGCCGATGACGTCCGGCCGGGTCAGGACCAGGAGATCGTTGTTGCCCTTGAGATCGTGGGGGTGGTCCTTGAAGCGCTCGCCCCGGTAGTCGGCTTCCCCCAGCCCGTGGCGCTGGATCATGGTGCCCATGGCGCCGTCCAGGATGAGGAGACGGTCCTGGAGGAGGGCAGTTAGTTCGGAGCTACGGTCGGGCTGCATGGGAATCTTCCGGCGGGAGGGAAAACCGCAAATTATAGCAAGGCCGCCAAACCGGCCCCTTTAACGTATCTCTACCCGCCGCGAAGTCTTTTTCACCAAACCGCTGCCGGTATCGAAATGGATATGGAAGTGAGCTTCCTCGGTCGGAATCGTTCCCGCCACCCGCCAGTCCCAAACCTCCTCGTTCAGGCGCGGGAAGGTGTTCACCGAACCCGGGTGGCCCAGGAGACGCATGACCTGCTCCTTGCCCATGCCCTCCGCCACCCTGGCCATGTTGGCCTCGGTCAGGGCCTGCTCGACCCGCCGCACCACCTGTTCGGGGCCGAGGGTGATCATGTGGCACTCGATGCCGCCGGGCTGGCGGTTGTATTCCCAGGTGACGCTGCCGTCGTCGTTGGCGTACTCGGCTGCAGGCGGCCCCATGCGGGCCCGGACTTCGGCGCCGGTGGTGACGCCGGGCTGGATGGCCGCCAGGTTGCTGCGGTCGCAGGCGGGAAGGAGGGCGGCGGCGACGGCGGCAGCCGCGGCCGCCAGCCAATGGGAAGTGCTCATCGGGGCTCCTGGTCGGTTCGACCTCTCCAGTGTAGCCAATGGTTGAGCAGGACGCCGGCTCCGCCCAGGGCTGCCAGCACCGCCATGCCCAGGGCCAGGGTCAGGGTCGAGCCCCACAGGAGCGGCACCAGGAGGGAAGCGTAGAGAGCGTTGGCGCCGGTCTGGATGAGGCTCTGGCAGGAGGCCGCCATGCCGCGCCGGTCGGGGAAGCAGTCCAGGGCGAGGAGCGTGAGGGCGGGCATCGCCAGGCCCATGCCCAGGTTGTAGACGAACAGGTGGACGATGCTCCACGGTATCCCGGCGGGCAGGGTGAGGCTGATGGCAAGGTTGATCCCGGCCCCTGCCCCGAGGATGAGGAAAGCCCGGAGCAGGGTGGTGCCGGGCGTCCACCGGCCGGCGATGCTCCCCGACAGCCAGGAGCCCGCCATGAGGCCGGCCATGGCCGGGCCGAAGAGCCAGATGAATTCGGTTTCGCCGCGGCCCAGGTGCTGCATCAGGAAGACCGGCGCCGACAGGACGTAGATGAAGAAACCCCCGAACATGAAGGCGAAGGCAACGCACCAGAGCAGGAAGGCCGGGTTGCCCAGCACCTGCCGGTAGCCCCGCCACAGGTGGCCCGCCGCGAAGGGCTGGCGCCGCCCGGGCGGCAGACTCTCGGACAGCATCCACCAGGAAGAGAGCCAGAGGACGGCGCCCAGCAGGGTCAGGAAGAAGAACACCGAACGCCAGCCGAAGGCGACCTGGAGCCAGCCCCCGATCACTGGCGCCACTGCCGGCGCCAGGGCGAACATGACGCCGATATGGGCCAGCATCTTCTGGGCCGTCGCCCCCGCGTAGATGTCCCGCACCACCGCCCGCCCGACCACCATGCCGGCGCCGGCCGACATGCCCTGCAGGGCCCGCAGCAGCCACAGGTGCTCGATGCGGGTGGCGAAGGCGCAGCCCAGGGAGGCGACGGTATAGATCACCAGCCCGATGAGGACGACTCGCCGCCGGCCGAAGGAATCGGACAGGGCGCCGTGCCACAGGGTCATGAAGGCGAAGGCGCCGAGGTAGGCGGTCAGGGTCTGCTGGATCTCCACTTGGCTGGCGCCCAGGCTGGCCGCCATTTCGGGAAAGGACGGCAGGTAGGTGTCGATGGAGAAGGGCCCCAGGGCGGACAGGCCAGCCAGGAGCACGGCCAGGCTGCGGCCGGAATTGGCGGCAGGTTTCATCTCAGGCCGACGCCAGGCGTCGGTACTGGACCGCTTCGGCAATGTGCGCAGCCCCGATCCGGGGGCTGTCGGCCAGGTCGGCGATGGTGCGGGCGACCTTGAGGATGCGGTGGTAGGCCCGGGCCGAGAGGTCGAGGCGGGCCATGGCCTGCTTCAGGAGCCCGGTACCGGCGTCGTCGGGCTGGCAGTGGCTATCCACCTCGGCCACCGCCAGACGGGCATTGGCCTTGCCCTGGCGGGCGTGCTGGCGTTCCAGGGCCCGCTCCACCCGGGCCCGCACGGCGGCCGAAGTCTCGCCTTCGGGCCTGGCCTGCAGCGTCTCGGCGGGCAGGGCCGGCACCTCCACCTGGAGGTCGATGCGATCCAGCACCGGGCCGGAAATCCGGCCCCGGTAGCGGGCTACCTGATCCGGCGTGCACCGGCATTTCTGGTTGGGATGCCCCTGCCAGCCGCAGGGACAGGGATTCATGGCGGCCACCAGCTGGAACTCGGCGGGGAAATCCGCCTGGCGGGCGGCCCGGGCGATGTGGATACGGCCCGATTCCAGGGGCTCGCGCAGGGTTTCCAGGACCTTGCGGTCGAACTCCGGCAGTTCGTCCAGGAAGAGGATGCCCTGGTGGGCCAGGGATATTTCCCCCGGCCGGGGTGGGTTGCCGCCGCCCACCAGGGCGACCGCCGAGGCCGTGTGGTGGGGCGAGCGCAGCACCCGCCGGCCGAAGCGCTCCGGCCGGAACTGGCCGACCAGGGATAGCACCGCCGCCGAGGAGCGGGCCGCTTCCAGCCCGAGGGGCGGCAGCAGGCCGGGGAGACGGGCTGCCAGCATGGATTTGCCGGCGCCGGGTGGCCCGAACATCAGGAGGGAATGGCCGCCCGCAGCGGCCACTTCCAGGGCCCGCTTGGCCTGGGTCTGGCCCTTGATGTCCAGGAGATCGGGGTGAGCCTCGCCGGCTGACAGATCGGGTAGCTCCGCCGCCGGAAGGGACTCCTTGCCGCAAAGGTGAGCGCACACTTGCAGCAAAGAGGCCGCCGGCAGTATGTCCGGCCGGCCGGTGAGGGCGGCTTCCCGGGCGCTGTCCACGGGCAGGACGAAGGCCCGGCCGCTGCCGGCGGCAGGCAGGGCCATGGCCAGGGCTCCCCGCACCGGCCGCAGTTCGCCGGACAGGGAAAGCTCGCCGGCAAACTCGTGGTCCTTCAGGAGCTTGTCGGGAACCTGGCCACTGGCGGCCAGGATGCCAAGGGCGATGGGCAGGTCGAAGCGGCCCGATTCCTTGGGCAGATCGGCGGGGGCGAGATTGACCGTGATGCGCCGGTTCGGGAATTCGAAGCCGGAATTGACGATGGCCGCCCGCACCCGGTCCCGCGCTTCCTTCACTTCGGTATCGGGCAGGCCGACCAGGGTGAAGGCGGGTAGGCCGCTGGCCAGATGGACTTCCACCGACACCGGGGGGGCCGAAAGGCCGTCGAGCGCGCGGCTGAAGACGACGGCCAGGGCCATGGACGGGCCCTTACTGGCCCTGGCGGGCGCGTTCGAGGGCGTCGACCCGCGCTTCCAACTCCTTGAGCTTTTCCCGGGTGCGGGTCAGCACTTCGGCCTGCACGTCGAATTCCTCCCGGGTCACCAGGTCGAGCTTGGACAGGAAGCCCGACATGACGGCCTTGGCGTTCTTTTCCAGGTCCCGGGCGGGGCTGGCAGCGATCAGGGAGCTTATGCGGGCAGCAAATTCATCCAACATCTTAGGGTCAAGCATGTAATTACCTCCATTTGCCGGGAGTTTAGCATGGGGCTCCATCCCAGACGCCGCCGCCCCGGGCCGCTCGCTGCTGGTGCGCGGCCCCGGCAGGGCGCACCACGGCGGTGCGGCAAAAGGGGCGTGGGAGACCGGTGTTCTGCATAAGCGACTGATTCGATGAAATAAATTTCATTGGCACGGCTCGTGCTGTTGGAGCGTTGCAACAGATTCTTTTCAAACCCCACTCTTCGGGAGAGGAATAATGCATAAGACCATCATCGCCGCCGCCCTGGCCGCCAGCTGTGTGGCTCCGGCCTTCGCCCAAACGGCTGCGCCCGCCAGTGAGCACACCATCACCGGCAACCTCGGCCTGTTCAGCAGCTACCGTTTCCGCGGCATCGACCAGACCTTCGGCCGGCCCGCCCTGCAGGGTGGTTTCGACTACAGCCATTCCAGCGGGTTCTACCTCGGCAACTGGAACTCCAACGTCAGCTCCGGCGCAGGTTTCCCCGAGGGCAACCTGGAGATGGACTTCTACGGCGGCTACAAGACCTCCTTCGGTGACTTCGGCGTGGATGTGGGCGGTCTCTACTACTACTACCCCGGTTCCGACGCCCGGCCCCTGTCCGGCACCAACGCCAAGCATCCGGGCAAGAACGCCAGCGGCACGGTCCATAACGGCGAGGTCTACGTGGCCGGTAGCTGGAAGTTCCTGACCCTGAAGTATTCCTATGCCGTCACCGACTACTTCATGGTTCCCGAAACCCAGGGCAGCGGCTACCTCGACCTCTCCGCCAACTACGACCTGGGCAATGGCTGGGGCGTCAATGGCCACGTCGGCCACCTGTACATGAAGGACTTCCGCTATTCCGGCACCACCGGCGATCCGAGCGGCAGCTACACCGACTGGAAGGTCGGCGTCACCAAGGACGTGAATGGCTGGGTGTTCGGTGCCGCCTACGTCGGCACCAATGCCAACGGCGATTGCGGCAAGGCGGAGTTCTACTGCTTCTCCAACTCCCTCAACAGCGCCGGCACCCTGGGCAGCAAGACCAAGGACGCCGGCCGCGGCATCGCGGTGCTGTCGGTTTCCAAGACCTTCTAACCAACCTTTGATCCTTTCCCGCCGGTGCACCGGCCGGCGCCGGCGGGAAATTCGAAAATCTCAAACTTGTGAGGACCTACTCATGAAATTCGTCACAGCCATCATCAAGCCCTTCAAGCTTGACGAAGTGCGGGAAGCCTTGTCCGCCATCGGCGTGCAGGGCATCACCGTCACCGAAGTGAAAGGTTTCGGCCGGCAGAAAGGCCATACCGAGCTCTACCGCGGCGCCGAATACGTCGTCGATTTCCTGCCCAAGGTGAAAGTCGAGGCGGCCGTCAAGGACGACCAACTCGAGCAGGTCATCGAAGCCGTCGAAAAATCCGCCAGTACCGGGAAGATCGGCGACGGCAAGATATTCGTCTTCGACCTGGAACAGGTAGTCCGTATCCGTACCGGCGAAACCGGCACCGACGCCCTCTAAGGAGCCCGACCATGAGAAAGTTTCTTGCCTTGCTCGCCCTGCTGGGCGCCGTCACTGTCGGCGCCCCGGCCTGGGCCGAAGATAAGCCGGCGGCGCCGGTAGCCACCGTGGCGGCCGAGGCGGCAGCCCCGGCGGCCGTTGCTGCCGCTCCCGCCGCCGCGCCGGCTGAAGCCGCTCCTGCCGCGGCCGTGCCCAACAAGGGCGACAACGCCTGGGTCATGGTCTGCGCCGCCTTGGTCATCCTCATGTCCATCCCGGGCCTGGCCCTGTTCTACGGCGGCCTGGTCCGCTCCAAGAACATGCTGTCGGTGCTGATGCAGGTGTTCGTGGTCTTCTCCCTGGTGACCGTGTTGTGGGTGGTCTATGGCTACTCCGCCGCCTTCACCGAGGGCAACGCCATCTTCGGGGCCCTGGACAAGCTCTTCCTGAAGGGCGTGACCCCCGAGTCGGTGGGCGCCACCTTCTCCAAGGGCGTGGTCATCTCGGAGCTGGCCTTCGTCATCTTCCAGGGCGCCTTCGCGGCCATCACCTGCGCCCTGATCGTCGGCTCCTTCGCCGAGCGGGTGAAGTTCTCCGCCGTGCTCCTCTTCACCGTCATCTGGTTCACCCTGTCCTACCTGCCCATGGCCCACATGGTCTGGTACTGGGCCGGTCCGGACGCCTACACCGACGCCGCGGCCGCCGAGAAGGCCGCCGCCACGGCCGGCTTCCTGTTCCAGAAGGGAGCGCTGGACTTCGCCGGCGGCACCGTGGTGCATATCAATGCCGCCGTCGCCGGCCTGGTGGGCGCCTACATGGTGGGCAAGCGCACCGGGCTGGGCAACGTCTCCATGGCTCCCCACAGCCTGACCTTCACCATGATCGGTGCTTCCCTCCTGTGGTTCGGCTGGTTCGGCTTCAACGCCGGCTCCGCCCTGGAAGCCAGCGGCGCCGCCGCCCTGGCCATGGTCAACACCTGGCTGGCCACCGCCTGCGCGGCCATGTCCTGGATGTTCGCCGAGTGGCTGCTCAAGGGTAAGCCTTCCATGCTGGGCGCCGCTTCCGGTGCCGTGGCCGGCCTCGTGGCCATCACCCCGGCCGCCGGCTTCGTCGGCGTCATGGGCGCCCTGGTCATCGGCCTGCTGGCCGGCATGGTCTGCCTATGGGGCGTCAATGGCCTCAAGCGCCTGCTGGGCGCCGACGACTCCCTCGACGTCTTCGGCGTCCATGGGGTGGGCGGCATCCTCGGCGCCATCCTGACCGGCGTCTTCGTCTCCCCCTCCCTCGGCGGCACCGGCGTCTATGACTACGTGGCCAACAAGGTCGGCGACTTCGACATGACCGCCCAGGTCATCAGCCAGCTGTGGGGCGTCGGCACCGTCATCCTGTGGTCCGGCGTGGTCTCCCTGGTGGCCTACAAGCTGGTGGATATCATCATCGGCCTGCGGGTGCCGGAAGAGGAAGAGCGCGAGGGCCTGGACCTCACCTCCCACGGCGAATCCGCCTACCACCACTGATTCTCTCCTCCGTGGATCCTTTTCGGGCGCCTTGTGGCGCCCGTTTTTTTTGCTAGGCTGGACTGATGCGATTCATCCAGCTCTCCGACCCCCATCTCACCGCCGATGGCCAGCCCCTCTACGACGTGGTGGATACCGAAGGCGCCCTGGTGGCCGCCCTGGACCGGGTGCGCAGCCTGACTCCGGCGGCTGATCTGGTGGTCCTCACCGGCGACCTGGCCGACGCCGGCAGCGCCGCCGCCTACCAGCGCCTGCGGGCGGCCCTGGACACCCTGCCCATGCCCTACGCCCTGCTGCCGGGCAACCACGATGACCGCATGGAACTGCGCCGGGCCTTCTCAGACCACGCCTGGAGCGGGGAACCCCTGTGCTGCCTGCACCAGGATTGGCCTGACGGCACCCTCCTGCTGCTCGACACGACGGTGCCCGGGCAGCCCTGGGGGGAAATCGGCGACGCCCAGCTGGCCTGGCTGGAAGCGGCCTGCCCGACGGACCGGCCGGTGCTGCTATTCCTGCACCATCCACCCTTCGATATCGGCATTCCGGGCATGGACGAGCTGCGCTGCCTGAACGAGGACCGCCTGGAAAGATGGCTGGCGGAGAGACCCAACGTGGAAGCCCTGCTGTGCGGCCATGTGCACCGCTTCGTGGTCACCACTTTCGCCGGCCGGCCCGCCCTGACGGCGCCGGCCACCGCCCACCAGATCGCCCTGCGGGAAGGCCCCCTGGCCTATACCCTGGAGACAGGCGGAATTCTCTGGCACGACTGGCGGCCGGGTGAGCGCTTGCTCACCCACTACGTGCCGGTGCGGGGGGCACCGGTGCACGCCTACGGGGACTAGCGGAAGACCACCGTCTTGTTGCCGTGGACCAGTACCCGGTCCTCCAGGTGGTAGCGCAGGCCGCGGGCCAGCACTGTCTTCTCGATGTCCTTGCCGTAGCGCACCATGTCCTCCGGGGAGTCGGAATGGTCGATGCGGATGACGTCCTGCTCGATGATGGGGCCGGCGTCCAGTTCGGAGGTGACGTAGTGGCAGGTGGCGCCGATCAGCTTGACGCCGCGCTGGTAGGCTTGATGGTAGGGCTTGGCGCCGGCGAAGGAGGGCAGGAAGGAGTGGTGGATGTTGATGATCTTGCCCGGGTAGGCATCGCACAGGTCCGGCGACAGGATCTGCATGTAGCGGGCGAGCACCATGCAGTCGCCCCGCACGTCGTCGAAAATGCGGCGGATCTCGGCGTAGGCCTCGAGCTTGTTGTCGGCGGTCACCGGCACGTGGTGGAAGGGGATGCCGTGCCATTCCACGAAGCCCCGGAAGGTGTCGTGGTTGGAGATGACGCAGGGGATCTCGATGTCCAGCTCCCTGGCCTGCCAGCGGGCCAGGAGGTCGTACAGGCAGTGCTCCTGCTTGGACACCAGGATCACCACCCGCTTCTTGACGGCGCTGTCGGTGATGCGCCAGTTCATGTTCAGGGGGCCGCCCACCGCCTCGCCGAAACGCTTGCGGAATTCCGCCAGCAGGAAGGGCAGGGAATCCGCCTTGATCTCCAGGCGCATGAAGTACTGGCCGGTGAGGGCGTCCGAATGGAAGCTCGACTCCAGTATCCAGCCGCCGTGCTCGGCGATGAAGCCGGACACCTTGGCGATGATGCCCACCCCGTCGGGGCAGGAGGCGGAGAGGGTGTAGAAGCGGTCCCTGTGCATGTCTGTCAGGCTTTGGCGAATGCCTTGTCGATCTCGGCCCGCAGTTCGGCGTAATTCCGGGTGACCGGGAACTGGGGGAATTCGCGGATGACGTTTTCCGGCGGGTGGAAGAGGATGCCGCCGTGGGCTTCGCCCAGCATGGCGGTGTCGTTGTAGGAGTCGCCGGCGGCGACCACCTTGAAGTTCAGTTCCTTGAAGCGCTTCACCGCTTCCTGCTTCTGGTTGGGCATGCGCAGGTGGTAATTGACCAGCATGCCCTTGGCGTCGGCTTCCAGGGAGTGGCAGAAGAGGGTGGGCAGGCCGAGCTGCTGCATCAGCGGCTTGGCGAATTCGTAGAAGGTGTCGGACAGGATGATGACCTGGTAGGTGTCGCGCAGGTCGTCCAGGAAGTCCTTGGCGCCGGCCATGGGGCCCATTTCGCCGATCACCTTCTGGATGTCCGGCAGGCCCAGCTTGTGCTCCCGCAGCAGGTCCAGGCGGAAGGTCATGAGCTTGTCGTAGTCCGGCTCGTCGCGGGTGGTGCGCTTCAGTTCGGGAATCCCGGTGCGCTGGGCGAATTCGATCCAGATTTCGGGAACCAGGACACCTTCGAGATCAAGACAGACGATTTGCACGACAAACTCCTGCGACGATAAGCAAAGGCGGAGATTCTAACTCAAGAGCCTAGCGCAACGCGGTCCACCTGGACAGCCGTCAGGGTAGGGGGATTGACTCCAATTCGTCATGGGCCTCCAACCACTTTTCCTCTGCGCTGGAGATGTCGGCGGCAAGCTGGGCCTGGCGCCGCAGCAGGGCATCGATGCTGCCCCGGTCGGCGCCGGGGGCGTAGAGGCCGGGATCGGCGAGCTTCTCGTCGAGGACCGCCTTTTCCTCGTTCCAGGCGGCCATCTGCTTCTCGAGTTTCTCGATTTCCTTCACCAGCGGCCGGCGGCGGGCCAGCAGGGCCTGGCGGTTGGCGGCTTCCTCTTCCCGCTTCTGGCGGCGCTCGGCCTTCTGGGCGGCGGCGTCCGGCTCGGGGGCGCGCTGGGCGCTGCGCTGCTCGGCCAGCCAGGCGGCGTAGTCATCCAGGTCGCCCTCGAAGGGATTGACCTTGCCGTGGGCGACCAGCCATAGCTCGTCGGCGCAGGTGCGCAGCAGGTGGCGGTCGTGGGAAACCAGGACGACGCCGCCCTCGAATTCCTGGAGGGCGAAGGTCAGCGCCTCCCGCATTTCCAGGTCCAGGTGGTTGGTGGGCTCGTCCAGGAGCAGCAGGTTGGGCTTGGTGCGGATGAGCAGGGCCAGGGCCAGGCGGGACTTCTCGCCGCCGGAGAAGGGGCCCACCGGGCGGGTGGCCATTTCGCCGCGGAAGTCGAAGCCCCCCAGGTAGTCCCGCAGCTCTTGCTCCGGCGTCGTGGGCTCCAGGCGGGTGAGGTGCTGGAGGGGCGATTCGTCGGGGCGCAGCTGCTCCAGCTGGTGCTGGGCGAAGTAGCCGATATTGAGAGCCTTGGCGTCCCGGCGCTCGCCGGCGGCCATGGCGAGCGTTCCGGCCAGGAGCTTGACCAGGGTGGACTTGCCGGCGCCGTTGCGGCCCAGGAGGCCGATGCGGCTGCCCGGCCGCAGGGTCAGGTTCACCCCTTCAAGGATGGACTTGGCGCCGTAGCCGGCGGCGCCGCCGGCCAGCACCAGGAGCGGGTCGGGCAGGGACTCCGGCTGGCGGAATTCGAAATGGAAGGGCGAATCGACGTGGGCGGCGGCGACGATGTCCATGCGGGCGAGAGCCTTGACCCGGCTCTGGGCCTGGCGCGCCTTGGTGGCCTTGGCCTTGAAGCGGTCGATGAAGCGCTGCAGGTGGGCGATCTGCTTCTGCTGGGCCTCGAAGGTGGCCTGCTGGACGGCGAGCTGGGCCGCCCGGGCCCGTTCGTAGTCGGAGTAGCCGCCGGTGGTCAGGGTCAGGCGCTGGCGCTCGATGGCCAGGATTTGGCCCACCACCGCATCCAGGAAATCCCGGTCATGGGAGATCAGGAGCAGGGTGGCGGGAGTCGCCTTGAGCCAGCCCTCGAGCCAGAGGACGGCGTCCAGGTCCAGGTGGTTGGTGGGCTCGTCCAGGAGCAGGAGATCGGCCCGGCAGGAGAGGGCGCGGGCCAGGTTGAGGCGCACCCGCCAGCCGCCGGAGAATTCGGCCACCGGCTTGTCGAAATCCGCGTCGGTGAAGCCCAGGCCGTGGAGCACCTCGGCCGCCCGGGCGCGGGCCGAGTAGCCGTCGATCTCGCCGTAGCGGGCGTGCAGGTGGCCGATGGCCTCGCCGTCGCCGGCGGCCTCGGCGGCCGCCAGTTCCTTCTCGACCAGGCGCAGTTCGGTGTCGCCATCGAGGACGAATTCGATGGCCGGGGTGGGCAGGGCCGGGGTTTCCTGGGCGACCCGGGCGATGTGCCAGGCGCCGGGCAGCTCGACGTCGCCGGCCTCGGCGTGGAGTTCGCCGGCGAGGAGGGCGAAGAGGCTGGACTTGCCGCAGCCATTGGCTCCGACGAGGCCGACCCGCCAGCCGGGATGGATCTGGACATTGGCGTCGACCACCAGGGGGCGGCCGGCGCGGGCGAAAGTGACTTGGCGCAGGGCGATCATGGGGGACGGATTATAACGGTCCTGCCGGGGTAGAATCCGGCGAAATCGGACCGCCGCCCCGGCGTCGACGGAGGGGCCCGAACCCCTCGCCGCGAACATGGTCGACCCGACAGTCCGCCGGCCTGCCCGGTCCGTATTCCCGCCGCATCCGCCTTGCCCCCTTCGAAAGTGACGACAATGGAACACCGATCCCCATCGCTGGCTGCCGCCCTGATCCTCGCCGCCGGCTGCCTGCTGGCACCGGCAGCCGCCTGGGCCCAGGCCGAGGCGGCCAAGCCGGCGCCGGAGCAGGAAGCCGACTGGTCCCGCCGCCTGGAGGAGGCCAAGGCGCTGCAGGACAAGGGAGCCGCCCAGAAAAAGGAGGCCAAGGAGGCTTTCGAGGCCCGCAAGACGGCCTGCTTCAAGAAGTTCCGGGTCAATGCCTGCCAGCAGGACGCCCGGCAGAAGTACCTGCAGACGGTGAATGACGCCAACCACGTCGAGAACGACGGCAAGAACCTGGAGCGGGAGGTCAAGAAGGAGCAGCTGGCCGCCCGGGACGCCCGCCGCCAGGCCCGGGAAGCCCAGCGGGCGAGCGAACTGCAGGCCCGGGAGGCGGAAATCCGGGCCGGCCAGGAGAACGGCGACAGCGCCCGGTCCGCCAGGCTGGCCGACAAGGAGGAACAGGCCAAGGCCGGGGTCGAGCGCCACGCCGCCGCCGAGGAGCGCCTGCGCAAGAAGCAGGAGCAGCACGAGAAGAAGGTGGCGGAGAAGATGGAGAAGGCCCGCCGGCGCGAGGCGGAGGCCGGCCGCTAGCGGCCCCGGGTTTCCGGCAAGGAGGCGAAAGGGCGATGATCCGGACGATTCCTGCCGAGAAACTCTTGCCGGGCATGTATGTGGTGGATGTCCACCGCAGCTGGCTCGAGCACAGCCTGTGGCGCCGCAGTTTCCTCGTCCGGGACGAAGCCCTCGTCCGGCGCCTGATCGCCGACGGGGTGACGGAAGTCAGCATCGACACCGGCCGCGGCGCCGACCTGCCGCCGGAGCGGCCGCCCGAACGGCCGTCTTCCCCCGCCGCCCGGTCCGGCCGTCCGGCGGCCATCCTTTCCCTGTCCGACCGCATGCGGGCCAGGGCCACCGTCTCCCTGGGGGAGGAGCGCCGGCGGGCGGTGAAGCTGCTGCGCCAGGCGACGGCCCAGGTGGATGATCTGATCCGGTGCGCCAGGGCCGGCCGCGTGGTCCCCCTCGGCCGCCTGGAGCCCACCATCGGCAAGATGATCGAGTCGGTGGCCCGCAACCCGGACGGGCTGGTGCCCCTGAGCCGTCTCAAGCAGATGGACGCCTACGCCAGCCACCACGCCATCGCCACCACCGCCCTCATGATCGCCCTGGCCCGCCAGCGGGGCCGCGGCCCGGGGGAAACCGAGAAGCTCGCCCTCGGCACCCTGGTCAAGGACCTCGGCCAGGCGGCTCTCGACGCCCGGCTCACGGCCAAGCCCGGCAAGCTCTCCAGCCGGGAACGCTCCCTGGTCCACTCCCACGTCGAGGAGGGGCTGGTGGTCCTGGACGCCACCAGCCGCCTGCCGGAGACCGCCGTCGCCGTGGTCCTCGAGCACCACGAGCGCTTCGACGGCTCGGGCTATCCCTACCGCATGGCGGGGGAGGACATTTCAAGCGCCGGGCGCATGGCCGCCATCGTCGACACCTACGACGCCATGACCTCGGACCGCCCCTACCGGCGCGCCCTGTCGCCGTCGGCCGCCCTGCGCCAGATGTACCAGAAGGGCGGGGCGCTGTTCGACCCGGAACTGGTGGCGGCCTTCGTGCGCACCATCGGCGTCTACCCGGTGGGGACCCTGGTGCGGCTGGAGAGCGGGCATCTGGCGGTGGTGGACGAAATCCACCAGGACGACCTGTTGCGCCCGGTGGTGCGGGTCATCTTCCATGCCGGGCGCCGCCAGTACGTGACCCCGGTCCGGGTGGACCTGTCCCGCCGCTACGGCAACCACTTCGGCCAGGTGGTGCGGACCGAGGAATTCGAGGCCTGGGGCCTCAGCCCCCTGCGCTGGCAACCTGCCTGAGCAGTTTCTTCACCGGGGTCGGCACCCCGGCATCCGGCGCGAAGCCCAGGTCCAGCCATTCCAGGCTGCCTTCCGCCGTCAGGCGCGCATCGGCGCCCACCCGGCAGAGAACCGGCCGGATATGGAGGCGGAAATGGGTGAAGGTGTGGCGCAGCACGGGCAGCTCCCGGCTCCATTCGGCCCGCAGGCCGAGGTGGCCGAGGACCGCCTCGGGCTCGCCCTCGGGGGGCACCAGGAGTCCGCCCCAGATGCCGGCGGGCGGGCGCCGCTCGAGAAGCAGGTGCTGGCCGTCGGTGATCAACACCAGGGTGGTGTCCCGCTCGGGCAGTGCCGGCCGCGGCCGCGCCGCCGGCAGCTCGGCCTGGCGGCCCTGCCGGCTGGCGACGCAGGTGGCCGCCAGGGGGCAACGGCCGCAGTCGGGCCGGCTGCGGGTGCACAGGGTGGCGCCCAGGTCCATGAGCCCCTGGGTGTAGGCCTCCATGTCCCGCTCCGGCAACAGGGAGGCGGCCAGGGCCCACAGGGCCTTGTCCACCGCCGCCGTGCCGGGGAAGCCCTCGATGCCGAAGTGCCGGCAGAAGACGCGCTTGACGTTACCGTCCAGGATGGCTGCCCGCTCGCCCCAGGCGAAGGCGGCGATGGCCGCTGCCGTGGACGGGCCGATGCCTGGCAGCTCGGCCAGTTCCCGGGCCGATTCCGGGAAGCGGCCGCCGTGCCGTTCCACCACCAGCTGGGCGCAGCGGTGCAGGTTGCGGGCCCGGGCGTAGTAGCCCAGGCCGGCCCAGGCCTCGGCCACCGCCGCCGGGGAAGCGGCGGCCAGGGCGGCGACGTCGGGAAAGCGTTCCAGGAAGCGCTGGTAGTAGGGGATCACCGTTGCCACCTGGGTCTGCTGCAGCATGATTTCGGACAGCCAGATGCGGTAGGGGTCGCGGCTCTGCTGCCAGGGCAGGTCGTGGCGGCCGTGCCGCTGCTGCCATTGGATGAGACGGTGGGCGAGGGTTTCGGTGGGGTGGGGCAAGGCCTGCCTCGACAGGTATCGGCGGGGAGGCCGATAATACGCGCTTTCAGTGTGCCGCAAGGCCCTTGCCGATGTCCCAATCCTCAACCGACCGCATGGCGCAGCCGGCCATGCAGGCCGATGGCAGCAACCCAGCCCCTCCGTTCGACAGCCGCACCCTGCGCAATGCCCTGGGCCGCTACGCCACCGGCGTCGCCGTGGTCACGGCGGTGGACCAGGATGGCCATCCCATCGGCCTGACCGTCAATTCCTTCGCCGCGGTCTCCCTGGAGCCGCCGCTGGTGCTGTGGAGCCTGGCCAAGTCCTCCCACAACGCCGAGGCCTTCCGGCTGGCCAGCCACCACTGCATCAATGTGCTGGCGGCCGACCAGGTGGACATCTCCAACCGCTTCGCCACCTGGCCGGTGGACCGCTTCGCCGGTCTCGCCTGGCGTCCCGGCCTGGGTGGGGCGCCCCGCCTGGAAGGCTGCTGCGCCCGTTTGGAGGTGAAGAACGCCATCCAGTATCCGGGGGGCGATCACCTCATCTTCGTCTCCCAGGTGGAACGCCTCGACCAGGTCCCCGACCTGCCGCCCCTGATTTTCCATGGTGGGCGTTACCGGCATCTGGCCGACGCCTGAGCCCTTTTCTGTCTAATCCGTAGAGCGGGAAGGGCCGGGTTATCAGGGGTTTGCCGTATCGACGCCGGGCTGCTAAGGGCGCACATTAAGTTGCCAAGCCTGCCGGAGATTACGGCAATGAAAACCACTGCGCTGTTTGCCTTCATCGTCGCCCTGTTCGCCCGCCAGCCAGCGCCCAGCGCGTCCGGGTCGGAAGAGCAGGGGGTGAACCGGCCGGTTTCCCAGCAGCTGTCCCCGGAACTGATTCTGAAAGCTTCGCCGGAAGTCACGCTCGCCAAGATTTCCGGCCCGAAGTCCGCGGCACGGCGCAACGACGCGCTCTGCAAGGATTGAACGCAGCCGCATCTCCGCTTAGAATGTGACACATTGGCGTGATGCGGGCGTCGTATAATGGTATTACCTTAGCTTCCCAAGCTAATGAAGAGGGTTCGATTCCCTTCGCCCGCTCCACAGAACAACACTATGCCGGGTGGCCCAGGACGCCGAGAATGTCGGAAGAAAAGAATCTGGGCAGCTACGACCTGACCGCCAAGGTCACAACGCTTAATGTCACCGTGGCCGGCGCCGCCGTGCTGGTGGCGAGCGTGGTGCTAATCGCCCTCCAGTTCTTCTCCCTGCGTTCCGGCCTCCTCGACGAGATGCTGACCCAGGCCCGGGTCATCGGCGACAGCGGCGCCTCGGCGCTGGTCTTCGGCGATGCCGGGGCGGCCCGCAAGACCCTTTCTTCCCTCAATGCTCTGCCTGTCGTCCGGGAAGCCGAGCTGGTGACCCCCAGGGGAGAGGTGCTGGCAGCCTATCGGCGGGGCTCCGCCGCGGGCGGCGGACGTCCGTGGCCTCGCCACGGCTACGAATTCCATATCGACGGTCTCGACCTGGTGGACTCCATCGACTTCGATGGCCAGCAGGTGGGCGCCGTGCGCCTGCGGGCCAGCATGGACAACCTGTATGGCCAGCTGCTGCGCTATGCCACCACCACCCTGCTGGTGTGCGGCAGCGCCCTGGGCTTGGCCATGCTGCTGGTCGCCCGGATGCGCAAGGCGGTGATCCGGGCCGAGGCCCGGCTGCAATACCTGGCCCACACCGATCCGGTGACCCGCCTTCCCAACCGCCACGCTTTCAACGAGCGCCTGGCCCGCTCGGCTTCCCATATCGGGCCCTTCCGGGACAGCCTGGCGCTGCTGGCCGTCGACCTGGACAACTTCAAGGTGGTCAATGACAGCCTGGGGCACCAGAGCGGCGACCTCCTGCTGGCCATGGTGGCCCAGCGCTTCAGCGCCGTCCTGCGCCGCAACGACATCGTCTGCCGCACCGGCGGCGACGAGTTCGCGGTCATCCTGGCCCATGTCGGCGGGCAGGAGGCGGTGACCCACATCGGCAACAAGTTGCTCGGCTGCCTGGCCTCACCCTTCACCCTGGGCGGCGAGGACGTCTTCGTCTCGGCCAGTATCGGCGTCAGCTTCCTGCCGGCCGACGCCGCCACCACCCACGAGCTGATCCGTAACGCCGATACCGCCCTGTATGCGGCGAAGGGGCGCGGCAAGGGGGTGATCGAATTCTTCACCCCGGCCATGAACGAGCAGGCCCAGCAGCGCCTGTCCCTGGAATCCCGGCTGCGCCGGGCCCTGGAAAAGCGGGAATTCCTCCTCCACTACCAGCCCCAGGTGGACCTCCAGACGGGCCGGGTGCTCGGCATCGAAGCCCTGCTGCGCTGGAACGAGGAGGGCCGCGGCATGATCGGCCCGGACCACTTCATCCCGGTGGCGGAGGAAAGCGGCCTCATCATTCCCATTGGCCAGTGGGTCCTGCGGGAAGCCTGTGCCCAGGCCCGGCGCTGGATCGATGCAGGCCTGCCGCCCCTGCGCATGGCGGTTAACCTGTCGGCCCGCCAGTTCGATACCCCGACCCTGCTGCAGGACGTCTTCGCCGCGGTCACCGGTGCCGGCCTCGATCCCTCCGTCCTGGAGCTGGAAATCACCGAGAGCGCCCTGATGCGCAACACCGCCGCCAGCGCCTCCATCCTGCACCAGCTGAGCGAAGCCGGCTTCAAGCTGGCGGTGGACGATTTCGGCACCGGCTATTCGTCGATGAGCTACCTCAAGCGCTTCCCCATCAACCGCCTCAAGGTTGACCGCAGCTTCGTCACCGACCTCACCGTGGACAAGGACGACGCCGCCATCGTCGCGGCCGTCATCGCCATGTCCCATGCCCTGGGCCTGGAAGTGGTGGCGGAAGGGGTGGAGACCCAGGAGCAGTATGCCCGCCTCCAGGGCATGGGCTGCGACCTCGGCCAGGGCTACCTGATGAGCCGCCCGCTGTCGGCGGCGCAGCTGGAGGCCTTCCTGGCGGCGCCTAGCGGTAGACCTTCCGAGCCAGCTTTAGCAACTGGGAACTCAGTTTGATGTTGTAGCGGCGCAATGCCGCCAGGTTGACCTCGAACTGCACCCGCTCGTCATCCACCACCAGGCCGATGGCGCCCCCGGCGCCGGCGAAACCCTCCCACTCGCCGACGATCAGGGTGGCCAGGCTCTGGGCGGCATCGAGGGTCTCGGCGAACTGGCGGCGCTCGCTTTCCGCCACCGCCAGGATCTGGCAGCCCTGGAAATCGCTGTGCTGGGCCACCTTCTCCACCCGGATCGGGCGGTTCTGGGCGACCTTGCCGTCCATCTCCGCCAGGGCAGCCAGAAAGGGGTCCCGATTGCCGTAGAGGCAGAGCCGGATAGGGGCCTGCAGGCTGGGGAAGGTATCCCCCGGCCACTCCACATACTTGGCGAAGTTGTAGACGAAGGCGGCCTTGACCACCGGTTCCGAAACGGGAGGCGCGGCCCACAGGGCGTTGGCCGCGCCCGTAAAGAAGAGCGCCAGGGCCGAAGGGGTCAGGAAACGGTGGAACATCGGGTCAGAAAGGCAATGTCAGCTTCAGGCGCCAAGTGAGCCCATCCTGGGGAATCCGGTCGCGGATGGCGAGTCCGGTGTCCACGTTGGGATCGGCGTAACGCTTGTCGAGCAGGTTGTAGAGGCTGAAGGCAACCTGAGGGCCGCGCAGGGATGGGGCATAGAGCAGAGTGGCATTGACCAGGTGGTTGTCGCCGACCCGGCCGAACAGGGTGGCCCGGCTGCTGGTGTACTGGTACTCGGCGCTCGCCCGCCAACTCGGGTTCCAGAGCGGCGTGGACAGATTCGCCTTGACCAGGTGCCGCGGCGCCTGGTTCAGGCTGCCCGCGATATGCTCCTTGCCGAACTGGGCCGTATAGCTCGCCCTTAGCCGGGTACCGTCCCGCCACTGGCGGTCGGCCTCGAATTCGGCTCCCCGGGCCGACACCGGCGACTGGTTGGCGAACTGGAAAGGGGCGCCGCCGGTGAGGGGGTCAGACTGCTGGACGATCCAGTTCTGCAGCCGGTAGTAATAGGCCGAGGCGATCAGGTGCAGTTCCTGGCCGATGTCCTTTTCCCACACCGCCTCGTAGGTCTTGATGCGCTCGGAGCGCAGGCCCGGATTGGCGACCACCTGGCCCGGATAGGCGTAGTAGCGCTCGTAGACGTTGGGAGTGCGGTAGGCGGTGCCGTAGAGGAGCTTGGCCACCGAGCTCCCATCCAGCTGGTGGATGAGTCCCAGACGGGGGCTGACGTTGCCGCTGGCATTGGTGGAGTGGTCGTAGCGCAGCCCGGCCGAAAGGGCCCAGCGCTCGGCGAAGGAGAAGTCGTCCTGGACGAAGACGCCGTGGCGGGAGCTGTGGCGGCGGTCATCCAGGTAGAGCTGGTAGGGATCCTGGTCGAAATTGCGCTGGTCCTGGCGCTCGTTGCGCTGGTACTCGCCGCCATAGACCAGCTTGTGCCTGTCCAGGGTGGTGACGAAGCGGAACTCGCCGCCCCACCAGGAGCCTTCGGTGGCGTCCTCGTTGGTCACCTCGGAATAGACGTAGTAGCCCCGGTAGCGGTAATTGCCGGCATAGACCCGGGCGCTGGCCTCGGTGCCGCTCTCCAGGGTGTCGTAGTAGCCCAGATTGACGCTGTCCTGGCTGTCGATGAGGTGGTTTCCCCGGTCGTCGAAATCCGTCCCGAAGGCTCCCCCGGGAGCGCCCTTGTCCCGGCGGGAATGCATCAGGGTCAGGTTCCAGCCGCCGTATTCCATCTTGGCCAGGAACTGGCCCCGCTGCTCGAAGTCGGTCTTGCGGGTCATGCCGCCGTTCACCGCATCGAATTCCGGAAAGTGCAGGGTGGCGCCCTGATCCCGCAGGCCGTTGGCCGACAGCACCACGTCCAATCCGGATTCCAGGTGCTTCCCCCAGGACACGCGCCCCTCCCGGCCCTGGTGGGAGGACACGGCGGCGGCCGCTTCGCCGCCGTCGAAGTCGCGGCCCCGCCGGGTGATGACGTTGACCACGCCGAACAGGGCGTTGCTGCCATAGACCGAGGAACTCGGGCCCCGCACGATCTCCACCCGGTCGATGAGATCCACGTCGAGGGGGAATTCGCCGCTGATGGCGCCGGTGTCGTAGACGTTGTCGTTGATGCGGTAGCCGTCCACCAGCACCAGCAGGCGGGTGTTGTAGTCGCCGGGTGGCGAGAAGCCGCGTACGCCGATGTAGCTGTATTGATGGTCGGAGGAAACGTAGAAGCCGCGCACGCCGCGCAGGATGTCGGCCAGGGTGCGGTAGCCGAAGCGGCGGATGTCGGTGGCCCGCAGGACGGTCACCGATGCCGGGGCGTCGGCGATGCGCTGGGCGTACTTGGAGGCCGAGACCACTTCCATGTCCATGAGCTGCTCGATGGACAGGCCGGTCAGCTTCTCATCGGCCGCCTGGGCCGCTCCGCCGAGGAAGAAAAGCATCAGGCCGGTGGCGGCGCACAGGCCACGCGTCCGCCCGGGTGACCGCAAAGGCGCCATATCTCGTTACCTCCCGCCGGTTCTTTTTCGTATGGGAGGATTCTGCTTCAGGTGTCGCGGCTAGGGCAAGTTCGGCGTCAGCCAAGGAGATTGCGCTGCTCCAGGTATTTTTCGAGAATTTCGAGGCGGACCAGGGGATCGTCCAGCTCCAGGAGTTTCTGCTTGGCCAGATTCTGCACCGGCAGGATTTCGGTCAGGCGGCAGCCCACCCACTCGGCGTCGTCGAAATGGTGGGGGCCGGGCATGCGCTCGCTGCCCAGGTCGCTGACAATGCGCCGCAGGATGGGCAGCAGTCGGGACCTTTCCGGCGGCACCGGGACGTCGTGGCTGTCGGGAATGAGGACCGCCCTGGCCCGCAGCAG
The DNA here is from genome assembly GCA_035255045.1 of Rhodocyclaceae bacterium. Taxonomy (GTDB): domain Bacteria; phylum Pseudomonadota; class Gammaproteobacteria; order Burkholderiales; family Rhodocyclaceae; genus JAGTRP01. The sequence goes on along the minus strand of DATFAA010000088.1, from coordinate 86,011 downwards.
CCGGTCGGGCTCGACGCGCTTTTCCAGGATGCGGAAGCGCTGCCCGCCCCGGGCCGTGATCACCAGGATGCCGAGCTGGGGCACGTCCCAGCCGGCGATCTCCGCCAGGGTGCCGGTGGGATGGGGCTCGGCCGGGGTGCCGGTCTCGCTGCCGGCGGCGATCAGGCAGACGCCGAAGGGCTTCTGCTCCTTCATGCAGGCGGCGGCCATGTCCAGGTAGCGCTGCTCGAAGAGCTTTAGGGTGACGAGGCCGCCGGGGAAAAGGACGGTATTGAGGGGAAAAACGGGAAGATCGAGAGGCTCCGGCCGAAGTCGCCGGCGCAGGAAATCGAAAAAGCCCATTGGCGTACCTGAGTCTATGACCCTGCGTCGCCCCAGCGCCGCATCAATTCATGCGGCACACCCAGTTGGTCCAGGATGCGGGCGACGACGAAATCCACCAGGTCGCCGACATCCTTGGGATGGTGATAGAAGCCGGGATTGGGCGGCAGGATGACAGCACCGGCTTGCGCCAGCCGCAGCATGTTCTCCAGGTGAATGGTGGACAGGGGCGTCTCCCGGGGAACCAGCACCAGCTTGCGCCTTTCTTTGATTGCCACGTCGGCGGCGCGTTCGATCAGGTTGTCCGCCAGGCCCTGGGCGATGGCGGCCAGGGTGCCCATGGAACAGGGGCAGACCACCATGGCGTCCGGCGGATTGGAGCCCGAGGCCACCGGCGCGAACCACTCCTCCCGGCCATACACCTCCAGCTTTTCCGGCGGGGCCGGATAGAGGGCGAGGAGCGCCTTCCTGGCCTCGGCCGGGCGGGAGGGCAGTTCCAGGCTCATCTCCTGCTTGGCCACCACCTGGGCCGCCTGGGAATAGAGGAGCTGGACCCGGACCCCGGCCTGGAGCAGGCATTCCAGGAGCCGCAGGCCGTAGGGCATGCCGGAGGCTCCGGTCAGGGCGAGGCAGACGGTATCAGGCATGGCAGGCTTCCGTGGTTTGCTGCTCGTGGAGCAGGCGGGCGACGATGAGCCCGTTGATGGTGCCGAAGACAAGGGCTGCGCCTCCGAACACCGGGGTCAGGAGAAACACCCCGTCGTGGGGGATGAGCCACAGCCGGGCCAACAGCAGTTGTCCGCCGATGTGGGCGAAGGCCGCCAGGATGCTCCAGCTCACCGGCCCGAACCAGCGCCGGGGCAGGTGGCGGGCGACGGCGAGGACGGCCAGGCTGAGCACCGCCCCGGTCAGGGACAGGAAGAAGCCCGGCGCCAGGAACTGGCCCAGGAGCAGGCTGCCGGCCACCACCCGCAGGCCCGTGACCCAGGCCGCCGTGGTCCAGCCGTAGCGGGCGAGGACGATGAGGGTGACGATATTGGCCAGGCCCGGCTTCACCCCGGGCAGGGGGGTGGGGATGGCGGCGTCCACCAGGGAGAGGCCGACGGCGGCCGCCGCCAGGCGGGCGACCCGGCGGTCCTGATCGCTGACCGCGAGTTCAGTAACTGAGAGAGTCATAGGCCTTGGTGCGGCCGGCGATCTGCAGGCTTACCCGGTTGGGGGCGCAGATGGCGATCTGGCCGGGCCGGGACAGCCAGCCCTGGCGCACGCAGTACTGGCGCAGGCCGGGATCGGAGACGACCCGGGCCCGGCCGGGCTCGATGCTGATGCGGGTGGTGCCCAGGGGGCCGGGGACCTCAACCTGGCGGCGGGCGTGGAGATCAACCTGGGCGAAGACCTGGCCGCCCTGGCGGATGATGGCCCGGTCGGCGAAGCCCCCCTGCCACAGGAGCGGCACCGTGGCGCCCACCAGGGCGCCTCCGGCCAGCAGCACCAGCCAGTCGCCGGCCCTGAAGAGGGACAGCCAGGCCATCAGCCGGCCCCGGCCAGGGCCCGGTGGCGGACGAGGACGCGGGCGTTGGGCCGGAACTGCTGCCCCAGCCATTCGGCGAAGTACACCGAGCGGTGCTGGCCGCCGGTGCAGCCGATGGCTACCGTCAGGTAGCTGCGGTTGTCGCGGATGTAGCAGGGCAGCCATTCGGCGATGAAGCGCCGGATGTCGTCCCGCATGCGGCGCACCTCCTGCTGCTCCTCCAGGAAGGCCACGACCGGCTGGTCGAGGCCGGTGAGGGGCTGCAGGGCCGGCTCGTAGTGGGGGTTGGGCAGGCAGCGCACGTCGAACACCAGGTCGGCGTCGAGGGGGATGCCGTGCTTGAAGCCGAAGGACTCGAAAAGCAGGGTCAGGCCCCGGCCCGGCTCGTTTTCGGTGAATTGCTTCACCCAGCTGCGCAGGGCGTTGGCCTTGAGGTTGCTGGTGTCGATGCGGTGGCCGAGGCCGGCGATGGGCTCCAGCCGCGCCCGTTCGGCCCGGATGGCTTCCTCCAGGGTGCGGTTGTCCACCGCCAGGGGATGGCGGCGGCGGCTTTCCGAATAGCGCTTGAGCAGGGTCTCTTCCTTGGCCTCCAGGAACAGGAAGGCGTAGCTCATGCCGTCGTCGGCGAGGGCCTCCAGCTTCTCGGGCAGCAGCTCGATGCCGTCCCCGGAGCGGGCGTCGATGGCCACCGCCACCTTGCGGATGCCTTCCTCGTTCAGCATGCGCACCAGCAGGGTGAGCATGACCACCGGCAGGTTGTCTACGCAGTAGTAGCCGGCATCCTCCAGCAGGTGGAGGGCCACTGATTTGCCGGAGCCGGAAAGGCCGCTGATCAAGATGAGGTCCATCGACGAAGGATAATGAAGGGGCCGCACCGGATCAACCCACGGCATAATAGTTTTGTTGCGAACAGCACCCGGAGACAGTCATGCAGCCCCTCGACCTCCCCTTCCTTGCCGAATTGACGGCCCTGCGCCGCGATATCCACGCCCACCCGGAGCTCGCCTTCGACGAGACCCGCACCGCCGACCTGGTGGCCCGGGAGCTGGAGGGCTACGGCCTGGAAGTGCACCGTGGGCTGGCCAAGACCGGCGTGGTGGGCGTCCTGCGGGCCGGCTCCTCGACCCGGATGATCGGCCTGCGGGCCGACATGGACGCCCTGCCCCTGGCCGAGATGAACGAGTTCCCCCACCATTCCCGCCACCCCGGCCGCATGCACGCCTGCGGCCACGACGGCCACACCGCCATGCTCCTGGGGGCGGCCCGCTACCTGGCCGCCCACCCGGATTTCGACGGCATCGCCGTCTTCATCTTCCAGCCCGCCGAGGAATCGGAGGGCGGGGCGGCGGTGATGATCGAGGATGGGCTGTTCGAGAAATTCCCGGTGGAGGCCGTCTTCGGGCTCCACAACTGGCCGGGCATCCCGGTGGGGGAAATGGCGGTGATGCCGGGGCCGGTCATGGCCGGCACCTGCGCTTTCGAGATCACCGTCCAGGGCCACGGCTGCCATGCCGCCATGCCCCACCAGGGCATCGACTCCATCGTCACCGGCAGCCAGCTGGTCCAGGCCCTCCAGACCGTGGTCAGCCGCACCCTCCACCCCTGCGAGGCGGCGGTGGTGAGCGTCACCCAGTTCCACGCCGGTGCCGCCTGGAACATCATCCCGGAGGAGGCCATCCTGCGGGGCACCATCCGCACCTTCAAGCCAGAGGTCCAGGAGGCGGTGGAGCGGGCCATCGAGCGCCTGTGCAGCGGCGTGGCGGCGGCCAACGGGGCCCAAATCCACGTCCATTTCGACCACCGCTATCCGCCCACGGTAAACAGCCCGGCCGAGGCCGAGTTCTGCCGCACCGTCGCCCAGAAGGTGTTCGGGGCGGGGCGGGTGCTCACCGACGTCCTGCCCTCCATGGGGGCCGAGGACTTCGCCTACATGCTGCGGGAGAAGCCCGGGTGCTACGTGTGGCTGGGGAACGGCCCGGGCACCGGCGGCTGCACCCTGCACAACCCCCATTACGACTTCAACGACGACGCCCTGGCCCTGGGGGTGGGCTACTGGGTCGAACTGGTGCGCCGGGCTCTGCCGGCCAAGGGCTGAGGCCGGGCCCGAAACGGCCCTCTAATCGCCGGGGAGCAGCTCGCCGGCGGCCAGCTTGAACATCCCCACCGTCTGCACCAGGCCGCGGGCCTGGTCTTCCAGGCTCTCGGCCGCCTCCGCCGCCTGCTCCACCAGGGCGCCGTTCTGCTGGGTCACCTGATCCATTTCGCCCACCGCCTGGGCCATCTGCTCGATGCCCAGGATCTGCTGGCGGCTGACGCTGCTGATTTCGGTCACCAGGGCAGCCACCTGGTGGAAGCTGCTCACCACCTCGTCCATGGTGCTGCCGGCCTGGCTCACCAGGTCGGCACCGCCTTCCACCTTGGCCACCGAGGCGGTGATCAGGCCCTTGATCTCCTTGGCCGCCATGGCGCTGCGCTGGGCGAGGTTGCGCACCTCGGTGGCCACCACCGCGAAGCCGCGGCCCTGCTCGCCGGCCCGGGCCGCCTCGACGGCGGCGTTGAGGGCCAGGATGTTGGTCTGGAAGGCGATGCTGTCGATCATGCCCACGATGTCGCCGATTCTCTTGGAGCTGTCCTGGATTTCCCCCATGGTGGAGACCACCCGCCGCACCGTCTCGCCGCCCCGGGTAGCGATCTCGTTGCTGCGCCGGGCCAGCTCGCTGGCCTGGCGGGCGTTGTCCGCGTTGCGCTTCACCGTGGCGGTGAGCTCCCGCATGGAGGCGGCGGTCTTCTCCAGGCTGTCCGCCTGGCGCGCCGTCCGCTTCGACAGGTCGGCGTTGCCGGCGCCGATGCCGCGGGCCGTGGAATCGATGGCGTGGGTGGCGTCCCGGATGCGGCTGACCACCTCCTGGAGCCGGTCAACCGTCAGGTTGGTGTCGTCCTTGAGACGCCCGTAGGTGCCCTCGTAGCGGCCCGTCATCTGGCGGGTGAGGTCGCCCCGGGCCAGGCCGTCGAGGACCTCGGCCACCGCCGCCAGGCTGCCGGAGCTGGTGTCCAGGAACTGGTTGAGGCCGTCGGCCAGGGAGCGTAAGAAGCCCTCCTTGCCTTCGAGCCGCAGGCGGGGGGAGAAGTCGCCTCGCACGGCGGCGTAGACGATGGCCTCCACCTCCTTCTCCACGTCCACTTCCAGGCTGCGGTCCACCCACTGGGAAACGCTGCCGATGTAGGTGCCCGCCGGGTCGAGGACCGGGCTCACCGTCACCCGCAGGTGGCGGCCGGCCAGGGTGGCGTCGAAGCTGGCGGAGGAGGTGAGGGGGGCGCTCAGGGCCTTTTTGAGCTGCGGGTCGTCGACATGGTCGGCGAGCCGGGAGCCCGGCCGCAGCCCGGGGGCGAGGTCTGCCCACAGGCGGGCGGCGCCCTTGTTCAGGTAGATGAGGACATTGCCGTCGTCGGCCACGGCCACCGGCACCGAGACGCTGTCCAGGGCGAACTGGATGCGGGTCATCTCGGTGTTGGCCTGCTTCTCCCGGGCCACGTCGGCGGAGAGCTTGGCCATGAGGGAATTGAAGGCGGCCGAAGCCCGGCCGATCTCGTCGCCGCCGTGCACCGGCAGGCGCTGGCCGAGGTCGCCACCGCCCCGGGCGATGCCCTGGAGGCCGTCGGCCATGGCGGCCAGGGGCCGGGAGACCACCCGGGTCACGAACAGGAAGGCGAAGCCCAGGAGGGACAGGGTGACCAGGAGGGCGCCGCCCAGGAGCTTGGTCTCGGCCCGGCGGATGTCCTGGTCCATGCCCGCCAGGCTGATCTTCATGGACACGGCGCCCAGGGTGTCCCCTTCCCTGGCCTCGGTGTGGCAGCTGGAATCCAGGCAGTTCTTGCCCAGGTAGTTGGTGGAGGCCGTGGCCGGGAACACCGCCCGCAGGACGTGTCCCATTTTTGGGTCCTGGGCTTCCTCAAAAATGGGATTGCCTTCCCGGAGGACCCGCTTCTCCAGCTCGTCCGGGTTCATGGCGATCTCGTCCCCGTCGCCCATTTCGTCCACCACCTTGGGGCCGCGCAGGACCCGCAGGTACTTGATGGCGTCGGACTGGTAGATCTGCTCGTAATAGAGGCTGCGCTTCTTGATGGTCTTGGTGACCTTCATGAACAGCAGGTTGGCCATGGTCATCTGGTGCACGCTCTTGGCCAGCTCCTCGGCCCGCACCACGGCGGCGGCCCGCTGCTCGGCGGCGATCCAGGCGATCATCACTCCCCAGGCCAGGATCAGCATGAGACCGATGGCCAGCAGGAGCCGCACCCCGATCCTGAGATTGTTTATCCGCCCGATACCACCCAGCATTGCCACCGCTTCCCCCGCCTGGCCCAAAATCCGAAGGGAGCCTATGACGCAAAAATCGCGCCACCGGCTAGGCCCGGCGGCGGATCAGGCGGCTGGCGGTATCCACTGCGATGGAGAGGAGCAGCATGGCGGCGATGACGGTGCTGGCCTGGGCGTAGTGGAAGAGGGAAAGTTCGAAGTAGAGCTGCTGCCCGAGGCCGCCGGCCCCGACGAAGCCGAGGACGGCGGCCATGCGGATATTCATCTCCCAGCGGTAGAGGGTGTAGGCCAGGAGCTGGGGCGCCACCCCCGGCAGGGTGCCGTAGAGGAAGGCGACGCTCCCCGGGGCGCCGGCCAGGCCCAGGGCACGGCTGGGCGCCGGCGGGGCGTTTTCCAGGGCCTCGGCGTAGAGCCGGCCGAGGACGCCGGCCGTATGCAGCGCCAGGGCCAGGACGCCGGCGAAGGGGCCGAGGCCCACCGCCAGGGCGGTGATGGTGGCCCATACCAGTTCCGGCACCGAGCGCAGCCCGTTGAGGATCAGGGCGAACAGGGGGCGGGGCCGCCCGAGGGCGAGGAAGAGCCCCACGGCCGCCGCCAGCAGGGTGCCGACGGCGGAGATGGCGAGGGTCTCCCAACTGCCCTTGGCGACCTTCAGCAGCCAGTCGGCGGAGAGGTCCGGCGCCAGGAAATCGGCGACGAACTGGCCCATGCTGGCCGCCGCGTCGGAGCTGAAGAGGGCGGCGAGGCCGATGTCCAGGTAGGCGAAGCTGCCGAGGACGGCGGCGGCCAGGGCCAGGCCGAGGGCGCCGGCGGCCGGGCCGAAGGCCGTGGCCCGGGGCGGCGCCGGCTGCTCCAGGCGGCGGCGCAGGGCGCGGGAGAGCAGGTCGGCGACCAGGGCCAGGGCCATGAAGGCCAGCAGGATGCTGGCCGCCTCGCCGCCGTTCAGCATCTTCATGGCCTGGTCCATGAGCTGGCCAAGGCCGCCGGCGCCGACGAAGCCCATCACCACCGAGGCCCGGATGGCGCATTCCCAGCGGTACACCGTGTAGGACACCAGCTCCCGGGTGGCCTGGGGCAGCAGGCCGTAGGCCACGGCCACCGCCCGGCCGGCGCCGGCCTGGCGCAGGGCCCGGGCCGGGCGGGGGTCGGCGGATTCGAGGATTTCGGCATAGACCTTGGCCAGCATGCCGCCGTAGGTGAGGCCCAGGGCCAGGACCCCGGCCGCCGGGCCGAGCCCGAAGATGCGCACGAAGAGCAGGGCCCAGACCAGCTCGGGGATGCCGCGCAGGAGGGTGAGGACCAGGCGGACGACCGGGTTGAGGGTCGCGGCCTCCCGGCCGGCGCCGCTCGCCAGGTAGGCGAGGGGGACCGCCAGCAGCCAGGCCAAGGCCAGGCCGGCGGTGGCGATGGCCAGGGTCTCGACGGCCGCCTTGCCCAGGTAGCCGAGGAATTCGGCGCCGGTCGCCGGGGGCAGGAAGGCGGCCAGGAAATTGCCGACCACCTTGAGGTTTTCCGCCGCCACCAGGGCCCCCGGCTGCACCTCGGCTGCCCGCAGCAGGGGCCAGAGGACGACCAGGGCCGTCAGCAGCCAGGCCAGCCGCCGGGGCGCCGCCGGGTCCCGGGCGGGCAGGGACGAAGCGGAATTCAGCGGCATGTCGTGCAACCGGCGTCGTCGTTTTCGGCGGCCCGGGCGGTGAAGCGGGGTTCGGTGGCGAGGGTGGGCAGGGCCTCCCCCTCGCTGGCGTAGAGGTCGTGGAGCAGGGAGTCGCCCACTTCGCCGGCGGGCAGGTCGAAGGCGATGCGCCCGGCCTTGATGCCGACGATGCGGGGGAAGCAGCCGAGGGCCAGGTCCACCGCATGCAGGCTGGCCACCAGGGTGGCGCCCCGGGCCTCGGCCTCGGCCACCAGGAGGCGGACGGTGGCCAGGGCCAGGGCCGGGTCGAGGGCTGAAACCGGCTCGTCGGCCAGGATCAGGTCCGGTTCCTGGTACAGCACCCGGGCGACCCCGACCCGCTGCAGCTGGCCGCCGGAAAGGCGGTCGCAGCGCTCGAACAGCTTGTCCGCCAGGTCGAGGCGGGCGAGGGCGGCCCGGGCTCCCGGAATGTCAGCCGGATAGACCAGGGAGGCCAGGGACTTCCAGGCCGGCCAGCGGCCGGCGCGCCCGGCCAGGACGGCGGTGACGGCCCGTTGCCGGGCCGGGATGGGCGGCGCCTGGTGGATGGTGCCGATGCGGCTGCGCAGGGCCTTGAGCCGGCCGGCGGCCAGGGACGAGGGTTCGGCGCCGAGCACGGCCAGCCGCCCGGCGGTGGGCGCCAGGGCCGTCCCCAGCACCGACAGCAGGCTGGTCTTGCCGGCGCCGGAGGGGCCGATCAGGGCGATGCGCTCGCCCTGGGCAGCCCGCAGGCCGATGTCGGCCAGGGCGGCGAAGCCGTTGGGGTGGGTGAGGCCCACCCCAGAGAGGGCGAAGCTCACTTCAGGAGGCCGGCGGCGTGGGCGGCCTGCTCGATGCCCTCGTAGTTCTCCTTCTTGGTGGGGATGAACTTCGAAGCCCGCTGCAGGGCCATGATTTCCTTGTGTTCCGGGTTGCTGGGGTCGAGCTTGAGGAAGGCGTCGGTAAGCTTCTTCACCAGGGCCGGATCGAGGTCGCCGCGGACCGTCCAGTTGTAGTCGAAGTAGGGCGGGGTGGTGGCGAAGACATGCACCTTGCCGGTATCGGCCTTCTTCTGCTCCACCAGCTTGTCCCAGACCGAGGTGTTCAGCACCCCGGCGTCGGCCTTGCCGGCGGCGACGAAGGCGACGGTGGCGTCATGGGCGCCGGAGAAGGCGACGTTCTTGAAGTCCTTCTCCGGGTTGATGCCGGCCTGCTGCAGGAAGTAGCGGGGCATCAGGCTCCCGGAAGTGGAGGAGGGGGCGCCGAAGGCGAAGGTCTTGCCCTTGAGGTCGGCCAGGGACTTGATGTTGGGATCGGCGGTGATGAACTTGGAGGTGAACTTGGCGTCCTCCTCCCGCTGGACGATGGGGATGGCGGTGCCGTGGGTGCGGATCTTGGCCTGGACGAAGGTGAAGCCCCCCAGCCAGGCCATGTCGATCTTGCGGGTGGCCAGGGATTCCACCACGGCGGCGTAGTCGGACACCGGCACGAAGCTGACCTTCATGCCGGTCTGGGCCTCCAGGTACTTGCCCAGGGGGGCGAATTTCCTTTGCAGCTCGGTGGGCGCCTCATCGGGGATGGCGGAGACGCGCAGGACGCCGTCGTTGGCGACGGCAGGCAGGGATGCAGCGAGGGCGCAGGCAATGGCGCCCTTCAGCGCCAGACGGCGCGAAGCGGAACGGATCACGGATTTACTCCCGGTTGATTCAACCGCCACCGCGCGGAAGCCGCGGCGGCTTACACGGCGCCGGAGCGCCACCATTCAAGGCAGTACGCAGACTGCAGGGCGGAATTATAGAGGTCTATGGGGCAAACGGCGCCAATGGCGGGCGGCGGGCGGCCCATTCCCCCGGCCTGGAGACCCCAGGACTGTCGGATGGGCTTACAGTTCTTCTATCACGGTTACATAAGCCATTGTTTTCATGGGCACAACGTGGGCGGCATACAATTCGCTTACCAATGGAATGTGCCAGTTGGGCACACCCCATTAGGAGAACAATGATGAAAACATTTTCCATCGGCGGCATCGTCGCCGCCCTGGCCCTGGCGTTCGGCAACGCCCAGGCCGCCGTCACCACCTTCACCGATGAAGCCAGCTTCCTGGCAGCGGCCGGCGCCGGCCTGACCCAGGAAGGCTTCGAAACCGCCACCCAGAGCACCCCCACCTCCGTCAGCTTCGGCGGCGGCACCTTCTCCTGTTCCGGGAGCGCCTGGTGCCCCGGCTTCTTCGGCATCAACGGGGGCATTGCCAAGGAAGGCAGCCAGTCCGTCTTCTTCGCCTCCCCGGACACCGCCACCTTCACCTTCAATTCGCCCATCTCCGCCTTCGGCATTTTCATCGGCGGGGCCGGCGACGTGGCGCCCATCACCCTTAGCCTGACCACCTCGTCGGGGGAGACCGTGACCGCCCTCAACAATTTCACCGGACCGAATGTCGGGGATCCCGGTGGCTTCGACCCCTTCATCGGCCTGATCAAGACCGACGGGTTCTTCACCGGCGTCACCTTCACCCCGTCCAACCAGGATGACGGCATCTTCTTCGACCGCATGAGCTACGGTACCGCCGCCGTGCCGGAGCCGGGGACCCTGGCGCTGCTGGGCATCGCCGCCTGCGGGCTGGGCGGCCTGCGGCGCCGGAAGGGTTGATCCGCGCTATCTTCGAAGCGGCTGGCTAGGTGCGCGCCACCAGCCAGCCGTCTTCCTCCACCAGGGCGCCGGCGGCCAGCAGCTCGGTGGTGAGGCGCTCCGCCAGGAGGGCCTCGTCCCAGTCCAGGTAGCGGTGGTTCACGCTCTCCAGGAAGGGCATGCCGGCCAGGGTTTCCGGCAGATCGTCCCGGCGCAGCCGCCGCTTCTCCATCATGTGGAAGGCGACGATGACCTTGATGGCGTGCCAGGCCAGGCGCTCCATGTCGGCCTCGAAGGAGTGCAGGCGCCGGAAGGCCCGCTCCAGGGCGCCGGCGGCGTCGCCGAAGGGGGCGCCGTGACCGGGGATGACCGTGTCGATGGCCAGTCGCCCGAACATCTCCAGGGTCGAACGGGTGGCGGTGAGGCCGTCGGCCTCCCCCAGCAGTTCCGGGAAGAGGACGCCGAAGCCGTTTTCCCAGAGGGCGTCGCCGGAGATGAGGAGGCGCTTCTCCGGGTTGTAGTAGGCCAGGGCATCCATGTCGTGGCCGGGGACCGCCAGGGCCTGCCAGGCCAGGCCGCCCATCTCCAGTTCCTCACCGGCATGGACCACGGCGTCGTGCTGGAAGCGGGCCGCCTGCTGCCCAAGGGGAGAGAGGAGAAGGGCGTCCTCGTCCCAGTCGGCGATGCTGGCGGATAGGCCGGCGGGGACCACGATCTCGCAGCCGAAGGCGGCCTGGAGGGCGGCGTTGCCGCCGATGTGGTCGGAGTGGGAGTGGGTATTCACCAGCCGGGCGAGCCGCCGGCCGGCGAGGGCCCGGTCCACGAGGGCGATGGTCTGGGGGGCGTGGGTGACATAGCCGCTGTCCACCAGGGTGGCCCCTTCGCCCTCGAAGCAGAGGACATTGTTGGCCGACAGCCAGCCCCGTTCGAGGACCTGGATGGAATCGGGAAGGGTGGGCTTCATGCCGGGGTGTCCGGGTCGCCGGTGGCGGGCAGCTGCTCGGCCGGGATGGTGGGCACCAGCTCGACCACCACTTCCGGCGTCCCCAGGGGCGGGCGGCCGCAGCCGACGCAGTAGCCGGAGTCCGGGTCGGCCATGCAGATCCCGACGCAGATGTATTGGTCCTCGTCCATCATTCCTCCCCGTCGTCGCAATTACAGCGTAGATCGTTTTTCCACGGGTCATGTTCCTGGCGGCGCTTGGCAACCCGGGCCAGGATGTCGAGGCGGGCGGCGTCGCTGCTGGCGGACCAGGCGGCGATTTCGTCCAGGGTGCGGAAACAGCCCTGGCAGAGGCCGGTGTGCTCGTCCATCTTGCAGACGTTGATGCAGGGGGAGGGAACCACGGTTGAAGCCTAGATGATGAGGAAACGGCGCTGCTGGTCCTGGGTCGCTTCCACCGCCTGCCGGGCTTCCTCCCGGTCGATGCGGGCCAGCATGACCATGTGGCGGCGCATGTCCCGGGCGGTCAACTCGGGGAAGGCCAGGGTGGTGGCATCGTCCTGGCTGGCAGGATCGGAGAGCACGCCCAGGCGATCCACGTGGAGGACGACCGGCTCCAGGCGCAGGGACTTTTCCGGGGCCAGCAGGTAGGTGGCCAGGGCGCCTTCCAGCTGGTCGGGCATGAGGGATTCCGCCACCTGGCGAAGGTGGGCGTCAAGTTCGCCGAGGCGGCGGGTGCTGACGGTGATCTCGGTGCCTTCGCTGCGGCCCCGCAGGACCGTGAGGTGGGCCCGCTCCACCGAACAGTCGGCAGCCAGGCTCTGGCGCTCCTGGCGCAGGGCCTCGAGGTGGGTGTGGAAGCTCTTCAGGAGGCTGTCGAAGGCGGCGGCCCGCAGGTGGGCGAGGGTGGTGTCCAGGTCGGCGTGGGGCTCGACCAGGAGGTGATCGCAGAAATAGACCACCGTCTGGGGCACGTCGGTGTGGAGCACCTCCCCCTGCAGGGCCAGGCCGAGCTGGCGCTTCTGCTGCCGGCGGGCGGCGAAGAGGGCGTAGAAATGGTCGCTGTCGCGGCTTTCGGGATCGGCCAGGTAGTCCCGCACCGCCTGGCTGTTGCCGAGCATGCGGCCGATGTCGTCGGCGGTGGCGAAGAGGGCGTGGACCAGGGGATCGACCCCGAAGGTGTGGCGGCCGATGTCGATGGGACCGGGCAACCCGGCCACCAGTCCCTCGCAATAGCCGAGGGCATGGTGCACCGGCGCCGCTAGTTTGTGCTCGAAGCCGCTGGCCGACTTGAGGATGGGATCCACCAGTTCGCCGATGCGCTCCAGGGCCTGGACGGTGGCCGGGTCGGGGGGCGGGGCCGGCCGCAAGGCGCCGGCGATGGCGGCCAGGAGTCCCACTCAGTCCCCCCGGGCGCAGAGGGCGCGGCCAGCCTTGGCGCCGTTGGGGCGCTCCAGGATGCCGGAAATCCATTCGCCGATGGCGGCCAGGGCCTTCAGATCCACGCCGCTGGCGATGCCGAGGCCGTCCAGGAGATACACCACGTCCTCGGTGGCGACGTTGCCGGAGGCGCCCTTGGCGTAGGGGCAGCCCCCGAGGCCCGCCACCGAGCTGTCGAAAACCGCCATGCCCATCTGCAGGGAGGCGTAGATGTTGGCGATGGCCATGCCGTAGGTGTCGTGGTAGTGGCCGGCCAGCTTGGCGATGGGCACCACCCGGGCACAGGCCTCGATCAGCCGGGAGACGCTGGCCGGGTTGCCGACGCCGATGGTGTCCCCCAGGGAAACCTCGTAGCAACCCATGTCGTAAAGGACTTTCGCTACCTCGGCCGCCTTGTCCGGCGCCACCGCCCCCTCGTAGGGGCAGCCCACCACGCAGGAAACGTAGCCCCGGACGGGGATGTCCAGGGCGCTGGCGGAGGACACCACCGGCTCGAAGCGCTTGAGGCTCTCGGCGATGGAGCAGTTGATGTTCTTCTGGGAGAAGGTCTCGGAGGCGGCGCCGAAAATGGCCACTTCCGTGGCTCCCGCCTCCACCGCCGAATCGAAGCCCTTGAGGTTGGGCACCAGCACCGGGTAGCCGACCCCGGGCTGGCGGCGGACGCCCTGGAGCACCTCGCTGTTGTCGCCCATCTGGGGCACCCACTTGGGCGACACGAAGGCCGTGGCCTCCACCGCCGGCAGGCCGGCGGCGGCCAAGCGCTCGATGAGTTCGATCTTGAGGTTGGCCGGGACCACCTGCTTCTCGTTCTGCAGGCCGTCCCGCGGGCCGACTTCGACGATCTTTACGCGCTTGGGGAGGCTCATTTTTCGGGGTCGAATTCCAGGAGGGCGGCGCCGTCGGTCACCTGTTCGCCGGCGGCGAAGCAGAAGGCCTTGACGGTGCCGCGGGCGGGGGCGGTGATGGTGTGTTCCATCTTCATGGCCTCAAGTATAAGGAGCGGCGCGCCTTTTTCCACCTTCTGGCCGGGCTGGGCCAGGTGGGCGACGACCTTGCCGGGCATCGGCGCGGTCAGGCCGCCGCCCTGGGCGCCCCCGGCTTCCACCAGGTGCAGGGGGTCGTCCCGCAGCAGGACGTGGGTGGCGCCGTTGAGGAAGATGTGGCGTCTATCCTCCACCGCCACCAGGCTGGCGATGAGCCGCCGGTTGTCCAGCTCCACGGCGAAGCGGTCGCCTTCCAGCTTCCTGCCCCGGGCCACCGCGGACTCCCCCTGGAGGGAAAGTTGCCACTCGTCCCGGCCGTAGCGCACTTGCACTTCGTGGAGACTGTCGCCGTCCCGGAAATTGATGCAGCGGGCGGCGGAGAGGTTCATGCGCCAGCCGTCCCGGGCGTGCCAGGGGGACCAGGGGTCGCCGCTGCTCCTGGCCGCCTGGCGGGCGGCGTGCTGTTCCCACAGCAGCTCGCCGACGGCGGCCACCAGCAGGACATCCCGGGGCACCGGCTGGGGGGCGGGGAAGAGGAAGTCCTTCTGGCGCTCGATGAGGCCGGTGTCCAGGTCGGCGCCGGCGAAGGCAGGGCAGGCCACCAGGCGGGAGAGGAAATCGATGTTGGTCGTGACCCCCGCCACCCGGTAGTCGGCCAGGGCCCGGCGCATGCGGGCCAGGGCGGCTTCCCGGTGCTCGTCCCAGACGATGAGCTTGGCGATCATGGGGTCGTAATGGGGGGTGATCTCGTCCCCCTGCTCGACGCCGGTGTCCACCCGGACGTTGAGGCTTTCCGGCGGCGGCACCAGGCTGACCAGGCGGCCGGTGGAAGGCAGGAAGCCCTTGCTGGCGTCCTCGGCGTAGATGCGGGCCTCCAGGGCATGGCCGCGGATTTCCAGGGCGTCCTGGCAGAGGGGCAGGGGCTGGCCGGCGGCCACCCGCAGCTGCCATTCCACCAGGTCCTGGCCGGTGATCATCTCGGTGACCGGGTGCTCCACCTGGAGCCGGGTGTTCATCTCCATGAAGTAGAAGCTGCCGTCCTGGTTGGCGATGAACTCCACCGTGCCGGCGCCCTGGTAGCCCACCGCCTTGGCGGCGGCGACGGCGGCTTCGCCCATCTGGCGGCGGCGCTCGGCGGTCATGCCGGGGGCCGGGGCCTCCTCCAGCACCTTCTGGTGCCTGCGCTGGACCGAGCAGTCCCGCTCGAAGAGGTAGACGCAGTTGCCGTGGCTGTCGCCGAAGACCTGGATCTCGATGTGGCGGGGCCGGATCAGATACTTCTCCACCAGCACCTTGTCGTCGCCGAAGCTGGAGGCCGCCTCCCGCTGGCAGGAGGCCAGGGCGGCGGCGAAGTCTTCTCCCCTTTCCACCAGGCGCATGCCCTTGCCGCCGCCGCCGGCGCTGGCCTTGATCAGCACCGGGTAGCCGATGGCGTCGGCCTGCTCCTTGAGGAAGGCCGGCTCCTGGTTGTCGCCGTGGTAGCCGGGGGTCAGCGGCACCCGGGCCTTCTCCATCAGGGACTTGGCGGCGGACTTGGAGCCCATGGCCCGGATGGCCGCGGCCGGCGGGCCGATGAAGACCAGGCCGCTGGCGGCGCAGGCCTCGGCGAAGTCCTCGTTCTCGGACAGGAAGCCGTAGCCCGGGTGGATGGCCTGGGCCCCGGTGGCCTGGGCGGCGGCGATGATCTTGTCGGCTACCAGGTAGGATTCCCGGGCGGCGGCCGGACCCAGCAGCACGGCCTCGTCGGCCAGGCGCACGTGGCGGGCGTCGGCATCGGCCTCGGAATAGACGGCGACGGTGCAGATGCCCATGCGGCGCGCGGTCTTTATGACCCGGCAGGCGATTTCGCCTCTGTTGGCGATCAGAATCTTGGTGAACATCTTATTGGTCTCCTCCCACCCAGTCGGGGTGCCGTTTTTCCAGGAAGGCGGCGATGCCTTCCCGGGCTTCGGGGGTCGCCCGCAGGTGGGCGATGCGGTGGGCGGTGTCGTCCACCAGGTTCTGGTTCAGCGGGCGCTGGTCCACCGCGGCGATCAGTTCCTTGGCGGCGGCCTGGGCGGCGGGGCCGCCCAGGAGCAGGGCGGCGACGATTTCCTGGACCTTGGCATCCAGTTCCTCCGGCGCCACGGCCTCATGGACCAGGCCGATCTCCCGCGCCTGCCCGGCGCCGATGCGCTCCGCCGTCTGGAAGTAGCGGTAGGCCTGGCGGGCGCCGATGGCCCGCAGCACGTAGGGGCTGATGGCGGCCGGGATGATGCCGAATTTCACTTCCGAGGTGGCGAACACCGCCTGGGTGGACGCCACGGCGATGTCGCAGGCGCAGGCCAGGCCCATGCCGCCCCCGAGCGCCGCGCCGTGGACCCGGGCGACGGTGGGCTTTTTCATCTCGGCCAGGGTGCGCAGCATGCCGGCCAGGGCCCGGGCGTCCCGCAGGTTCTCGTCCACCGTGTAGCCGGCGGCCCGCTTCATCCAGTTGAGGTCGGCGCCGGCGGAGAAGCTCTTGCCGCGGCCGGCCAGGACCACCACCCGCACGGCGGGGTCCTGGTCGAGGGCCTTGCAGGCCCGGCCCAGTTCGTCGATGAGGGTTTCGTCGAAGGCGTTGTGCACGTCGGGCCGGTTCATCCACAGGGTGGCGACGGCGCCGGATATTTCTATTTCCAGGGTCTGGTACATGGGCACCTCACATGCGGAAGACGCCGAACTTCGTCTCGGCGGCGGGGGCGTTCATGGCGGCGGAAAGGCCGAGTCCCAGGACCCGGCGGGTGTCGGCCGGGTCGATGATGCCGTCGTCCCAGAGGCGGGCGCTGGCGTAGTAGGGGTGGCCCTGGGTCTCGTACTGCTCGCGGATGGGGGCCTTGAAGGCTTCCTCTTCCTCGGCCGACCAGGCCTTGCCGGCGGCCTCGATGCCGTCGCGCTTGACGGTGGCGAGCACCGAGGCGGCCTGCTCGCCGCCCATGACCGAGATGCGGGCGTTGGGCCACATCCACAGGAAGCGCGGCGAAT
The DNA here is from genome assembly GCA_035255045.1 of Rhodocyclaceae bacterium. GTDB lineage: Bacteria > Pseudomonadota > Gammaproteobacteria > Burkholderiales > Rhodocyclaceae > JAGTRP01. The sequence goes on along the minus strand of DATFAA010000088.1, from coordinate 69,200 downwards.
AGGCCCGGCCGCACATGCCGTAGTTGCCGGCGCCGAAGGACCCGCCGATGACCACGGTGAACTTGGGCACCTGGGCGGTGGCGACGGCGGTCACCATCTTGGCGCCGTCCCGGGCGATGCCGCCGTTCTCGTACTTCCTGCCCACCATGAAGCCGGTGATGTTCTGCAGGAAGACCAGGGGGATGTTCCTCTGGGCGCAGAGCTCGATGAAATGGGCGCCCTTCAGGGCCGATTCGGAAAAGAGGATGCCGTTGTTGGCGACGATGCCCACCGGGTAGCCCCAGATGCGGGCGAAGCCGCAGACCAGGGTCGTGCCGTAGCGGGCCTTGAATTCGTCGAAATCGGAGCCGTCCACGATGCGGGCGATGATTTCCCGCACGTCGAAGGGCTTCTTGGTGTCGGTGGGGATGACGCCGTAGAGCTCCTCGGCGGCGTAGACGGGATCGGCCGGCTCGGCCAGGGTCACGGCCGGCGACTTCTTCCAGTTGAGGTCGCGGACGATGCGCCGGCAGATGGCGAGGGCGTGGGCGTCGTTTTCCGCCAGATGGTCGGCGACGCCGGAGATGCGGGTATGCACGTCGGCGCCCCCCAGGTCCTCGGCGGTCACCACCTCGCCGGTGGCGGCCTTCACCAGGGGCGGGCCGCCCAGGAAGATGGTGCCCTGGTTCCTGACGATGATGGATTCGTCGCACATGGCCGGGACGTAGGCGCCGCCGGCGGTGCACGAGCCCATGACGGCGGCGATCTGGGGGATGCCCTGGGCGGAGAGGTTGGCCTGGTTGAAGAAGATGCGGCCGAAGTGCTCCTTGTCCGGGAAGACCTCGTCCTGCATGGGCAGGAAGGCGCCGCCAGAATCCACCAGGTAAACGCAGGGCAGGCGGTTCTCCAGGGCGATCTCCTGGGCCCGCAGGTGCTTCTTCACGGTCATGGGGTAGTAGGTGCCGCCCTTCACCGTGGCGTCGTTGGCCACGATCATGCACTCCACCCCGGAAACCCGGCCGACGCCGGCGATCATGGAGGCGGCCGGGACGTCGCCGCCGTACATGCCGTAGGCCGCGAACTGGCCCATCTCGAGGAAGGGGGTGCCGGGGTCGAGGAGGCTGCCCACCCGCTCCCGGGGCAGCAGCTTGCCCCTTGCGAGGTGCTTCTGGCGGGCGGCCTCCGGGCCGCCGAGGGCGATCTTCTCCACCGTCGCCCGCAGGTCGCCCACCAGGTCCCGCATGGCGGAAGCGTTGGCCTGGAAGTCGGCGGCGCGGGGGTTGAGTTGGGATTTCAGGATGGTCATGTCTCCTCGCTTCTTGTTGGTGGGCGTTGCCTGAAAAAGGGGAAATCGGGGGGCGCTACAACTGCTTCTCTTCCTTCAGCCACTTGCTGACCGGCTCCGGCCGGTAGGCGGCCATGGCCTCCAGCAGGCGCTTGAGATCGGTGCCGGCCAGGGCCATGGCCCGGTTCTGGGGGCGCAGGAAGCCGGCTTCCACCGCCCGGTCGAACATGGCCAGAAGCGGGTCGTAGAAGCCGCCGACGTTGAGCAGGCCCATGGGCTTCGTGTGGAAACCGAGCTGGCCCCAGGTGAGGACCTCGCAAAATTCCTCGAAGGTGCCGAAGCCGCCGGGCAGGGCGATGAAGCCGTCGGCCAGCTCGGCCATGCGGGCCTTGCGGGTGTGCATGGAATCGACCACCTCCAGGCGGGTCAGGGCCCGGTGGTCCACGTGGCGGCCGGCCACCTCCTTGCCCACCAGGGCCTGGGGGATGACGCCGACGACGGTGCCGCCGCCCTCCAGGCAGGCATCGGCGATGGCGCCCATGAGGCCGACGTTGCCGCCGCCGTAGACCAGCTCGATGCCGCGGGCGGCGAAGAGGCGGCCCAGGTTCTCGGCCTCGGCCCGGAAGCGGGGATCGAGGCCGGCGTTGGAGCCACAGAAGACGCAGATTCTTTGCATTGTCTTTCCTCGTTGGTCAGAAGCCGCCGGTTTCCAGCCACTTTTCGATCTGGGGCAGGCGGTCGGCGCCGAAGAAGGGCTCGCCGTCCACGATCACGTAGGGGGAGCCGAACACCCCCTTGGCCAGGGCGGCCTCGCATTCGGCCTTGAGGCGGTCCTTCATTTCCTGGCTCTGGATGGCGGTCGCCACCCGGTCCCGGTCGTGGCCGAGGCCGGCGGCGATGTCGATGACCGTGTCGGGGGAGGAGATGTCCCGGTCCTCGACAAACAGGGCCCGGTAGGCGGCGTGGGCGAAGGCCCGGGCCTGGCCGCAGTCCTGGCCGTGGAGCCAGTAGTAGGTGCGGGCGGCGGCCTGGGTGGGCAGGGGGAACTTGCCCGGGTGCCGGTAGGGGACGCCCAGGAAGCGGGCGGAGCGGGAGAAATCCCGCACCGAGTAGTCCGCCTTGGCGGGGAACTGCCTGGTGAGGGGGGCGCTGCCGGTGGCCTGGAAGACCACACCGAGCAGGATGGGCCGCCACTTCACCCGGCGGCCGTGGCGGGCGGCGAGGTCGTCGATCTGCTCGCTCAGCAGGTAGCCGTAGGGGCTGGAAAAGTCGAAATAGAACTCGATGGGTTCGGACACGGGGCGTCTCCTTTGTTCGAATCAGTCCTGCAGCACGGCGCGGCCGATGACCAGCTTCTGGATTTCCGAGGCACCCTCGTAGATCTGGCAGACCCGCACGTCCCGGTAGATGCGCTCCACCGGGAAGTCGGAGGTGACGCCGTAGCCGCCGTGGATCTGGATGGCGTCGGAACAGACCCGCTCGGCCATCTCGGAGGCGAAGAGCTTGGCCATGGAGGCTTCCTTCAGGCACGGCCGGCCGGCGTCCCGCAGGCTCGCGGCGTGCCAGACCATCTGGCGGGCGACCTCGATCCGGGTGGCCATGTCGGCCAGCTTGAAGGCGATGGCCTGGTGCTCGACCAGGGGCTTGCCAAAGGAGGTGCGCTCCTTGCCGTAGCGCACGGCGGCCTCCAGGGCGGCCCGCGCCATGCCCACCGACTGGGCGGCGATGCCGATGCGGCCCCCTTCCAGGTTGGAGAGGGCGATCTTGTAGCCTTGCCCTTCCTCGCCCAGGAGATTGGCGGCGGGGATGCGGCAGCTTTCGAAAATGATCTGGGCGGTGTCGGAGGCGTGCTGGCCGAGCTTCTCCTCCAGGCGGGCGACCACGTAGCCCGGGCTGTCCGTGGGCACCAGGAAGGCGGAGATGCCCTTCTTGCCGGCGGCCTTGTCGGTGACGGCGAAGACGACGGCGACGTCGCCCTCCTTGCCGGTGGTGATAAACTGCTTGACCCCGTTGATGACCCAGCCGTCGCCGTCCCGCTCGGCCCGGGTGGTGATGGCGGCGGCATCCGACCCGACGTGGGGTTCGGTGAGGCAGAAGCAGCCCAGCTTTTCGCCCCGGGCCAGGGGCTTCAGCCATTGTTCCTTGAGGGCGTCGGAGCCGTACTTCAGGAGGATCATGCAGGCCAGGGAGTTCTGGACGCTGACGATGGTGGAGGTGGCGCCGTCGCCGGCGGCGATCTCCTCGAGGGCGAGGCCCAGTTCCAGGTAGCCGAGGCCGGCGCCGTCCCACTGTTCCGGCACCACCATTCCCAGGATGCCCAGCTCCCCCAGCTCCTTCAGGGCCTGGCGGGGGAAGGTGTGGTTGCGGTCCCAGTCGGCGGCGTAGGGGGCGAGGCGCTCCTGGGCGAAGGCGCGGACGGAGTCCCGGATCATTTCCTGTTCTTGGGTGAGGATCATGCAGTTGTCTCCCTAATTGGATTGCTGGTCAGCCAGACGCCGGCGATGACCAGGACGCCGCCGGCGAGGACGGCGAGGCCGAGGTGTTCGTGGAGCAGAAGGGCCGCCTGCAGCACGGCGAAGACCGGCACCAGGTTGATGTAGACGGAAGCCCGGGCGGCGCCCAGGCGCCTGACCCCGTCGGCGAACCAGGTGAAGGCCAGGGCGGTGCCGCCGATGGCGAGGAAGGCCACGCTCGCCCACACCCGCCAGGACCAGTTCCCCGGCTCGATGCCGCCCTGGAGCAGGCTGACGGCCCCCAGGAAGAGGGCGCCGATGAGGCTGGCGTAGAGGGTGGCGGCCAGGGGCGAGAGGGTGCGGGTGGCGCGCCGGCCGATGAAGGTGTACAGGGTCCAGAAGACGACGCAGCCCATGATGAGCCACTCCCCCGTGCCCACCGCCCCGTGCAGCAGGGCGAGAGGGTCGCCGTTGCCGATGACGGTCAGGCAGCCCGCCAGGGCGAGGACGATGCCGGCGCCCTTGACCGGCGTCATGCGCTCGCTGCCGAGGAACCAGGCTGCCACGGCCACCATCACCGGGTTGAGGGCCACCACCAGAGCGCCCCGCCCGGCCGGGATCTGCTTGAGTCCGTAGAAGAAGCAGAGGCCGTAGAGGAAGATGCCGGTCAGCGCCAGCCCCGTCACCATGCCCCACTCGCTGCCCCGGGTCGGCCGGGGCACGGTGCCTTCGGTGGCCAGGGCATAGGCGGCCAGGACCAGCCCCGCCAGCAGGAAGCGGAAGGCCGCTGCCGCCAGGGGCGCCGGCAGCTCCTGGGCGATGACGCGGCCGGCGATCCAGGTGCCTCCCCACATGAACATGGCGCCCACGAGCTTGAGGTAGGTGAGGGGTGTGGCGCGGTCGGGCACTAGACCAGCTCGACCGCCAGGGCGGTGGCTTCGCCGCCGCCGATGCACAGTGAGGCGACGCCCCGCTTGCCGCCGTACTTCCTGAGGGCTCCCAGGAGGGTGACGACGATGCGGGCGCCGGAAGCGCCGATGGGGTGGCCGAGGGCGCAGGCGCCGCCGTGGATGTTCACCTTCTCGGCCGGCAGCTTGAGTTCGTGCATGGCGGCCATGGCGACCACGGCGAAGGCTTCGTTGATCTCGTAGAAATCCACGCTGTCCGCCGTCCAGCCCGTTCTGGCGAAGAGCTTCTGCATGGCGCCGACGGGGGCCACCGGGAAGTCGGCCGGGGTCATGGCGTGGGTGGTGTGGCCGACGATGCGGGCAATCGGAGCGAGGCCCAGCTTGTCGGCCTGGGAGGCCCGCATCAGCACCAGGGCGGCGGCGCCGTCGGAAATGGAGGAGGAGTTGGCCGGGGTGACGGTGCCGTCCTTCTTGAAGGCGGGCTTCAGGGTCGGGATCTTGTCGAGATTGGCCTTGGCCGGCTGCTCGTCGTTCGTGATCAGCACCTCGCCCTTGCGGCCGGAAACGGTGACCGGGGCGATTTCCCAGTCGAAGCTGCCGTCGGTGTTGGCCTTCTGGGCGCGGACGGTGGAGCGCACGGCGAATTCGTCCTGGGCCTCCCGGGTGAAGGCGAAGCGGGCGGCGCATTCCTCGGCGAAGGTACCCATGAGGCGGCCGCGATTCTCCTTGGAGTAGGCGTCCTCGAGGCCGTCCAGGAACATGTGGTCGAGGATCTGGCCGTGGCCCAGGCGGTAGCCGCCCCGGGCCTTCGGGAGCAGGTAGGGGGCGTTGGTCATGGATTCCATGCCGCCCGTCACCGCCACGCTGCAGGAGCCGGCCAGGATGCCGTCGTGGCCGAGCATGGTGGCCTTCATGGCCGAGCCGCAGACCTTGTGGATGGTGGCGCAGCCGGCGGACAGGGGCATGCCGGCCAGCAGCGCCGCCTGGCGGGCCGGGGCCTGGCCCTGGCCGGCCTGGAGAACGCAGCCCATCAGCACTTCCTCCACCAGGTCGGCGGAGATGCCGGAGCGCTCGACGGCGGCCTTGATGGCGACGCTGCCCAGCTGGGCAGCGGTGAGGGAGGCAAAGTCGCCCTGGAAGCCACCCATGGGGGTGCGGGCGGCGCCGACGATGACGATGGGGTCGTTCATATAGTTCTCCTTGGTTGGTTGATCAGGCATCCAGTGCTTCGAGGGCCGCCGCGTAGCGCGGCAGCAGGTCTTCGGGGCGGTGCACGGTGCAGCCGAGGTCGCGCACGAGACCGTCCTTGAGGCCGTAGATCCAGCCGTGGACGGTGAGGCGCTGGCCGCGCTGCCAGGCGTCCTGGACCACGAAGGTCTGGCAGACGTTGGCCACCTGCTCGAGGACATTGAGTTCGCACAGGCGGTCGTGGCGCTTTTCCGGCGGCAAGTTGTCGACCTCGGCCAGATGCTTGTTGTGGACGTCCTGGACGTGGCGCAGCCAGATATCCACCAGGCCCACCCGTTCCTTCTGGAGGGCCGCCTTGACGCCGCCGCAGCCGTAGTGGCCGACCACCATGATGTGCTTGACCTTGAGGGCCTCGACGGCGAACTGGATGACCGACAGGCAGTTGAGGTCGGTGTGCACCACCACGTTGGCGACGTTGCGGTGGACGAAGACCTCGCCGGGCAGGAGGCCGATGATCTGGTTGGCCGGCACCCGGGAGTCGGAGCAGCCGATCCACAGGTATTCCGGGGTCTGCAGGTGGGACAGCCGGCCGAAGTACTCCGGGTCGATCTCCTGCATCTGCTTGGACCAGGCCCGGTTGAAATCGAAGAGGTGGGAGAGGTTCTCGTTGCGCATTTCCTCTTCCGACCAGTTCTCCAGGTCGAGGGCGAGGAACATGGTGCCCTCCACCGGCCGGTGGAAGTAGGCGGGCGCCTCCTGGAAGCCCAGCTCCCGGTAGAGCTTCACGGCGATGCGCATGGCCGGCAGGGTGTCCAGGAAGATGCGCTTGTAGCCGATTTCCTTGGCGGCCTTGATGGCGGCCAGGGCCAGGGCCTTGCCGACGCCGTGGCCCCGCTCCTCGGGCGACACGTAGAGGCGCTTCATTTCGCAGGCGCCTTCCTCGAAGGGCCGGATACCGACGCAGCCCGCCGGCCGGCCATCCACCTCGGCGAAGAAGAGCCGGCCCTCCGGGGCGCTGTAGGCGCCGGGCAGGGAGGCCATCTCCTGGTCGAAATTCTGGAAGCACAGGTCCACCCCGAGCCAGGCCGCGTAGTGCCGGAAGAACTGGCGGACCTGGTCGAGGGCGGGGGTGTCTTCGGCGGTGAGGGTGCGCAGGGTGATGGTCATTGTTGTTTCAGCTCCAGTCGGGGGCTTCCCGGGGCGGGAAGCGGCCCCGGGAGCGGTCAAGCGGTTTCGGCGAACAATTCGCGACCGATAAGCATACGGCGGATTTCGCTGGTGCCGGCCCCGATCTCGTACAACTTGGCATCCCGCCACAGGCGGCCGGTGGGGTACTCGTTGGTGTAGCCGACGCCGCCCAGGGTCTGGATCGCCTCGCCGGCCATCCAGGTGGCCTTCTCGGCGGAGTAGAGGATGGCGCCGGCGGCGTCTTTACGCAGCGTCCGGGAATGGTCGGTCGTGTCGCAGGCCCGGCCCACCGCGTAGACATAGGCCCGGGTGGCCTGCCAGGTGGTGTACAGGTCGGCGGCCTTGCCCTGCATGAGCTGGAATTCGCCGATGGCCTGGCCGAACTGCTTGCGTTCGTGGAGGTAGGGCACCACCACGTCCATGCAGGCCGCCATGATGCCGAGGGGCCCGCCACAGAGCACGGCCCGCTCGTAGTCGAGGCCGCTCATGAGCACCTTGACGCCGTTGCCGACGCCGCCCAGGACGTTCTCCTCGGGCACTTCGCAGTCGTCGAAGAAGAGGGGATAGGTGTTGGAACCCCGCATGCCCAGCTTGTCCAGGTGGGTGCCGTGGGAGAAGCCCGCGAAGCCCTTCTCGACGATGAAGGCGGTGATGCCCTTGGGGCCGGCCGCCGGGTCGGTCTTGGCGTAGACAACCAGGGTGTCGGCGTCGCCGCCGTTGGTGATCCACATCTTCGAGCCATTGAGGACATAGCGGTCCCCCTTCTTCTCGGCCTTGAGCGCCATGGAGACCACGTCGGAGCCGGCATTGGGCTCCGACATGGCCAGAGCGCCGACGTGGTCGCCGGAAATGAGCTTCGGCAGGTAGCGGTCCTTCTGGGCCGGGGTGCCGTTCCTCCTGATCTGGTTGACGCAGAGGTTGGAATGGGCGCCGTAGGAGAGGCCCACCGAGGCGGAGGCCCGGGAGATTTCCTCCATGGCGACGATATGGGCCAGGTAGCCCAGCCCGGTGCCGCCGTATTCCTCGCCGGCGGTCATGCCCAGCAGCCCCATGTCGCCGAACTTCTTCCAGAGATCGGCGGGGAATTCGTTCACCCGGTCGATTTCGGCGGCCCGGGGGGCGATCTCCTTGTCGGCGAAGGCGCGGACGGAGTCGCGCAACATGTCTATGGTCTCGCCCAGGGCGAAGTCGAGGCTCGGGATCTGCATGGGTTAGTCTCCTTTTTCGGTTTTACCGTGCATGACCATGATGGTCTGCTGCATCAGCGCACATTGGGTTTCCTTGCCATCCTTGACCGCGAACACCTCGGCCTGGGTGATGACCAGGGTGCGGCCGGCCTTCACCACCTTGCCCCGAGCGATGAGCTTGTCGCCGTCGGCCGGGGCCATGAGGTTCATCTTGTATTCCACCGTCAGCACCGAGGCGCTGGCCGGCACCATGGTCATGGCCGCGTAGCCGGCGGCGGAGTCGGCGATCATGCCCACCACGCCGCCATGGACGTAGCCGTGCTGCTGCTCGACGCCGCCCCAGTGGGGCAGGTGGATTTCGGTGCGGCCGTGTTCCACCACCGGTAGCTCCGCCCGGATCAGGCCCATGGCCTGCTGGCGGTCGAAGCTCTGGCGGACGCGGTCGGCGAAGTGGGGGTCGGATACTCGTGTCATGGTGGGTGATATTGTCTTTACGTTGACGTAAACGTCAACTACCAATTGAAGAAATTCGTCGCCTAGTCTTCCAGGGGGACGCCCCGGCGGTCGAGCTCCTGGCGGCACTGGCTTTCGAACTGCTCGATCTCCGCCAGCATGGCCTCGATGTCCTCCTGCTGCTGCTCGAGGGCGGCCCGGCGGCGGTCCAAGACCCGCAGGCATTCCTGCAATTGGGAGGTCCCGTCCTGGGACGTCTCGTACATGCCGATCAGGTCCTTGATCTCGGCCAGGGAGAGGCCCAGGCGCTTGCCCCGCAGGGCCATCTTCAGGTGGGCCCGGTCGCGCCGGGAAAAAACCCGGTTGCGGCCTTCCCGCTGGGGGGAGAGCAGCCCCTGGTCCTCCCAGAAGCGGATGGTGCGGGGGGTAATGCCGAATTCCTTAGCCAGATCGGATATGCCGAAAGTGGGAGCTGGGCTGGTCAAAGTGGTTCCTCCTGGAATATGGGCTAAGTAAATCAGAAGAAAGGGGTTTTTTCAATCCGGAGCCGTATGGTAAGGTGCATCCCCGAACTTCCTCTGTTTCCCAATGTCTGTGTACTACCCTCACGCCCAACCGCCTGCGACCGCTGTCCTTCAGGAAGTGGCGACAGGCGTCCTCTGGCTACGCATGCCTCTCCCATTCCAACTCGATCACATCAACCTCTGGCTCCTGCGGGACGGAAATGGTTGGGTGGTGATCGATACCGGCTTCCCGGGCGATGAAGTCCGCGCCATCTGGGAGGAGGTGCTGGGCCAGCTGGACGGGCCGATCACCAAGCTGGTCGTGACCCACTTCCATCCCGACCACCTGGGACTGGCCACCTGGCTCATGGAAAAGACCGGTGCGCCCCTGTTCATGACCTCCGGCGAGTTCCTGACGGCCCATGCCGCCTGGCACGAGGTGGGCGGCCACGGCGGGCCTTTCCTGGTCGAGCAGTTCCGCCAGCACGGCCTGGACGAGGAGCATCTGGGCAAGTTCGAGAAGCGGGGCACCGGCTACCGAAAGGCGGTGCCTTCCCTGCCCAACCATTACCACCGGCTGTTCCATGGCGATGTCCTGGAAATCGACGGCCGCCCGTGGCAGATACTGGTCGGATTCGGCCATTCGCCGGAGCATGCCGCGCTTTACTGTCGCGAACTTGACGTGTTAATTTCCGGCGACATGCTTTTGCCGAAAATATCCACCAATATCAGCGTGTTCGCTGCGACTCCCGATGCCGATGCCCTCGGCTGGTATCTGGATTCGCTGGCGGAAATGGCCCGGGAAATTCCGGGCCGGACGCTGGTATTGCCGTCCCACGGCCTGCCCTTCACGGGGGTGCAGGCCCGGGTCGAAGGATTGCGTGCCCACCATGAAGACCGGCTGCACGCGCTGGAGGAGAAATGTACGGCGCCGGAGAGCGCTGCGGGGGTGCTGGCGACGTTGTTCCCGCGAGCCCTCGATACGCACCAGATGATGTTCGCCATGGGCGAAGCCATCGCCCACCTGAACCATCTTGAAAAAGCCGGCCGGCTGTCGAGGGTACTCGGCGCCGACGGCGTGATCCGTTTCAAACGGGCATCTACCAACCCAACAGCAGCACACTGACAGAGGGAGCTTCAAATGTCGCAGCAGATCGAGGAGCAGACCATCAACCTGCCCAATCCGGCCGAGATGGCCAAGACCTATGCCGAAGTGGCCCAGCGGGCCTCGCGCCTGATCACCCATTTCATGGAAAAGCATGCCAAGGACGGCGTCGCAACGCCCTCCGACGAACTGGGCGTGGCCAAGGCCTTCATGGATCTGTCCTCCCGCTTGTTGGCCAATCCCTACAAGCTGGCCCAGACCCAGATGAACATGATGTGGGACTACTTCTCCCTGTGGCAGCACAGCATGATGAAGATGATGGGCGTGCCGGTCGAGCACCCGGTGGCGGCTCCCAAGAAGGGGGACAACCGCTTCAAGGACGAGGACTGGGAACAGCACTTCATGTTCGACTTCATGAAGCAGTCCTACCTGATCGCCGCCCGTCACATCCACGACACCGTCAGCACCACCGACGGCCTGGACGAGGCTACCCAGCAGAAGGTGAATTTCTTCACCCGCCAGTACATCGACGCCCTCTCTCCCTCCAATTTCGCCCTCACCAACCCGGAAGTCTTCCGGGAGACGGTGAAGAGCCATGGCCAGAACCTCATCAAGGGCCTCAACAACCTGCTCCATGACGTCGAGTCCGGCGACGGCCAGCTGCGCATCCGCATGACCGACACCTCGGCCTTCGAGATGGGCAAGAATGTCGCCACCACCCCGGGCAAGGTGGTGTTCCAGAACGACCTGTTCCAGCTCATCCAGTACGAGCCGAGCACGCCCCAGCAGAACAAGCGGCCCTTCCTGATCGTGCCGCCCTGGATCAACAAGTACTACATCCTCGACCTGCGGGAGAAGAATTCCTTCGTCAAGTGGGCCACCGACCAGGGCCACACCACCTTCATCATGTCCTGGGTGAACCCGGACGAGAAGATGGCCGAGAAGTCCTTCGAGGACTACATGCTGTCCGGCTCCCTGGAAGCCATCAGCCAGGTCTGCAAGCACACCGGCGAGGACAGCGTCGATGTGGCCGGCTACTGCCTGGGCGGCACCCTGCTCATGACCACCCTGGCCTACATGGCGGCCACCAAGGACAAGCGGGTCGCTTCCGCCACCTTCTTCACCACCATGCTCGACTTTTCCGAGCCGGGCGAGCTGGGCGTCTTCCTGGACGAGGAATCGGTCAGCGGGCTGGAAAAGAAGATGAACGAGCGCGGCTACCTGGAAGGCTCCGAGATGGCCGGCACCTTCAACATGCTGCGGGCCAACGACCTCATCTGGTCCTTCGTGGTGAACAACTACCTGATGGGCAAGGATCCCTTCCCCTTCGACCTGCTGTACTGGAACTCCGATTCGACCCGCATGCCGGCGGCCATGCACAGCTTCTACCTGCGCAACATGTACCTGACCAACAAGCTGCGGGAGCCGGGCGGCATCAACCTGGGCGGCGTCAAGATCGACATCCGCAAGGTCAAGACCCCCTGCTTCTTCATCTCCGCCATCGAGGACCACATCGCCCCGTGGAAGAGCACCTACATGGGCGCTCTCCTGCCTTCCGGGCCGACCAAGTTCGTCCTCGGCGGCTCCGGCCACATCGCAGGCATCGTCAATCCGCCGGTCGCCAACAAGTACGGCTACTGGATCAACGACAGCGCCGAGGGCAAGCTGCCGGCCACGCCGGAAGACTTCCTGGCCGGGGCGACCCAGCAGGCCGGCTCCTGGTGGACCCACTGGCAGTCCTGGGTCACCAAGCTGCCTGGCGGCAGCGACATGGTGCCGGCCCGCAAGCCCTCCGCCGGCGCCCTGAAGGTGATCGAGGATGCGCCGGGCAGCTACGTCAAGTTCCGCCTGGACACCCAGAAGCAGACCGCCTGATTCGTCCTTTCGGGACGTGATGGCACGGGGAGCCTCGGCTCCCCGTTTTGTTTGGGCGGGGCGAACTGCGCCTGGGCGCCACGGTCACAATTCTATAAGACCGAAGAATCGGTCGTCCGGCGCCGAGCGCCGTGGGAGGGATGGGTTACGGGTCGGTGAAAGGAGGTCCTGTATGATCGAGTCCCCCGTGGTGAGCGTCCACATTCCGGCCCTGCTGAGGCCTTATGCCAAAGGGGCGGAGGAAGTCACCGTCAGCGGCGATACTGTCGCCGAAGCCCTAGAAGCGCTGGGCCACGAGTACCCCCACCTCCTGGAGCGGATTCTCGAGCCCGAGGGCGGGCTGCGGCCCTACATCAACATCTACCTGCGGGGAATCAATATCCTGACCCTGGATAGCCTGGACACCGGCCTCAGCAACGAGGACGTACTGACCGTCATCTCCATGAACATCGAGGAGATGGCGGCAGCCGGCGCCAATGCCGCTAAGGACGCTGGAGCGGGGGCAGGGCGGGCAATTTAGGCCATTCGATGGCGTCAAGCATGTTCTTGACCACCAGGCCCAGTTCCGTATCGCCCTCGATGGACAGCTCCCGGTTGAAGAACAGGGTGTCCGGGTCTTCCTGACGGGCCATCAGCTGCAGGTAGGCCGACAGGTTGGCCGCGAAGGCCAGGTCCGGCTCCCGCTGGGGCCGGAACACCGGGCGGAAGAGGCCGCCGTAATAGGTGAAGGTAGCCTCGCCGCCGGTGTCGTTCACCCGCACCCGGAAGAGCTTTCCGTCCAGGGCCTCGAGGGAGTCCTCGGGCAGCAGCCGCATCTTCAGGGCGGCGTTGAGGCCGGTCACCAGCACGACGCCATGGGGCCACTGGGGCAGCCGGGACCCGAGGCGGGCGACGAACCCCGGCAGCTGGAAGCGGGGAATGGTGAAGCCCTGATTCATGCTTGTTCTCCGAGTTGCGCCAAGGCGGCGCTGTGGCGTTGGACGATGCCGGCGTCGCCGAACCAGTAGCCGTCCACCAGGCCGTTGCTGTTCCAGTGGCCGGTTTCCACCTTGGGCGCTTCGCCGCGGCGGGCCCGGTCGAAGGCATCGACGATTTCGGTAGTGTGCTCGGGCTGGGGGCTGATGCGGATGACGTCGATGCCCATCTCCACCATCTTCGGCACCTCGTGGAGCAGGTTGTAGCTCTGGGCCGACATGGTCTGGATGCCGTTGATGGCCAGGAAGGGCTGGCCTTCCCGGGTTTTCAGGGTCATCCCCTCGGGATGGTCGAGGCACTTGAACTGGCAGTCGTCCTTGTTCAAGTTGTAGTGGCGGGCGGTGAAGCAGCGGGCCGAGAAGGCCAGGGGAATCTTGCCGAACACGAAGACCTCGGTCTCCATGCCGGCCGGCCGGCTCTGGTGCAGGGTTTCCACCAGGTGGCGGGTGGCCTCCAGGGGCGGCACCCAGCGCTTCAGGCCGTAGCGGCCGTAGGTGGCGAGGGAGGCCTCGTTGTAGATATTGAGGTGGGGGCCGGCGACGAAGGGCTGGCCCTGCACGAGATTGACCGCGCCCAGGTCGTTGGCCTCGATCATGCAGCCGGGAATCTCGGCCAGTTCGCCGATGAGGCGGCGCATGGCCTTGAGGTCGCTCTCCGATTCGAGCAGGGCCTGGGCCGACACCACCACTTCCTTGCCGGCCTCGGCCAGATCACGGGCCAGGCCGACCCAGTCGGAGGTGCGCAACTGCTGCCGGCGGGAACAGACCACTTCGCCGACGTAGACGATATCGACGGCCGGGTTCTGGGCCATTTCGGCATAGAACTCCAGGACTTCCTGCTTGGGCCAGAAATAGAGCAGGGGGCCGAGGGCAAGCTTCATACGAGTAAATCCTTAACGCCAGGGGCGATTGTAGGCGCCCAGGGTCGCCTGGTTGCCTTCGGAGACCTTGGCCAGTTCGGCCTGCCAGTTGGGCTTCACGTGGTAGCGCTCGCTGTCGTTGGCCAGCGCCGTGAGGGCGGCCCGCAGGGTGCGGGTGACCTGGGTGACGTAGGCCGGGCTGCGCTGGCGGCCTTCCACCTTGATGGCCTTGACGCCGATCTTGACGATCTCCGGCAGGATGGAAAGGACGTTGAGGCTGGTGGGCTCCTCCAGGGCGTAATAGGTCTCCCCCTGGACATCGAAGCGGCCCTTGCACAGGGTCGGGTAGCCGGCCGGCTCGTTGTCGGCGAAGCGGTCGATGAGGATGCCGTTCAGGCGGGTCTCCATGGTCCCAGGCTGCTTGTCCCACTTGACGTACTTGGCCGGGGAGCAGGCCCCGACGGTGTTGGGGGATTCGCCGCAGGCGTAGGAGGAAAGCCAGCAGCGGCCCTCGTTCATGACGCACAGGCTGCCGAAGCCGAAGACTTCGATCTCCACTGGCGTGTTCTTGATGACGTGCTCCACCTGGGCCAGGGTCAGCACCCGGGGAAGGACCGCCCGCCGCACGCCGAATTCCCGGTGGGCGAAATTGATGGCCTCGTAACTGGTGGCCGAGCCCTGCACGGAGAGGTGCAGGCGCTGGCCGGGGTGGCGCCGGCTGGCGTAGTCCAGGAGGCCGATGTCGGCCAGGATGATGGCGTCGACGCCGAGGTCGGCCGCCGCATCCACCGCCCGGTGCCAATCCTCGACCCGGCCGGCCTGGGGGAAGGTGTTGATGGCGAGCAGCACTTCGCAGCCCTTGCCGTGGGCGTAGCGGATACCCTCGGTCATGGCCTTCTGGTCGAAATTGAGACCGGCGAAATTGCGGGCGTTGGTGTCGTTCTTGAAACCGAGATAGACGGCGTCGGCGCCGTTATCGACCGCGGCCTTCAACGCCGGTAGGCTGCCGGCGGGGCAGACGAGATCGGGCAGAGCGTTCATGGATGCAGTTGCTGAAGATAAGGGGCGCAGTATAGCCAGGGTGGGCGGAATGCCATTGATCCTGGTCAAACCAATGACCCGAGGTGAATACCCGGCGCGCATTACGGTATGATGGCCCACCCAAAATCGTCTGACCCCACCGTCCACCGGAGAGCCCTCAAATGCCCCAAGAGCGTGTCCTGGTCGTCGACGACGAGCAGCTCAACCTGCTCATCATCGAGGAGTTCCTGGAGCAGGAAGCCGTCGATCTCGACCTGCAAGCCGATCCTCTGGCCGCCTGGCGCAAGCTCCAGACCGCCGACAGCGATTATTCCCTGGTGGTCCTCGACCGCATGATGCCCGGCCTGGACGGCCTGGAACTCCTGCGCCGCATGAAGCAGGAACCCCGCTTCGTGGATGTGCCGGTCATCATGCAGACGGCGGCATCATCGCCGGACCAGGTGCGGGAAGGCCTGGAGGCCGGAGCCTACTACTACCTGACCAAGCCCTACGAGCCGGCGGCGCTCATTTCCATCGTCCGGGCCGCCCTGGACGACCGCCGGGTCAGGCTGCAACTGCGCCACCGCGTCGCCCGCCTTGAAGAAGCCCAGAAGTTCCTCAACGCGGTGGAATACCGTTTCGTCACCCTCGACGAGATAGCCAAGCTGGTGCCGGTGCTGGCGGCCCTCTGTCCCCACCCGGACACCGTGGCGCCGGGGCTTTCCGACCTCATGCTCAACGCCGTCGAACACGGCAACCTGGGGGTCACCTACAAGGAAAAGGCACTCCTCAAGTGGGAGGGCGACTGGGAAGGGGAGATCGAGCGCCGCCTCGCCCTGCCCCAGTTCCGGGATCGCTTCGCCACCGTGCGTTGCGAGCGCCTGCCCGACCGGGTGGTGTTCACCATCACCGACCAGGGCGAGGGCTTCGACTGGAACAAATACCTGACTTTCGATCCCGAGCGGGCCTTCGACCCCAACGGGCGGGGCATCGCCATGGCCCGGATGATGAGTTTTTCCAGCCTCGACTACCAGGGCCGGGGCAACGTGGTGGTGGCGACCGTCAACCTGGGCGGCGAGCCCGGGCGGGTCTAACGCACTACGACCGTGGGCTTGAAGCCCAGGGCCAGGCGGATCTTCTCCGCCACCTTGGTGGCCTCGTTGCGGTTCGCATAGGGGCCGAGCTGGACGCGGTGGACACCGCTGCTCACCTGGATGCGCATCGGTTCGGTCAGCCACTCCAGTTCCCGGGCCAGGTGGCTTTTCAGGCTCTCGGCGTTGTCGGCACTGGAAAAGGCGCCCAGCTGCAGGTACACGCCCCGCTCCAGGGCAGCGTCCTGGGATGGCGCCGGCGGCTCGTCCATGGCCAGGCGGCTGAGCAGGGCCTCGATCCCGTCAGGCTCGGGTTGCAGACCCGCGGGGTTTGTCCGGGTGTAGGCGATGACGCCGGACTCGCCCGGCACCAGGGCTTCCACCTCCACCGTGCCGCTGCCGTTATTCACCAGCCCGAGCTTCCAGGCGGCGGTATAGGAGAGGTCGATGATGCGGTCGGCGTGGAAGGGACCCCGGTCGGTGACGCGCACGATCACCGACTTGCCGTTCTGGAGATTGGTCACCCGCACGTAGGAAGGGATGGCCAGGGTGGGGTGGGCGGCGGTCATGGCGAACATGTCGTAGGGTTCGCCGATGGAGGTCTTCTGCCCGTGGAATTTGCGGCCGTACCAACTGGCGATGCCGCTCGCCTTGTAGGGCCGCACCGTGGTGTTGGGGACGTATTCCTTGCCCAGCACCACGTAGGGCTTGGTGGCCGGCTTGTGGATGGGCTCCCACCTGGGTTCGGCGTCGGGAATCTCGTCCAGGTTGTCCGGGATGTCCTCGGCCGGACCGTCGTCCTTGTAGAAGCCGCCGCCCTTCTTCAGGACCACCTGGGGGCGCTTGCCTCCCGGCGATTTGGAGGTGGGCGGGCGGCGGGTGTCCGGCTGGGGCGTCGACCCGGATTCGGCGGTGCGCGGCGGCTGCATGCCGCAGGCGGTCAGGATGAAGGCTGCGGCCAGGACCAGCCAGGGGCCGAGACCGGGCATCCCCGACGTCCTCATTTCTTCACCAGCATCCGGTGGGTCTGGATGGACATCAGCATGCCGATGCCGATGAACAGCGTCACCAGGGCCGTGCCGCCGTAGCTGACGAAGGGCAGGGGAACCCCCACCACCGGCAGGATGCCGCTCACCATGCCCATGTTGATGAAGGCGTAGGTGAAGAAGCCCAGGGTGATGGCGCCGGCCAGGAGCCGGGAGAAGAGGGTGGGGGCTGCGGCCGCGATGACCAGTCCGCGGCCGATGAGGAGGACGTAGAGGAAGACCAGGACCGAGTTGCCGATCAGGCCCCACTCCTCGGAGAAGACCGCGAAGATGAAGTCGGTGTGGCGCTCCGGGATGAATTCCAGGTGGGTCTGGGTGCCGTTCAGGAAGCCCTTGCCCAGCGGCCCCCCCGAGCCGATGGCGATGGTGGCCTGGATGATGTGGTAGCCGGCGCCGAGGGGGTCGGTGGTGGGGTCGAGGAGGGTGAGGATGCGCTTGCGCTGATAGTCGTGCAGCACGGTCCACACGAAGGGCGCGGCGGCGGCGGCGGCGGCGATGAGGCCGATGATCACCTTCCAGGGCAGGCCGGCGAAGAAGATGACATAGAAGCCGGCAGCGCCCACCAGGATGGCGGTGCCCAGGTCCGGCTGCTTGGCGATGAGGGCGAAGGGCATCAGGAGGATGAGCGCCGCGATGATGTAGTGGCGGAACCTGAGGGTGGCCTCGTATTTGTGGAAATACCAGGCCAGCATCAACGGCATGGCGATCTTCATGATCTCCGAGGGCTGGATGCGGGTGAAGCCCAGGGACAGCCAGCGCCGGGCGCCGTTCACCTTGACCCCGAACAGGAAGACCATGACCAGCAGGACGACGCCGACCACATAGAGGGGCACGGCAAAGCGCATCATCTTCTGGGGCGGCAGGCGGGAGACGATCCACATGGCAGTCAGGGCGATGCCCATGTTCAGCACCTGGGAGAAGGCCTTGTTGCTGGAGTCGTAGGTGGCGGAGAAGACCGCGACGAGGCCGACCCCCATGATGGCCATGGTGATGAACAGCAGGGGAAAGTCGATGTGGGCGATGGAGCCCAGCCACCAGCGCTTGAGGGTGCCGACGAATTCCATGGTGCCCTTACTCCTCGGTGTCTTCCTCGGCGGCGTCCGCATCCTCGCCGGCCGGCCCGCCCGGCACCTTGCCGAGCAGGTAGTAATCAAAAACCATGCGGGCGATGGGCGCTGCCGACTGGGCGCCGAAGCCGCCGTTCTCCACCAGGATGGCCAGGGCGATCTTGGGCTGGTCCACCGGCGCGAAGGCGATGAACAGGGCGTGGTCCCGCAGCTCCTTCTTCACGCCGTGTTCCTTGTATTGCGATCCCTTCAGGGAGAATACCTGGGCCGTGCCGGTCTTGCCGGCCGCTTCGTAGGGGGCGCCGGCGAAGGCCCGGGCGCCGGTGCCTTCCTTGTTAACCCCAACCATGGCCCGCTTGATGATGTCGATATTGTGCTGCTTCCAGTCCAGCTTGCGGATGGGCTGGGGCTCGATCATCTTCTTCTCCCCCGTCTTGGTGTCGGTGATGTACTTGACCAGGTGGGGGCGGTACATCACCCCGTTGTTGGCCACGGTGGCCACCGCCTGGGCGAGCTGGATGGGGGTGTAGGCGTTGTAGCCCTGGCCGATGCCGATGGAGATGGTCTCGCCGGAGTACCACTTCTGCTGCTCGGGCCGCTTGAAGCGCTGTTTCTTCCATTCCGGCGACGGCAGGACGCCCTTGGATTCCCCCGACTCGTCCTTGCCCAGGTCGACGCCGGTGCGCTGGCCGAGGCCGATGCTGCCCATGAAGCGGGAGATGTTGTCGATGCCCATGTCGTTGGCCAGCATGTAGTAGTAGGTGTCGCAGGACTGGACGATGGACTTGTACATGTCCACGGCGCCGTGGCCACCCTTCTTGTCGTCCCGGAACTGGTGGTTGCCGAAATTGAAGAAGCCGGGGTCGTGGATGACCTGCCCGGCGGTACGCTTGCCCAGTTCGAGGGCGGCCAGGGCCATGAAGGGCTTGAAGGTGGAGCCGGGCGGGTAGGCGCCGTTCACGGCCCGGTTGACCATGGGCTTGTCCGGGTGATCGTTCAGCTCCTTCCAGTTGTCCGGCGTGATGCCGTCCACGAACAGGTTGGGGTCGTAGGTGGGCGCGGACACGAAGGCCAGGATGCCGCCGGTGGACGGCTCGATGGCGACCAGGGCTCCCTTGCGGTCGCCGAAAGCCTTTTCGGCCATTTCCTGGAGCTTGGCGTCCAGGGTGAGGGCGAGGTCGTTGCCGGATACCGGGGGAATGCGCTTCAGGCTGCGGATGGCGCGGCCGCCGGCGTCGATCTCCACCTGCTCGTAGCCGGTCTCGCCGTGCAGCTCGAATTCGTAGTGCTGCTCGAGACCGGTCTTGCCGACGTGGTCGGTGCCCTTGTAATTGGCGTCCTCTTCCTTCTCCTCGATCCATTCCAGGTCCCGCTCGGTGATGCGGCCGATGTAGCCGAGGGCGTGGGAAGCCACGCTGCCCATCGGGTACTGGCGGAACAGGCGGGCCTTCACCTCCACCCCGGGGAAGCGGTAGCGGTTGGCGGTGAAGCGGGCCACCTCCTCGTCGGTGAGGCGGGTACGGATGGGGACCGATTCGAAATTCTTGGCCTCGTCCATCAGGCGCTTGAAGCGCTTGCGATCCCGGGGCTGGATGTCCACGAGCTCCGCCAGGGCGTCGATGGTGGCCTCCAGGTCGCCGGCCAGGGAGGGCGTGATCTCCAGGGTGAAGGCCGAGTAGTTGCGGGCCAGCACGACGCCGTTGCGGTCTGCGATCACCCCCCGGTTGGGCACGATGGGGACGAGGGAAATGCGGTTGTCCTCGGCCCGGGTCTTGTAATAGTCGTGATGGAAGACCTGCAGCCAGAAGAAGCGGCCGATGAGCAGGCAGAACGCCAGCAGCACCGCGATGGCCGCAAAACTGAGACGAAAGCGGAACCGTTCAAGGTCGCTTTCGGAGGTGTGGAAATCGCTCATCAACTGCTAGATCGGACGATCGGGGTCCTGGTCCACCGGCTGGTATTGGGGCAGCAGGAGGACGAAGGTGGCGGGAACCCAGAGGACGGATGCCACGAAGGGGCCCATGAAATAGCCCCAGCCGGGGAAATCGGCACCTGCGAGCAGGCGCACGACGGCCTGGACCACCTGGGCCGCCACCAGCAGCGGCATGACATGGAGCGCCTGCTGGGCGAGGGGGAACCAGAGGATGCGCCGGGACAGCCAGGAGGCGCCGAAGGCCAGGAGGACGTAGGACAGGCTGTGCTGGCCGAGGACGGCGCCGTCCGCCACGTCCATGACGACGCCGCAGAGGAAGGCCCAGCCCATGCCCACGTGCCGGGACTCCCGCACCGACCAGAAACACAGGACCAGCGCCACCCAGTCCGGTACCCCAGGCCAGTTGGAGGTGGGCAGGAAGTTGAGCATGAGGGCGCCGAAGAGGCTGAAGAAGATGAACCAGGGCCTGACCGGAAGCAGGATACGCGAAGAAGTATAGGTCGGTTGCATGGCGGGTTCTAGGGAGTCTTGGCGGCGCGCTTCTTCTTCGGCCGCCCCGCGAGGGTCTTGTCCTCGCCGCCGTCGCTGGCGCGCCGGGTGGTGGTTTCCGGCGGGGCCTCGGGCAAGGGCTGGCGGGGGTCGAGCACCATTACCTCGCCGAAATTCTCGACGCCGGCGATGGGGACGCAATAGATGCGGGCGAAGGAGTAGGAGGCGTTGCGCTCCACCTGGGTCACCCGCGCCACCGGAAAACCGGCCAGATAGATGCCGTCCAGGCCGGAAGTCACCAGCAGGTCGCCGGCCTGCACATCGGCGTTGGCCGGCATGTACTTCAGCTCCAGGTGGCCGTTGCCGAGGCCGAAAGCCACCGAACGCATGCCGGTGCGGACGACCTGGACCGGAACCGCCTGGTCCTTGTCGGTGATGAGGGTCACTTCGGCCGAGAAGGGGAATACCCGGGTCACCTGGCCGACCACGCCGGCTTCGTCGATGACCGGCTGCCCGGCCACGATGCCCGCCTGCTGGCCCTTGTCCACGACCACCCGGCGGGAGAAGGGGTCCCGCGCCGTATAGAGAATCTGGGCAACCTGGCCCTTGGCGTTCTCCCGTTCCTTGACGGACAGGAGTTTCCTGAGGCGCTCGTTTTCCATCTCCAGGTGGGCGAGCCGCTGGAGGTCCGGGGCTGTGTGCAGCTGGGCGTGCTTGAGCTGGGCGTTCTCCTCCTGCAGCGTGGCCAGTCCGACCAGGTAGCCCTGGGCCAGGTCCACGAGACTGCCCGGGGTCTGGGCGACCCGTTGCAGCGGATCCACGAAGAGGGAAACGCTCTGCCGGATGATGTCGAGGCTGCGCACCCGCAGGTCGACCACCAGCAACGCCACCGACAGGGCGACGTAAAAGCTCAGCAGGGCCAGCGGCGCCGGCCCACGCTTGAAAAACGGTTGGGGCGTATGGTCGATGCCGGCCATTACGTACTACTCACCTGCAGGCCGGCGTCGAATCACTCGGAAGCAAAGATGCTGCCAAGCTTGTCCATCTTCTCCAGGGCGAGGCCCGAGCCCCGGGCCACGCAGGTCAGGGGCTCGTCGGCCACGATCACCGGCAAGCCGGTCTCTTCCATGAGCAGGCGGTCGAGATCCCGCAGCAGCGCGCCGCCGCCGGTCAGGACCATGCCCTTTTCGGCGATGTCGGCGCCCAGTTCGGGCGGGGTCTTCTCCAGGGCCGATTTGACGGCTGACACGATCTGGTTGAGCGGGTCGGTGAGGGCTTCCAGGATTTCGTTGGAGGAGATGGTGAACTTGCGGGGAATGCCCTCGGCCTTGTTGATGCCGGAGACTTCCATTTCCCGCACTTCGGCGCCCGGGAAGGCGGAGCCGATGTTCTTCTTGATGTTCTCGGCGGTGTTCTCGCCGATCAGCATGCCGTAGTTGCGGCTGATGTAATTGATGATGGCTTCGTCCAGCTTGTCGCCGCCGACCCGCACGGACCCGGCATAGACCATGCCGCCGAGGGCGATGACGCCGACTTCGGTGGTGCCGCCGCCGATGTCCACCACCATGGAGCCGGTGGCGTCGGCGACCGGCAGGCCGGCGCCGATGGCGGCGGCCATGGGTTCCTCGATCAGGTAGACCTGGCTGGCGCCGGCGCCGATGGCGGATTCCCGGATGGCCCGGCGTTCCACCTGGGTGGAGCCGGAGGGCACGCAGATGATGATGCGCGGGCTCGGCGAGAAGAGCTTGGAGTCATGCACCTTCTTGATGAACTGCTTGAGCATCTGCTCGGTCACGGTGAAGTCGGCGATGACGCCGTCCTTCATGGGCCGGATGACGGTGATGGAACCCGGCGCCTTGCCGAGCATCTCCTTGGCTTCCTTACCGACGGCCTGGATAGTCTTCTTGGCGTTGGGGCCGCCTTCGAGGCGGATGGCGACGACCGAGGGCTCGTCTAGGACGATGCCTTTGCCACGCACATAGATGAGCGTGTTGGCGGTGCCGAGGTCGATGGCGAGATCGTTGGAAAAGTAGCTGCGCAGGAAACCAAACATCTTTGAACTCCGCTGGGGGGTGCGGTAGGGAAAATTTTTATGATACCTTATAACGCTTCAAAATTTGTGACGTACTCGCCTAATTTTTGTGCGCGAGCCGGCACACTACCAGAAACGTTTTCCCCCATGTCCCTCACACTGGAACAGGTTCAGCGCATCGCCCATCTTGCCCGCATCGAGGTGAGCGAATCCGAGGCCCGCACGACCCAGGGCCAACTCAACAATATCTTCAAGCTGATCGAAGAAATGCAGGCGGTGGATACCCGCGGCGTCGAGCCCATGGCCCACGCCCAGGACGTCAGCCAGCGCTTGCGGGAAGATAAGGTCACCGAGCCCAACCGGCGGGACGCCTACCAGGCGGTGGCGCCGGAAACCGAGGCGGGGCTCTTCCTGGTGCCGAAGGTGATCGAATGATCGAGCAGAGCCTCAAGGAACTGTCGCAGGCCCTGGCCGCGAAGAAAATCTCCAGTGTCGAGTTGACCCAGCTTTACCTCGACCGGATTACACGCTTCAACCCGCAACTCAATGCCTTCGTCACGGTCAATGCAGACAAGAGCCTGGCCGCGGCCCGCGCCGCCGATCAGCGCATCGCCCAGGGCAAAGCCGGTCCCCTGACCGGCATCCCGGTGGCCCAGAAGGATATTTTCTGTGCAGAAGGCTGGCTGACCACCTGCGGTTCGAAGATGCTGTCCAATTTCGTCTCCCCCTACGACGCCACGGTCATCGAGCGCATGGAACGCGATGCCGGCATGGTGTCCCTGGGTAAGACCAATATGGACGAGTTCGCCATGGGCTCCTCCAACGAGACCTCCTTCTTCGGCCCGGTGCGCAATCCCTGGGACCAGGAACGGGTGCCCGGCGGCTCCTCCGGCGGTTCCGCCGCGGTCGTGGCGGCGCGCCTGGCGCCGGTGGCCACCGGTACCGACACCGGCGGCTCCATCCGCCAGCCGGCTGCCCTCTGCAACCTCACCGGCCTGAAGCCCACTTACGGTGTGGTTTCCCGCTACGGCATGATCGCCTTCGCCTCCTCCCTGGACCAGGCCGGCCCCATGGCCCGGAGCGCCGAGGACTGCGCCCTGCTGCTCAATGCCATGGCCGGCTTCGACGAGCGCGACTCCACCTCCCTGGAGCGTCCTGCCGAGGACTACGCCCGCGACCTGGAGAAGCCCCTGGACGGCCTGCGCATCGGCCTGCCCAAGGAGTTCTTCGGCGAAGGCTGCGATCCGGAAGTGATGGCCGCGGTGCGCGCCGCCATCGCCGAATACGAGAAGCTCGGCGCCAGGACCGTCGAAGTCTCCCTGCCCAATTCCCACCTGTCGGTGGCGGCCTACTACGTCATCGCCCCGGCTGAGGCCAGCTCCAACCTGTCCCGCTTCGACGGGGTACGCTACGGCTACCGGGCGCCGGAGTACGCCGACCTGGCCGACATGTATTCCAAGACCCGGGCCCAGGGCTTCGGCCCCGAAGTGAAGCGCCGCATCCTGATCGGCACCTATGTGCTGTCCCACGGCTACTACGACGCCTACTACCTGCAGGCCCAGCGCATCCGCCGCCTCATTGCCGACGACTTCGCCGCTGCCTTCAAGGAATGCGACGTCCTCCTCGGGCCGACCAGCCCGGGCACGGCCTTCAAGCTCGGGGAAAAGGCTGCCGACCCGGTGCAGATGTACCTCTCGGACATTTACACCATCGCCGTCAACCTGGCTGGCCTGCCGGGCATGTCCCTGCCCTGCGGTTTCGCCCAGGGGCTGCCGGTGGGTCTGCAGCTCATCGGCAACTATTTCGCCGAAGCCCGCCTGCTCAACGTGGCCCACCGCTACCAGCAGGCGACCGACTGGCATCGGCGCGCTCCGGCAGGGATCGAATGACAATCCCGAGCCGGCGGACCGCCTGCCTGGTGCTTGGCCTGCTGGCCGGTTGCGCCGAGGTGGAGAAGCGCGTCGAAACCCCGCCACCGCCGCCCAAGGTGGTGGAGGAGGCGCCGCCGCCGCCGGCCGTCGAGAAGAAAACCGAGTCCAAGCCCCTCAAGTACCTGGTGGGGCGCAAGCTCGAAGCGATTCCGACGCGGCCCCTCAATGTCCGCTCCAAATGCGCCTACCAGGACGACGTCGGCACCAAGACCCGCTTGAGCCTCCTGGTGAAGAACGCCGAGGTCAAGACCTTCGTCGCCAACGTCAATATCCCCAAGCACGGCGCCTGCCGCTTCAACCTGCGCAACTTCCGGCAGACCGCCACCCTGCCCCAGGCCCTGCTGGCCGCCCGGGACGGCTCCGACTGCACGGTCCGCCTGTGGGAGCAGGGAGATCGGGTGACCGTCGCCTTCAACAATTGCCCCCAGTCCTGTGACGGGGAGGCCTTCAGCTACCTTTGGCCGATCATGGTGGAAACCAAGAGCGGCCGCTGCTTCTAACCAGACGAGAACAATATCGCCATGGCCCAGTGGGAAGTCGTCATCGGGATCGAGACCCATGCCCAGCTCTCGACCGTCTCTAAAATATTCTCCGGCGCCGCCACCGCCTTCGGCGCCGAGCCTAATACCCAGGCCTGCGCCATCGACCTGGCCCTGCCGGGGGTGCTGCCGGTCCTCAACCGCAGCGCCGTCGAGTGCGCCATCCGCTTCGGCCTGGCCGTGGGCGCCGAAGTGGCGCCCAAGTCGGTCTTCGCCCGCAAGAATTACTTCTACCCGGACCTGCCCAAGGGCTACCAGATCAGCCAGTTCGAGCTGCCGGTGGTGGTGGGCGGGGGGGTCGTCATCTCCGTCGGCCAGGGCGACAAGGCCTACCAGAAGGCCATCCGCCTCACCCGCGCCCACCTCGAGGAGGATGCCGGCAAGTCCCTCCACGAGGACTTCCACGGCAAGTCCGGCATCGACCTCAACCGGGCCGGCACGCCCCTCCTGGAAATCGTATCCGAACCCGACATGCGTTCCTCCGACGAGGCCGTGGCCTACGCCCGGACCCTGCACTCCCTGGTGCGCTGGATCGGCATCTGCGACGGCAACATGCAGGAGGGCTCCTTCCGCTGTGACGCCAACGTCTCGGTGCGTCGGGTCGGCGACGAGAAGTTCGGCACCCGCCGGGAGATCAAGAACCTCAACTCCTTCCGCTTCCTCAAGGAAGCCATCGATTACGAGGTGCGCTGGCAGATCGAGACCCTGGAGGACGGCGGCACCATCCAGCAGGCTACCGTGCTCTTCGACCCGGACAGCGGCGAGACCCGCACCATGCGGACCAAGGAAGACGCCCAGGATTACCGCTACTTCCCCGATCCCGACCTGCTGCCCCTGGCCATTTCCAATGAGTGGGTCGAGCGGGTGAAGGCCGGATTGCCGGAGCTACCGGGCCAGAAGCGGGAGCGCTTCATGGCCGACCTGGGCCTCTCCGACTACGATGCCACCACCCTCACCGCCAACCAGGAAACGGCGACCTATTACGAGGCAGCCGTCGCCGCCGCCGGCAAGCAGAATGCGAAGACCTGCGCCAACTGGGTGATGGTGGACCTGGCGGCCCGCCTCAACAAGGAAGGCCGGGATCTGGCCGACTCCCCGGTGTCGGCTGAGCAACTGGCGGGCCTGGTGGCGCGCATCGCCGACAACACCATTTCCAACGCCATCGGGAAGAAGGTCTTCGACGCCCTGTGGAATGGCGAAGGGGCGAGCGCCGACGAGATTATCGACAAGCAGGGCCTCAAGCAGATCACCGACACCAGCGCCATCGAGCCCCTGGTGGATGAAGTGCTGGCCGCCAATGCCCAGAACGTGGCCGAGTTCAAGGCTGGCAAGGAAAAGGCCTTCAACGCCCTGGTCGGCCAGGTGATGAAGGCCGCCAAGGGCAAGGCCAATCCCCAGCAGGTCAACGAACTGCTGCGCAGGAAGCTGCAGGGGTAAGGGAAGGGGGCGGTCAGCCCGCCCCCTCGAGATTGCCGGCTAACGGTTGCCGGACAGTTCCACGTAGCGGCGCTTGTCCTGGTCGTACTTGGCCCGGACCTGCTCCAGTTCGGCCTTCTTGGCGTCGATGAGGCCCGTCTGGGCCTTGATGTCGAAGTCGATGTCCCGCAGGTTCTTGGCGAGTTCCGGGGGAACCGTCTTGTTGCGGTAGAACTCCAGTTCGGATTCGTACTTCTTGCGCTGCTTCTGCAGGCCCGCGATCTTGGCCTCGGCCTGCTTCACGGCTTCCTGGGCGTCGTTGATGCTGCGGTTGCGGGCGACGTCGATGTCCTGGACGCTGCTGTAGGTGGCGAGCAGGGCCTGGTCCTTGCGGCGCTGTTCCTTCTGGGCGGCTTCCTCATCCTTCTTGCGCTGGGCCTCGGCTGCTGCCCGGGCCTTCTGCTCCGCGGTCATGGGCGGGCCCACTTCCTTGATCACGTTGCCGGCACTGTCCAGGACCTTGTAGGCGCGCCCCCGGCACTGCTCCGGCAGGCTGTCGCCGCAGGCCCGCCGGCCCGTCGTCGGGTCCTGGCAGCAGAGCAGGTTGCCCGCCACGGCAGGAAGCGCGGACAACAGCGCCAAGCTAAGGCAAGCGATTCTAGGCCACACCATATTCCTCCCGATAACGCGCAACGGCGTCGCGATAGGCGCCGAATTCGGCGCTGTGTTCCAGGTAGGCCATGAGGTCGGCGAGGCTGGCCACGGCGACCACCGGGATGCCGTAGTCGCGGCCGACTTCCTGGACGGCGGACAGCTGGCCCTGGCCCTTTTCCATGCGGTCCAGGGCGATCAGCACGCCGGCCGGCGTGGCGCCGGCCGAACGGATGATTTCCACAGACTCCCGTACCGAGGTGCCGGCGGAAATGACGTCATCGACGATGAGGACGCGGCCGGCCAGGGGAGCGCCGACGATGCTGCCACCCTCGCCATGATCCTTGGCTTCCTTGCGGTTGAAGGCGAAGGGGAAATTGCGGCCGCCCTGGGCCAGAGCCACGGAAATGGCGGCGACCAGGGGGATGCCCTTGTAGGCCGGGCCGAACAGCATGTCGAAGGAGGTGCCGTCGGCATCGATGGCTTTGGCGTAAAATTGCGCCAGCCGGCCAAGGGAATCGCCGTCGTTGAAAAGCCCGGCGTTGAAGAAATAGGGGGAGAGCCGCCCCGCCTTGGTCTTGAATTCGCCGAAACGCAATACCTTGCGCTGCAGGGCGAATTCGATAAATTCCTGACGAAAGTCCATAAATTCCAAAACTACGTTGTTTCACGGGCCGCCCGGGGCCCATCGGGGAATTCCATGTTACGCATCATCTCTCTCAATCTCAACGGTATCCGCTCCGCCTGGAGCAAAAATGTCCTGCCCTGGGCGGACCAGCAACAGGCCGATGTCATTTGCCTGCAGGAGCTGAAGGCCCAGGTCCCCGATCTCTGTGCCGAAATGATGGCGCCGGCCGGCATGCAGGCCTATTACCATTGCGCCGAGAAGCGCGGCTACAGCGGCGTCGGCCTGTGGTGCCGGCAGACGCCGGACCGGGTGGTGGAGGGCATCGGCAATGCCGAATTCGACGCCGAGGGGCGCTATCTGCGGGCCGATTTCGGCAAGCTGTCCGTCATTTCCCTGTACCTGCCTTCCGGCTCTTCTTCCCCCGAGCGCCAGGCGGCGAAGTTCCGCTTCATGGAAATATTCTTTCCCCATTTGGCGAAATTGCGGGCGGAAGGCCGGGAAGTCGTCATTTGTGGCGACTGGAATATCGCCCACCGGGAAATCGACTTGAAGAACTGGAAGTCCAACCAGAAGAATTCCGGTTTCCTGCCCGAGGAACGCGCCTGGCTGACCCGGGTTTTCGACGAACTGGGCTGGGTGGACGTCTATCGCCGCCTCTACCCGGAGACCGGAGGCGATGCCTATACCTGGTGGAGCAACCGCGGCCAGGCCTGGGCGAAGAACGTGGGATGGCGCATCGATTATCAGGTGGCGACCCCGGCACTCGCTGCCGCCGCCATGCAGGGCAGTGTGTATAAAACCGAGCGCTTCTCCGACCACGCACCGGTCAGCATCGATTACGACGGCGGGTTTTGCCTCAATTGATTTAAGCGTCTGAACCGGATACCCTCCAATTTGGCATATCCAATAACAAGTGAGGTTTGAAATGGCTCAGGAATTGACCGCTGCAAACAAGGAAAAGCTGGTTTCCGACATGAAAGTCGTCATCAGCGATGCGGAAGAAATCTTGCGCGCCACGGCGGGTGCGGCAGGCGAAAAGATGGGTGAGATGCGTACCAAGATCGAAGCCAGCCTGCGCGACGCGAAACTGCGCCTGGCCGATGCCGAAGCGGCTCTCCTGGACAAGGCCAAGGCTGCCGCCAATGCCACCGACGATTTCGTCCATGACCATCCCTGGCAGGCGGTCGGCGTCGCCGCCGCCGTCGGCCTCGCCCTCGGTGTCCTGATCGGGCGGCGCTGAGC
Source organism: Rhodocyclaceae bacterium (assembly GCA_035255045.1). Classification (GTDB taxonomy): domain Bacteria; phylum Pseudomonadota; class Gammaproteobacteria; order Burkholderiales; family Rhodocyclaceae; genus JAGTRP01. The sequence goes on along the minus strand of DATFAA010000088.1, from coordinate 40,157 downwards.
GCCATGGCGGCCGGCCTCGGCAGCGGCAGGCTGTTTTCTGCCCTGCGTAACCTGTTGGCCACCCTGGTGGCCATCGGCAGGACACGCCTGCAGCTCCTGGGCACCGAACTCCAGGAGGAGAAAACCCGCCTCCTGGGGGCCCTGGTCAGCGGGGTGGCCGCCCTGTTCCTTCTCGGCCTCGGCGTCATTCTCCTGATTGCCTGCCTGGCGGCGGCGTTCTGGGAGCACCGGGTCGCCATCTTCGGCTTTTGCGCCCTGGCTACCCTCGGCGGCGGAGCCTATCTCGTCCTCCAGGCCAAGCGCCTGGTTTCCCAGCCTTCCAATCTGTTCCACGCCAGCCTGGCCGAACTGGACGCTGACGTCGCCCGCCTGCGCAATTCGGTGCGGGGGCAGCAGTGAATTCGGAACTCCTAGCGCTGGCTGAAAAACGCGGCGAGCTGAAGGCCAAGATCGCCATGCAGCGCGATATCCTGGCCCAGAACATTTGGCCGGTGGAAGGGCTCCTGGATATCGCTGATCGGGCAGTGGACGGAGTCCATTGGCTCCAGCGTCATCCCCAGGTGCTCATTGCGGCAGCCATCGGGCTGGTCATCACCCGACCCCGGCGCGTCTGGCGCATGGGTCGGCCCCTCTGGCACCTGGGCCGGCGCGGCTTCCTCTACTGGCAGACTTTCCAGCGGGTGCGCAAGAAGCTCCTGGGCTTGGCCTAAGGCGCATCGTGACTGGAGGGGGGCCAGCCACTGATCCGATAGCCTCGGCCACTTGGTGGCGGCGGCTGTTCGCCTCCCAGCACCGGGAAGCCCGGCGCGTCATCACCGAACTCTTGGCGGTGCGCGGGCTCATGCCGCTGCTGATGAAAGCCCGCAATGGCGAGCGTTGGACCCATCAGGAGAAAGTCGAGCTCCTGGCCCATCTGCGGCGCGTCGCCCACCTGTCGCCCTACCTGCTGCTTCTTCTCCTGCCCGGCTCGGCCATCTTCCTGCCGGTCTATGCCTGGTGGCTGGACCGCCGCCGCAAGCGCCGCTAGGAAGCTCCGGCCGCCGGCTGCCAGGGCGCCACCTTGAAGAGCAGCGCCATGCCGGGAATGGCCAGAGCCACGCACAGCCAGAAGAAGCCGTACCAGCCGAGCATTTCCACCAGCCAGCCGGCCGAAGCGTTGACGAAGGTGCGCGGGACGGCCGCCAGGCTGGTGAATAGGGCCAGCTGGGTGGCGGTGTAGGCCGGGTGGGTAGCCCGGGCGATGTAGGCGACGAAGGCCGCCGTCCCCAGTCCGACTCCCAGGGCTTCAAGGCCGATGACCAGGGCGAGGGCGACGCGCTGGGAGGCGCCGATTTCCGCGAAGGGTCCCTGGGCAGCCAGCCAGGCGAAGCCGAATATGGACAGCAGCTGGACCGCCCCGAACAGCCAAAGGGCCCGATTGATGCCGAGCTTGACCATCCACAGGCCGCCCAGGAGGGCACCGACGACGGCGGGCCAGAGGCCGGCGTGCTTGGCGATGAGGCCGATGTCGGTCTTGGTGAAGCCCATGTCCAGATAGAAGGGCGTGGCCAGGGCCGTGCACAGGCTGTCGCCCAGCTTGTAGAGGAAGATGAACGCCAGCACCACCAGGGCTCCCCGCCAGCCCTGGCGGGTGATGAATTCGTGGAAGGGCTCGACCACCGCCTGGCGCAAGGTCTTTGGGGCCCCGACCACCTTGGGCTCCTGCACCACCAGGGCCATGACCATGCCCGGGATCATGAAAGCGCCGGTGATCCAGAACACCTGGTCCCAGGGCAGGTGATCGGCCAGGATGAGGGACAGGGAGCCCGGCACCAGCCCGGCGACCCGGTAGGCATTGACGTGCACGGCGTTGCCGAGGCCCAGTTCGTCGTCACTGAGGATTTCCCGCCGGAAGGCGTCGAGGGCGATGTCCTGGGTTCCGGAAAGGAAGGCCAGCAGGGCGGCGAGCCCGAGGACGGACCAGATGTTGCCGATGGGGTCGAGGCCGCCCAGGCTGCCGATGGCTACCAGCAGACCAATCTGGGTCGCCAGCATCCAGCCCCGGCGGCGGCCGAAGCCGGGGACGGTGTAGCGGTCAAGGAGGGGTGCCCAGAGGAACTTCCAGGTGTACGGAAACTGGATGAGGGCAAAGAAGCCGATGGTCTTGAGGTCGATGCCCTCGCTGCGCAGCCAGGCGGGCAGCAGGTTGAGGAGCAGGTAGAGGGGCAGGCCCGAGCTGAAGCCGGTGAAGATGCAGACGAGCATCTTCCGGCTCAGCAGGGCGTGCAACCAGGGGGGCATCAGACCTGCCGACCGAGCCGGTAGAGGGCCAGTTCAGCGTTCAGATTGGGATCGACGGTGACTTCCCGGCCCTCGTCGAAGAAGAGGCCCTCACGGATCTCGATGCCCTTGTCGGCGCACAGGGCCTCGAAATCGGCGATGGTGAAGAAGCGCACGTTGGGCGACTGGTACCACTGGTAGGGCAGGGCTTCCGAAACCGGCATGCGCCCCTGGGAAATGGCTTCCCGGTGGGTGCGGTAGCCGAAATTGGGGAAGGACACCACCGCCTCGTGGCCGACCCGCAGCATCTCCCGAATCAGGCCCTCGGTGTGGCGCACCGTCTGCAGGGACAAAGACATGATGACATGGTCGAAGGAATCGTCCTCGAAGCCCTGCAGGCCCCGCTCCAGGTCGAACTGGAGAACATTGATGCCGTTCTTGATGCAGGCCAGTACGTTGCCGGGGTCGTACTCGACCCCGTAGCCCCGGATGCCGCGCTCGGCGGCGAGGAACTTGAGCAGCGAGCCGTCGCCGCAGCCCAGGTCCAGGACCCGCTCCCCGGGCCGAATCCAGCGGGCGATGACGTCGAAGTCGAAGCGACCGAAAATTTCCGTCATGTCGCGATCCTGTCGAAATAGGCGCCGACCACCGCATGGTAATGGGGGTCGTCGAGCAGGAATGAGTCGTGGCCGAAGGCGCAGTCGATTTCCGCGTAGCTCACGTCTAGGCCGTTGTGGAGCAGGGCGTAGACAATCTCCCGGCTGCGCTCCGGGGCGAACCGCCAGTCGGTGGTGAAGGACGCGACGAAGAAATCCGCCTTGGCCCGGGCCAGGGCCGCCTGCAGGTCGCCGCCATAGGCTCCTGCCGGATCGAAGTAGTCCAGGGCTTTGGTGGTGATCAGATAGGTGTTGGCGTCGAAATAGGTGGTGAACTTGTCGCCCTGGTAGCGCAGGTAGGACTCGATCTGGAAGTCCGCCTCGTAGTTGTACTTCAGCTTGCCGTCCCGCAGCTGGCGGCCGAATTTCTCCGCCATCTGGTCGTCGGACAGGTAGGTGATGTGGCCCATCATGCGGGCCAGGCGCAGGCCCCGGGCCGGCACCACCCCGTGTTCGTAGTAGTGGCCGCCGTGGAAGTCGGGGTCGGTGAGGATGGCCTGCCGGGCGACTTCGTTGAAGGCGATGTTCTGGGCCGTCAGCTTCGGCGTCGAGGCGATGACCAGGGCGTGGCGGATGCGGTCCGGGAACTGCAGGGTCCATTCCAGGGCTTGCATGCCGCCCAGGGAGCCCCCCAGGACCGCCGCCCAGCATTCGACGCCCAGGTGATCGGCGAGGCGGGCCTGGACCGCTACCCAGTCCTCCACCGTCACCACCGGGAAATCGGCGCCGTAGACTTTGCCGGTGGCCGGATTGAGCGACATGGGGCCGGTGGAGCCGTAGCAGCCGCCCAGGTTATTGACCCCGACCACGAAGAAACGGTTGGTATCGAGGGGTTTGCCCGGCCCCACCAGGTTGTCCCACCAGCCCCGGCTGCCGTCGGCATAGGCGCCGGCAACGTGATGGCTGCCGGACAGGGCATGGCAGACCAGCACGGCGTTGCTGCGGCTGGCATTCAATTCGCCGTAGGTCTCGAAGACAAGCTCGAAGCCGGGCAGGGTGGCTCCGCTCCGCAGGGTCATCGGTTGGTCGAACTTCGCCCGTTGTGGAACGACGAGTCCGACGGATCGCGTATCGGTCATGGTCCAAAAACAAAAAACCCAGTCGCATTGTGGCTCAAGGGCTCGGACTGGGTTTCTGGAAACGGTTGTCCTCGATTTAGCCGTATTTGTTTGGAGCGCCCGCAAGCTGAGATCAAATCGGCGCCGCCGGAGAATGCGGCTTCCGGCTGCGTTGCAAGATATCGACAAGGCAATGAAAAGTCAATTCATGCTTGCCCCCGACTTATGCCAAAAGTCAGGCAACTTGCTAATATGCGACCTTGGCCCGCCGCATCGTGCCTGCCCCACTATCGAACACCAATAATGCAAGACAAGCGTCGCCACCAGCGCATCCGATTCTCTTCCCCTCCGCCCATCGCCATAGGCTACGGTGGCGCCACCGGCAAAGGCGGCATCGAGAACCTTTCCCTGTCCGGATTGATGCTGCGCACGGATTTGGCTCTGGAAGTCGGGCACCGGGCCGGCTGCGAATTTTCCCTTTTCGGTTCTGCACGCATCGACCTTCCCGCCGTCGTGGTGAACCGCCTTGCCGACCTGTACGGCCTGCGTTTCGAGCCCGGGCCGATCAGCCAGATCCTGCTGGAGGATGCCATCGCCGCCGCCCTGGCCGAGGGCCATGCTTCCAGCCTGAGCATGCATCAGGTAGGAGGGCAGAAGGTAATGCGCATCGTCGGCGCCCTTAACGGCACCCTCCAGAACGACGTGATATACAGCCTGACTCGGGTAGGGGTGGATGAAATCGACGTTTCCGGAGTCACCGCCGTGGACCGGGCCGGCCTCGAGCTGTGCCTGCTGGCCCAGGGCCGCCATAGCGTCCGCGTCGGGCAGCAGTCCGAATGTTTCGCCAAGGCCTGGGCCGACTTCTTGCAGATGCCCAGGACGCCGGGGGACGGACTATGAAGCCGTGCAAGGCACTCCTCGCCATTGCCCCGTTGCTGACGGCGCCGACGCTGCAGGCGGCGGAGGAGGATCTCTATTTCAGCAGCCTGCCGGTGGTGGCGTCCGTCAGTCGCCTGCCCCAGCCCCTGTCGGAGGCGCCCGGGGCGGTGACCGTCATCGACCGGGAGATGATTCGCTCGTCGGGGGCGCGCAATTTCGCCGATCTCCTGCGTCTGGTGCCGGGATTCCAGGTGACTCCGCCCAACCAGGAAGGCGCGGTGGTTGCCTACCACGGCCTCAGCAACGAGGAATACACGCCCCGGGTCCAGGTGCTGGTGGACGGGCGCTCCCTCTATTCGCCGCTCTTCCGCTCCGGGGTCAACTGGAACCTCCTGCCGGTGGCTCTGGATGACATTGAGCGGGTTGAAGTCCTGCGCGGCTCCAACTCGGTCGCCTACGGCTCCAACGCCTTCCTCGGCGTCATCAACATCATCACCGTCGATGCCTCACAGGCCAAGGGCTGGCTGGTATCGGCCAACCATGGCAATCAGAGCGTAAGGGATGAAACCGTTCGTTGGGGTGGGCGCATCGGCGCCGCCCATATGCGCCTTACCTACCAGCAGCAGGGGGACGACGGCTTCCGCAGAATGTTCGACGGGGGCCTGGGATGGTTCGATCCCCACGACAGCCGCCATGCCAAGCTGGTCGACCTGCGGGCCGATATTCCACTGAGCGAGCGTGACGAGTTGCGGCTGTCCCTGGGCCAGGCCAGCGACATTTCCCAGTTCGGGCGGCCGAACAGCCTGAGCGACCCCTTCCGCGACCTGAGCCAGAGTTCCACCTTCTTCAGCACCGAGTGGCGGCGCGCCCTGGCCAATGGCGACGAGACCAAGCTGCGTTTCTCCCATGTGGAAGACTGGTCGTCGGGCCGCTACCTGGAGCGGGTGTCCTTCAACGATCCGAACAACGCGCCGGTGGTCTACTTCTCCCAGAACAACACCGGTGGCAAGTCGGCCAGCGACGAACTGGAGTTCCAGCACATCCTATCCCCCTGGCAGCCGATCCGTATCGTTTGGGGGGCGGGCCTGCAGGACGTGGCGCTGACCTCCCAGTACCAGTTCTTCACCACCGGCTGGAAGCGCCGCACCAATACCCGCCTGTTCGGCAACCTGGAATGGCGTCCCGATCCCAAGTGGCTGCTCAACTTCGGGAGCAGCGCCGAGCATGACAGCGTCTCCGGCGACATCTTCGATCCGCGGGTCAGCGTCAGCTACCACGTGACGCCGGGGAACACCCTGCGCCTCGTGGCTTCCCGCTCCCACCGGGCGCCCAGCCTCTACGAGGCCCTGGGGGATACCCGGAAAACGCCCGTCGGCGCCGCTACTCCCGTGGATCGCACTTATCTGGCGGCCTCCGGCCTCAAACCGGAACGGATCGATACTCTGGAGGCGGGCTATCTGGGCGAATTCCAGAGGGTCAATGCGAGTGTCGATGTACGCTGGTTCCACGAGCGCATCCCGAATCGCATCGCTATCATCCCCTACCCGCTGGCGGCGGGAAGTGCCGACAGCCGGGATTGGTTCGGCGATCGGCTGCGGGTCGACAATGCTGCTGTCTACCCCTTCGGTCGGGCCGATGCCGCGCTGAATATGGAGCAGGTATCCATCCAGGGCTACGAGTACCAATGGCAGTGGCGGCCTTTCGACGCCACGCGGCTGATCTACGGCCACGCTTACATCCGCACCTTCGCCAACCTCACCGACCTAAGCGCCATCGCCGATGTTACCGGCGAAACTGTAGACAAGATTTCACGCCAGACCCGGGAATCGGCCCCCCGCCATTCCACTTCGGCCATGGTGGTGCAGCGCCTGCCCTACGACCTGGAGGCGTCGGTGATGTACTACAAGGTGGGATACATGCGCTGGCTGCGCAATTCCTACACCAACCCCTACGAGCGCCTGGACTGGCGCCTGGCCCGGCCCTTCAGGATTGGCAGCACCCGGGCGGAGGTAGCCTATACGGCGCAGCGGTCGAATGGGCCGGAAGAAGGCCGCCGCTATACGAGAGTCGCCACCGAGACCCACTGGCTGTCGCTGCGGCTGGAATACTGACTCCCGCCGGCAGAGGCTGTGTCACGATCCCCGATTCAGCGGATCACGGCCCCTTCCACCCAGTCCTCGAAGGGCTCGCTGGGAGCGGCCGCCCTCCCCTGGGCGTAGGTGATGCCGATCTCCTGGAGGGTGTGGAAGGTGGCCAGGTCGTCCACCCCTTCGGCGATGGACTCGATGCCCAGATCGTCGGTAATTTCCTGGATGGCCCGGACCAGGGCGCGGGCGCTGCGGTTGTTGTCGATGTCGCGGGTCAGGCTGCGGCTGATCTTGACGCAATCAGGCGCGATATTGTGCAGATGCCCGAAGGAGGCGAAGCCGCCGCCGAATTCACCGAGGGCGATGCGGCAACCCAGGCCCCGGGCCGCCCGGCACAGCTCGATGGCCTGGGAGGCATGCTGGACGGCGCACTCCTCCGAGATCAGGAGATAGAGGTTGCCGGCGACGGCGGGTTGATTAGCGAGGGTAGCCGCCAGCAGGTCGATGGTTTCACGCTGGCGTACCGAGGCGGCGGACAGGGGCAGCAGGCAGCGCATGCGCCGGCCATGGGCGACCGCTCGGGCCAGCGCCGCCACGGTGCTCTCCAGGATGTGCCGGTCGATGATGGGGGCGAGGTCATAGCGCTCCGCCGCTTCCAGCAGCATGGAGGTGGGGACCACCGGCGTAGCGTGGTCGTCCAGGCGGGCGCAGATTTCGACGAAGTGGTCCACGGCGGCACCGGCCCGGAATGGCTGCAGGGGAAAGGCGTCGCAGACCAGGTGATTCTCGGCCAGGGCCTTGGAGATGCGCTCCTGCCAGGAGCGGTCGGCCAGGCGGCGGTTCTGGGGAGCGACGGCGACCTGCACATGGACCCGGTTGCGGCCTTTCTCCTTGGCCGTGTAGCAGGCGGCATCGCCGGCCGCCAGGGCCTCGGCCACATCCCGCACCTGGCGGTTGAGGGGAGTGAGGCCGATGCTGGCGCCGACGGCAAAGATCTTGTCCTGCCAGATGAAGCGGTAGGCGGCGGTCAAGCTGCAGAGGTCCTCGGCCACCTGCAGGGCCCGGGTGCCGACGCAATTGGCGAGGAGGATGCCGAACTCATCGCCGCCGATACGGGCCAGGGTGTCCTCCTCCCGGAGCCGTCCCTGGAAAAGACGGGAAATCTGCCGCAGCAGCTCGTCCCCGGCCGGATGGCCGCAGGTGTCGTTGACCACCTTGAAACGGTCGAGGTCTACAAACAGCAGGGTGCCTTCCTCGCCGCCCGCCCGCACGGCGTTGATCGCCTTTTCCAGCCGGGCCTCGAACTCGCGCCGGTTCACCAGGCCGGTGAGGGGGTCGTGGCGGGCCTGGAAGGCGAGCTGGGCGGTCGCGCCCTCGATGCGCTCCTGCATGGTTTGGTGCACCTCGGCGATGCGGGCCGCCATGTCGTTGAAGCCCTGTTCCAGCTCCCTGAATTCCCCGAAGGAGAGGTTCTCAACCCGAGTGTCGAACTGTCCGAGCCCCATGGCGCGCACCGCCTTGACCAGCCGGGTCACGGGCCGGGTGACGGTGTCGGCGATGCCGAGGGCGACGATGGCCATCAGCAGCAACCCGACCGCGATGATCATGACGCCGCGCTGGATCAGGCTGCGCTGGCGCTCCAGAAGCTCGCTCTTGTCGAATTCCACGAATATCTGGCCGATCACCTCCGGCGCCGTCTTGGCACCCGCCGGATCGAAGAGGGCGTCGGATTCGGCCAGGGTGCGCAAGACCGGGGCCCCGAAGGCGATCCACTGCTCGGCGTCGGCGATGGTGCCGGGCTCGGCCGGCGCCCGCTTGAGCTGGGGACTGGAGAGGGAGACCCGGCCGCTCACCGCCAGGATCTGCCCGGACCGGCTGACCACCACGGCGGCCTTGACGCCGGGTTGCTGGACTGTCGTCTGGGCCAGGCTCTGCAGGCTTTCCAGATGCCCGGCGATGACTCCGTACTCGCTGACCGGCGCCAGGTAGCGGACGACCGCCATGCCCCGTTCCCGCAACTCCCCTTCCAGGGCACGCATGCCGGAGAAGACGAAATAGGCCACCAGAATGATCGCCAGCAGGGCACTGGGCAGCAGGCTCAAGATCAGGAGACGTTGGCGCAGATTGAACTCGATCATCTTGCATCCTTGTCCGCCGCCAGGGCGCGGCGGATCGAGGGTTCGTCGGGGAGCGTCAGGCCCAGCGCCTGGGCGACGTTGTGATTGACGGCGATGGCAAAAAAGGCCGGCGCCTGGGGTGCCGGCAGGGCTAGCGCCTCGGGGCGCAGGCCCTTCATGATGTCCATAGCCTGGCGTGCGATCTGGGTCGGTGTCGAGTAGATACCGGCCAGGGCCCCGGAAGTCACCAGGGATTGGGAAAAGCCGATGACGGGGCGCTGAAAGCGGTAGGAAGTCAGGAGAATGGCCCGGATATTGTCCCGCCGGTATACCGCGCTGTCCGGCAGGGCGAGGAGGACGTCGCTGCGCGTCAGCAGGTGGTTCACCGCCGGGACCGGATTGGCGTTGTTCTCGAGTTCCTCGACTTCGAGGGCGAGGCCGGCAGCCCCGGCGGCTTGCCGGATATGAGGCAGCATGGCCCGGGTGTCGTTGCCGGCCAGCACCCCGATCCGATGGCGTTCCGGCAGCAGGTGGCGGGTGAAGGCCAGGAGCCTGGAGACGGGCTGGTCGAGGAAGATGGCGGTGGTGCTGCCGCGGGAGCGGCCGCCGCCGGCATCGGCCAGGGCGCGCTCGTAGGCCGGCCGGGGCAGCAGGGTGGCCATCACCGGCGCCGGGACGCCCCGCTGCAGCACGGCCCGGGTGGCTTCCGAGCCGACGGTGATGATGAGATCGGTGCGGGGGGCGGCTTCGAAATTATCCACGCTGCCGGTCCACCGCACCCGCCAGTTGGAGGCTTCCGAGTACTGCTGCAGGGCGGTGGCGAACTCGGAATAGGCGCCGCTCGTGTCGCTCAGGACCAGGGCGACGTCGGCCGCCTGTGCCGCGGGTGCTATCGCCAGGAGCAGGATGAAGAGGGACGTGACGAGGGCACGCAAAGCCATGGCGGCACTATAGCCGCAGGCCGCGGAATAAGGCAATTGGATATGACTATCGGATGATTGAGCCATCCCGAGCAACGGATTTCGACCGGCTGGCGATGGGCTAAGGGGCGTGCTTGCCGCTTTCCGGAGACAAAATGAAAACGGCCCTCCGATTGGAGAGCCGCTTGAATTCTGGTGGGTTGTGAGTGGCTCGAACACTCGACCTACGGATTAAGAGTCCGCTGCTCTACCAACTGAGCTAACAACCCATGGTCCTGCCTTCGATAGCTGGTGGGTCGGGCGAGACTCGAACTCGCGACCAACGGATTAAAAGTCCGCTGCTCTACCGACTGAGCTACCGACCCCCTGAAGTAAGGGAGGCCGAATTATAGAGAGGCCCGGGCGAGGCTGTCAACGAAATGAATGGGGAATCAAGCCGGTCGCATTGGCGGCGCGTTTCGGGACGCCGGCAAGCTGACGGCGTCCCGGGTGAAACTCAGGCGGCGTAGCGCGTTGGATCAGGGACGCCGGCGGCGGCGAAGCCCTCGCGACGCAGGCGGCAGGAGTCGCAGACGCCGCAGGCGTAGCCGTCGGCGTCGGCCTGGTAGCAGGAAACGGTGAGGCCGTAATCGACGCCCAGCGCGGCTCCGGTGCGGATGATGTCGGCCTTGCTGAGATCGATGAGGGGCGCGTGAACGGTCAGCTTGGCGCCCTCGACGCCGGCCTTGGTGGCAAGGTTGGCCATGCCTTCGAAGGCGGCGATGTATTCCGGCCGGCAGTCGGGATAGCCGGAGTAGTCCACGGCGTTTACTGCGACGAAGATGTCGCGGCTGCCAAGGACTTCGGCCCAGGCCAAGGCCAGGGAGAGCATGATGGTGTTGCGGGCCGGCACGTAGGTTACCGGGATGCCCGGCTGGACGCCGGCAGTGGGCACGGCGATGGTGGTGTCGGTGAGGGCTGAACCGCCGAATTGGGCGAGGTCGAGCTTGAGGATGCGGTGCTCGACGGCGCCGAGGGCGGCAGCCACCTTGCCGGCGGCTTCCAGTTCGGCCCGATGGCGCTGGCCGTAGTCGAAGGACAGGCAGTAGCAGTCGAAGCCGCGGCTGCGGGCGACGGCGAGGCAGGTGGCGGAGTCGAGTCCGCCGGACAGTAGGACGACGGCTTTGTCAGGCATCGAGATGGGTGAGGGCGCTCAGTTCCCGGTTGAGGATGGACTCGTCACCGATGTTGAGTTCCACCAGGCGCCGCAAATGGGTGATGCTGTCCAGGTCGATTTCCCGGCAGGCGAGGCCGAACTGGTCGTTTTTCCGGTGGACGATGGTGACTTCCATGCGGATGTCCGCATCGCTCTGGCCGAGGCTGATTTCCAGCGTGCCCTCGTCGCCGATGACGGCGAGGAGTTCGTTTTTCGGACGGACGAGCGCCCCCTTGAGGGAAAGGTCCACCACTTCCACGTCGGCTTGGGCGTCGCTCAGACGCAAGCGGGCGTTGGTACGGAACTGGATGCGGGTGAACTGACGGCGTTCGGTCGTCATGAGAAGCTCCTCCTGGTCATTTGCCCCGCATGTTACCCCAAAGGACTTTGTGCAACTGAAGCTGGAAACGGACCGCCAGGCCGTCGGCCACTATCCACTCGGCCAGTTCGGCGGGCTCCACCGATCCGTGGGCGGGAGAGAGAAGGACAGGGCAGCGTTCGGCCAGCCGCTCCCGGGCGATTGCTTCCCGGGCCCACTCGTAGTCTCCCCGGGAGGCGACGACGATCTTGATCTCGTCCTTGCCGGTCAGGCAGGCGAGGTTCTCCCAGCGGTTGCGGCCGCTCTCCCCGGAATCCGGGGCCTTGAGGTCCATGATGCGGGAGACCCGGGGATCGACGGCCGCAACGTCGAGGGCGCCGGAGGTTTCGAGGGACACGTCGTAGCCCCTGTCGCACAGGGCGGTGAGGAGTTCGAGGCAGCCCTTCTGGGCCAGGGGTTCGCCACCGGTGACGCAGACGTGCCGGGTCGGGTGGCGCCCGACTTCGGCCAGGACGGCGTCGATTTCCATGGCTTGGCCGCCGGTGAACGCGTAGGCGGTGTCACACCAGGTACAGCGGAGAGGGCACCCGGTCAGCCGCACGAACACGGTCGGCAGGCCGACCCGGGATGCTTCGCCCTGGAGCGAAAAGAAAATCTCGCTGATTCGCAACGTCACGAACTACTTCTTCTTCAGCCGGTGGCCCGCGCTTTCGGCCGCCGGTGAGCTGGGATACTTGGCGACCAGGGTTTCGAGGGTGCGCTTGGCCGCCGAGCCGTTGCCCAGTTCCTGCTGGCAGGTGGCGATGGCGAGCATGGCGTCCGGGGCCTTGGGGCTGTCGGGCCACTTGGTGGTGACCACCGTCTGGGCCTCGACCGCCTTGCGGCAGTCGCGCTGGGCGTACCAGGCGTTGCCCAGCCAGAACTGGGCGTTGGGGGCCAGTGCGGCCTCCGGGTACTTCTGCAGGAAGCCGCCAAAGGCCGCAGCGGCCTCCTTGTACTTGCCGGACTTGAAGAGCCCGAGGGCGCTTTCGTAGTCCTGGCTTTCGGCGGCCGGGTTGGCTGCCGCCTTCGGGGCATCCTTGCCCGCCTCGGGGGCAGCCGCCTCGGCCGCGGCAGCGGCCGTTTCCATCTTGCGGACGCGCGTGTCGAGGTCGACGTAGAAATCCTGCTGGCGCTTGCGGGCGGTTTCCAGTTCGTAGGTCAGGGTCTCGATCAGACCGCGCAGCTTGGCGATCTCGTCGGCCTGACGTTGTATCTGGTTGGCCAGTTCGAGCTGGGCCTTGGCCTGGGTGTCGAACTGGGTTTCCGTCCTGGACTTGAAATCCGCCAGTTGGCGGCGGGCTTCCTCGTCGTCGAACAACCCGGCCTGGGCTTGGCCGGCGCCCAGGGCCGCCACCAGAAAGGCGATGCGGCAGACCGGGAGGGTTAGCTTGGCCGGGCGAACCATGATCAGAACTCGCCGGAGCCGGTGGGGCCCTTGTAGAGCATGTCGGCACGACGGTTCTGGGACCAGGCGGACTCGTCGTGACCTTCGGACTTGGGCTTCTCTTCGCCGAGGCTGACGGACTCGATCTGGTCTTCCTTGGCGCCCAGGAGCAGCAGGGACTTCTTCACCGCATCGGCGCGCTTCTGGCCGAGGGAGAGATTGTATTCGTGGCTGCCGCGCTCGTCGGTGTTGCCCTGGATGAGCATCTTGAACTGGCGGTTGCCGGACAGGAACTTGGCGTGGGCGGCCACCAGCTCCTTGTACTCGTCCTTGACGTCGTACTTGTCCAGATCGAAGTAGATGCTGCGCTTGGACAGCACGCTCTTCGGATCGGTCAGCTCCTTGGGCAGGCCGGCGCCGGTCAGCTCGGGGGCGGTCACGGTGGTGACGCCGGTGCTGGGGGTGCCGCGGCTTTCCACCGGCGCGCCGCCGGTTTCGGAAGTCGGGGTGGAACCGCAGCCGGCGAGAAGGGCGGCCAGCAGTGCGGGGAACAGCAGTTGTTTCATTTCTTAATCTCCTGAAGCGGATTATTGGTGGGTGGATTTATTGGCTGAAGGGGCCCCAGGCCGGCTCCCGCACGTCGCCGGCATTCACCGACAGCCGCTGCTTGATGCGGCCGTCGCTGGAGACGGCGGACAGCACGCCCCGGCCGCCCATTTCGGTGGCGATCAGGATCATGCGGCCGTTGGGGGAGAAGGTGGGGGATTCGTCTTTATGGGAATCGGTGAGGATCTGGACCTGCTTGCTGGCGAGATCCATGGCGGCCAGCTGGAAGCGGCCTTCCCGGCGGGTGATGAAGGCCAGGGTCTTGCCGTCGGGGGAGGGGCGGGGCGTGACGTTGTAGTTGCCCTCGAAGGTGATGCGCTGGGCATCGCCGCCGCCGGCGCCAATGCGGTAGATCTGGGGGCTGCCGCCGCGGTCGGAGGTGAAATAGATGCTGCTGCCGTCAGGAGAATAGCGCGGTTCGGTGTCGATGCCGCCGGAGCTGGCCAGGCGCTGGAGGCCGCTGCCGTCGGTGTTGATGGTGTAGAGCTGGGAATTGCCGTCCTTGGTGAGGACGACGGCCAACTTGTGGCCGTCCGGGGACCAGGCCGGGGCCGAGTTGGAGCCCTTGAAGTTGGCCACCACCTGGCGCCGACCGGTAGCCAGGGAGTGCACGAAGATGATGGGCTTCTTGTTCTCGAAGGAAACGTAGGCGATGCGGTTGCCGTCTGGGGACCAGGTCGGGGAAATGATCGGTTCCTTGGAGACCAGGGCGGTCTGGGCATTGAAGCCGTCCACGTCGGCGATCTGCAACTCGTAGCGGCCGGCGGCCTTGACGACGTAGGCGATGCGCGTCGAGAAGATGCCCTTTTCGCCGATCAGCTTCTCGTAGATGGTGTCGGCGATGCGGTGGCCGGCGGCGCGGAGCTGGGCGGTGGAAGTGACGTAGGCGGCACCGGCCAGGGTTGCCTGGCGGTTGGTGTCGTAGAGCCTGAAGCGCGCTTCCATGCGGCCGTCGGGGGTGGAAACGAGGCTGCCGGCAGCTAAGGCGTCGGCCCCCTTGTTCTTCCACTCGCCATAATCCACCGGCGAGCTTTCGGTCAGGTTGGCGCCGGTGGTATCCACCATGCGGAACAGGCCGCTGCGTTCGAGGTCGCCCCGGATGACCGAGGTCAGGGCGCGGGAGGTGCCGGCATCGCCCGCGAAATCGGCGATGGCGACGGGGATGCGGTTGGCGCCGGCGCCGGTGATCTCGATGGAGAGCTGGGCGTGGACAAGACAACTGGCCGCCAACGCGACCAGCGCGAGAAAGGGACGAATAATGGGGCGCATTGGGGTCAGTTTCCGAAAATTTTTGGGATTTTACTCTTCAAACGGCTTGTACTTGATGTTCAGGGTGCGGTCAAAGAGCGAAGGGTCGTCTGGTTTGGGCAGGGGCGACGATTTGTAGATCGCCCGCTCGATGGCGCTGTCCAGGGCGGAGTTGCCGCTCGATTTCTTCAGCTTGACGGACAGCACTTCGCCGGAGGGCAGCTGGTTGACCTCGAAGGATGCCTCCGGGTTGCCCTGGATGCCGGGTGGGAGAACGATGTTGCCCCGGATCTTGCCCCGGATCTTGTTGATGTAGTCATTCATGCCGCGCTTGCTGGCGGCCGCCCGCAGTCCCTCGGCCTCGGCGGCGGCCTGGGCCGCCAGCTTGGCCTGAGCCTTGGCAGCATTGCGCTGCTTGTCTTCAGCCTCCAGCATCTCCTTGAATGGATCCTTGGGCGGCTCTACCTTGGGCTCGGGCTTCTTCGGTTCGGGCCTTTTCGGCTCAGGCTTGGGTTCCGGCTTGGGCTCAGGTTTCGGTTCCGGCTTCTTGGGCTCCGGCTTGGGGTGCTTCTTCTCTTCCTTGAGGGCGATGTCCGGCTTCACCGGAGGCTTCGCTTCCGGCTTGGGCTCGGGCTTCGGTTCAGGCTTCGGTTCGGGTTTGGGCTCCGGCTTCGGTTCCGGCTGGGGTGGGGGGGGCGGTGCCGAGGCCGGCGGGGGCGCCGGACGGCTGGACCACAGCTCCACTTCCACCGCCTCCGGCTGGCTGCTCTTCCAGTGGATGCCGTAGAGCAGGGCGCCGATCAGGGCCAGGTGCACCGCCGCGGCGAGCACCAGTGCCTTGACCTTGCCCGGTTCCTGAGGCTTGACGGGGATCATTTTCCGGTGGGCTGGACCAGCAGGCCGACCCGCTTGACCTGGGCGCGCTGGAGTTCGTCCATGATGGACAGGACTGCCTCGTACTTGACGTTCTTGTCGCCGGCGATGAGCACGGGCTGGTCCGGGTTCTTGGCCTGGGCGCCGAGGATGGCTTCCTTGAGCTCGCTGCGGGTGAGGCTGGTTTCCCGGCCGCCGGCGGCGCGATCGGTGAGGGTCAGGGACTCGTCCGCCTTGATGGCCACTTCCAGGGGCTGGGCCGGCGCCTGGGGCGCCTTGCCGACGGAAGGCAGGTCGATGTTGCCGGTAGTCATCATGGGGGCCGCCACCATGAAGATGACGAGCAGCACCAGCATCACATCGATGTAGGGGACGACGTTGATTTCGTTTTTCAGGCGACGGGGGCGCATGGCCTTACCTCATCTGCCTTTGCAGGATGTTGGAAAACTCTTCCATGAAGCTTTCCAGGCGGGTGGCCTGGCGGTCGATGTCGTGGGAGAAGCGGTTGTAGGCCAGCACCGCCGGGATGGCGGCGAAGAGGCCGATGGCGGTGGCCACCAGGGCTTCGGCGATGCCGGGGGCGACCGAGGCGAGGGTCGCCTGGCCGACGTTGGAGAGGCCGCGGAAGGCATGCATGATGCCCCAGACGGTACCGAACAGGCCGACGTAGGGGGACACCGAGCCGACCGAGGCGAGGAAGGCCAGGTGGGATTCGAGGGCGTCCATCTCGCGCTGGTAGGTGGCGCGCATGGCCCGGCGGGAGCCGTCGATGATGTCCTTGGGGTCGAGGTTGCGCTGGCCGCGCAGCTTGGTGAATTCCCGGAAGCCGGCTTCGAAGATGCGCTCCATGCTGCCGGCGTGGTGGCGGTCGTTCACCGCGCTGTTGTAGAGGTTGTTGAGGTCGCCGCCGGACCAGAAATCCCGCTCGAAGCCTTCGGTCTGGTTGCGGGCCTCCCGCACCGCGAACCACTTCATGAAGATGTAGTACCAGGACATGAAGGAGACCGAGGCCAGCAGGCCCATGACTGCCTGGACGACAGCGCTGGCGTGGATGATGAGCTGAAGAATGGAGAGATCCTGGGAGACGTTCATTGCAGCGCTTCGAGCTTGGTGCGGAGAAAATCGGGAATGGGGGCGGACTTCATCTTTTCGACATTGACGCAGACGATCTGCACCGTGCCGGTGACCAGTTCCTCCCAGCCGTCCACCGCGGTGGCGCTGGGCCGGCGGACATGCTGGCGGAAAACCACCTGGGCGCGGCCCAGCTTTTCGACTTCCAGCCCGACCGTCAGGGCATCATCGAGGCGGGCCGGCTTCAGGTACTCGCAGCTCACCGCCCGGACGACGAAGGCGATGCCCTGTTCCCGTGCCAGTTCGGACTGGTCGTGGCCGACGGCGCGCATCCATTCGGTGCGGCAACGCTCGAAGAACTTCAGGTAATTGGCGTAATACACGACGCCGGCGGCATCGGTATCTTCGTAATATATACGGACTGGAATGGAAAAAGCGTTGGGCTTCTGGTCGTATTTCATCCGGCAATTTTACCCTACCGAATGGCATGGTTTTGTAACGGTCTGTTTCGGCAAGGCTCTCGCTAGACCTTGAAACGCCCGATTTCCTGCATGACGCCGTCCGATAACCCCTCGAGGCGCCGGGCTTCCTCCGCCGCCCTCGCCACCGCCTGATTGTTGCGGGCCGCCATGTCGGCGATCTTGCCCACATTGCCGGTGATCTGCTGGCTCGATGACATCTGCTCGTGGACGGCATTGGCGATGAGGTCCACGCCGTCGGCGGTACGCTGGGCCGACTGGCTGGCCTCGGCCAGTACCTGGGCCACTTGCCGGGCTTGCCCGGTGCTCTCCTGGAGGGCGCCGGTACCGCTGCGGATGGCGCTTTCCACCGACGCCGTGCGCGAGCTCACCGCCTGGGTCAGGCGATCGATCTCGTTGGCCGACTGGGCAGATTTTTCCGCCAGCTTGCGCACCTCATCGGCCACCACCGCGAAGCCGCGGCCGGCCTCGCCGGCCCGGGCCGCCTCGATGGCGGCGTTGAGGGCCAGCAGGTTGGTCTGGTCGGCGATGTCCCGGACCTGGGCAGTCATCTGGCAGATTTCCAGGGTGGCCTGGACGAACTGGTTGACCGTGGTGGCGACTTCGGCCACGGCCTGATCGGCGACGCCGATGTCGCGCAGCATGGCGGCGAGGTTCCGCTGTCCCTGGTGGGTCTGCTCGTGGCTCTGCCGGGCGATGTCGTTGGCTTCCCGGGCGCTGGCGGCGACCCGATCGACGCTGCCCGAAATGGAGGCGACGGCGTCGCTGGCCTCACGGGCCAGATTCTCCTGGGCGGCTGAACCCGCCGCCACTTCCTGGGTCTCCGCCGCCAGGGTATGGGCGGCGTCCCGGACGTGGCCGGCATTTTCCTGGAGGGTGTGGATCATCTGCCGGAAGGAGGCGGCCATGCGGTTGAAGCTGTCGGCGATGTCGGCGTATTCGCCCTTGCTGCCCACGTCGATGACGTGGCGCAGGTCGCCGTCGGCCAGCCGGCGGCCGCCTTCCACCAGCCTGCGGCTGCCCTGGGCCAGGGACAGGTAGGAGCCCACCGACAGGTAGAAGGCGGCCAGCAGCCCCACCGCCGCCAGGAGCAGATTGAGGTTGCGCCTGTTCTGCAGGACGCCCTCGCGCTCCGCCAGGGCGTCGGCCAGGGCCTTCTCCACCGCCTCGCCGAGCTGCATGGCGCTGGCCATGGGCGCTCCGGTGCGGGCCAGGACGTCGGCCGAAGTGACGTTGAGGTCGGGCTTGAAGATGATCTCGTTGTTCACGAACTGCTGCAGGGCCTTGATATCCGCTTCGACCCTGCCGAGGGACGCTTCGAAGCGCGCCTTGTCCTCGCCGCTGGATACGGCCCGGCCGAGGCTCTCCCGCACCCGCTCGAACTTGACCAGGGCGTCGCCCATCAGGGCGTCGAGCCGGCCCTTGTCGCCGGCGTCGATCATCTGGATTTCCGCGATCTGGGCGGCTTTCAGCCGCGCCTGGGAGAGGGTGCCCTGGAGCTGGGGCAGCTGGGTGATCAGGGCATCGTTCAGGTAGTAGGTGGCCACTTCCCCGTCCACGGTCAGGGCGCTGGCGTCGGCGACATTGCGGATATGGGAGGCGATGACGCTCTCCAGGCGCTCGGCGGTCCGCCGTACCTCGGGGGTGGAGGCGTTGGGCAGGGAAGCCTTCGCCGCCTCCCACTGCTTGGCGAGCTGGTTCCAGCTGTCCTTCAGGTGCCAGCGCGGGTCGTCGGTGGCCACGGCAACCTTGAGCAGTTCCTCGAAGTGCTGGCCGGATTCCTTCGCCTGCTTGACCATGGCCTCATCCGAAGAGCCGGCCGAAATCACGGTCAGGGCGGTGGCCTGGTCGTGGAGGGCGTCGTTCATCTGGCGCAGGGGAACCAGGGTGCGGGCACCGGCCATTTCCTTGCGGGTGGTGTCGAGCTTGGCGCCGACATTGGCCAGGAACTGGCCCAGCAGCCCGACGACAAGGACGCCGCCGGCGGCGCCGATGAGTATGAAACGATAGGCGAAACGCAGCCGGTTCATGACGCGAACCGCCGGTTCGAACAGGAAATCCACTCTGTCTCCTCCTTCTGGATTCCGTGGCAACAACTTTCCTGGATTATTGCCCAGACGAATCAGGGAGACAGTTGTGGGTTATACGTAGAAACACGTATATGGCGGGAACGGGTTCCGCCGCTGCTGGCGCGTCAGCCCTCGTTCCAGAGATCGGCCTGGACGTTGGCCCGGGCCGGCGCTTCCAGCCCCAGGTGCCGGTAGATGGCCGGGGTGGCGATGCGCCCCCGCAGGGTGCGCTGCAGGTAGCCCTGCTGGATGAGGTAGGGCTCGAGGACGTCCTCGATGGTGTCCCGGGCTTCACCGATGGCGGCGGCCAGGTTGTCCACTCCCACCGGCCCGCCCCCGAACTTGTCGATGACGGCGTGGAGGAGCTTGCGGTCCATGATGTCCAGCCCGGCCGGGTCCACGTCAAGCATGGAGAGGGCGGCGTCGGCGATGGCGCGGCTGATCTTGCCGTCGGCCTTGACCTCGGCGTAGTCCCGCACCCGGCGCAGCAGCCGGTTGGCGATGCGGGGCGTGCCCCGGGAGCGCTTGGCGATTTCCAGGGCGCCCTCCGGGTCGATGGGGGCGTTGAGGAGGTGGGCCGAGCGGCTGACGATGCTCTGCAGCTCTTCCGCCGTGTAGAACTCCAGGCGGGCGACGATGCCGAAGCGGTCGCGCAGCGGGTTGGTCAGCATGCCGGCCCGGGTGGTGGCGCCCACCAGGGTGAAGGGCGGCAGGTCGAGCTTGACCGAGCGGGCCGCCGGGCCTTCGCCGATCATGATGTCGATCTGGAAATCCTCCAGGGCCGGGTAGAGGATTTCCTCCACCACCGGGGAGAGGCGGTGGATTTCGTCGATGAAGAGGACGTCGTGGGGCTCCAGGTTGGTGAGGAGCGCAGCCAGGTCGCCCGCCCGCTCCAGGACCGGGCCCGACGTCTGGCGCAGATTGACCCCCATCTCGTGGGCGACGATGTGGGCCAGGGTCGTCTTGCCCAGGCCGGGAGGGCCGAAGAGCAGCACGTGGTCGAGGGCATCGCCCCGCTTCCGGGCGGCCTGGATGAAGATCTCCAGTTGCTCGCGGATCTTCTTCTGGCCCGTGTAGTCGGCCAGTCGCTTGGGCCGCAGGGCCCGTTCCAGCGCCTCTTCCTGGGCGGACTTGGCCTGGGGGGAAATGATCCGGCTGCCCGGGTCCTCGTCGAACCGATCGGTTTCTATCATGGGGCGACCTCCTCTTCCTGTGTCCATTCCTTGACCAGGGCATGGCCGAGGGCCAGCAAGACCGGTCCCAGGAAGATGCCGATGAAGCCGAAGACCATGACACCCCCCAGGACCCCGAGGGCGATGAGCAGGATGGACAAGCCGGCTCCCCGGGCGATCAGGATAGGTTTGACAAAATTATCGATGCTGCTGATCACCAGGACGCCGTAGAGGCCCATGAAAATGGCCCAGCCGGTCTGGCCGCCGCTGTAGAGCCAGGCCGTGGCGCCACCCCAGACCAGGACCGGTCCGCCCGGGATGAGGGACAGGAAGAAGGTGGCGAAGCCCAGCAGCACCGCTCCCGGCACCCCGGCGATCAGGAAGCCGACGACGGCCACCGCCCCCTGGGCCGCCGCCGTGCCCACCAGGCCGAGCATGACGCCGTTCACCGTGCCGCGGGTGAGGAGCAGCATCTGCTCGCCCAGGGTCCCGCCCAGCTTGCGGGCGCCGGTGGTGAGGGCCCGGTTGATGGCGGCGCCGTCCCGGTAGAGGAAGAAGGCCACGAAGAGCACCAGCACCAGCTGCAGCAGGCCGTTGGCCACCAGTCCCCCGAGGGCCAGGGCGAACTGGCGGGCGGGCGCGAGGAATTGCTTCAGCAGATTGTTCATTTCCTGCCGGCTGCCGGCGATGCGCTGCCAGGTGGCCTCAATCTCGCTGCCGATGATGGGCAACTGCTTGAGGAAGACCGGCGGATCGGCCGGCAGGCCGGCCTCCACGTAGGGGCGGACCTTGTTGATCACGGTGTCCACGCCATTGACCACGCTGCCCGACAGGAAAACCATGGGCAGCAGCATGACCAGGATGAGGAGCAGGGTCATCAGGCTGGCGCCGCGGCTGTCCCTGCCCTTGACCAGGGGCAGGATGCGGGCGTTATAGAAGGGCCAGGTGCAGATCCACAGCACGAAGGCGAACAGCACGGCCCCGATGAAGGGCCACAGGACGATGACGCAGCCGGCGATGAGCAGCGTCACCAGAGCGATCTGGGCCAGGCGCTTGGGGGAGGTATCGACGGACATCCTAGATCTTGGAGAGCAGCTTCAAGGCCTGGCGGATGCCGTCGGAAGTGCCGACTCCGGCGGGCAGCTGCTTCATGGCCCCGGCCGCCTCCCGCTCGTTGTAGCCGAGGGCGAGGAGGGCGTTGAGGATGTCGTGGCTGGAGTCTTCCATCGCCGGCAGGGCGGCCGAGGTGGTTTCGGCCAACTTGCCCTTCAATTCCAGGAGCAGGCGCTCCGCCGTCTTCTTGCCGATGCCGGGAATCTTGGTCAGGCGCCCGGCCTCCTGGCGGGCCACGGCGGCGGCCAGGTCGGCCACCGACAGGCCGGAGAGCACCGACAGGGCGATGCGGGCGCCGACCCCGGAAATCTTGATGAGCTGCCGGAAGGCGAAGCGCTCCGCCTCGGTCAGGAAGCCGTAGAGGAATTGCCCGTCCTCCCGCACCGCGAAATGGGTGAGCAGGCTCACCTTCTCGCCGGCGCCCGGCAGGTTGTAGAACGTGCTCATGGGCACGTCCAGCTCGTAGCCGATGCCATGGACGTCGACCAGGATCTGGGGCGGGTTCTTTTCGGCCAGGAGGCCAGTGATTCGTCCGATCATCCCAATATGCTACCCGATAAGGCGGCCGCCGCGGACCCGGTAGCCGGCCGTCGCCAGGGCGCCCAGGCCCTGGCCCCCGTGGGCGTGGCAGATGGCGCAGGCCAGGGCGTCCGCCGCGTCCGCCGCCGGGGCGCCGGGCAGGGAAAGGAGCCGCACCACCATGTGCTGGACCTGCTCCTTCGCGGCCTTGCCGTGGCCCACCACCGCCTGCTTGACCTGCAGGGCCGTGTATTCCGCCACCGGCAGGCCGGCGTGGACCAGGGCGCTGATGGCGGCGCCCCGGGCCTGGCCCAGGAGGAGGGTGGACTGGGGATTCACGTTCACGAACACCTTTTCCACCGCCGCCTGCTGGGGGGAATAGGCGGCGATCACCTGCCCGATGCCGGCGAAGACGGTCTTGAGCCGCTCCGGCAGGGATTCGGAGTCCTTCGACTTGATGCAGCCGCTGGCCACGTAGACCAGCTGGTTGCCGTGCTTCTCCACCACGCCGAAGCCGGTCACCCGCAGGCCGGGGTCGATGCCGAGGATACGGGGAGCGTTCATTTGCTGCGGCCCACCAGGTAAACGCCGCCCACGGCCAGGGCCATGCCGGCCAGGGCCAGGGGAGACAGGGTCTCGCCGAAGGCGCCCCAGGCGATGAGGGCGGTGGTGGGCGGCGTGAGGTAGAAAAGGCTGGCCACGTTAACCGCGCTGCCGTTGCGGATGAGCAGATTCAGCAGGCTGATGGCGCCGATGGACAGCACCAGCACCAGCCAGGCCAGGGCAAAGGCGAATTGGGGCGTCCATTCGATGCGGAATTCCTCGAAGCAGGCGATGGCGACGGCGGTGAGCGCCGCGCTCGGGACGAATTGGATCACCGAACCGGTGCGCAGATCAAACCGGGCGCAGAAGCGCTTCTGGTAGAGGGTGCCGGCGGTGATGCCGAGGAGGGCCAGCAGGGCCGGCACCAGCATGGGGCCGACGGCGGCGTTCCCCACCTTGCCCGAGACCACCAGGGCGACTCCCGCCAGGCCGAGAAGGAGGCCCAGCCATTGCCGCCCGCTGACCTTTTCCTTCAGCAGCCAGCCGGCGCCCAAGGCGGTGAGGAGGGGCTGCATCCCCACCACCAGGGAGGTGACCCCGGCCGGCAGGCCCTGCTTGATGGCGCTGAAGACGCCGCCCAGGTAGACGGCATGGACGAGGACGCCGGAAACCCCGATGTGCAGCCACTGACGCCAGTCCCGGGGCCAGGGAGCCCGCGACAGGAGCGCGATGGCGGTCATCAGGGCGATGACGAAGCCGTAGCGCGCCAGCAGGAAGGACAGGGGCTCGGCGTGGGGCAGGCCGAACTTGGCGCCGATGAAGCCGGTGCTCCACAGGAAGACGAAGAGGAAGGGATAGAAGCGCTGCATCAAACAAAAAAGGCGGCGCTCGGCGCCGCCTTGGGATCGACCCCGGTCAAATCAGTCTTCCATGACCGCGGTGGTGTAGATTTCCTGGACGTCGTCCAGGCTCTCCAGGGCGTCCAGGAGCTTCTGCATCTTCACGGCATCGTCGCCGGCCAGCTCGGTTTCACCTTCCGGTTTCATGGTGACTTCGGCGAATTCGGGCTTGAGGCCGGCTGCCTCCAGGGCATCCTTGACGGTGATGAAGTCGGCGGGGGCGGTGACCACCTCGATGGAGCCGTCGTCGTTGGTGACCACGTCCTCGGCGCCGGCTTCGATAGCGGCGTCCATGAGGACCGCCTCGTCGGTGCCCGGAGCGAACAGCATCTGGCCGCAGTGCTTGAACTGGAAGGCCACGCAGCCGTCGGTCCCCATGTTGCCGCCGTGCTTGGAGAAGGCATGGCGCACTTCGGCGACGGTGCGGGTCTTGTTGTCGGTGAGGCAGTCCACCATCACGGCGGCGCCGCCGATGCCGTAGCCCTCGTAGCGGATTTCGACGTAATCGACGCCTTCCAGCTCGCCGGTGCCCTTCTTGATGGCGGTGTCGATCTTGTCCTTGGGCATGTTCACGCCCTTGGCCTTGTCCACGGCCACACGCAGGCGCGGATTGAAGCCCGGGTCGCCGCCGCCCATCTTGGCGGCTACGGTGATTTCCTTGGCGATCTTGGAGAAGGCGGCGCCGCGCTTTTCGTCCTGGCGGCCCTTACGGTGCTGGATATTGGCCCATTTGGAATGTCCGGCCATGATGCTCTTCCCAAAAAAAGCGGTATTTTAACCCGGGCCGGCGGGATGTCAGCGCCGCCCCGGGGAGTAAATTGCTGTCGGCGGGAAGGCGGGGCGTCAGGAGCGGGTGAACATATCCCGGTAACTGGCGTAGATCGAGGCCTGGGACACGGGTACGAGCACCAGCCAGCCGAGGCCGAGGGGCAGGCTGGCGGCGATGGCGAGAACCACCAGCACCAGGCTGTACACCAGGAAGGGCATGAAATTCTTCAGGCAGGCGAAGAAGCTGGATTTCATGGCCTGGACCGGCGCCACGCCGTGGAAGATCACCAGGGCCGGGGCGTACCAGACGGCCATGGCCAGGGGTACGAAGAGAAGCGCTGCGATCAGCGCGGGCACCAGGAAGGCAGCGGGGGAAGGGCTGCCGCCGCCCATCATGGCGGAACCGAAGCCGATGCCGCCTCCGACCACAGCCACGGCGAGGGCAATGACGATGATCCCGACCACGTACATCAAGCCCACCAGCGCCAGCTTGCCGGCGTAGCCCTGGAAGGCGGCGAAGAGATGGCCGACCCGCAGCTCCCCGCCTTCCTCCTGGGCCTTGCAGCCCATCACGATGCCGCCGACGAAGATGGGGAGAAGCAGGTTGAGGAGCACATTGACCACGGGAATCATGGCGAGAAGGAAGACGATGGCCAGGAAGAGGACCGAAAGGCCGATCCAGGTCCCCGGTGCGGCCCGGAACATTTCCCAGCCCCGGCTGATCCAGCTGACGCCCCGGCCGGCCGGCACCACCTGGCCCTCCGGGATGAATTCTCCGGTGCCGGGAAAGGCGTCCGGCACCCGGGTTTCGGAAGCCATGAAGGGATTGCTCTGTGTCGTCATCTGCTGTTCCTCCCGTCTGAAAGTAAGGGATGCTGATCCGCTCTAAGCGTTCGGCATAATGGCTGTTTCAAATGGCATATGCAATAAGGGCTTGGCCTGGTTGGCCGGGGGTTGGCAGTCAGCCTTTGAATGCATTTAAGATTCCGCTTTCGACCACAACGGACAAATCGGCCAATGGCCCAAGCCACAACTTCCCGGCAGGATGCCTCCCCCAAGCGCTCTCCTGCCGCCTGGGTGCTGCTCATCGCCCTGGCGGCGGTGCTGGTCGCCGAACTGCTCACCCGGGCCGGGGCGCTGGCGGGCTTCGAGCGCTTCTACGGCGATCTCTGGTGCCGGGTCGCCGGCCAGCGTGCGACGCCCCAGAAGGTGGTCCTCATCAAGCTGGACGAGGCCACCCTGTCGGCCTACCCGGACGAGCCCCTGGTCTTCTGGGGGCCCCGCTTCGCCCAGGCCTGCTCCGTGCTGCGCCAGGCGGGGGTGGCGGTGATCGGCCTCGACATGCTGTTCAGCGCCAGTCCGGAACAGTGGCTCGCCAAGCTGGGCGCCCTCGGGGCGTCGGGAGCGCGGAATTTCGACCAGGCCTTCCGGCAGGAACTCGCCACCGGCAAGGTGGTGGTCGCCGGCATGCAGAGCGCCCAGGAAACCCTGCTACCGGCGGCCGACTACCTGGTCGCCCTGCCGGATTTCGACGCCGCCCGCTTCGTCGGCGCCGCCGACCTCGCGCCCGATCCCGACGGCACCCTGCGGCGCTTCCGCGCCGTCCCGCCGGTGGACCGGGCCGAGGGCGACCTCCGCCTCCTGTCCCTGCCCTTCCTGCTGGCGGTCCATGCCAGCAGCCAGTCGCCAGCCGCCGAAAGCTGGCATTTCGGCGGCCGCGCCATCGGCGCTGGCGATGCCGTCACCCTGGCCTACGCGGGCCCGCCGGGGACGGTGCCGTCCCTCTCCCTGCGTGACCTCCTGCAGGAGAACGCCCTGCGGGACCCCCGGGTCCAGGCCCTGCACGGCAAGGTAGCCATCATCGGTGCCAGCTACGGTGGCATGAACGATGCCCACATGACCCCCTACGGCCGTGGCTTCTTCGATGCCCCCCTCATGCTCGGGGCCGAAATCCAGGCCCAGACTGTCGATGCCCTGCTGGCCGGGCGCTTCGTCGACGATTGGCCGGCCGGCTGGCGGCTGGCCCTTACCCTGGCCATCGTGCTGCCGGCGGCCTGGTTCTGGTCGCGCCAGCGCCTGTGGCTGGGGGTGCCTTTCCTGGGGTTGCCCCTCGTCCTGGCTGCCGCCGCGGGCTACCTGGCCTTCCGCAGCGACCTGCTGCTGCCGGCCGCCCATATCCAGTTGACCGCCATCCTGGCGTGCACCGGCATCTACGGCTGGCGCTTCACCCACGGCGAGCGGGAACGGGAGCACCTGCGCGGCGTCTTCTCCCGCTACATCGAGCCCCAACTCGTCGAGGCCCTGCTGGCTTCGCCCACGCTGCCCCAACTGGGCGGCGAGGCGGTTCAGGTGACGGTGCTGTTCACCGACATCCGCAACTTCACCACCATCAGCGAGAAGATGGCGCCGGAAGAGGTGGTCGAGATGCTTAACGCCTACTTCGAGCGGGCCTGCGCCGTCCTCGCAGCAGAGGGCGGCTGCATCGACAAGTTCATCGGCGACGCCATCATGGTCGAGTTCGGCGTCCCCCTGCGTAGCGACGACCACGCCCGGCGGGCCCTGCGGGCCGCCATCCGCCTGAAGGAAGTGGCGGCCGAATTCAGACAGTGGATGCACCAGCGCTATGCCGACCGGGACCTGCCCGAATTTGCCGTGGGCATCGGCGTCCACACCGGCCCGGCGGTGGTCGGCAACATCGGCACCACGGCCCGGATGGAGTACACGGCCATCGGCGACAGCGTCAATCTGGCGTCCCGGCTCGAGGGCATGACGAAAACCATGGGCTGTGTCATCCTAGCCAGCCGCGAAACATTGGAAGCCGCGGGGCCGGGCATCGAGCTCGGGCGCTCCGGGACGGTGACGGTCAAGGGCCGGCACCAGCCGGTGGATGTGTGGGAGATTCTTGGCGTTGGGGAGGAAGAAAAGAATGCGTAAATACCTTTTGCTCGTTGGCTGGGCCTTTTTCGCCTTGGCGGCACCGGTTGCCGAGGCCGCCGGGACATCGACCATGGTCCTCAGCGTGGCCGGCGACGTGGTGGTCGAGAATTTCGGCAAGGCGAGCAGATTGCAGCCCTTCAGCCGTCTCCTCGACGGGGACCGGGTCAAGCTCGGCAGCGACGGCAAGCTCACCGTTGTCTATGTGGGCAGCGGCCGCCAGGAGTCCTGGAGCGGCGCCGGCGTCATCGCCGCCGGTGAGGAGCAGAGCACGGTGGTGGCGGGTGCGCCCAAGGGGGAGGCCAAGCAGTTGCCGAAGCAGGTGGCGCAGCAAATGGCCCGCACGCCCCTGGCCGATTCCACCGGCAAGGCCGGGATGGTGCGCATGCGGGCCCTGGCTACGCCGGAAGCCATGGCAGCACTGGAACAGAAATACCAGGAGCTGCGCAGCCAGGCCGCGCCGGACGACCGGAGCCCGGAAGTCTTCCTGCTGGCCGGGCTGTTCGAGAAGAGCGCCTACGACCGCCTGGAAGAAGAGCTCACCCGGCTGGAGAAGGCCTATCCCGGCGACCAATCCATCCTGGCTCTGGCCAGCATCTACGGCAAGGCCGTGAGCGACGCCCGCCAGGCGGCGAAACACTAAAGCTACCTTGCCAAGTTTTCTTTACAAAAGTTACCATAGAGTGAATTAATTGCTGCATTTGTAAGCAGCCGGGTGCTGGGGAGCGCCCGAGTTTAATAGGGGGGTGTATGGGGAAGGGGTTCGCACGGGGTGCGGCCGGGGCCATGCTGTTGGTCGCTGCGGCAGCCTGGGGCCAAGGGGCCAAGTTCAACATTGCCGGCTATCAGGTGGAGGGCAACACCCTCCTGCCGGAAGCCGAGGTGCAACAGATCCTGGCCGGCTACACCGGCCCCGATCGAAGCCTGGCGGACATCGACGCCGCGGCCGAGGCCCTAAGAAAGGCCTACGAGAAGGCCGGCTATCCGGTGGTGCGCATCTTCCCGCCCGAGCAGGCGGCGACCGGCGGCAGCATCCGCCTGCAGGTGGTCGAAGGCAAGGTGCGGGCCATCGCCGTCAAGGGCAATCAGGCCTACGACGAGACCAATATCCTCGCCAGCCTGCCCTCCCTACGCATCGGCCTCGCCCCCAATGCGCCGCGGGTGGTGTCCGAGATCGCCATGGCCAACGAGAATCCGGCCAAGCAGGTGGCGGTCAATTTCCAGGCCGGCGAGCAGCCGGGCGCCATCGACGCCACCGTCAACGTGGTGGAAGACCGCCCGCAGAAGTTCATCGCCTCCTTCGACAACGGCGGCAGCAAGAGCACGGGCGTCCACCGGCTCTCCCTGGGCTACCAGAACGCCAACCTCTTCAACAAGGATCACATGGTCACCGGCCAGGTGACCACGTCCACCGATTTTCCCCAAAAGACCCTGAGTTTCTCGGCCGGCTACCGGATTCCCTTCTACGGCCACGGTCTGTCCCTCGACCTGATCGCCGCCTATTCCGATACGGCCTCCGGCAGCACCATCGTTCCCGGCGGCACCATGAGCTTCACCGGCAAGGGCACCATCTTCGGCCTGCGGCTCAACCAGCCCCTGGCCAGCATCGGCGAGTACCGCCATAAGTTTGTATACGGCTTCGACTACAAGGATTTCGATAACCGGGTAAACCAGTTCGGCCTGCCCTGCGCCAACGTCACCTGCGGCACCATTACCAGCCAGCCGCTGAGCGTCAGCTACGTCGGCCAGTACAACACCCCGGGGGTGCAACTGGGCGGCAGCGCCATGCTGGCGGCGAACGTGCCCGGCGGGCCCCACGGCCAGCCCGGCGACTACCAGACCGGGACCACCGGTTGGCGGGCAAACTGGACCGTCTGGCGCCTGAACGGCTTCGTCGGCGTGCCCCTGGCGGCCGACTGGCAGTTCCGCGCCAACCTGGCCGCCCAGGTCACCGACTACAAGCTCATCTCCGGCGAGCAGTTCGGCGTCGGCGGAGCCGCCTCGGTGCGCGGCTACACCGAGCGCGCCATTGCCGGCGACCAGGGCTATTCCGGCAATCTTGAGCTGTACACGCCGGAGCTGGCCGGACTCGTCTCCCTGCCGGCGGGCTACGGGATGCGGGGCGTGGTCTTCTACGATGCCGGGCAGATCTACAACCATGGACCGGCCCGTCAGCGCCAGCAGCATATATCCAGCGTCGGCGCCGGCCTGCGCTTCAACATCCAGCGCGACCTATCAGCGCGGCTCGACTTCGGCGTGGCCCAGGACCGGCTGACCAGCCAGACGGCAGGGGTAGGCCGCGAACGTGGCGACACCTACGGCCAGTTCGCCATCAACTACTCCTTCTGAACCCCGGAAATCCCAGGAGCCGCGTCATGACACGCCAAGCGCAACCGGTTGCCCGCCCTGCGAGCCAGGGCAACACGTTCAAGTTCAAGACCCTGAGCCTGGCCGTCGCGGCCTGCCTGGGTTCCGTCGCCCCCGCCGCCCTGGCCAACCCCACCGGCGCCGCGGTGGCCAACGGCACCGCCACCTTCGCCACACAGGGCAGCACCCTGACGGTCACCAATTCCAACGGCGCCATCATCAACTGGCAGCAGTTCAATATCGGCGCCACCGAAACCACCCGCTTCGTCCAGCCCAACGCCCAGTCGTCGGTCCTGAACCGGGTGGTGGGCGGTGATCCCAGCCAGATCCTGGGCACCCTGCAGTCCAACGGCCAGGTCTTCCTCATCAACCCCAACGGCATCGTTTTCGGCCGCAACTCGGTGATCGACGTGCCGGGGCTGATCGCATCCACCCTCAACCTTTCCGATGCGGACTTCCTGAACCGCAAATTCAGCTTTTCCGGCGGCGGCTTCGGCCCCCTGGTCAACCAGGGGCGCATCACCACGCCCCTGGGCGGCAGCGTCATGCTCATCGGCAGCGAGGTCAGGAACGAGGGGGTGATCACCACGCCCCAGGGCCAGGTCGTCCTGGCGGCCGGCAACAGCGTCAGTCTCATTGATACCGCCGGACCGGAGCTTTCGGTCACCATCAGTGCCACCGCCAACAAGGCGGTGAACCTGGGCGAGATCAACGCCGCCGGGGGACGGATCGACATCTTCGGCGCCCTCATCGAACAGCAGGGCATCCTGCGCGCGGACAGCGCCAGCGTGGACGGGCAGGGGCGCATCATCCTCAAGGCGACCGAGGGCACCACCGTTTCCGGCACCATCAGCGCTACCAACAGCGCCGGCCAGGGCGGCAGCATCCAGATCCTGGGCAAGGATGTCACCCTGACCCCGAGCGCCAGCCTCGACGCCTCCGGTGCCACCGGCGGCGGCCAGGTCCTGGTGGGCGGTGACTGGCAGGGCAAGAACCCGGCGGATGCCAATGCCCAGACCACCACCATGGCGGCCGGTGCCGTCATCAAGGCCGATGCCACCGATAGCGGCAACGGCGGCAAGGTGGTCCTGTGGTCCGACCGCAGTACTGATTTCAAGGGCGCCATCTCGGCCCGGGGCGGCGCCAACGGCGGCAACGGCGGCCAAGTGGAAACCTCGGGCCACTCGCTCCTGCTGGGCGGCACGGTCGATACCCGCGCTCCCAAGGGCGCCATGGGCTTCTGGCTGCTTGACCCGGCGGCTTACTGCTTCGACGATTTCAGCTCCAGCTGCATGATGACTCCGGGAGCCACGTTCGTATCCACTGCCGACGTCGCCCAGGCCCTGCAGACCAGTTCGGTTGCCTACGAGGCGACCGATTTCCTGCGCATCTACGGCCTGTCCCTGAACAATTCCTCGTTCACCGGCGGCTACGTCAACCAGACCGGCGCCACCCTGAGCTTCAAGGCGCCCTACATCGAGCACTACGGCAATATCGCCGCCGCCAATCCGCTGAATGTGAAAATGATGGCGACCGGCACCAGCGCCACCTACTCGAGCTTTTCTGGCGTCATAAAATCCCTGGGCGGCGTCATGACCCACGGCGGCGAGCTGGCCATGGACGCATCGAACCACATCCTCTTCGGCAGCGGCACCATCGACGTCAACGGGATGCCGGGAGGCTACGGGGATACCGGCTGGGAGCGGTTGTGGGATATCTATCTCCGGGCTCCGGCCATCGTCCTGGACGGCAAGTCGGTCTTCGCCAACGATCTCTTCATGGAGACCAACGCCCTCAAGTTCGGCAGCATGTATCCGACCACGCCGCTGAACGGGACCATCGATTCGGCAGCGGTGGTGACCTATACGCCGGGAACCAACATCTACGTCGGCATGGACCAGGCCAACGCCGCCTGCGCCAGCAACCTCTGCGTCTCGACCCAGCTGGCGTCCCCCTCCCTGAGCCTGACCCACGGCGTCACCCTCGCCGCCGGACGCTGCAACGGCGGCCCCAACAACTGCTCCTTCGACACGGCGTTCATCGACGGCGATCTCGTCATTGGCGGCTTCGGCGGCCCCATGGCAGTGGCGACTTCCGGGGACATGGACTTCATCGGCAAGAACGTGGTTCTCAACTCGCCCCTGTCCACAGCGAGCAGCACCAGCCACATCCTCCTACTGGCGAGCAACACGTTCACCAACAATGTCGGGGCGAACGCCATCGACACCACCAACGGCGGCAACTGGAGCGTGGTGATCGGCAACGAGGCCGGCAGCAATCTCAACGGTCTGAGTGCTCCCAAGTACAACATGGACTTGGCGACCCTGGACAGCTACGACAACAATGGCAACAACTGGCCGACGTCCAACAGCATCTACATCCTGCCCGCGTCGACGCCGGCTCCGACTGTCACCGACCCCTGCGTCCTCAACCCGGCGCTGTGCGCGACCAATACGCCTACCACGGCGACGGCAGACCAGGCCAAGACGACGACACCGGTCACTACTACCGGCACTGCCACAGCTGACGCTTCCACCCTGTCCGGTGCCCTCACCGTGGATGCCAAGCTGACGACCTCGACCACCACTGCCACCACGACCACTGTCACTCAGACCACCTCTACGACCCAGGAGGCCAAACTGGCGGTGGCCCGCAAGGATGCCGAGAAATCGGTGACCGAAGTTCAGGCGGAAGCCAAGAAGGCCCGGGAAGACGCCGGCAAGGCCGAGGCTGAGGCCAAGCGGGCGGAGGTCGAAGCCAAGCGGGCCGAGGCGGAGGCCAAGGAAGCCGAAGCCGGCGCCAAGGCGGCCAAGACTCCGGCCGAGAAGGCGGCGGCGAAGACCAGGGCCGAAGCCAAGCGGGCCGAAGCGGAAGAGAAGAAGGCCCAGGCCGATGCCAAGCAGGCCGAGGCCGAAGCCAGGAAGGCTGAAGCCGAAGGCCGCGAAGCCCTGGCCGAAGCCAAGGTTGCCCCCAAGGCGGAAGCGGCCGCGCCGGTCGCCGCCAAACAAGCCCAGGCCGAAAGCAAGCAGGCCCAGGCCGAAGCCAAGCAGGCGGAAGCCCAGGCCCGGAAGGCCGACGCCGAGAGCAAGCAAGCCGCCATCGAGGCGCGGGAAGCCCGCAATCCGGATCAGAAGGCGGTGGCCCAGAAGACAGCCGAAGCCAAGAAAATCGAGGCGGAGGCCCACAAGGTGGAAGCCCAGGCGAAGAAGGTCGAGGCGGAAGCCAAGCAGGCCGAAGCCGAAGCCAAGACTGCCGCAACGCCCCAGGCCCGCGCCGCCGCCGAGAAGCGGGCCGAGAGCAAGCGCGTCGAGGCCGACGTCAAGAAGACGGAAGCCGAGGGCAAGCAGGCCCAGGCCGAAGGCAAGCTGGCCGAAGCCCAGGGCAAGCAGGCGGAAGTCCGGGCCAAGGAAGCCCAGGCCGAGGCCAAGCAGGCCGAGGCTGAGACCCGGGCGGCGAAGACGCCGGAACAGAAGCTGGCCGCCACCCAGAAGGCCGAGGTCAAGAAGACCGAAGCCGAAGCCCACAAGACCGAAAGCGAGGCCCGCAAGGTCGAGGCCGAGGGCAAGAAGATCGAGGCCGAGGCCAAGCGGGCCGAAGCCGACGTCAAGAAGGCAGAGGCCGAGGCCAAGCAGGCCAAGGCGCCGGAGCAGCGGGCCGCGGCCGAGCGCAAGGCGGAGACCAAGCGTACCGAAGCCGAGGTCAGGAAGGCCGAGGCGGAAGCCAAGCAGACCGAGGCGGAGGCCAAGCAGGTTCAGGCCGACGCCAAGATGACCGAAGCCGAGGCCAAGGGCACCCGCTCCCCCGGCGGTCGCGCGGTCATGGAAAAAGAGGTCCAGGCGAAGCGGGCGGAGGGTGAGCACAAGCTGGCCGAAGCTGCCATCAAGAAGGCCGAGGCCGAGGTCAAGAAGGCCGAGGCGGTCGCCAAGCAGGCCGAAGCCCAGGGCCGGAAGGCCGAGTCGGTGGCTCGGAAGGCGGAAGCCCAGGCCAAGAAGGCCGAGGTCGAAGCCAAGCGGGCCGAGGTCGAGAAGAAGCGTGTCGAGGCCGAGAAGAAGGTCCAGGAGCACCGCATCGCTGTGGAAAAACGCCGGGAGGAGCGCCGCGTCGAGACCGCCAAGGCCTTCGCCGCCGTCGTCACCGCCGGCGCCAACCGGGCCGCCCTCGAGAACCTGGCGGCGCTGCGCCATGAGCTCAAGACCGAAGCCCTCAAGCCGGCCCTCAACATCCTCAAGGCCAACCCCGCGGCGGCGGACCTGCCGCCCTGCGGCGCCGGCAGCACTGTCTGCATCCCGGTTGCCGCTACCCAGCAGTCCACCGCGCTGGCCCTGCCGCCCGCGCCGGTGCCGAAGTTTGCAGCCCTGCCGCAAATCCAGCGCAAGGTGGCGGTGGTCATCGGAGTCAACAAGTATGACGATCCGTCCATCCCGTCGCTCGAGTCGGCCCTGCCGGACGCCAAGTCCGTCGGCCAGCAGCTCCAGGAGCAGCTGGGCTACGACGTGCGGGTGGTGCCGGATGCCAGCCGGGCCGATATCGTCACCAGCCTCAACAAGCTGAGTCAGGAAGTTGGGCCCAACGACAGTGTCACGGTGTACTACGCCGGCCACGGCTATATGAGCGACAAGACCAAGACCGGCTACTGGATTCCGGCCGACGCCAAAGTCACCAGCCCGGACAAGTGGATCTCCAACGGCGATATCGGCAAGCTCCTGTCCAATATCCCGGCCAAGCAGGTGATGCTGGTTTCCGACTCCTGCTATTCCGGTTCCCTGACCAAGGAGCAGAAGATCGTCGGAGCCACCGCTTCCTTCGATCCCAGCGGCATCCTGGCCAAGCGCTCGGTGACGGTGATGTCGTCCGGAGGCGAGGAACCGGTGTCGGACGAGGGCAAGGAAGGCCATTCCATCTTCGCCTACAGCTTCATGAACGCGATGAAGTCGGTGAAGCAGGTGGATTCCGGCGCCAAGCTGTTCCAGGCCGTCCGGGACGAGGTATCGAAGGACTTCCCGCAGACGCCGCAGTACGGCGGTGCGGTATCGGCCGGCCACGCGCCTGGTGGGGATTACCTGCTCGAGACCCGTTCCTACAAGTGACCGGAATGGCCGCGTCGGCAGCCGGTCTTTTTATGCGAATTGATTGTGGCCCAAGTGTGAAAAATTTACGCCTGCCGGCCACAATCCCTGATGTACATTTACATAAACATGTGCGGTTGTCCTGCTGCTGCGAGAACCCCATCATTTCAAGCTAAGGGTTGGTTATGACTCCGTCGATTCGCGCTTCCTCCATTCTGCCCATGCTGCTGCTGGCATCCGCCGCCGCAGCCCAGGATTTTGGTGCCATGACGGCCACCGCGGCAGCCCCCAAGACGCCAGCCATCAAGACTGTCACCAATTTCACCCAGGCCCTGCGCTGCATGGACGAGCTCTTCCTCGCCTACGGCAAGAACGGCATCGTCATAACCTCCACCGGCATTCCCGACGAGACCGGCAAGGTCCGCACGGGGACCAAAGAAATGCTGATCACGGCCATTGCCAAGATGACGGTCAAGAGCAACGCCTTCGAATTCATCGATTTCCACGGCATGAACGACGATCTGGGCGGGCTCTTCGCCGCCAAGGGCGACGCCGCCCGGAAACTGCCCGATTACTACATTCGCGGCTCCATTACCCAGATGGACGACAACTCGGTGCGCAAGAGCAAGGGGTTCGGCATCTCCCTGCCTTTCCTGGATATTGGTTCCTCCAATGACCAGTCCTACGACCTCATCAGCATGGACATGAGCGTGGGCGATGCCGGCTCCCGCAAGATCCTGCCCCAGACCAGCACCTCCAACAGCATGGTCATCATCAAGGGCGGCAATTCCATGGAAGGCGGCGGCCGGCTCGGCAAGGTGGGCTTCAGCTTCAACCTCGACCTCAGCCGCACCGAGGGCCTAGGCGCCACGACCCGCACCCTGCTGGAACTGAGCCTCATCGAGACCCTGGGCAAATTCACCCAGGTGCCCTACTGGCGCTGCCTGGATGCCGACGTCACCAATCCGCTCATCCGTGACCAGGCCCGGGAAAACTTCGACACCCTGAAGCCGGAGGAACGCATCCTTTTCGTCCAGCGCAAGCTGGGCGGCAGCATGAAGCGCTACAAGGGCCCCATGAACGGCATGATGAACGACGAGCTCAAGGACGCCATCATGGAATACCAGGCCCAGAATCACCTGATCGCCGACGGCCAAGTGAATTTCG
The DNA here is from genome assembly GCA_035255045.1 of Rhodocyclaceae bacterium. Classification (GTDB taxonomy): domain Bacteria; phylum Pseudomonadota; class Gammaproteobacteria; order Burkholderiales; family Rhodocyclaceae; genus JAGTRP01. The sequence continues at coordinate 4,347 of DATFAA010000088.1, read as the reverse complement.
ACCTGTACGCCAGCCTCCTGGACGACACCCAGAATGTCCTGGCCGCCCTGCCTTCCACGCCGCCTGCCCGGCCCGCACTCCAGATGAGCGCCGCTGCGCCCGTGGCGGTGGCTGCGACACCGGCCCCCGCCGTCGCAGCCCAGGCCGCGGCGCCCGCGCCTTTCCGAGTGAACCTGGACAGCGAGCGGGGCAACCGGCCGAGCTACAAGGTGGGCGAGTTCCTGAACATGTCCCTTTCCCTGTCCGGCGAGGGCACCGTCTTCTGCTATTACGAGGATGCCTCCCGCCAAGTGGCGCGGATCTTCCCGAACCAGTTCTTTGCCAACCCGACCCTGCGTCCCGGCAGCGTCATGCGCCTGCCGAGCGGCGGCTTCCGGATCCGTTTCGACCAGCCCGGCAAGGAGCGCGTCGCCTGCCTCGGCGCCGACCGGGAGGTGGTCGTCCCGCCCGGACTGAAGGGCGTGAGGGATCTGACCCCGCTGCCGGTCCGTTCCCTGGACGACGTCATCAACCAGTACCGGCAGAGCAACCCGGCGCTGGTGACCAGCTACATCGATATTTCGGTGAGCCGCTGAGGAACTCCCATGAAGCCCTTCAAAGCACTGTTGCCCGCCATCATCCCAGGCTTGGTGTTGTGCGGTGCCGCCGGGGCCGCCGAAGGGCGGGCAGCAGGCGAGGGGAGGATCGTCCTGGCCGGGGAAATCCTGGTCGGGCCCGATCGGAACGAAACCCGGACCCCGGGAGCGCGTACCCAGCGGGAGCGGGCTGGCGCCTATTCCCGGGGAACGGAAGTGGTCGTGCCGGTGGAAGAGGAAGGATTCCTCTCACCCCGGGGCGGCGCGCCGACGGAGGAAAAGGCCTTCGAGAACCGCGTGCGGTCGCGAGCCTATCAGCAGGGGCTGGAGGCGCCGGTAGTGATACCCGGCATGCCCGTCGGGAATGGCGACATCGCTATGCCGGCGACTTCCCAGGAGCGCGCCCGGGACTTGCGGTCGCGGGCCCGCGTCTACACGGGCACCGGCAATGTGCAGGAAATCGACCTGTCCCGTGTCGGTGCTGACGGCATCCCCGTCATTCCCTGCGGTGGCGATGTAGAGAACGCGGCAGCGCGCATCGGCGACGACGCGGCGTCCGGCAGCGTCTTCGTCATCATGCGCCAGGGCAAACCGGTGAAGGTACGGTGCAAGTGAGGATGCCGGCATGGAAAGTTCTGATCGCATCCAGTGCGGCTGCCTGTCATCCACTTGGCATGCAGCTCGTTATAACCAGGTAGGTTCCGCAACAGGATGAAGCAGATGAAAGCTATGAGCGCTGTTCTCGTCGGTTTGCTGGCTGCTACGGCCGCCAATGGGCAGGTTGCGGTCGATGTCTCCGTGCCCGGGGTGCGGGTGCAGACAGGGGCCCACGGAGGCTCTTCGGTCGCCGTCAATACCGCCGGTTCGGTGGATTCGGATGTGCAGATGGAGGGCGTCGCCATCATCAATGGCGAAGTGTTCATCGACGGGGACAAGATTCCCAAGGGCCAGACTTCCTACAAATCGAAGAAATCCGGCAAGTCCTACCAGATCAAGTGGGGGAAGAACGGCAATGTCGCAGTCGAACAGAAATAGCCTGGTCGCCGGCCTGCTGTTCGGGGTGCTGGCCTCGGCTGCCCAGGCGGGCATCATCCTCGACAACGGCGTGGTCGTCCAGGGAGCGGTCGTGCCCCTGCCCAACCGCACCATGAGTTCCATCCTGCTGGTTCCGGGCGCCGGCGCACAGCCGGAAACCTCCTATCTCATCCAGCGCAGCATGGCCTGGCAGACCTACCGCCGCCGTGATGCCAATACCGGCGCCATGCTGGTGTACCCGCCTGCCCTGGGTGGCGTCGGAGCGCCGACTTCGATCCGCCAGTTGGAGGTCCGGAACCACCTGTCGCGGGCAAACGCTTACCGTCTGAACTATTTCAGGAAATAACCAGCAAGGGAGAGGGCTGTGAAGGGCTGGAAGAGTCTACTTTTGGGTTCGAAGGCAGTAGTTGGAATCGGGGCGTTCATCGCCCTGGTGCATTCCGCCTTGGCGCTGGACTTGGTGAGGGGCGACTTCTCCCAGATTCTGGAGGCCCAGTCGGGTGACGTGGCCGTATGGCAGTACGCGGACAATCCGAACGTCTATGTCTTCGATTTTCCCGGGCTGGCGCTCCAGGGCCGCGCCTTCAACCGGATCACCCAATTTACCGAGCAGCAGTTCAGCGAGCCCTATCCCAAGGTGCTGGGCAACGAGGAACTGGCCCGCTACATCGAGGCCGCCCGCCGGACCCAGGCCGATTTCGCCTTCGGCCATGACGTCCTGGTCGGGGAACTGGTCCAGTTCTTCAATTACGCCGACCGCGACAAGGTGCAGCTCAATCCCGAGGAGATCGCGGTCCGCAATTTCCTTGTGGAGCAGGGCATGGTCCGGGTCTGGCGCGGCTTCTACCAGGCCATGCGGCCGGAAATCGTGGTGCTGTCCATTCCCCAGGTCCAGGACCGGAAGCCGAGCGAGCCGATGATTACCAAGGGCGCCCGCTATGCCATCCTGCTGCACGAGATGGCCCACGGCGAGTACTACACCAATTCCCACTACGCCAAGTTCTGCCAGCGCTTCTGGTACGAGACGCTGACCGACCCGCAGCGGGAGGCCTTCAAGGCTTTCCTGGGCAAGTTCAACTACGGCCTCGCCAACGATGATCTGCTGATCAACGAAATGCAGGCGTATCTGCTGTTCACCCCGGATCCCAAGTCCTTCAGTGCCAGGAAGCTCGGGGTTTCGGAAGCCGAACTGGAAACCATGCGGGAGTCCTTCCGCCGCGGCAAACCGCCGACCCGCCTGCCTTTGCGCGTCCTTGAAGGAGTTTGATGATGAACAGGACATTCATCCTGACCATGGCGCTGGCCCTCGCCGCCGGTTCCGCCTGGGCCCAGACCAGCCAGCGGACCCGGATCCAGGGCAATACCGAGATCAATGCCAACACCAACAACATGACGGCCGTGGCCACCGGCCGGGATACCGTGGCCAAGAACCGGGTCGGGGTCATCCAGGGCGACAAGCGGGGCGATACCCGGATCAGCGTGTCGGCCGGCAACGTGGTCACCATCGCGGGCGGCCGAGGCAAGAAGGCTTGTACAAATATCGGAGGAGTTGTCAGCAATGAATGCAAGTAAAGGGATTCTCACGTTCGTGGTGGCGGCTGCCGCCGTTATTCCGATGGCGGCCCAAGCTGTCCAGAATCTGGATGCCCATGGCCAGACCAAGGTGAACAATGCCCTGGCCAAGCAATGGCAGCAGCGTAATCCATCTGCCCAGAGCCAGAACCGGCAAGTCGTGAATATCGGCAGCCGGCGCGGCGGCGACTGCAATGTCAATGTGGGCACGGTTGACGCCGGCAAGCGGGGCGGCCGCCAGCCCAAGGACATCGTGGTGACCACCAAAGAAGTTATCAACGTCTGCAAGTGAGGAATAAATGAAAGCCTTCGTTCGTACTGGCCTTCCGCGCCTGACCGCCATCCTGCTGGCCTCGTTCGTCGGCGCCGCGATGGCCTATGCCGGGGATGACGAAGCCGCCAAGCTGAAGGAGCTGGAGCGTGCCCTGTCGGCGCCCCAGGAGGGAGCGCCCATCGGCGCCGCCCCCAAGGCCAGGGTCCGTACCCGCGCCATCGTCTTCGACAGCGAGCCCCAGACGGCTGCACCGGCTCCCGAACCGGCCAAGGTCGTTGCCGCCGCCATGGACTGCGCAGCGATCCCGCCGGATGCGAAGATGATCGGCGTGGACTTCCAGATCCAGTTCAAGGTCGGCAGCGCCACCATCTCGCCGGCGTCGGAAGCGACCCTCACCGAGATCGCCAAGATCCTTTCCCTGTCGCCCAGCCGTTGCGTGCTGGTGGAAGGCCATACCGACGCCTCCGGTAATGCCGACCGCAACCTCGCGCTGTCCCGGGACCGCGCCGACTCGGTGGTGAATTACATCGTCGAAAGGAATGGTATCGATCGCAAGCGCCTGGTGCCCCTGGGCAAGGGCTCGACCGATACGATGAAGAACCTCGATCCGCGTGATCCCAAGAACCGTCGCGTGGTTTTCAAGGTAGTCGCCGGCTGATCCGGCCAGTGCATTTATTTAATAGTTCGATCATCAATACTCGGAGGAACCTCATGCGTCTGATTTCCCTTCTCATCGCTTCCGCTGTCATCGCCGTTCCCGCCTTCGCCCAGCAGGCCCAACGCTCCAGCAACCCGCAAGGCGTTCAGATCCAGGGCAACACCAACATCCAGGCCGAGAACAAGAACGTGACCGCCGTTGCCGTCGGCCAGGACAACACCGCCAAGAACACC
>DATFAA010000087.1:0-102421 GCA_035255045.1 Rhodocyclaceae bacterium | reverse complement strand
GGCGACGGTGGACGGCACGTCCATGGTGGCCTTGTCGGATTCCAGGGTGACGATGGCGTCGTCCACCTTGATGGTGTCGCCAGCCTTCACGAACAGGTCGATGACCGGCACATCGGAGAAATCGCCGATGTCGGGGACCTTCACTTCAACGAGTTGAGCCATGGCGTTCCCCTCAGACGATCATGCGGCGCATGTCGGCCAGGAGCTGGGCGACATAGACGTTGAAGCGGGTGGCCAGGGCCCCGTCGATGACCCGGTGGTCGGCGGTCAGCGACAGGGGCAGGGTGAGGCGCGGCACGAACTGCTTGCCGTCCCACACCGGCTTCATGGCGGACTTGTTAACCCCCAGGATGGCCACTTCCGGCGCATTGATGATGGGGGCGAAGTAGGTGCCGCCGATGCCGCCCAGGGAGCTGATGGTGAAGCAGGCGCCCTGCATGTCGGCCGGCTTGAGCTTGCCGTCCCGGGCCTGCTTGGCCAGGTCGCCGGTCTCGGCGGCGATTTCCATCACCGTCTTCTTGTCGGCGTTCTTCACCACCGGCACCACCAGACCGTTGGGGGTGTCGGCGGCGAAGCCGATGTTGAAGTACTTCTTCAGCACCAGGCTGTCGCCGTCCAGGGAGGAATTGAACTCGGGGAACTTCTGCAGGGCCTTCACGCAGGCCTTGATCAGGAAGGCCAGCATGGTCACCTTGGCGCCGGACTTCTCGTTCTCCTTGTTGAGCTGGACCCGGAAGGCCTCCAGGTCGGTGATGTCCGCGTCCTCGTGGTAGGTCACGGCCGGGATCATCACCCAGTTGCGGGAGAGGTTCTGGCCGGAGATCTTCTTGATGCGGGACAGGGGCTGGACCTCGATCTCGCCGAACTTGCTGAAATCGACCCGCGGCCAGGGCAGCAGGTCGAGGACGCCGCCGCCGGTGACGCCACCCGCCGCCGCGGCGGGGGCCGCCGTCGCTCCGGACATGACGCTCTTCACATAGGCGGTGATGTCTTCCCGCAGGATGCGGTTCTTGGGGCCGCTGGCGCGGACCCGGGCGAGGTCGGCGCCCAGTTCCCGGGCGTAGGCCCGGACCGAGGGCGAGGCATGGACCTTGGCACCCAGGGGCAGGGCCGGGGCGGGAGCGGGCGGCACGACGGCCTGGGCCGGGGCGGTGGGGGCCTCGGGGATGTCGGGCTGCTGGGCCGCCTGGGGCGCGGGTGCCGGGGCGGCGGCCGGCTGGCGGGCCGGGGCGGCGGCGCCGGCAGCGCCTTCCACCTTGATCAGCACTGCACCTTCGCTGACCTTGTCGCCGACCTTGACCAGGACCTCCTTGACCACGCCGGCGGCGGTGGAGGGCACGTCCATGGTGGCCTTGTCGGATTCCAGGGTGGCGATGGCGTCGTCCACCTTGATGGTGTCGCCGACCTTCACGAACAGGTCGATGATGGGCACGTCGGAGAAGTCGCCGATGTCGGGGACCTTCACTTCGGTGATGCCGCCGCCGGCCGGGGCAGCGGCGGGCGCCGCAGCCGGAGCCGGCGCGGCAGCTGCGGGGGCGGCGGCGGGCTGGGAAGCCGGGGCGGCAGCGCCGGCGGCGGTGTCCACCATGATGAGCACGCTGCCTTCGCTGACCTTGTCGCCCGGCTTGATCTTCACTTCCTTGATCACGCCGGCCACGGTGGACGGCACGTCCATGGTGGCCTTGTCGGATTCCAGGGTGACGATGGCGTCGTCCACCTTGATGCTGTCGCCCACCTTCACGAACAGGTCGATGACCGGCACATCGGAGAAATCGCCGATGTCGGGGACCTTCACTTCTACCAGTTGAGTCATCTTGTTCTCCCCCTTAAACCGTCAGCGGGTTGGGCTTGTTGGCGTCCAGGCCGTACTTGACCAGGGCGGCGGCGACCTTTTCGCGGCCGATCACGCCGTCGTCGGCCAGGGCCTTGAGGGCGGCCAGGGTCACCCAGTGACGGTCCACCTCGAAGAAGTGGCGCAGGGCCTCCCGGGTGTCGGAACGGCCGAAGCCGTCGGTGCCCAGGGTGACGTAGCGGCGATCGACGAAGGGCCGGATCTGCTCGGCGTAGAGCTTGACGTAGTCGGTGGCGGCGACGACCGGGCCGCGGGTGCCCTTGAGGCAGGACTCGACGTGGGAGAGCCGCGGCGTCTCCAGGGGGTGCAGCATGTTCCAGCGGGCGGCGTCCTGGCCGTCCCGGGCCAGCTCGTTGAAGGACGGGCAACCCCAGAGGTCGGCCTCGACCCCCCAGTCGTTCTTGAGCAGCTCGGCGGCGGCGATGACCTCCCGGAAGATGGTGCCGGAGCCCAGGAGCTGCACCCGGGGCGCATCGGAGCCGTTGCCCTTCCTGAAGGCGTACATGCCCTTGATGATGTCCTGCTCGGCACCTTCCGGCATGGCGGGGTGCTCGTAGTTCTCGTTCATCACGGTGATGTAGTAGAAGATGTCTTCCTGCTCCTGGTTCATGCGGCGCAAGCCGTCCTGGACGACCACCGCCACCTCGTACTGGAAGGTGGGGTCGTAGGAGACGCAGTTGGGGATCAGGTTCGACAGGATCAGGCTGTGGCCGTCCTCGTGCTGCAGGCCCTCGCCGTTCAGGGTGGTGCGGCCGGCGGTACCGCCGATCAGGAAGCCGCGGGCGCGCTGGTCGCCGGCCGCCCAGCACAGGTCCATGGTGCGCTGCAGGCCGAACATGGAATAGAAAATGTAGAAGGGAACCATCGGCACGTTGTGCACCGAGTACGCCGTGGCGGCGGCGATCCAGTCGCACATGGCGCCCGCTTCGTTGATGCCTTCCTGCAGCACCTGGCCGGTCTTGGACTCCTTGTAGAACATGAGCTGGTCATGGTCTTCGGGAACGTAGTTCTGGCCTTGCTGGTTCCAGATGCCGTACTGGCGGAACATGCCTTCCATGCCGAAGGTGCGGGACTCGTCCGGGACAATGGGGACGATGTTCTTGCCGATGAGCTTGTCCTTCATGAGGATGTTCATCATGCGCACGATGGCCATGGTGGTGGACAGCTCGCGGCCGGCGCCGGACGCCTTGAGGAGGGCCTCGAAGGTGGACAGGGCGGGCACCGGCAGGGAGTCGGCCTTGCGCCGGCGCTGGGGCAGGAAGCCGCCCAGGGCCATGCGGTGGTCGCGCAGGTACTTGTATTCCTCGGAGTCCTCGGCGAACTTGAGGTAGGGCAGCTCGGCCAGCTGGTCGTCGGGCACCGGCAGGTCGAAGCGGTCGCGGAAGCGGCGCACGGAGTCGTGGTCCAGCTTCTTCTGCTGATGGGAGATGTTCATGGCCTCGCCGGACCCGCCCATGCCGTAGCCCTTGATGGTCTTGGCCAGGATCAGGGTGGGCTGGCCCTTGTGGTTCACCGCCTTCTGGTAGGCGGCGAAGATCTTGAAGAGGTCATGGCCGCCGCGGTTGAGCTGCCAGATCTCGTCGTCGGTCCAGTCGGCCACCAGTTCCTTCAGCTCGGGGGTGTTGAAGAAGTGCTCCCGGACGTAGGCGCCGTTCTTGGCCTTGAAGGTCTGGTACTCGCCGTCCACGCATTCCATCATGCGCTTCTTGAGGATGCCCTTCTTGTCCCGGGCGAAGAGGGCGTCCCAGTGGGTGCCCCAGATGACCTTGATGACATTCCAGCCGGCGCCGCGGAATTCGGCTTCCAGTTCCTGGATGATCTTGCCGTTGCCGCGCACCGGGCCGTCCAGGCGCTGCAGGTTGCAGTTGATGACGAAGATCAGGTTGTCCAGCTTTTCCCGGGCGGCCATGCCGATGGCGCCCAGGGATTCCACCTCGTCGGTCTCGCCGTCGCCCAGGAAGGCCCAGACCTTGCGGTTGTCCATGTCGATGAGGTTGCGGCTCGCCAGGTACTTCATGAAGCGGGCCTGGTAGATGGCCTGGATCGGGCCGAGGCCCATGGAGACGGTGGGGAACTGCCAGAAGTCCGGCATCAGCCAGGGATGGGGATAGGAAGCGACGCCCTTGCCGCCGGTCTCCTGGCGGAAATGGTCCATCTGCTCGTCGGTCAGGCGGCCCAGCATGTAGGCACGGGCATAGACGCCGGGGATGGAATGGCCCTGGAAGAAGATCAGGTCGCCGCCGTGCTGGTCGTGGGGAGCGTGCCAGAAATGGGAGAAGCCGACGTCATAGAGGGCGGCGGCGGAGGCGAAGGAGGCGATGTGGCCGCCGACGTTGGTGTGCTTGTTGGCCCGCACCACCATGGCCATGGCATTCCAGCGGATGTAGCTGTGGATCTTGAGCTCGATGTCCGGGTTGCCCGGGTACTTGGGCTGCTGGTCGGCCGGGATGGTGTTGATGTATTCGGTATTGGCGGAGTAGGGGATGTCGATGCCGTCTTCCCGGGCCTGGCTGATGAGTTTCTCGATCAGGTAGTGGGCCCGGGTGGGGCCCTCCTGGGCGATTACGCCCTCGAGGGCTTCCGTCCACTCACGGGTTTCCTGGGGATCTTTGTCGTTGGGGTCAGGCAAGGCATTAGGCTGGTCGGCCATTTTTGTCTCCTTAGATTGATGTCGTGTTGTCATGCCCGTTTTGCATGGCAACTCTAACGCGAGACGAGCCGCTTGGGTAATTTTCGGCTCGGCTAGAATTTCACATGGTAAAAAACAAATTCATATCGTGCAATATCTCGGAGGCGATTTTAGCCGTTTTCGATATCACACAAAACTTTTTGCCTTTCCAATTGCGCTGTATCAAATTCGGCAAGGGACGGCTGCCTATAATTCACTCCTTTTGTCTCATCCCACATCTACAGGAGTAGTCATGGCGGCAGTCATGCCAGCGCCGGCCGAGAGCCGGCTTCTCATGTCCGGCAACGAGGCGGTGGCGCGTGCCGTCTGGGAATCGGGGGTCAAGGTGGCAGCCGCCTATCCGGGCACTCCGGCCACCGAAATGCTGGAGGTCATTTCGACCTACCCGGACGTCTACGCCGAGTGGTCGGTGAACGAGAAGGTTTCGCTGGAGGTCGCCATCGGCGCCGCCTACGCCGGCTCCCGCTCCTTCTGCTGCATGAAGCACGTCGGCATGAACGTGGCCTCCGACGCCCTCATGACCCTGACCCTGACCGGCGTCATCGGCGGCCTGGTGATCGCCATCGCCGACGACGTCGGCCTCTCCTCCTCCCAGAACGAGCAGGACTCCCGCTTCTGGGGCCGCTTCGCCCACCTGCCGGTGCTCGAGCCCTCCGATTCCCAGGAGGCCTACGAGATGACCCGGTATGCCTACCAGCTATCCGAGAAATTCCAGGTGCCGGTCATCCTGCGCATGACCACCCGCATCAACCATGTGAAGGGCCTGGTCACCGTCGGCGAGCGGGAAGTCCATGCCGCCGCCGGCTTCCAGAAGAATCCGGGGCGCTGGGTCATGACCCCCTCCGGTGCGGCCACCCGCATCCCCCTCATGTTCGAGCGGGACGGCGCTCTGCGCCGGGAGGCAGAAGTGTGCGAATTGAACCGCCTCGAGCCGGGCAGCGACCGCCGGGTCGGCTTTATCGCCTCCGGCACCGCCTACATGCACGTCAAGGAATGCTTCCCCGACGCCCCGGTCCTCAAGCTCGGCTTCTCCTGCCCGCTGCCGGTGGACAAGGCCCGGCAGCTGGCCGCCCTGGCCGACCAGGTGGTGGTGGTCGAGGAAGTCGAGCCCCTGGTCGAGAACGAGCTGAAGGCCGCCGGCCTCGCCGTCCTCGGCAAGGACATCCTGCCCCGCTCCGGCGAGCTGGCCCCCCACGTCCTCAAGCCCGCCATCGCCCGGCTCCTGGGCGAGCCGGTGCCGGAGATGAAGGCGGCGCCGCCCATGCGGGTCTTCCCGCGGCCGCCCACCATGTGCGTGGCCTGCCCCCACCTGGGCGTCTACTACACCCTGTCCCAGATCAAGAACCTCACCATTTCCGGCGATATCGGCTGCTACACCCTGGGCGCCGGCCATCCCTGGAACGCCCTCGACACCACCATCTCCATGGGCGCCTCCATGGGCATCGCGCTGGGCCTCGACAAGGGCCGGGGCGAGGCCGACAAGGACAAGCGCATCCTGGCGGTGATCGGCGACTCCACCTTCATGCACATGGGCATGCAGGGCCTCCTGGACATTGTCTACAACAAGGGCAACGTCACCGTGCTGCTCCTGGACAACCGGGCGGTGGGCATGACCGGCGGCCAGAACAACCCGGGCAACGGCTACGACATCCACGACCAGGAGGCGCCGCGCATCGACTTCGCCAAGCTGGTGGAATCCCTGGGGGTCAAGAAGGAGCGCATCCACGTGGTGGACCCCTACCAGCTGCCGGTGCTGTTCAAGACCATCCGCCAGGAGATCAAGGTCCCCGAGGTCTCGGTCGTCATCACCGACCAGCCCTGCGTGCTGACCAAGGCCTACCACAAGCTCAAGCCCTACGAAGTCATCGACGACAAGTGCACCGGCTGCGGCAACTGCATCGAAGTCGGCTGCCCGGCCATCCACGTCACCCGCCGGGGCAAGGAAGTGAAGGCCTCGGGCCGGGAAGTGGATCTCGCCTTCGTCCGCATCGAGACTTCCGTGTGCACCGGCTGCGGCCTCTGCCTGCAGCCCTGCGCTCCCGACGCCATCGTGCACTACGAGCCGGTGTCGCCCATCAGCTTCATGAAGAAGGAAGAGGTGCCGGCATGAGCGAGAACACCAATCTCCTCGTGGTCGGCATCGGCGGCCAGGGGGTCATGACCGCCACCGAAATCCTGGCCGAGGCGGCCATCGCCATGGGCCACGACGCCAAGAAGACCGAGGTGGCCGGCATGGCCCAGCGGGGCGGCGTGGTCTCGTCCCACCTGCGCTTCGGCGACAAGGTGCTGTCGCCCCAGATCACCCCGGGCACGGCCCACGTCCTCCTCGGCTTCGAGGCGGCGGAGGGCCTGCGCTGGCGCCACATGCTGCGCCCCGACGGCATCGCCCTCATGAACACCGCCCGGCTGGTGCCGCCGGTGGTGGAGCTGGGGCTGTTCGACTACCCGGACGACCCGGTGGCCGAAATGCGGGCGGCCGGGACCAAGGTGGTGGCCTTCGACGCCACCTCCATTGCCCTCGACCTGGGGGACATTCGCCTCGGCAACACCGTCATGCTGGGCGCCATCGCCGACCATCTGCCCTTCCCGGCGGAGGTCCTGCTGGAGTGCGTCCTGAAGCGCTTCCGGCGCAAGGGCGAGAAAGTGGTGGAGCAGAACCGGCGGGCCTTCGAGGCCGGTCGGGCGGCTGTGGGAGCAGCCCAAGCAGCCGTCGCCTGATTCTGGTAAAATCCATTCAATTCAAAGGGAAAGGCCCCGGCCTTTCCCCTTTTCTTTTTTGGACGGGTTGAAGATGACGGCTCAAATTATCGACGGTAACGCCCTGGCCCAGGAACTGCGCCAGAGCTTCAAGGCACGGGTGGACGCCCTGGCGGCCAAGGGGCATCGCCCCGGCCTGGCGGTGATCCTGGTGGGGGAGAACCCCGCCTCCCAGGTGTATGTGCGCAACAAGGTGAATGCCTGCGTCAATATCGGCATGCATTCCGAGAAGATCGCCTACGAGGCCGATGTCGACCAGGCCACGGTGCTCGCCAAGATCGCCGAGCTGAACGCCGATCCCAATATCCACGGCATCCTGGTGCAGCTGCCCCTGCCCGGGCACTTCGACGAGGAGAAGGTGCTGGAGGCCATTTCCGCCGACAAGGACGTGGACGGCTTCCACGCCGAGAACGTCGGCGCCCTGGCCCAGGGCAATCCCCGCTTCATTCCCTGCACCCCCTACGGCGTCATGAAGATGTTCGAGAAGGGCGGTGTCGACCTCACCGGCAAGGAAGCCGTGGTGGTGGGGCGCTCCAACATCGTCGGCAAGCCCATGGCTCTGCTCCTCATCAACGCCGGCGCCACCGTCACCGTCTGCCATTCCCGGACCAAGGACCTCAAGTTCCACACCGGCCGCGCCGACATTCTGGTGGCCGCCGTCGGCAAGCCCCGGATGATCACCGGCGACATGGTCAAGCCCGGCGCCGTGGTCATCGACGTGGGCATCAACCGCCTGCCGGACGGCAAGCTGTGCGGCGACGTGGATTTCGACTCCTGCAAGGAGGTCGCCTCCCTCATTACCCCGGTTCCCGGCGGCGTCGGTCCCATGACCATCACCATGCTGCTGGCCAACACCATCGAAGCCGCGGAGCGCAAAGCCAAATGAGCGCAGCGAAGCATCCCCTGGTCGGGGTCGTCATGGGTTCCGACTCCGACTGGCCCACCATGCAGGCGGCGGCCGTCATCCTCAAGGAGTTCGGCGTCCAGTTCGAGGCCAAGGTGGTCTCCGCCCACCGCACCCCGGACCTCCTGTTCGACTACGCGGCCATGGCCGGCGAACGGGGCCTCAAGGCCATCATCGCCGGCGCCGGCGGCGCCGCCCACCTGCCGGGCATGCTGGCCGCCAAGACCACCGTGCCGGTGCTCGGTGTGCCGGTGCAGTCCAAGGCCCTGTCCGGCCAGGATTCCCTGCTCTCCATCGTGCAGATGCCCAAGGGTATCCCGGTCGCCACCTTCGCCATCGGCGAGGCCGGCGCCGCCAATGCCGCCCTCTTCGCCGTCGCCATGCTGGCCAACGAGGACGCCGAACTGGCTGCACGGCTCCAGACCTTCCGCCAGAACCAGTCCGAGAAGGTCCTGGCCATGAAGCTGCCCGAGGTCTGAACGTGATACTCCCGCCCGCCACCCTCGGCATGCTGGGAGGCGGCCAGCTCGGCCGCTTCTTCGTCGCCGCCGCCCACGAGATGGGCTACCAGGTCTGGGTCCTGGACCCGGATGCCAACAGCCCGGCCGGCCAGATCGCCGACCGCCACCTCGCCGCCGCCTACAACGATTTCGCCGCCCTCGACACCCTGGCCCAGGGCTGCGCCGCCATCACCACCGAATTCGAGAACGTCCCGGCCGACACCCTGGACTACCTCGCCAAGTTCGTGCCGGTGCGCCCCTCCGCCGCCGCCGTGGCGGTGTGCCAGAACCGCATCGCCGAAAAGACCTTCCTCAAGGATAACGGCCTGCCCCACGGCCCCTTCGCCCCGATCAAGAGCGAAGAGGATATCCGCCAGGCCGACGCCGGCCTCTACCCGGGCATCCTCAAGGTGGCCCGCTTCGGCTACGACGGCAAGGGCCAGGCGGTGGTGAACAACCGGGAGGAGGCCCTGGTGGCCTTCGGCCATTTCAAGGGCGAAGCCTGCGTCCTGGAGAAGAAGCTCAGCCTGGACTACGAAGTATCCGTGGTCCTGGCCCGGGACGAGGACGGCGGGGTGCAGTGCTTCCCCACCGGCGAGAACCAGCACATGCGGGGCATCCTGGACGTCTCCATCGTGCCGGCCCGGGCCGATGCGGCCATCCGCGGCGAGGCCGAAGCCATCGCCGCCCGCATCGCCGGGCAGTTGGGCTACATCGGCACCATGGGGGTGGAGTTCTTCGTCAGCGGCGGCAAGCTCTACGTGAACGAGATGGCCCCCCGGCCCCACAACAGCGGCCACTACACCATCGACGCCTGCGTCACGGACCAGTTCGAGCAGCAGGTGCGGGCCCTCTGCGGCCTCCCCCTGGGCGAGGCCCGGGCCCACTCGGCGGCGGTCATGGTCAATCTCCTGGGCGACCTCTGGTACGAGGCGAAGGACGGCGGCGAGCATTACCGGGAGCCGGACTGGTCCAGGCTCTACGCCGTGCCCAACCTGAAGCTCCACCTCTACGGCAAGCACCACGCCCGCCCCGGCCGCAAGATGGGCCATTTCACGGTCATCGGCGACGACCCGGCCCAGGTGCTGGAAGCCGCCCTGGCCGCCCGGTCCGCCATCGGCATCAAGGACGAATGACGCCGAGCGATTCCGATTACGCCCGCGCCGTCGAGCTGCTGGTGGCCGGCGAGCTGGTGGCCTTCCCCACCGAGACCGTCTACGGCCTCGGGGCCGATGCCGCCAATCCGGCGGCGGTGGCCAAGATTTTCGCCGCCAAGGGCCGCCCGGCGGACCATCCCCTCATCGTCCATGTGCCCGGCCACGACTGGGTCGAGCGCTGGGCGCAGGCCGTGCCCGAGGCTGCCTGGGAACTGGCGGAAGCCTTCTGGCCCGGCCCCTTGACTCTCATCCTGAGGAAGCAGGCCTGGGTGCCGGACGCCGTCACCGGCGGCCAGGACACCGTCGGCCTGCGGGTGCCCGGGCATCCGGTGGCCCTCGAGCTGCTGCGCCGCTTCGCCGCCGCCGGCACCCAGGGCGGCGTCGCCGCCCCCTCGGCCAACCGCTTCGGGCGCATCAGCCCCACCACCGCCGCCCACGTCCGGGAGGAGCTGGGGGAGCGGGTGCCCCTGGTGCTGGACGGCGGCCCCTGCCAGGTGGGCATCGAATCCACCATCATCGACTGTTCCCGGGGCGAGCCGGTCATCCTGCGCCCCGGCCACGTCACCCCGGAGCGCATCGGCGATGTGCTGGGGGAAGTGCCCGCCATCGAGACGGCGACCGGCGCCCCCCGGGTCTCCGGTTCCCTGGAAGCCCACTACGCCCCGGTGACGCCCCTGCGCCTGGTGGCGCCGGAGCGCTTCCTCGAACTCCTCAACGCCATGCGCCACAGCGGCCGGCGCTGTGCCGCCCTCTGCCACAGCCAGCTGCCCCAGGCCGGCATGCCCCATGTCTTCCACTGCCTGCCGGCGGACCCGGCCGGCTATGCCCACGAGCTCTACGCCGCCCTGCGGGACCTGGACCACACCGGGGTGGATCTCATCGTCGTCGAAGCCCTGCCCGCCGATCCGGCCTGGGCGGCGGTGGGCGATCGCCTGCGGCGGGCCGCCGCCGGCGCCGGCCGCGGCTGACGGGGGGTCACTCCGCGCTGCCCGCCCCGGGCAGGGAGAAATGGAAGGTGGCCCCCTGGTCCACCTGGCTTTCCACCCACACCCGTCCGCCATGCTTGGCGACGATGCGGTGGACGATGGCCAGCCCCACTCCGGTGCCCGGAAAGCTGTCGGCTTTGTGGAAGCGCCGGAAGACCCCGAACAGCTGGTTGGCGTGGGCGGCGTCGAAGCCCACGCCGTTGTCCCGGACGAAATACTGCTGCTCGCCGTCCACGGTCAGGCAGCCCACCTCGATGCGGGGCTGGGGCCGGGGCCGGCTGAACTTGAGGGCATTGGACAGGAGATTGATCCACACCTGGCGCAGCAGTGCCCGGTCGCCCTGGGCGGGGGGCAGGGGCCCCACCGAGAAGATGCCGTCGGCGCAGTCGCCGGTCTGGCACAGTTCGTCGATCACTTCCTGGGCCAGCCGGACCATGTCCACCTCGGCGCGGCTGATGGGGGTCTGGCCGAGGCGGGCGAAGGCCAGCAGGTCGTCGATCAGGCGCCCCATCTTGAGGCTGTTGTCCAGGATTACCCGGAGCAGGCGCTGGCCCTCGCCATCCAGGGCCCGGGCATGCTCCTCGTCGAGGATGCGGGCGAAGCCGTTGATGGCCCGTAGCGGCGCCCGCAGGTCGTGGGACACCGTGTAACCGAAGCTCTCCAGCTCCCGGTTCGCTTCGGCCAGCTGGTTCACCTGGTGCTGGAGCTCGCTGTTGAGCTGGCTGATCCGCCTTTCCGTCTCCACCCGTTCGGTGATGTCCCGCAGGATGGCGGTGAAGAAGATGCCTTCGCCGGTGGACCAGTCGGAAATGGAAATCTCCATGGGAAATTCGGAGCCGTCCTTGCGGCGGGCGTGGAAGGTCACGGTGCGGCCGATGATGTGGGGCTCGCCGGTGTCCAGGAAGCGGCGGAAGCCCTGCTCGTGGGCCGTCCGCAGGCGATCGGGGACGAGCAGGGCGAGGGGCTGGCCGAGGATCTCCGGCCGCCGGTAGCCGAAGACCCGTTCGGCGGCCTGGTTGAAATAGGTGATGCGACCCTCGGCGTTGGCGGAAATGATGGCCTCGCCGGCGGTCTCTGTCGCCGCCCGCAGCTGCTCCCGGCTCTCCCGCAGGGCCGCCGTCATGTCCCGGGCCAGGACCGTCGCCCGCCTTTTCAAGGTGGCCAGGGACCACACCACCACGAACATCAGGAGGCTGATGATGGTGCCCGTGAGCAGGATGAGGCGCGGCCTCTGGTCGGAGTCGCCGGATTCGAAGGAGGGCAGGGCCGTCACCTGGATGGTCCACGGCCGTCCTGACACCGTCAGGAGGCGGGTATCCACCAGGGGAGCCGAAAGGAACCTGGCCCCCGCCGGAGTGCCGTCGCTGTCGTACATGAGGGCGGCGTCCCGGACCTCGTCGCCGTCGTAGATGCGCAGCCGCACGTCGGGCAGGCTGGGGCCGAGAATCCCGGCCATCAGGTCGTTCATGCGAAAGGGGCTATAGACGTAGCCGACGAGGGCTTCCCGGCGCTCGGCGGGGTTGTCGACGGGCGCCCCGTGGCGATAGACGGGCAGGTAGAGGTTAGCGCCGACCTGGACGTCCTTTTCGGTCTCCTGCACCAGGGTAATCTTGCCCGACAGGGCGGGACGCCCGGTGTCCCGGGCCGTCTCCATGGCCAGACGGCGGGTGGGCTCGGTGAACATGTCGAAACCGAAGGCCCGCCGGTTGCGCCAGTCGAAGGGCTCGATGTAGACGATGGCGGTGTACTCCGGCCGCGGCCCCGGGGGCTCGATTCGATAATCGGGAAAGCCCTCGGCCCGCACCGCCAGGACGTGGCTGTCCACCTGCTCCGGTGCCAGGCGCACGGCGAAGCCGATGCCCTGGATGCCCGGGTAGTTGTTGGTGAGCTGCAGGGCCGCCACGTAGCGCCGCCACTCGTCCCGGGTGACCTCGCCCGAGGCTTCCATAAGCCCCCGACCGCCCCGCAGCACCTGCTCCTGGGCCTGCATCCGGCTGACGATGGCCGAGCTGATGTCCTCCACCCGGGCCTGGAAGCGTTCCCGGACTTCATGTTCGATGTCCTGGAGGGCTCCCTGCCAGGTCAGGATGGTCAGCACCAGGCAGCCCACCAGGGTCACCCAGGCCGAGACCATGGCCAGCCCTGCCGGCAGGGGCAGTTCTTTCCGCCAATTGTGTTCCTGGCTGCCGACACGTCCCCTGTCGGCGGCCGGTCCCGGTCGGAAAAATGCCATCGAGCCGCGCGTCCTTTCTCGGGTCCGCGGCCGTTGCCGCGCCCAGTGCTCAAATCCCGAGCAGGTAGACGCCCGGTGGGTTCCGGAGTGCCGGGAAAGTGCCGGCGGCAGTACGGATGGCGGAATGCCCGGAAAACCGGGGGTCTCAAAAATGGGGTGTTGGGTCTATTGATGCCCTCCATGACGGCGTGGTCTGATGTTTCTTCCGGGGCGTCCCCGCCCCGCGTCGCCTAGTTCAATCCCCCTCAGGAGAATAAATCCATGACCATCAATCCCTTCGCCGCGGTCTCGGTCGAGTCCTTGCTGGCGCCCTTCCAGACCATCTCCAGCCTGGCCGCCGAAAAGGCCGGGAAAATGGCCAACATCCAGCTCAGTGCCCTGGAAACCTACATGGCCATCGGCATCAACCAGTGCAAGGCGGCGGTGGCGGTGCATAGTCCCGAGGACCTGGAGGCCCTGGCCGGCAAGCAGGCGGAGCTGTTCAAGCTCCTGGGGGAGAAGGCGGTGGTGGATATGCAGCAGATGGTCCTGCTCGGGAGCGAATTCGGCGCCGAACTCCAGAACGCCATGCTGGAAAGCAGCAAGCCCCTCGCCAAGGGCCTCCAGTAAGTCCACCGCCCCCACCCGCCGCGGCCGCCGTCCTTTTCCCCGGGGGCGGCGGCGCCCCGGCTCCCCGCAGCGGGGCAGTCCCGGGGCTGAACTAAAGGGGCCCCGGCAAGACCCAATTCCCTACTTCCCCAGTGCGAGAGGCTTCCAGCCATGCTCCGACTTGCCATCGTGGACGACCACGGCATTGTGCGCGCCGGCTTCCGGGAAATGCTGGCCGAGGAAATCGAGATCAACATCGTCTTCGAGGCTTCCTCCGGCGAGGAGGCCCTGCAGCGCCTCCGGGAAATCGACTGCGACGTCCTGCTCCTCGACCTCTCCCTGCCCGGCCAGAGCGGCGTGGACGTGCTGCGGGCGGTGCGCCAGCGCCACCCGGGCATCAAGGTCCTGATGCTGAGCGGCTTCCCCGAGGAGCGCTACGCCCTGGCCATGATCCGCCACGGCGCCGACGGCTACCTGTCGAAGGAGTGCGAGCGGGAGGAGCTCATCCGCGCCATCCGCACCGTCGCCAGCGGGCGGCGCTACGTCTCGGCCCGCACCGCCGAGCTCCTGGCCGGGGAGTGCGCCGGCGACATCGTCCTGCCCACCCATGCCCAGCTCTCGGAGCGGGAGCTGGAAGTCTTCCTGCAGCTGGCCCAGGGCGCCTCGGTGTCGGACATCGCCGCCGCCCTCAACCTCAGCGTCAAGACGGTCAGCACCTACCGCTCCCGCCTGCTGGAGAAGCTCTCCCTGTCCAGCAACGCCGAACTGGCGGCCTACGCCATCCGCAATGGCCTGATCGTCGGATGAGGAGACGCGGCGGTGTCCGGGACCTCGCCCCTTGCGCCTCCCCTGCGGGTGGTCCTGGTCGAGGATTCGCCCCGGCTGTGCCGGCTCCTGGCCGGCATCCTGGGGGAGCTGGAAGGGGTCATGGTGGTCGGTGAAGCCGCCGACGAGACGTCGGCCATCCGCCTCCTGGGGGAGTGCCGGGCCGATCTCGTCATCGTGGACCTGGAGCTGGGGTCGGGCAGCGGCCTCGGGGTGCTGCGGGTCCTGGCCAGCCATCCCGGGCGCTTCGGCCATCTGCGGGCGGTGGTCTTCTCCAACTACGGCCACCCCAGCCTGCGGGAGCGCTGCCACAACCTGGGCGCCGACGGTTTCTTCGACAAGGCCTTCCAGTTCGACGACCTCATCGACTACGTCCTGGCAGCCCGCCAGGGCAACCCGGTCACCTATTGAAGGACGCAGGCCGCCTCGGCTCCCACCAGGGGAATGCCGGCGACGATGCGGGTGCCGTGCCCCGGCCGGCTGACCAGGGAGAAATCCCCGGCGAACATCTGCACCCGGTGCCGCATGCCGGCCAGGCCGTGGCGGCGCCGGCCGGCCTGGGCCGGGTTGAAGCCGCGGCCGTCGTCCTCCAGGCGCAGGATCACCCGGTCCTTGGCCACGGCCAGGCCGAGTTGCACGGTGCGGGCGGCGGCGTGCTTGCGGATATTGGTCAGCCCCTCCTGGGCGATGCGGTAGAGGGCGAGGGCCTGTTCCGGGGGCAGGTCGAGGTCGTTTTCGGGCAAATCCAGGACCACCCGGATCTCGGCGCTCCGGGCGAAATCCTCGGCCAGGGCCCGCAGGGCCGCCACCAGGCCGAGTTCCTTCAGCAGCGGCGGGCGCAGGTCGTCGATCAGGCGGCGCTTGAGGAGGATGCCGTTGTGGAGGGCTTCCTGCAGGCGTTCCAGGCGCTCCCGGATGGCGGCCGGGGTGGCCGGGTCGAGCTGGCGCACGATCCAGCTGGCGTCCATCTTGGCGGCGGTCAGCAGGGAGCCAAGCTCGTCGTGGAGTTCCCGGGCCAGGCGGGCCTGCTCGGCCTCCCGGGCATTGGTCAGGTAGCTGGCCAGGTGGGAGAGCTCGTCGGTGCGTTCCTGGACCAGGGCGTCGAGGCGCTGGTTCTCCCCCCGCAGCAGGTCGGCGATCTGCTCCCGCAGCTCGAGCTGGCGCTGCAGCACGGAATAGAGAACGAGCAGGAGCAGGAAGGCGCCGCCGGCCAGGGTGGCGACCACCCACTGGGTGCGGTGGAAGTAGTTCACCGAGCTCTCCAGGGAGTGCTGGCCCTCCACCAGCTCCCGGCGCTTGATCTCCGCCAGGGTGTCGCGGATGCGGTCCATGTAGCGCTTGCCGTCGGCGGCGCCGGCGCCCTTGGGGGCTTCTTCGCTGACCGTGCGGCCCTTCACCGCATCGGCCAGGATGCGCATCTTGAGGGTCACCAGTTCGCTCAGGTCGGCCAGGATGGCGTCGTTCTCCCGGGAGGCGGCGAGGTCGTCGCGGATGTCCTCCAGGGTGTAGCGGATGGTCGCCAGGCTGGCTTCGTAGGGCTCCAGGTATTCCCGGTTGCGGCTCAGCAGGTAGCCCCGGACGCTGCTCTCGGCGTCGGCCAGCTGGATCAGCAGGCTGTCCAGCCGGCTGATGCGCTCGGACTGCGCCTGGAGCTTGCCGAGGGCCTGGAGGCTGGCGTTGGACTGCCAGAAGCTGGCCACCAGCAGCAGGATGACCAGGACGCAGCCCAGGGCCAGGAGAACCTGGCGCCAGTGGCGGCCGGGGGCGGCGGAGGAGCGGGAGAAGAGGGAGGAAACAGTCTCGGCGGTCATGGGTACCGCCCCCTCGCGGATGAAGGAATTGTCCGACACATGATTCCGTACCGTCCGACAGAAAGCAGCAGGTGGACCGCCTAGTCTACGTGACAGTTCAGTTGCTTCCCTGGAAGCGTGGCCCCGGCGGGGCCATGAACTGCATCACTTCATCTTCCTGATAGGAGAAACACATGAAATCCAAGATGCGACTCGCCACCCTCATCCTCCTCGGCGCCGTTCCCCTGGCTGGCATCAGCGCCGACTACGGCAGCTCCAGCAGCTCCAGCGACCGCAGCAGCGGCGCCATGGGCAGCAGCGCCGGCAGCCGTGACTCCTCCATGTCCGGCTCGAGCGGCTCCAGCTCCGGCTCCGCCGCCCAGTCCGACACTTCCGCCAGCGGCTCCACCGCCTCCGTGCCCCGCCAGTTCCGGCGCCTCGACAAGGACAAGGACGGCATGATCTCCCAGTCCGAAGCCAAGCGCTCCAAGGATGTCGCCAAGCACTTCAGCGAGTATGACTCCGACGGCGACGGCAAGATCTCCCTGTCCGAATGGCAGACCTCCCACGGCACCAGCGGCGCCGCCGGCGTCAGCGGCTCCAGCCGCGGCAGCTCCTCAGGCAGCACGAGCTCCCCGAGCGACTCCTATGGCGGCTCGTCCGGGTCGTCTAGCGGCTCCTCCGGCATGGGCGGGTCGTCCTCGGGTGGCGCCATGGGCGGTTCCTCCTCCGGCGGCGGCATGGGCGGCTCGTCCGGCACCGGCGGTTCCTCCGGAGGCAGCGGCCAATGAGGCTGGCTAGATCCTTCCTGGCCGCCGCCATGCTGACGGCGGCGGTGGCGGCCGGCGCGGCCGATACCGGGCGCGAGACGACCGGCCAGACCATCGACGACGCCACCATCACCACCAAGGTGAAGAGCGCCTTCGTCAAGGACCCCGTGGTCAGCGCCCTCGGCGTCAAGGTGGAAACCTACCGGGGCACGGTCCAGCTGGGAGGCTTCGCCGACAGCCAGGCCGAGATCAAGCGGGCCGAGACCCTGGCCCGCTCGGTGCCCGGGGTGGCCGATGTCAAGAACGACATCCAGCTGAAGCCCGCCAAGCGGGAATAGTCCGTCTGCGCCGCAGATGGGCCGGCAGCCGGTGGAGTGGACCCCAGGGTTCCCCGCCGGCTTTTCCTTGTCTACGCCGGCCGGTTTACTTCGACCGAGATGTGCCCCAGTTCGTCGTGCTGGCCGAGGAGGGCCTTGACGGCTTCCGGGGTGATCCGGGAATCCTCAGCCACGAGGCCGACGATGACCGCGAACTGCCGGCGCCCGACCCGCCAGACGTGGAGGTCCACGATGCGGGGCGCCGGCGACCAGGTGCCATGGCCGTTGATGGTGTCGCGGATTTCCTCCACCACCGGGTGGTCCATCTCCCGGTCCAGGAGGATGCGGCTGGCGTCGAGGATGAGGCCGTAGGCCCAACGGGCCACCAGCACGGCGCCGACGATGCCCATCAGGGGGTCCAGCCAGTTCCAGCCGTAGAGCATGCCTCCCACCAGGGCGACGATGGCCAGCACCGAGGTGGCGGCGTCGGCGATGACGTGGAGGTAGGCCGAGCGCAGGTTGATGTCGTGGTGGTGATGGTGGCCGTGCCCATGACCATGATCGTAGTCGTGGTCGTGGTGCCCGTGGGCACCGTGGAGGATGAAGGCGCACACCACGTTCACGACCAGGCCGAGGACCGCCACCGCTATGGCGTCGCCGAAATCGATGGGCCGGGGCGCCCACAGGCGCTCCAACGAGCCGATGGCCATGGTCAGGGCGACGCCGAGGAGCAGGATGGCGCTGGCGAAGCCCGCCAGGACCTCGATTTTCCAGGTCCCGAAGGCGAAGCGGTAGTCGTGGGCATAGCGCCGGGCCACCCCGTAGGCGAGGGCGGAGAGGCCGATGGCAATGGCGTGGGAGCTCATGTGCCAGCCGTCGGCCAGGAGCGCCATGGAATTGAACCACCAGCCGGCCACGATCTCGACGACCATCATCGCCGCTGTGATGAGCATGACCAGCCGGGTGCCGCGCTCGCCGGCCAGGTTCTCCTCGTTGAAGATGTGGGGCTGGATAATGTCGGATGGTTCCGGGTGGGACATGGGATTCTCCTTTACATCGCCCCGCCGACGTTGGCGAGGGCGAGCCCTCCGAGGATAGCGAAGATCGCCGCCGCCACGCCATGAACCAGGCGCACCGGCATGCGGTGGGCGAGCTTGTCGCCGAGGAGTACCGCCGGAATGTTGGCGATCATCATGCCCAGGGTGGTACCCATGACCACGGCGACGACGCTGGCGTACTGGGCGGCCAGGGCCACGGTCGCCACCTGGGTCTTGTCCCCCATCTCGGCCAGGAAGAAGGCGATGATGGTGGTGCCCAGCACCCCGAAGCGCCGCTCCTTGCCGGTCTCTTCCTCGTCGTCGATCTTGTCGGGGATCATGATCCACACGGCCATGGCGATGAAGGACAGGCCGAGGACCCAGCGCAGGGTCTGCGGGCCCAGGAGGGTGGTGATCCAGGCCCCGACGGCGCCGGCGCAGGCGTGGTTGGCGACGGTGGCGAGGAAGATGCCGGCGATGATGGGCCAGGGCTTCCTGAAGCGGGCCGCCAGGAGGAGGGAAAGGAGTTGGGTCTTGTCGCCGATTTCGGCCAGGGCGACGATGCCCGTCGAGACGAGGAAAGCTTCCATTTGATTCTATTTCTCCGGCCGGCGCATAACCCATGACCCCATCGCTCCCCGGCCTGATGGAGGCGATGCGGCCAAAGGTCTCGCCAAATCCGGAAATCGCCTGCGCCATGCCCTGCCGGGCAAGTCTGTTGACGCAGGCCCCTCTCGCGACGGAGGGCGGCTACTCCCCAATGACGGCGCGCATTATATACGAAGGCGCCGGGGCTTTTCCGGTCTCCCGGCGCCCTTGGCCATTCTGCATTTATGCCAACGGTGCAGTAACATCTCCCTTGCCCACAACACATATAACGCACCCGGGGCGGCAAGGCATGTCCGGGGCGGCAGGAGATGCTATGAAAAACTGGAAAATCAAGACCAAGCTGTCGATCCTGGTCCTCTTGTCCATCATCGGCTTTCTGGCGAGCATGGCTTTCGGCCTGGCGGAGCTGCGCTCCAACCTGCTGGAGGACCGCATGCAGAAGACCCGGAACGTGATCGAAGTGGCCTACGGCATCGCCCAGCGCCTCCATGCCGACGAGCAGGAGGGCAAGCTCTCCCGGGAAGCGGCGCAGCAGGAGGCCATCCGCCTGGTGCGCGCCCTGCGCTACGGCAGTGACGACTATTTCTTCATCAACGACATGAACAGCGTGTCGGTGATGCACCCCATCAAGCCGGAACTGGAGGGCAAGGACTTGTCCGACGTGAAGGACCCGGACGGCAAGCGTCTGTTCGCCGAGTTCACCCAGGTGGTCAAGGCCAAGGGCTCGGGCTTCGTCGATTACAAGTGGCCCAAGCCGGGGGCTTCCGCACCGGTGCCGAAGATTTCCTACGTGCAGGGCTTCCAGCCCTGGGGCTGGGTCATCGGCTCGGGCATCTACGTGGATGACGTGGACCAGGTCTTCCGCCAGCAGATGATGCGCCAGGCGGGCATTGCCCTGGCGGTGCTGGCCGGCCTGGTCGCGTTCTCCGTCCTGGTGGTGCGGAGCATCGTGGTGCCGGTGAAGTCGGCCATGGAGGCCGTGGAGTCCCTGGCTGGCGGCGACCTCACGGTCCAGCCCCGGAGCGACGCCCGGGATGAGATCGGCCTGCTGCTCGGCAACGTGGCCACCATGACCGCCCGCCTGCGGGAGGTCATGACCCGGGTGGCCGCCGGTGCCCATGCGGTGTCCAGTGCCTCCGGCCAGGTGGCGGCCACTTCCCAGTCCCTGTCCCAATCCACCAGCCAGCAGGCCGCCAGCGTCGAGGAAACCTCCGCCGCCATGGAAGAGATGGCCGCCGCCATCATCCGCAACAAGGACAGCGCCCGGGTGACGGCGGACATCGCCGGCGGGGTGGCGGCCCGGGCCACCGAAGGGGGCAGGGCGGTCGCCGAGACGGTGGGGGCCATGCGTCAGATCGCCGAGAAGATCGGCATCGTGGACGAGATCGCCTACCAGACCAACCTGTTGGCGCTGAACGCCGCCATCGAGGCAGCCCGGGCGGGGGAGCACGGCCGGGGCTTCGCCGTGGTGGCGAGCGAGGTGCGCAAGCTGGCCGAGCGCAGCCAGGTGGCCGCCCAGGAGATCGGCGAACTGGCCACCAGCAGCGTCAAGCTGGCCGAGGGAGCCGGCAAGTTGATCGGGGAAATGCTCCCCAGCATCGAGAAGACGGCCCGGCTGGTCATGGAGATTTCCGCCGTTTCCGAGGAGCAGTCCAGCGGGGCGAGCCAGATCAGCGAGGCGGTGGGGCAGGTGAGCGAGGCCACCCAGCACAATGCCAGCGCCTCGGAAGAGCTGTCGGCCACCGCCGAGGAGATGAGCGCCCAGGCGGCCGATCTACAGGACGCCATGGCCTTCTTCCGCCTGGCCTGAGCCCCGGGGGCACGGCAATTGCATCCGACTGCAAATTTCCTCCAGCGACGCCGAGACCCGTGATCCAAAGCATCCTCCACCAGCCCTGGGTCTTCCTGGCCTGGATTCTCGTCCTGGTGCTCCTGCAGATGGGCGCCGCCCTCCGCATCCGCCACGACCGCAAGCTGCGGCGGCGCCGCGCCCTGGCGGACCGCCGCCAGGTACCGCGGCCCGAGCCGGACCGCCGCTGGTCCGCGCGTCCGCGCCACAAATAAGGCGGCGCCGGGATCAGGCGTCGGGAGGCAGGCCGAGGGCTTCCCGGAAGCGCTGTTCGGCCTCGTCCGGGGCGTTCAGGCAGATGTCGATCATGAATTCGCCGTCGGCCTCGTCCCCCAGGGAGCCGTCGTCCTTGCCCTGCTGGTACCACTCGGCGACCACCTTGCGCCCCATGGCCGCCAGGCGCGGCGGCACCCCGCACTGCAGGGCCCTATGCTCCCAGAGATCCCAGGGCGGAATTTGGTGGGTGGTCATGGAAGCCTCCTTCGGGGAACGTGGCGGCAAAGGGCGCGCCCGGAATTGAATGAAAAAGGGCCCGATCGGGCCCGGAAGCATATTATCGCATCGCCCGGGCATCTTCCTGTCCGGGCATCGCCGCCGGGCGAGTTGAGGACAAAGCGCTATCATTGCCCCGGTGTTTCGCCGCTTTCCGTCCCCTTTTCGACCGAGGAACTTCCAACCATGCGACCCGATATTTCCGCCGCCGTCATGTTTTCGCTTGGGATCGTCTTCAGCGCCGGCGCCCTGGCCGGAGACATCCAGCCCTACAAGGCGCAGGACATCCAGCCTTACCAGGCCCAGGAGGTGCAGCCGTACAGGGCCCAGGAAATCCAGCCCTACAAGGCCCAGGAGGCCCATATCTACACCAAGGAAGAGCGGGCCCGGATGGATGAGCAGACCCGGCAGGAAGCCAAGCGGATCGCGGCCCAACGCCGGGGCAACGCCGCCCCCGGGACGGCCGGCGCCGCCGAGCAGGCCTATTGGCAGCGGCAGATGATGCACCGCACGACGGAAGCCTATAACCCGGACGTCACCTACAACGGCCGTTGAGGATTGCCGGCCCCCGGCGGAGGAAGGAAATCAGATTGCCAGTTGGTCCAGGGAGCCGCCGGCGGCCAGGAAATCCGCCACCCAGCGCGGCTGCTTGCCCCGTCCGGTCCATTGCAACTCGGGGTGCTCAGGATGGCGGT
Source organism: Rhodocyclaceae bacterium (assembly GCA_035255045.1). Classification (GTDB taxonomy): domain Bacteria; phylum Pseudomonadota; class Gammaproteobacteria; order Burkholderiales; family Rhodocyclaceae; genus JAGTRP01. The sequence goes on along the minus strand of DATFAA010000087.1, from coordinate 80,371 downwards.
ACTTGGCCGCCACCGTCCTCCGCGGCCTTATGGTCCCGCTCGTGTCGCTGACCAGGTCCAGCAGGGAGTAGCCCCGTTCGTGGGCCAGGGCCTCCAGCTCCTTGCGCGCCTTGATCCGGTCTTCCTTCTCGCGGCGCTGAATCTCGTTGGGGATGTCAGCCAGCAGCGACTTCAGCTGGGGGATGGTGAGTTCGGACAAATTCATCGGTGTAGTCATCTCTTAGGCGGGTGCGATTAAAGTGATGAATTAGACCGCCTTGCCGCCAAACCGATCTGGGCGGGCCGCTATGGCCGAATTTCGGGATCTTTGCCGCCTTGGCGCGAGTGGCTGCCGGCGGTTGCCGACGCCATAAAAGAAAAGAGCCTGACGAATCAGGCTCTTTTCAAGTATCGGGTGGTGGACCGAAAGGGGATCGAACCCTCGACCTCCGCATTGCGAACGCGGCGCTCTCCCAGCTGAGCTATCGGCCCGACAGGCCGTGAACTATAGCGATGGCGGCCCGCGCGGTCAATGAAGCCATGTCAGGATGATGGCGGGGCGGGGAGGTCGATTTCGAAACAGGTCCGGCCGCCGGCCGAGCGAACCTGGATCCTGCCGCCGTGGGCCTCGACGATGGAGCGGGTGATGGCGAGCCCGAGGCCGACCCCTTCGCTGCTCTTCTGCCGGGACGGGTCGACCCGGTAGAAGCGGTCGAAGATGTGGGGCAGGTGCTCTGGCGGGATGGCCTCTCCCGGATTCTCCACCCGGATGCGGCTGCGGCCGGCACCGCTTTCCAGCCCCACCTCGATCCGGCCGCCGGCGGGTGTGTAGCGGATGGCGTTGGAGACGAGGTTGCTGAGGGCCCGGCGCAGCATCAGCCGGTCGCCCTGGACGCTGGCATCGCCCTGGCGGTGCAGGGCGATGCCCTTCTCCTCGGCCAGGGCTTCGTAGAACTCGAACAGATCCGCCACTTCCCGCGCCAGGTCCACCTTCTCCCGGCTGGGCACCATGAGGCCGTTGTCGGCCTTGGCCAGGAAAAGCATGTCGGAAATCATGCGGCTCAGGCGGTCGTATTCCTCCAGGCTGGAGTAGAGCACTTCCCGGTACTCGTCGGCGGAGCGGGGCCGGGAGAGGGCCACCTGGGCCTGGGTCATGAGGTTGCTCACCGGGGTCCGCAGCTCGTGGGCGAGGTCCGAGGAGAAGTGGGAAAGGCGCTGGAAGGAATCCTCCAGGCGGGTGAGCATGCCGTTGAAGGCGTCCGCCAAATCCACCAGTTCCTCGGGTAGGGCCTCGCTGCCGAGGCGCTGGTGCAGCCGCTCGGCCGAGATGCCCTTGGCCACCCGCGCCATCTCCCGCACCGGCTCCAGGCCGCGGCGGGCGGCCAGCCAGCCCAGCAGGGTGATGGTGGCCAGGGTCAGGGCGACGGCCGTCCACAGGGTGGTCTGGAAGGCGGCCAGGAAGGCCTGGTGGTGGTGGATGTCCTGGGCCACCAGCACCTGTACCGGCGCCATGGCGGGGATGCCGGTAGGCAGGGAAGCCCGGATGCCCCGCCAGGCCCGTTCTCCCCGGCTCCAGGTCAGGAGCGGCGGCTTGGCGGCCGGTGCCGGCAGGCTGTCCAGCTCCGGCGGCGGGGCCGGGAAATCGGTGCCGTAGGAGGCGAACAGGCGCTGCCCGTTGGCGGTGGTGATGAGCACGGAGAGGCCGTGGTGCCCCACCAGGGCGGCGTCGAGGAAGGCGGGGATGCCATCGAGCCCGGCCGGGTCGCGGACCCGGGCCAGGGCTTGGCGGGTGAGCTCCAGCTTGCCCTCCAGATCGTCCCGGTCCATGCTCTGGAAGTGCCGGTCCACCGCCCCGCCGATGATGTAGCCCAGGGCCAGCAGGGCGATGCCGGCGGCGGCGGCGAAGAGGGCGGCCAGGCGGAGGGTGAGGGAGCGGACGGGCAGGGCGCTCAAGCGGCGTCGTCCGCTTCCAGGACGTAGCCCATGCCCCGGACGGTGCGCACCAGCTTGGGCTCGAAGGGGTCGTCGATCTTGGCCCGCAGCCGCCGCACCGCCACCTCGACCACGTTGGTGTCGCTGTCGAAATTCATGTCCCAGACCTGGGAGGCGATGAGGGAGCGGGGCAGCACTTCCCCCCGCCGCCGCAGCAGCAGTTCGAGGAGGGCGAATTCCTTGGCGGTGAGGTCGATGCGCCGGCCCGCCCGGGTCACCCGGCGGCGCAGCAGGTCCAGTTCAAGGTCGGCCGCCCGCAGGACGCTGTCTTCCTTCGCCTTGCCGCCTCGCCGCAGCAGGGTGCGGACCCGGGCCAGCAGTTCGGAGAAGGCGAAGGGCTTGACCAGGTAGTCGTCGGCCCCCAGCTCCAGGCCCTTGACCCGGTCCTCCACCTGGTCCCGGGCGGTGAGGAAGAGCACCGGCACGTCCTTGCCGGCCCGGCGCACGGCCTGCAGGATCTGCCAGCCGTCCACCCCAGGCAGCATGACGTCGAGGACGATGAGGTCGTGGCCCTCGGTGAGCGCCAGATGCATGCCGTCCAGGCCGTCCCGGGCGAGGTCCACCACGAAGCCGGCCTCGGAAAGGCCCTGCTTGAGATAGTCGCCGGTCTTGGCTTCGTCTTCTACGATCAGGATCTTCATGGCTTCAATTGTGCCCGACGGTTTCCCCTGGGATCGAAGATTACAAAGATGTAATCCCGCCGTCAGCTCGCCGTGAGGTAGCGCCGGCCATACTGGCCGCCATGCTGAACCTCGTAGTGGAGAAAACCATGCGTCGCACCTTCGCCCTAGCCTTTGCCCTCACCACCCTGGTGGCCCCGGCCGCCTTCGCCGACGGCAGCCATGCCGGCCACGGCGACCATGGCGCCTCGGCCACCGCCCCGGCCAGCCTGTCCGACGGGCAGATCAAGAAGGTGGACAAGGCCGCCGGCAAGATCACCGTGGCTCACGGCCCCCTGCAGAACCTGGGCATGCCCGGCATGACCATGGCCTTCGCCGTCAGGGACGCCGGCTGGCTGGACCGCTTCAAGGTCGGCGACAAGGTCCGCTTCCTGGTGGAGATGGTCAACGGCGCCTACACCATCGTCCAGATCGATCCGGCCGGGTAAGGCCGCGCCGCTCCCTTTTTCCGCCCTTTACCCCGGCCTGGCCTGGGGAATACCGTAGCCGGCCACTGCGGCGCGCCGGCGGCTTTGGGCAGAATCATCCCGCTCGAATGGGGATTGTGCCCAATGGGTGCGGCCCAACCCTCCGTCATAGAGTCGGATGGCGTCCGGTGTCCTTCGCGGCACCCGGCGCCATCCTTCCTCTTCCGTCGATGGGGGTGCCGTGTCGTCATTGGAAAAGCTGGTCCCGAGCGCGCCGATCCGGTCCTACCTGCTGTTCACCCTGCATGGCGAGCCCTTTGCCACCGACGTCCTGCCGATCCGGGAAATCATCGACTACCGGCCGCCCGTGCCGGAACCCCGGATGCCGGTCCTCGACCTGGCGCACCGCCTGGGGCGGGGGCGGACCGTCGTCGGCGGGCGCTCCAGCGTCATCGTCATGGGGGGCTGGGCCGGGGAGGTCGGCATCCTGGTCGGGGACATCCACGAAATTGTCGAATTCGCCGCCGCCGATATCGAGCCGGCGCCCGGTTTCGACCTCGGCCTGCCGACCGGCCTGGTCGCCGGCATCGGCCGCGCCCGGGGCCGGACCGTGGTCATCCTGGACCTGCACCGCCTGGCCGCCGCCGTCTAGCCCGGCACCCGGGGCCGCCGGTTTGGGAGGCAGGCGCGGATGCCGTACTATTGGCCCTGCAAGGGCAATGACAACAGGTTGGCAGAGGAAAAAGCATGGCGAATGAAATTCGCGTCCTGGTGGTGGACGATTCGGCGGTGGTTCGCCAGGTGATGACCTCCATTCTCAGCGAGGCGCCGGGCATCCGGGTCATCGGGGCCGCCCCCGATCCCATCTTCGCCCTCGAGAAGATGCGCAAGGAATGGCCCGACGTCATCACCCTGGACGTGGAAATGCCCCGCATGGACGGCATCACCTTCCTCAAGAAGGTCATGGCCGAGCGGCCGACCCCGGTGGTGATCTGCTCCTCCCTCACCCAGGCCGGGGCCGAGACCACCATGCAGGCCCTGGCGGCCGGGGCGGTGTCCATCATCACCAAGCCCACCCTGGGGCTCAAGTCCTTCCTGCAGGATGCGGCGGCGGACGTGGTCGCCGCCGTGCGCGGCGCCGCCCGGGCCAACCTGCGGGCCCTGGCCGGGGCCCAGCGCCAGGTGGAGGCCAAACTCAGCGCCGACGCCGTACTGCCGCCCCCGGGCAGCCAGGCCATGGCCCAGACCACCGAGCGCCTGGTGGCCATCGGCACTTCCACCGGCGGCACCCAGGCCCTGGAAGTGCTCCTCACCGCCCTGCCGCGGGTCTGCCCCGGCATGGTCATCGTCCAGCACATGCCGGAGAAATTCACCGCCTCCTTCGCCCAGCGCCTCAACAACCTGTGCGAGGTCGAGGTGCTGGAGGCCCAGGACGGCCAGCGGGTCATCCCCGGGCGGGCCCTCATCGCCCCCGGCGGCAAGCACATGATGGTCAAGCGCAACGGCGCCCAGTACGTGGTGGAAGTGCGCGACGGCCCTCTGGTGAACCGGCACCGGCCCTCGGTGGACGTGCTCTTCCGTTCGGTGGCCCGCTTCGCCGGCAAGAACGCCCTGGGCATCATCATGACCGGCATGGGGGACGACGGCGCCCGGGGCCTCAAGGAAATGCACGACGCCGGCGCCTACACCCTGGCCCAGGACGAGGCTTCCTGCGTGGTCTACGGCATGCCCAAGGAGGCGGTGAAGCTGGGCGGCGTGGACCGCATCCTGCCCCTGTCGGCCCTGGCCGGCGCCCTCCTGACCGGCGGCCGGGGCCACTGACCGGGCCTCCACCATTTGATCGGCATCATGGCTGGCTCCGGGGGATGGGCCCTAGACTCGCTCCCGGTCTCCAACAAGGAACAAGAAGCCATGCATAGCCGATTCCTCAGGTCAGCCGGGCTGGCCATCGCCCTCTTCCTCCTCTCCGGCATCCTGCCGGCCGTGGCCGACCCAGGCCAGGGCTGGGGCGACCGCCCCATCCACGAAGCCGCCCGCCAGGGTAGCTCCGACGACGTCATCCGCCTCCTCAAGGACGATCCCGCCAGCCGGGATGCCCGCTCCAACCTCGGCTCCACGCCCCTGCACCTGGCCGCCACCAATCCCGATCCCGGCCCCCTCAAGGTCCTCCTGGCCGCCGGATCGGAGGTCAATGCCCGGGACGGCGACGGCGCCACGCCGCTGCACATGGCCGCCTACGCCAGCCACGCCCGGAACGTGAGGCTCCTCCTGGAGGCGGGGGCCGACCATACCCTCAAGACCAACAACGGCCGGGATGCCGGCTCCCTGGCCCGCAAGGTCATGGCCAACGAGGCGGCGGGGGTGCTTTCCCTGTGGATCCTCAAGGGCTGCAAGGCCGGGCAGACCACATGCTGAGGGGCTGGGCCCTGGTGGCCGGCCTCGTCCTCGCCGGCCCGGCCCTGGCGGAGGAAGACCTGCCGGCGGTGGAAATCTACATGCCGTCCCCCTGCCTGGCCTGCATCGACTGGGGCGTCCATCTCATGGACAACGGCTTCAAGGTTACCTACCGGGAAATGGCGGACATGGCGGCGCTGAAGCGCCGCCTCAAGGTGCCGCCGGCGGTGGAGTCGGTCCACACCGCCCTGGTCGGCGGCTACTTCGTCGAAGGCCACGTGCCGGCCGAGGACATCAAGACGCTGCTCAAGGAGAAGCCCAAGGCCCGGGGCATCGCCGTGCCGGGCCTGCCCCGGGGGGCACCGGGCCGGGAGATGTCCAACCCCACCTGCGAAACCGCCTGCACCATCCTGGACGATGCCACCGCCGAGCGCGACGTGCGCCGGGAGCTGTTCGACACGGTGCTGGTCGGGCGGGACGGCAAGGTCAGCCGCTACGCCCGGCACTGACGGCTGCCATGCCTATTCGGTGGCCGCGGCGCTGTCCAGCAGGCGCTCGCACTCCACCATGAGGGAGCGGCCGATCTCCGACTGGTAGTTGGGGTCCAGGGATTCCATCATTTCATGGGCGGTGTAGAGCCCCGCCTCCCGGGACAGGGTGGCGGCGATCTGCCGGGCCAACTGGTCGCTCAGGGCGGAAAGGTGGCGGCGGTCGGCCAGGGGCAGATTGCGCTTCGACCGGGACAGCCAGTCGGCGACCAGGCTGGCACCCTGGGCCTCGGTCAGCCATTGGTGGTGCTCGTAGTAGGCGGTCAGCCGTTCGGCGGCCAGGGCGAAGATGAGCGCGACGCGCGTTCCCCGGTCCGTCGCCGGCAGCTGGGAGGCCTTGTCCCAAATCATTTTCCATACTCCTTTCGGCCAGTGGTTTGCTTGACAGGTACCATGACCTGCCGGACCATGCAAAGGGAAAATTCCAGATTCACGACAAGACAACAACAGGGATCGCCGATCTGTTCCGGGTTGGACAGCAGCGGCGGCGGGAGTGTCCATGAGGGAAGCAGCGGGCAGCGGTGAAGCCGGTGGAGTCGCGGCAAGGGGTGCAGGCGCGCCGGTTGCCGTGGCCGGCCGCCTGGCATCCTGGCTGGATTCCCTGCAGTTCAAGCTGGCCGCCGTCACCCTGGGGGTCGTGCTGGTCTTCATCTGGGGTCTCACCCTGTACGCCGTGGCGGCCCAGCGCGCCAAGCTGCAGGAGGTGCAGATGGAGGAGCAGTTCTCCAGCGTCCAGTACCTGACGGCCGACCTCGCCCAGAAGCTGCGTTCCCGGCTGGCCGGGCTGATCCAGGAAGCTTCCCGGCTCGACACCCGGCGCCTTGACGATGCCGCCTATCTCCAGGACTTCCTGGAGCAACGCTACCTGTTCCAGCGGGAATTTTCCGCCGGCACCTCGATCATCGGCATCGACGGCCTCAACCTGGCCGATTTCCCGGTGGCCCCCGGCCGCCGCGGCACCAATTTCGGCGACCGCGACTATTTCCGTGAAGCCGTCCGCAGCCGCAAGGCCTACATCGACAAGCCCATCATGGGGCGGGCCTTGCAGCGGCCGGTGCTGACCATGAGCGTGCCGGTCATCGACCCGGCCGGGGAGGTGCGGGCCGTCATGACCGGCATCATCGACCTGACGGCCCCCGACTTCCTGGGGCTGGCGACGGACGCCCAGCTCCTGGGGCGGACCGAGCTCTACATCATCTCCCTCAGCAACGAGGTGTACCTGGCGACCACCGACAAGAGCCGGGTCATGACTTCCCTGGCGCCCCGCGGCCAGAGCGAGATCCTGGACCGGCTGCGGGCCGGCTTCGAGGGCTCCATGGTGGCCGTCAGTTCCCGGGGCATCGAGAAACTCTATTCCGCCAAGCGGGTTCCGGATACCGACTGGGTGGTCCTCCAGGCCCTGCCCACCGCCATCGCCTTCCAGCCTGCCGTCTTCCTCCGGAACACCCTCCTGGGCAGCGCCGCGGCGGCGACCATCCTCGCCCTGCTGGTCATCGCCTGGCTCTCCCGCCGCATGCTGGTGCCCCTGAAGCGGGCCTCGGACCAGCTCGACGCCATGTCGAGCGGCCGGGAGCCCATCCGGCATGTCTCGGAGGAGGGGGACGCGGAAATCCGCAGCCTGCTTGCCAGCTTCAATCGCCTGACCTCCCATCTCCAGGCCAAGCAGGCCGACCTGGACCGCCATCGCCAGCACCTGGAGGAACTGGTGGCCCAGCGCACCGGCGAACTGGTCACCGCCAAGGAGGCAGCGGAGGCCGCCAACCGGGCCAAGAGCGCCTTCCTGGCCAACATGAGCCACGAGATCCGCACCCCCATGAACGCCATCATGGGCATAACCGAGCTGTGCCTGGTCACCAGCCCCGACGCCCGCCAGCACCACTACCTGTCCCGCATCAAGCTGGCTTCCGAGTCCCTGCTCCACATCATCGACGACATCCTGGACTTCTCCAAGATCGAGGCCGGCAAGCTCAGCATCGCCGCCGAGCCCTTCAGCCTGGCGGGAGTCTTCGACGGCCTGCGCTCCATGCTCGCCGAGCGGGCCCAGGCCAAGGGCGTGCGTCTGGCCATCCCGGCCGACGGCATGCCCGGGATGACCCTGCTGGGCGACCGGCTGCGCCTCAGCCAGATCCTGGTCAACCTGGTGGGCAACGCCATCAAGTTCTCGGACCGGGGCGAGGTCGGCGTCGGCGTCGCCGAGGCCGGCCGGGAGGAGGGCCGGGTCGAGCTGCACTTCTGGGTGCGGGACGAGGGCATCGGCATTTCCGAGGAAGAGCTGGCCCGCCTGTTCCGGCCCTTCACCCAGGCCGACTCGTCCACCACCCGCCGCTATGGCGGCTCGGGCCTCGGGCTGGTGATCTGCAAGCGCCTGGCGGAGATGATGGGCGGGCGCATCTGGGTCGAGAGCGCCCTTGGCCGCGGCAGCACCTTCCATTTCACCGTCCGCTTCGAGCTTACCGACGCCCCCCCGGCCCCGGACCCGGTGCGCGGCCTCGAGGCCGCCAGTCCGGAGACGGTGGCCCGCCTGCAGGGCGCCGACATCCTCCTGGTGGAGGACACCGAGCTCAACCAGGAAGTCATGTGCGACCTCCTGGAACGGGTGGGCCTGCGGGTGCGCCTGGCCGCCAACGGCGAGGAGGCCCTGGCGGCCATCGCCGCCGCCCGGCCCGACTGCGTCCTGATGGACTGCCAGATGCCGGTCATGGACGGCTTCGAGGCCACCCGCCGGCTGCGGGCCCTGGCCGGCTGCCAGGACCTGCCCGTCATCGCCCTCACCGCCAATGCCCTCTCCGGCGACCGGGAGCGCTGCCTGGCGGCGGGGATGAACGGTTTCCTGAGCAAGCCCGTGGACATGGCCGAACTCCTCGCCACCCTGGTGCGCTGGGTGCCGGCCCGAGCGGCGGCGCCGTTGCCGGCGGCGCCGGCCGAAACCGCCGGCGCCCTGCCCGAACTGCCGGGCATCGACGCCGCCGTCGGTCTCCGCTACCTGGGCGGGCGGCTGGCGTCGTACCAGCGGGTCCTGGTGCGCTTCCGGGACAGCCGGGCCAGCGGCTTCGCGGACGCCTTCCGGGAAGCCCGCCGGGCCGACGACTGGGCCACGGCCGGGCGCCTCGCCCACAGCCTCAAGAGCTCGGCCCGGACCCTGGGGGCCTGCCAGTTGGGCGACCTGGCCGAACAGCTGGAAAAGGCCGCCACCGGCGACCGGCCGGCGGTGGAGGAGCGCCTGGCGGCGGTCCTCGGCGAACTGGAGGGGGTGCTGAACGGGCTGGCCGTTCTGGCGGGCGAGGGCAGCGCCCCGGCCGTCAAGACCTGACCGGGGCCTTCTTCAGCCTGGCGTAATTGGCGGCGTCGCTGCAGCGGTCGTAGCGGTAGCCGCCGTAGAGGAAGAACCGGCCGTCGAAGGTGATGGCGTACTGGGCCATGAGCTGGCGCTCCTCGTCGGTGGGCTGCACCGGCTCCAGCCACTCGGGCGGTTGCCCGCCCACCGGCTGCCCGCCCGATCTGGCCCGTTCCAGCCGGGCGTAGTTGAGGGCGTCCGCCAGATGGTCGTAGCGATAATCCCGATAGCGGTAGTAGCGCCCGTCGAAGCCGACGCCGAGCTCGGCCGCCTGGCGCCTCTCGTCGGCGCCGGAGGTGGGGGATTCCATCATTGTTGGTTTTGTGGCCTGAAGGGACATCGCTTTTCCTAGTCTAGGGGTCGGTACGCTTGCCAGGCAGCGACCCGGGTATGGGCCTGGCGAGCCGGGGAGGCTGCTTGCCCCGAGCATTAGAGACGGCTGGAGAGGGCAAGTTCTGGGCCCTCAGCCGGCAGCCAGCATTTCCCCGAACATCTGCCGGGCCCAGGCCTCGTCCTCGCCCCGGGGATTGGGGTCGAAGTCGTGCTTCACGGTCTGCATGATGATGCCGTCGCCCCGCAGCCGGTAGCGGGTGTCGATGCGCATCATCTCCATGGGCTCGACGCTGGAGAAGACGTAGCAGCGGCTATCGGGCAGCAGCTTTTCCGCTTCCACGCCGCGGGCGCGGGCGGCGATCTCTGCGGCGGCGATGCGGCCCAGGCGGGCGGCCATCTGGCCGGTCTTGGGGTAGTGGCCGAAGAGCAGGGAGGCGCGGCCCAGGATGTCGCCCACCAGGAAGATGCGCTCGTCGCCGGCGGCCTGGAGATGCACCGGGTCCTGGGCGGCCCAGCCGGTGGGGCGTCCGTCGCCGTCGCGGCCGATGAGCCCGGCCTGCCAGACCAGGTCGCCGGCCTGCTGGGGCGGCATGAGGATGGCGTCGTCGAAGGCGTAGTCCTCGACGTCGGTGGACACGGTCTTTTTGAAGGGATCCACCGACCGCACCCGGGCATCGGGTACATAGAGGATGTGGTCCGGGTAGTGGTCCCGGAACACCCGGCTGAAGCCCTGGACGATGGGATTGGGATCGAGGACCACGAGCCTCCCCTTGATCTTCCGGGACTTCAGCAGCCAGCCGATCATCACCGCCCGCTCGTAGGGGGACGGGGGGCAGCGGTAGGGCATGGGCGGCAGGGTCATGACCAGGTCGCCGCCCTGGAAGCCGTCGAGCTTGGCCTTCAGGGCCCGGGTCTCGGCCCCGGGGATATAGGCGCAGGGGTAGCGCTCCCGGGTCTCCGCCGCCGCCCGGCGGTCGTCGCCGAACCAGGCGCCGTAGTCGTAGCGGATGCCCACCGCCAGGATCAGCCAGTCGTAGGGCACCGTGCCGGCCTCGGTCACCACCCGGCGCCGGTCCCGGTCGATGGCCGTGACTTCGGCCCGGACGAAGGTGTAGCCGTGGGCCCGGGCGGCGCCAGCGTAGTCGTGGACCAGCAGGCGGTCGTCGGAGAGTCCCGTCAGCCACTTGTTGGACAGGGGCGCGGACCAGAAGGCGGCATTCTTCTCCAGCAGCACGACCTCCAGTTCGGGGGCCAGCTCCCGCAGGCGCCGGGCGGCGGCAAGCCCGCCCCAGCCGCCACCGACGATGACCACCCGGCGGGTGCGGCCGGCCGGCAGCAGTTCGGGGGCGGCGCGGCCGACGAGGGGCAGGGCGAGGGCGGCGGATGCGGCGAGGAAGCGGCGGCGGGGAAAGGGCATGGCGGATTCGGGCGGGGTTTTCACCAGGGGCCCAAGTATGGCCCAAGCAGCCGTCATTTCCATGACATTTGTCGCCAAACGCAAGAGGGAAGCGACCTCCGGATGCCTACAAATCCCAGGTTGATATGGGTCAATCAGGGTGATAATAGGCGTCTCGAAGCAACGGCTGGGGGGCCCCGGCACAGACAGGAACGGCGGAGTGGGCGTGGGAGAGATCGGGGAAGGCAGGCAGCGTATCGTTCGGGCCAATCACCTGGGGCTGGTGGCGGCCCTGGCCCTGGCCGTCATGGTCCTGGTGTACCTGTCCTGGGCCAGCTACCGGGACACCATCGAGAAGGCCGAAACCGCGTCCGCCGGTATCGCCCGGCTGCTGGCGGCCAACCTGCGCGATCCCCTGCGGGTAGGGGACGAACTGCTCAGCGACCTCGCCACCCGGGCCATGCTGTACCTGGAATCGGACAGCGATTTCGAGGGATTCTGGCAGCGCGAGAAAAACCACTTCGGCAGCTTCCTGGCCTACTCCCCGGAATTCTCCCGCATCATGGTCTTCGACCGGGACGGCCTGCTGGTCTACTCCACCGACGACATCGCGGCGCCCGTCTCTGTGGCCGACCGGGACTACTTCAAGTCCCTGAAGGGCCAGCCGGGGCAGGGGCTCCACATTTCCGACGTCATCACTTCCCGGGTCACCGGCCGGCCGACCATCGTCCTGGCCCGCGCCCTGCGCACCCGGGACGGGGAATTCCTCGGCATCGTCACCATTCCCATGGACTACCTGGGGCTGGAGCGCTCCCTGCTGGCCGTCGGCCTCGGCGCCGAGGACGCCGTCTGCATCCGCCGCAGCGACGACAGCCGCCTGGTGGCCCGCGTCCCGCCTCAGCCGGAGGGGATCAACCAGCCGCTTCCCGACCATCCCTTCCAGGCCCGCCTCAACGCCGGCGAGCGCCGGGGCTCCATGACCATGGCCTCCGTGGCCGACGGCGAGGAGCGCATCTACAGCTTCCAGCGCCTCGACAAGTATCCCTGGTACATCATCGTCGGCCTCTCCAAGCAGGGGGTCCTGGCCACCTGGACCGCCCGCTTCGCCGCCGCTGCCGGGCTGGCCCTCCTGGCGCTGGCCGCCATCGCCTTCCTCTATCGCCGCCTGGCCGCCGCCAACGGCCGCCTGCGGGAGTCGGCCGCCGACATGCGCAAGCTCCAGATGGCGGTGGACCAGAGCCCGGTGTCCGTGGTCATCACCGATGCCGGCGGGCACATCGAATACGCCAACCCGGCCTTTTCCCGGAACTCGGGCTACGATCTCTCGGAAGTCATGGGGCAGACTCCCCGGGTCCTCAAGTCCGGCGAAACCAAGCCCCAGGAGTACGAGACCCTGTGGCACACCATCACCTCGGGCAAGCACTGGACGGGGGTCTTCCACAACCGCCGCAAGGATGGCGAGCTCTACTGGGAATCGGCCCAGATCTCCCCGGTGGTGAGCGATGACGGCCGGATTTCCCACTTCCTCGGGGTCAAGCAGAACGTCACCGAGCAGTACGCCGCCGCCGCCGCCCTGAGCGAGCGGGAGCGCCTCTTGCGCACCATCTTCGATGCTTCCAGCGTGGCCATCTTCCTGGTGGATATGAGTGGCCGGCTGACCCTGGCCAACCGGCGCATGGCGGACATGTTCGGCGCCGGCCTCGACACCCTGGCCGGCAAGGAATATGTGGACCTGATCGAGCCCGAGGAGCGGGACGTAGGGCGCGCCAACATGGAGCGCCTGATGGCCAGCCAGATCGACTCTGTGGACCTGGAGCGCCGTTACCGGCGGTTCGACGGCAGCATCTTCTGGGGCCACCTCACCGGCCGCCGCCTGCTCGATGCCAGCGGCCGCTCCGTCGGCCTGCTGGGCATCATCGCCGACGTCACCGAGCGCCGGCAGGCCAGCACCGAGCTGGAGCACTACCAGCACCACCTGGAGGAGCTGGTGGACGAGCGCACCCGCCAGATCGAGATCCTCAATGCCGAGCTTCAGATCCGGGCCCACGAAGCGGAGTCCGCCAACCGCGCCAAGAGCACCTTCCTGGCCAACATGAGCCACGAGATCCGCACCCCCATGAACGCCATCGTCGGCCTCGCCCACCTGCTGCGGCGCACCGCCACCGACCCGGCCCAGGGGGAGAAGCTGGACCGCATCTCCGACGCCGCCACCCATCTCCTCCAGGTCATCAACGACATCCTCGACCTCTCCAAGATCGAGGCCGGCAAGCTCGCCCTGGAGCAGGTGGATTTCGACCTCCAGGATGTCCTGGGCAGCGTCAGCGCCCTGGTGGCCGACAAGGCCCAGGCCAAGGGCATCAAACTCGTCACCGAGGTGGCCCCCGACCTGGCGGGCGACCGGGTCCTGGTGGGGGACCCCACCCGGCTGGCCCAGGCGCTGCTCAACTATGTCAGCAATGCCGTCAAGTTCACCGAGAACGGCTCCGTCATCGTGCGGGCCCTGTTGGTGGAGGAGAGCGCCGAGGACCTCCTGATTCGCCTCGAGGTCCGGGACACCGGCATCGGCATCGCCGCCGACAAGCTCGACCGCCTGTTCAGCGCCTTCGAGCAGGCCGATGCCTCCACCACCCGCAAGTTCGGCGGCACCGGCCTCGGCCTGGTGATCGTCAACCGCCTGGCCCGGCTCATGGACGGCACGGTCGGGGTGGAAAGCCGGCAGGGGGAGGGCAGCACCTTCTGGCTGACGGCCCGGCTCGGCCGCGGCATGCGGCTGGCCCGGCGGCGGGCCGCCCACGACTACGCTTCCCAGGCCGAGCGCCTGCTGGCCGAGAACTACGGCGATGCCCGCCTGCTCCTGGCCGAGGACGACCCGGTGAACCAGGAGGTGGCCCTGGCCCTGCTGCGGGAAGCCGGCCTCTCGGTGGATCTGGCCGAGAACGGCCGGGAGGCCGTGGACATGGCCGAGCGCACCGCCTACGACCTCATTCTCATGGACATGCAGATGCCGGAGATGGACGGCCTGGCCGCCACCCGGGCCATCCGCCGCCTGCCCGGCCGGGAATCGACCCCCATCCTGGCCATGACCGCCAATGCCTTCGCCGAGGACCGCAAGCTCTGCCTGGAAGCCGGCATGAGCGACCACATCGCCAAGCCCGTGGACCCCGACCACCTCTTCTCCGCCCTGCTAGCCTGGCTGCCGCCGCGCCAGGGCCTGCCGGCCCTGCCGGAGCCGGTGGCCGAGACCGCACCGGCACCGGCGGCCGGCATCGCCGGGGTGCTGGACATCGGGCGCGGCATGAAGACCCTGCGGGGCCGGACCGAGAGCTACCGGCGCCTGCTGCGCAAATTCCTGGCCGGCCGCGAAGCCAGCCTGGACGCCCTGCGCCGGGCCCTGGCCGCCGGCGACAGGGACGAGGCCCGGCGCCTGGCCCACTCCATGAAGGGGGCCGCCGGAAACCTGGGAGCCACCGGCCTGCAGTCCGCGGCGGCGGAACTGGAGGCGGCCCTGCGGTCGGGCAGCGCCGGCGAATCCCTGGTGGAGCGGCTGATGAGCGAGGGCGAGCGCCTGGCGGCGGCGGTGGCCGCCGCCTTCCCGGACCGTTCCGAGGCGGCCGTCCTGGCGGCGGACCCGGAGGAGGTGGCGGAAGTCGCCGGCCGCCTCGAAGCCCTGCTCATGTGCGACGATTTCGAGGCCGCCGAGGTCCTGTCCGACGCCGGCCCCCTGCTGCGGGCCGCCTTCGGGCCCATGGCCCTGAAGCTGGAAGAGGAAGTCCGCAGCTTCAACTACCCGGCGGCCCTGGCCACCCTGCGGCGGGCCATGCAGGAAGCCCACCTGGCGACGGAGAACTGAGGGTAAATCACAATAGACTGGGGCGGCACCCTCTCGGAATATGGATGCAATAAATCCCTATTCCTAAGGAGGCCGAACATGGCGCAGCCCCAGCACCCCATCGTAGCCAGCCTGCATGCCGCCGACACCGGCAAGGTGGTTTCCGCCCGGCAGGCCGTGCGCCTCATCCGCGACGGCGACACCGTCGCCACCGGCGGCTTCGTCGGCATCGGCTTCCCCGAGAACATCGCCGTCGCCCTGGAGCAGCGCTTCCTGGAAGGGGAGGCGGCCGATGTCCATGGCCTCGGCAGCCCCCGCAACCTGACCCTGGTCTACGCCGCCGGCCAGGGGGACGGGAAGGAGCGGGGCCTTAACCACCTGGGCCACGACGGCCTGGTGGCGCGGGTCATCGGCGGCCACTGGGGCCTGGTCCCCAAGCTCCAGCAGCTGGCCGTCTCCAACCGCATCGAGGCCTACAACCTGCCCCAGGGGGTCATCACCCACCTCTTCCGGGACATCGCCGCCGGCAAGCCCGGAACCCTCACCCGGGTCGGCCTCGGTACCTTCGTGGACCCCCGCTTCGGGGGCGGCAAGCTCAATGCTTGCACCACCGCCGACATCGTCCGGCTGATGGAGATCGACGGCGAGGAATACCTGTTCTACAAGGCCTTCCCCATCCACGTCGGCATCATCCGGGGCACCACCGCCGACCCGGACGGCAACGTCACCATGGAGAAGGAGGCGCTGACCCTGGAAGCCCAGGCCATCGCCATGGCCGCCCGCAATTCCGGCGGCATCGTCATCGCCCAGGTCGAGCGCATCGCCGAGCGCGGCACCCTGAACGCCCGTCAGGTCAAGATTCCGGGCATCCTGGTGGACTGCGTGGTGGTGGCGGAAAAGCCCGAGTACCACATGCAGACCTTCATCGAGCAGTACAGCCCGGCCTTCTCCGGCGAGCTGCGGGTGCCCATGTCCGCCATCCCCGGCATGGCCATGAGCGAGAGGAAGATCATCGCCCGCCGGGCCGCCCTGGAACTCAAGGCCAACGCCGTGGTGAACCTGGGGATCGGCATGCCCGAGGGAGTGGCCAACGTCGCCGCCGAGGAGGGCATCATCGATCTCCTCACCCTCACCGCCGAGCCCGGGGTAGTCGGCGGCATCCCCGCCGGCGGCCTCAATTTCGGCGCCGCCATCAACACCCAGGCCATCATCGACCAGCCCAGCCAGTTCGATTTCTACGACGGCGGCGGCCTCGACATCGCCTTCCTGGGGCTGGCCCAGGCCGACCGGGAGGGCAACCTCAACGTCTCCAAGTTCGGCCCGCGCCTGGCCGGGGCCGGGGGCTTCATCAACATATCCCAGAATGCCAAGAAGGTGGTGTTCGTCGGCACCTTCACTGCCGGCGACCTGGAAATCGGCCTCGACAAGGGCCGGCTCCACATCCGCCAGGACGGCCAGGCCAGGAAATTCGTCGAGGCGGTGGAGCACCGCACCTTCAGCGGCCCCCAGGCCGCCAAGTGGGGCAAGGACGTGGTCTACATCACCGAGCGCTGCGTCTTCCGCCTGGGGCCCGAGGGGCTGGAGCTGGCCGAGATCGCCCCCGGCGTGGACCTGCAGCGGGACATCCTGGACAAGATGGATTTCGTGCCGGTGATGAAGTCCGAGCCCCGCCTGATGGACGCCCGCATCTTCCAGGACCAGCCCATGGGCATCCGCCCGGAAATGCTGGAAATGCCCCTGGAGGAGCGGCTCTCCTACGACCCGGTGCAGAACCTCTTCTTCGTCAATTTCGAGGGCCTGTCGGTGCGCAGCGACGACGACATCGGGCGCATCGAGCAGGCGGTGAAGCGGCGCCTGGCGCCCATCGGCCACCGGGTGAACGCCATCGTCAATTACGACCGCTTCTCCATCATGCCGGAGCTGGTGGACCACTACACCGGCATGGTGAAGAGCCTCATGGACCGCTACTACGGCGATGTCACCCGCTACACCACCAGCACCTTCCTGCGCATGAAGCTGGGGGAGGCCCTGACCCGGCGCGCCGTCTCGCCCCACATCTACGAAAACCGGGCCGAGGCCGAGGCCCATCTGGGCAGAGACTAGCGTGCCGTCCTGCCGCCGGGGGACAGGGCCCAGTTGGAATAGACGCGCAGCTTCTTCTGCTCCCGGCGGGTCCAGTCGTAGGGCAGGGGGATTTCGCGGCGGAAGGGCAGGAAGTCCTGGCGTTCCAGGAGGTCCCCGTCGGTCGGATGGTAGTAGAGGATGGCCAGCCGGCGGGGCCTGTCGGCCAGGGAGCGGCGGATGTTGTCCACGATCGGCAGCAGGACGTCCCGCTTGAAGGGGTTGAACAGGTAGATCACCAGGTCGTCGACGGGCAGGGAGTAGGCCGTCGCGTCCATGAGCACGGACGAGATGTCCCGGCAGCGCTGGCGCGGGCTCCTGAAGATGCCGATGTTGCGCACCGCCACCTCGTGGAGCTCCCGGGAGAACTCGACGCCGACGATCTTCCTGAAGGGATATTCCGCAGCCAGCAGCAGGGTGCGACCCTTGCCCGAGCCCAGGTCCACGAAGGCGAAATTGCCGTGGTCCAGCTTCAGCTGCCCCAGGGCGGCGCGGACCAGGCGGGTGGAAGACGGCTCGTAGGCATTGCCGTGGACCGCGTTGCCGCTGTCGATGGTGAGCCGCTGGAGATGGATCAGGGTGCTGGTGTCCGTGCCGTGCTCCCGGTCGAAGCCCCGGTCCAGGAACCAGAGGATTTCGTGGACGATGTTCTTGGGAACGAGGGCGAGGCTCCCCAGGACGCCATGGCGCCTGGCGGAGCGGATGAGCGCATGCAGCTTGAGGGATGTTTCCATTGGGGATTCCGGTGGCGGTGGGGGGGCCGCGGCCGGCAGGGCGCGCCGGCCGCGGCGGATGGGATGGAGTATCCCAGGCCCCAGCCCGGCGATGAATCAGGCCGGGGCCGCAATGTCGGGTAGGTGAATCCCCGCCGCCCGCGGCCGGCTTCAGGTGCGGAACTGGGCCACCGACTCCCGCAACCCGGCGGCCAGGGTCTTCATGCCGGCGGCCTGCTCCCGGTTGTCGCCGGAGGCGCTGGCATTGCTTTCCGCCATCTGGGAAATCTGCTCCACCTGGCGGGCGATGTCGCTGCTGGCGGTGGATTGCTCCTGGGTGGCGGCGGCGATATCCCGGATCACTTCGCTGGAGCGGCCGTTGCGGCCGTCGATGTGCACCAGCACCTCGCTGATGCCGCCGATCCGCTCCATGCCGTCGTCCATGCGGCCACGCACCGCCTGCATGTGCTCGGCGGCAGCCTGGGTGTCGCTGCCGATGGCGGCGATCATGGCGGCGATTTCCTGGGTGGACTGGCCGGTGCGCTCGGCCAGCTTCCTGACCTCGTCGGCCACCACGGCGAAGCCCCGGCCCTGTTCCCCGGCCCGGGCGGCCTCGATGGCGGCGTTCAGGGCCAGGAGGTTGGTCTGCTCGGCGATGTCGCGGATGACATCGACGATGCGCGAGATCATGGCCGACTTGGCGCCCAGCTCCACCACCTGTTCGGCGCTGTCGTTGAGTTCCCGGGCCAGCTGCCGCAGCTCGGCCATGGCCGCGTCCACCACCTGCCGGCCGTGGGTCGAGCTTTCCTGGGCTTCGGCGGCGGCCTGGGAGGCTTCCCGGGCGTGGTCGGCCACCTGGTTGATGCTCACCGACAGCTCCTCCACGGCGCTGGCCATGCTGCTCGCCGCCTGGCTCTGCTGCTCGGAGGCGGTTGCCACCTGGCCGGAGGAGGCCTCCTGGTGGTGGGCGCTGCGGTCGATCTGGTGGGTGGCGTCGGCGATTTCCCGGATGAGCCCGCCGAGGGTGGCCAGGGTGCCGTTCAGCTCCCGGGACAGCATGTCGATCTCGTCCCGGCTGTCCCCGGGGCCTTCCGGGAAGCGGTAGCCGACATGGCCCTTCTCCACCTGCCGCAGGCCGTCGATGACGCGGTCCAGGGGGGCGAGGCTGCGCCGCAGGGCGAAGTAGAGGACGGCGATGATGAGCAGCCCGGACAGCACCGAGGCGATCATCAGCAGGTTGCGCACCCGCAGGGCGTCCGCGACGAACTCGGACACCGGGCCGGTGGCGCCGATCACCCAGTCCCACTTGGTGGAGTAGATATAGACCATGGTTTTTTGCTCCGTCCCGCCGTTGGCGGTGGGCCAGTCGTAGGTCATGGCTCCCTCCTTCTGCTTCATCTGCTCCCGGATGACCGCCCGGGCGTAATCCGGGATATCGGTGTCGAGCTTGCCTTCGAACTTGGGGTGGAGGGCGAAGCGCACTGCCTCGGACTTGGGTTCCTGGGCGATGGCGTAGAGGTAACCGGTCTTGGCGATCTTGATGCGCCGCAGCTGCTCCCGCAGGGCCCCGAGGCCGGCCTTCTCCAGGTCGAGGCGGACGGCGACGCCGGCGATCACCTGGCCCTGGGCGTCCTTGAGGGGGGCGTAGCCCACCATGATGTAGGTGCCGTTGCGCAGGGCGAGGTCGATGGCCGACTCGCCGGCCAGCAGCTTCTGGCGCACGTCCACCCGCACCATGGGCAGCAGCTTCTTGCCGAACATGGCGGTGGCCGCCTTGCCCTGGTTGATGCCGGCGATGTAGTAGAAATCGTCGTCCTTGCGGACCATCAGGACATTGTCCGTATTGGTCTGGGCCAGGAACTGCTCGGGCCGGCTCTGGCTGCCGTTGAGGGTCTCGCCATTGAGCTTGAGGACGGGGACGGAGCTTTCGCCCACCGTCACCATCTCGTCGCGGCGTTCCAGGCGCCCGCCGTAGTGCCGGACGGCCTGCCCCAGGAGGCGGTCGGCCCGGTCCCGCTCGCCGTCGTAGGCGAGGTCGAGGAGGGCCCGCAGCGATTCGGTCTGGGCCTTGAGATCGTCCTGGGCGTTGGTCAGGGCGAAACGGGTCAGCTCGCCGTTGACCACCGTCGCCAGGACGGCCGTGACGACCAGGACGATGGCGGCGGCGAGGATCGCCAGTTTCGAGGCCAGGGAAAGCTGTCGGAATCGGTTCATGGGAAATCCTTGGGGGCAGCAAAGGGGAAAAAGCCAAACCACCGGACGATGTTAAGTACCGTTCCAGGGCCGCGGCATACGTTCCGCTACGTATGGATGGAGTCCCTTGCCTTGTAGGACAATCCCGGCCCCCCGGGGCCGCCCTATTTGCCGAAGCTGAAGGTGTAGAAGAGGTCCACCGCGTTGTCGCTGCCGGTGCGCCCCACCACCGACAGCCGCCGGCTCAGGTTCACGGTCAGCTTGACGATGTTCTCGGCGCGCCCCAGGGCCTGCTCGTAGGACAGCAGCACGTTGGACGACAGCCGCCGGCTGACGGTGACGATCTGGCTGCCGGTGGTGGCCGGGGTGGCGCCGGAGAAGCCGCTGCCGACGATGCGGCTGGTGGCCTGGCGGCCCCCGGGGTCGCCGATCTGGCCCTGGCGCAGGCCGATGTCCTCGAAGCCGAGGCGCCGCTGCAGCTGCTGCATGACGCCGCCGGAGGAGGAATCCCGGCCGAGGAGGGTGGTGGCGGCGTTGAGCAGGGTGGAGGCGTCGTTGCCCCCCAGCTGCTCGGAGCCGTGGCCGAGGACCAGCCAGGACAGCTTCTCCGCCTCCGGCAGCTCCGGGTCCGACACCAGGCGCACCACCGGCCGCTTCACCGGCCCGGTCACTTCCACCCCCGGCTCCACCGGCAGGCCTTTGCGCACCGCCCGGACGTTGAGGCTGGGGTTATCCAGGAAGCCCTGGAAATTGATGATGCCCCGCTCGACCGCCAGCTTCTGGCCGTAGGCGTCGAACTTGCCCTCCACCGTCCGGATGGTGCCGGTGGCCCGGGGCACGTCCTGGCCCGAGGCCCGCAGGCGGATGCTGCCGGCCAAGCGGCTTTCCAGGCCGCTGCCGGAAAAATAGAAATGGGGACCGAGGTCGGTCTCGATGTCCAGGTCGAGCTTGGGGCGGGTGGCGGGGGGGCGGCCCTTGTCGCTGCCGGCCTTCGCCGTGTGCACCACCACGTCGTCGGAGAGCTTGGGCATGCCCAGCCGGGCGAGTTCCCAGTAGCCGGCATCCACCCGCAGCTTGGCCTCCGCCCCCAGTTCCGTGCCCTGCCAGCGCAGCTTGCCGCCCCCGGAGACGGCTACCCACTGGTCGGCCTGCTGGAGGACGCCGACCCGCTCCAGCCGCACATCCACGGCGCCCCGGTCGGGGCCGGGAGCCCGGCCGGGGCCGCCCAGCTCGATTTCCCCCTGCATTTCCAGCCGGCCGGGGGCGGCGGTCAGGCGGGCCAGGTCGGGGGCGGCGCGGGGGATGGCCGGCGGCAGCGGGCGCAGGCGGCTGTCGAAGGCCAGGGTCGCCAGCTGCAGCCGGTCGCCGGTGAGCTCGGCCCGCAGGATGCCGTTCTCCAGCTGGAGGCCCTGGGTCGGGATGCGCAGCCCCAGGCGCTCGCCCCGGACCTGGCCGGTGACCTCCGGACGGGCCGGGGTGCCGGCTAGGCGCAGTTCCCCCTGGATCTGACCGGCGGTGCGCCAGTCGTCTCCCAGCAGCGGCCCCACCCAGGCCAGGTCGGCGGCGGCGAGGCTGAGGCGGCCCTGCCAGGGAGCGTCCTGGGCCAGGCTCCAGGCCCCCTGCAGGCGGGCGTCGAGGCTGGCGTCGATGCTTCCCAGGCGCGGGCCCTGGCCCCGGGCCTCGGCCTGGAGGCGGCCCTGGGCGGCGCCGGCCCGCAGGCGGCCGCGCCACTCCGAGCCGGCCACCTCCGCCGGCCCCAGGGCCCACTGGTCGGCCGCCAGGCGCAGGGGTGCCGGCTGCAGGAGGCGCAGGCTCTGGGCCGGGTCCGGCGCCGTGAACACCAGCTCCTTCAATTCCCCGCTCCAGCCGGGCATCCCGCCCCCTTCGATCAGGCCGCCGGCGGCAGCGAGCCGGATGTGGCGCTCCCCGGCCAGGGCGGCGCCGGCCCGCAGGTCGTGGCGGGCCCGGCTGCCCTCGACCTGGATGGAGACTTCCCTGGCGCTGCCGGGGCGCTCGGGCAGGTCGACGGCGGTGGCCCGCAGGTCGAGGCGCAGGGGATCCTGGGCCCGGGCCCCGAGTTCGCCCTGGAGTTCGAGGCCGTGGACCCGGCCAACGCCGGGCAGCCCCAGGCGGGCGGCCTGGAGCCGGCCGCTGCCGGCCAGGGCGGCGGGGGTGCCGGACACCTGCAGCCGGCCGCTGACGCCGCCCTCGATGCCGTAGGGGTCGAGGGCGGGGGCGTCGATGGCGACATCCAGCCGGTCCCCAGGCCGGCCGAAGGCGCCGTGGGCCTCCAGCCGGTTGGGCCCGGCGGCGAGGCGGAATTCGGCCTTGCGCACCTCCGGCCA
This sequence comes from Rhodocyclaceae bacterium, assembly GCA_035255045.1. GTDB lineage: Bacteria > Pseudomonadota > Gammaproteobacteria > Burkholderiales > Rhodocyclaceae > JAGTRP01. The sequence continues at coordinate 58,107 of DATFAA010000087.1, read as the reverse complement.
GGCCAGGTCCACCTCCCCCTGGCCGGTGAGGGGCTGGTCCCGGAAGCGGCTGTCCCGGAGGTCGAAGCTCACCTTCACCGCCGGCTTGGGCTGCAGGCTGCCGCTGGCCTCGAAGACGGCATTGAGGCGGGCGGGCGGCACCCGGGCGAAGCGGCTGGGGTCGAAGCGCGCCAGTTCGCCCTTGGCGGCAAAGGAGTAGGCCGGGTTGAGGGTGACCTGGCCATGGGCCCGGAGCAGGGCCTGGCCGGCGCTGAGCTGGAGGCTTTCCACCTCGACCCGGTCGCCCCGGCGCCGGGCCTCGGCGGTCAGGTCGAAGCGGGGTTCGGCCCGGTTGGCGAGGCGCGCCGCCAGGGATTGCTCTTCCGGCCCGGCCCGCAGGGTGAGGGGGCCTGCCAGCCGGGTCGGCCGCAAGCGGGGATGGAGCTGGCTGGCGTCGAGGCGGCTGGCGGTCAGGTCGAAGGCGGCTTGGCGACCGGCCAGGCGGCCCTGGCCGGTGAGGCTGCCGCCGCCGGTGAGAGCGGCGGCGAGGTCGGTGAAGGTGGCGGTGTCGCCCCGCCAGCTCACCCGGCCGCTCAGCCGGGTGACGGGCAGGCGCTTGGCGTCGAGGCGGCCGGGGCTGCGGTTCACCACGGTGAAGGGGCCGGCCACGGTCCAGGCGCCGCCTTCCTGCCGGGGCAGGAGGTCGGCGTCCAGGTCGAGGCTGGCGCTGGGGGCGCCCTGGCGCCAGAGCGCGGGATCGATGCCCTTGAGGTGCACCTGCAGGCGCTCGAAGGGCTGGGGCCGGAAGGGGGTGGCCCGGGCCGCCAGGGTGCCGTGCAGGGCGCCGCTCGCCCGGCCGCTGAGGTCGATGGCTTCCAGCGGGCCCTTGGCATCGAGGTCGAGGGCGAAACCGTGGCCCTCGAACTGGCTGTCGGCGTGCATCCGGGCGCTGAGATCGAAGGGGGCGTCCCCTGCCAGTTCGGCCTCCCCCGCCAGGTTCACCAGGCTCGCCCGGGCCCGGAAGCCGGCAAGCCGGTGGCGGAGGCCGTCGCTCTCGAGGCTGCCGGCAATGTCCTCGGCCAGCGCCGTCTCCCCCCGCAGCAGCCGGCCGATGCGGAATTCTCCGATCCGCAGGGCCAGGGGCAGGCGCAGGCTGGCCGGCAGGGCGGCGGGCTCCTTCGGCGGCCCCGGCTGGATGTACACCGCGGCGATGGTGAGTTGGGAGATGTCCAGGCGGCGCTGGCCAAGGGCCGCGGGCGACCACACCACCCCGACGTCCTTCAGGCGCACGGCGCCGCCGGCGTCCTGCCAGCGGGCTTCCCGCAGGCGCAGGGGGCCGGCCAGGGTGCCCCCGGCCGGGATGAGGGTGAGGCGGCCGCCGCTCAGGGTGTGGGCCAGGGAGCAGAAGGCGGCGAAGCCACTTTCGCTGCGCACCAGCCAGTAGGCGCCGCCGCCGGCAGCCAGGAGGGCGGCCAGCAGCAGGACCAGGAGCCCGGTCAGGACGAGGCGCAGGGGGCGGCGGCGAGGGGAAGGGGGCGATGCCTCGCCCGGGGGGGCTTCCATAAGCTTGTTACAGTGGGGGCGTCCTAGAGTTCCGGCTAGCTTCTGTCGCCCCAGGACTTGGAGAACCGGAAGTCCCGCTCCCGGAAGAGCCGCAGGCAGGCGTCCACCACCTCGGCGTCGAAGCGGGTGCCGCGGCCCTTGGCGATCTCCTCCAGGGCCGCGTCGACGCCCAGGCCCGGCCGGTAGGGGCGGTGGGATGACATGGCCTCGATGACGTCGGCGACGCCGATGATGCGGGCCTCCAGGGCGATGGCCTCGCCCTTGAGGCCGTGGGGATAGCCGGAGCCGTCGATGCGCTCGTGGTGCTGGGACATGGCCTCGGCGATGGGCCAGGGGAAGTCGATGTGCTTGATGATCTCGTGGCCCACGTCCGGGTGGGTCTTGATGAGGGTGTATTCGATATCCGACAGGCGCCCCGGCCGGGTGAGGATTTCCGCCGGGATGGTGATCTTGCCGAGGTCGTGGATGGTGGCGGCCAGGCCGATGGCATGGACCCGGTCCTCCGCCAGGCCGAGTTCGCGGCCGATGGCCACCGACAGCTCGGCCACCCGCCGCTGGTGGCCGGCGGTGTAGGGGTCGCGCATTTCGACGGTGCTGGCGATGGCCTGCACCGTGTCCTCCATGACCCGGGCCAGGGCCCGCAGGCCGGATTCCCGCTCGTTCTTGATGCGCAGGCCGGTGAGGCCGAAGCTGAGGTCGGCGGCCAGTTCCTCGAGGGTGGGGATTTCCTCCTCCGCCAGCAGCGCCGGCTCCTTCGCCCACAACACCAGGCAGGCGGCGCCGGACCGGCCGTCCAGGGGCAGGGCGATGCCGGCCTTGGCGGCGGGCAGGGGCGGCAGGGGCAGGCAGTCCCGGAAGGGCACCGGCTTGCCGGTGCGCAGGGCCTCCGCCACCGGCGACCCGGGGGCGGCCAGGCAGCTCCGGGCCTCGCCGAAGGCCGCCGCCACTTCGGCATGGCTGGCCCCGAGCAGGCACAGGCGCCCCCCGCCGGCCGGGTCGGGGCTGCCGATCCAGGCGCCGGCGAAGCCGCCCACCTCGGTCACCGCCCGGCACATGCGGGCCACCAGCTCTTCCTGGTCGGCGGCGTGGAGCAGGGTCTGGTTGCTGGCGGACAGGAGCTTGAGCCGCCGGTTGCTCTTGGTGACCTCGGCGGTGCGCTCGGCCACCTTGCGGGCGAGCTCGGCCTCGTTCCTGGCCAGCAGTTCCTTCTCCCGGTTGAGCTGGTGGAAAAGGAGGAGCTGGGGTCGCTGGATGCCCCGCAGCAGCAGGGCCCGGTACAGGAAGTAGGTGGAGGCCAGGAGGAGCAGGTGCCCCACCAGGTTGGCCGCCCCGTAGACGCTGGCGTACTGGGTGAAGGCCAGTTCCGCCAGGATGTCGCAGGCCATGGCCAGGGCCACCAGGGGCAGGATGTCGCCACCGAAGGCGGCCCGGTCCCGCCACAGGAGGAAGAGGGCGGTGGCGAACAGTCCGGCGATGGCGTATTCCGCCATGATCTTGAAGGGGGTGAGGCCCTGGCCCTCGACGAAGCAGTCCGGGAAGCGGCCGGACAGCACCAGCCCGGTCAAGGTGCCGCCCGCCGCCAGGAAGCCCAGGGCCAGCCCGGGAACCGAGGCGCGCCGGCGGGCCGGCAGGCCGGCGGCGATGACGATGGCGACGCTCTCGAAGCCGCGCAGGGCGATCCACAGCTGGGTGGGCAGGTTGGCGTCGGCGGGGAAGACCCCCATGCCCTTGTAGGCCAGGGTGTGGAGCAGTTCCATGAGGCCGACGGCGGGATAGGCGAGGCCGGCCAGGAGCAGGAAGGGGCTGTCGATCTGGCTGCGGGCATTCCAGGCCAGGGCTGCCACCGCGAAGATGACGACGATGCGGAAGATTTCCACCAGGCTGTGGAACAGCACGTAGCTGTAGAGGGAGGTGCCGGCGATGGCCGCGAGCAGGAGGGCGAATCCGCCCCAGCGCAGCAGGAAGCCGGTGGATAGGGAGAAGGCCGCCGTGCGGCCCGGGATCGGAAGGTCTGCAGCCATGGTGCGGGGGATTTCCGGCGAGCCGTAGGGACGGGCCCGGATATCGATCCAAAAGTAGGCCTTCGATATCCCCCTGTCAATCGCGCCGGACAAGAAAGGGCGCCGCTTCCCGTAAGGGCGAACCCTTATCCCGGGGCCGGGCTAGAACGGGATGGCGAGGGAGAAGTGGAGCTGGAACCTGCCGGTGCGATCGCCGTAGGCCAGGTCCACGGCGATGGGGCCGGCCGGGCTCTTCCAGCGGGCGCCGAGGCCGTAGCCCACGGCCGGGCGGAAGCCCTTCATGTCGTCGGCGGCGTCGCCGGCGTCGACGAAGGCGGCGATGCCCCAGCGCTCGTCCAGCCAGTGGGTGTATTCGGCGCTGGCCACGGCCAGGTAGCGGCCGCCGACGATGGCCGAGCCTTCCTTGACCCCCAGGCTCTGGTAGGAATAGCCCCGCACCGAGTTGGTGCCGCCGGCCCGGAACAGGTATTCCTGGGGGATGCCGAGGCGGGATTCGGCCAGGGTCCGGCCCATTTCCCCCCGCAGGGTGAGGACGTCCCGCCGGCCGACCGGGATGAACTGCTGGTAGCGGCCGTGCAGGCGGAGGAAATCCCGGTCCGAGAGGAGGGCCCGGGAAGCGCCGCCGATGCGGGCCTGGAGGACGATGCCCTGGCGAGGGTCGAGGAGGCTGTCCACCCGCCGCCAGGTCCACAGGCTGTCGGGGACCAGGGCCCGGTCGATGGTGGCGATGCCGCCCTCGGGCCGCTTCTTCTCCTCCTGCCAGTTGAGGGACAGGCGCATCTCCACCGAGCCCCGCTGCTGGCTGCGCTGGACGCCGATGGCGAAGCGCTCGGTGGCGAGGTTCTGGATGTCGGTCTGCTCCACCAGGGTGCCGAAGCCGTGGCGGTAGTTGCGCTCGTCCGGGGGCAGGAAGACGTCGGCGTAGGCGATCTGCCGCTTTTGCTCCACCCGCACGCCGCTGTCCAGTTCCCAGGCGTTCCGGAAGAGGTCGGCGGTGTGGTAGTTGGTTTCCACCCGGGCGCCGGTGTTGGAGCTGATGCCCGCCCCTAGGGCCACCCGGTGGGGTTTGCGCTCCTGCACCAGGAGGTGCACCGGGGCGGTCACCGTGCCGTCCGGGCCCGGTTCGCCGCCCCGCTCGATGTCCACCTGGACCGAGGAGAAGTAGGGGGTGCCTTGCAGGGCGTTCTGGAGGGCGATGAGCTGGCCTTCCCGGTAGGGCTCGCCGGGGCGCACCGTGCGGTTGTAGCGCTCCACCAGCTCCGCCGGGTAGCGGCTGAGGCCCTCGATCACCAGGGGCCCGAAGCGGTAGGGGGGGCCGGCGTCGTAGCTGGCCTGCAGGCGGGCCTGGCCGGTTTCCGGGTCGATGTCGGCCCGGCTGTCGGTGAGGTTGGCGCCGGCATGGCCGATGCCCAGCAGCCAGGTGAGGATCTGCTGCTTGGCGGCGCTCCAGTCGGCCTGGCGGAAGGGCTTGCCCGGGGACAGCGGCCAGCTGGCGATGAGGGCGCGGCGCTCGGTGTCTTCCAGGTTGCCGCCGATGGTGACGTCCACGGCGGCGATGACGGTGCGGGGGCCGGGGTCGATGCGCACCACCAGGATGCCGTCCTGCTCGGAGAAATCCAGGCGGGGGCGGAAGTAGCCCTCGGTGGCCAGCAGTTCCGGCAGGCTCTTCTCCAGGCGCCGGCGGGCCTGCTCCCGGGCGGCCGGGTCGGCCAGGGATTCGGTGGGCAGGTAGGGGGAGACGAGGGCGTCGATGTCCTTCGGGGCCCGCAGCCCGATGTCCTGGGCCGCGGCCAGCCCGGCCATCGTCATCGCGAGGGCGGCGAGCAGGCGGTGCGGCCGGGGAAGGGCAAGGGGGCGGTCGGGCATGTCTCCGGGCCGGCAAGGGCAATGACAATAGTCTGGCAGACCGCCCGGGGACAATCCAGTTCCGGCGGCCGTCGTCCCGGCTGGCCGGGGCCTACTGGGGCACGGCCCGGGGCAGGGTGAAGCAGAACCTCGCCCCCGCGCCGGGGGCAGACTCCACCCAGATGCGGCCGCCGTGGCGCTCGACGATCTTCTTGCAGAGGGCGAGGCCGATGCCAGTGCCCTGGTATTCCGAGCGGCTGTGCAGGCGCTGGAAGATGACGAATATCTTGTCGTGGTAGCGGGGGTCGATGCCGATCCCGTTGTCCTGGACGCAGAAGCGCCACATGCCGTCCTCCCGCTCCGCCGAGACGTGGATGACCGGCGCCTCCGGGCCGCGGAACTTGAGGCTGTTGCCCACCAGGTTCTGGAAGAGCTGTGTCAGGCGCTGGGGCGCCACCGCCACCGGCGGCAGGGGGTCGCTGGTGACCTGGGCCCCGGCCGCCGCGATGGCGCCCTGGAGGTTGGCCATGGCCGCGGCGAAGGCGGCCGAGGTGTCGGCGAACTCGACCGACCTGTCGGCCGCGCCCCCGACCCGGGAGTACTCCAGGATGTCCTGGATGATGGCCTGCATGCGGGCGACGCCATCGACGGCGAACCTGATGAACTGGTTCGACTCCTCGTCCAGGCGCTCCTGGTTGCGCTGGGCCAGGAGCTGCACGAAGCTGGCGACGGTGCGCAGGGGCTCCTGGAGGTCGTGGCTGGTGATGTAGGCGATCTGCTCAAGTTCGCTATTGGAGCGTCGCAGCTCGGCTTCTGTCTGCCGCCGCATCTCGGTTTCCTCCCGCAGGGCACGGTTGGATTCCTGCAGCTCCTGGGCGCGGCGAGCCAATTCCTCGGTCAGGCGCTTTTTCTCGGTGATGTCTTCCTGCACCGCGACGTAGTTGGTGATGCCACCGTCTGCCTGGCGGATGGGGGCGATGACGGTGAGGTCCACATATTGCTCGCCGTTCTTGCGCCGGTTGCGCAGTTCGCCCTTCCAGGAGGAGCCCAGGGCGAGGGCATCCCAGAGGCCGGTATAGCATTCCGCAGGGGTCATGCCGGACTTGACCATGCCGACGTTGCGGCCCACGACCTCCTGCCGGCTGTACCCGGTCTTGTCCACGAAAGCCTGGTTTACGTACTGAATGGTGGCGTCGAGGTCGGTGATGACGATGCTCACCGGGCTCTGCTCTACCGCCAGGGAGAGCTGGCGCACTTGGCTTTCCGCCTGCTTGCGCAGGGTGATGTCGTGGGCAATGCCGAAGACCCCGGCGAGCCGCCCGTCGGCATCGCGCATCGGGCCTTTGGTGGTCAGGAAGGTCGCTGTCCCGTCGGGCGTGGCGATGTCCTCCTCCTCGGTGAAGGGCTGCTTCGCGGACATTGCCCGGCGGTCGCTGCGCAGCATGGTGGCGGCGACGGTCGGGCCAAACAGATCGGTGTCGCTGCGGCCCAGCACCTCGGCCTTCGACTTGCCCATGAAGCGGGCGGTGGTTCCATTGAGGAAAAGGTAGCGCCCCGCCGTATCCTTGACGAAGACGTGGTCGGTGGAATTCTCGGTGATGGTGTCGAGGATTTGCAGGGCCCGCAGCCTCTCGGCCTGGCTCTCGCGCTCGGCCCGGGAAGCGGCAAGCCGCTGCCGCAGGTAGAAGAGGACGGCGCCGGCCACCGCCACCGCCAGGGCCAGGAGGCCGGCCAGGGCGATCCATTGGGCGCTGCGGACGGCTTCGGCGGAGACCTCCTCCTGGTCGAGCTTGGCCATCAGGAACCAGTCCGTGCCGGCGATGGGTTGCGCCACCCCGGTCACCGGCACCCCACGGTAATCCACCCCTTCCAGCGGCTGGTCCATGCGGGCCTCCCCGCGCAGGACGCGGGCTGCCAGGAGCTTCCCGGCCTGGAGGGGGGCCCGCAGGGTCATGGCCTGATCGCCATGGTGGCGCAGTTCGTTGATATAGAGCACCTGGTCGCCACCCCGCCGGAACAGGAGTATCTCGCCGCTGGTGCCGGGCACCGGCCAGGCCTGGAAATCCCGGGAGAGGTAGTCCGCCGGGTCGGTGCGCAGCAGGACGACGGGGGCGGGATTGCCGGCCCCCGCCAAGGGCGCCACGAAATCCAGGTGCAGGCGGCCATCCCGGTCCCGGTAGGGGCCGAAGTGGCCCACTTCGGCCCGGCGGCCGGCCTTCCGGGCGAAGGCGGCGAGGGCGGGGTCGACGGCGGGCGGTCCGCCGGCGGCCGACCACAGGGGAGAGCCGTCCTCGTCGAGCAGGATGACGTCCCGGAAACCGTCCTGGCTGCGGAATTCGTCGAGGCGGTGGAGGAGGAGGTCGCGGCTGGCGGTGGAGCCGTCCTGGCGCCAGTGCCGCCAGATTCCGCCCCAGTACTGGCTGTCCCGCAGAAAACGGGCTTCGCCATACCTTTCCTCCAGCCAGTCGGTGAGCTGCCGCGCCTTGAGGTCGGCGATGGCCTGCAGGCGGGCCAGTTCCTTGCCCTCCTGGGTGTCCACGGTGCTGTCGATGGCGATGGCCGTCAGGCCGGCGATGGCGGCCACGAGCAGGAACAAGGGCAGGAGCAGATGCCGGCGGCTGGCGGCCCCGTCACCGTTGGCGGGGCCCCCCGGCCGCCGCCCCCGCAATTTGCCAAGTAGAAAGGATGTCACGTCGCCCGGTAGCCAGCCCTTGTCTGGAACAGGTTGTTGAATATGCGCGGTTTTTCCGCTTTTTATACCGGTTTGCCCGCATAGTGGCCCAGCAGCGTGCGGCCTGTCTACTGCCAAGATGGGGGGGTCAGCGCGCCAGGGAGCGCAGGTCGGCAGGGGTGTCCACGTCGAGGAAGATGCCCGGGTCGGCGGTTTCGATCCAGCGCACCGATTCCCGGTGGGCTTCGACGATGGCTCGGGCGCCCCGGTCCCCCGCCAGGGCCAGGAGGTCCGGCAGGAAGCGGCTGGAGAAACCGACCGGATTGCCCCGCCGCCCGTCCCGGCAGGGGGCGGCGATGGGGCTGCCGGCCAGGAGGGCTGCCCGCAGCTCGCGGATGGTGGCGGCCTGGACGGCCGGCATGTCGGCCAGGGCTATGATCCAGCCAGCGGCCTCCCGGGCGGCCGCGATGCCCCGGGCGAGGCTGTGCCCGAGGCCGCGGGCGGCGTCGGGGCAGGGGACGATGCCGCCGCCGAGGGCCGCCAGGCGGCGCTCCAGCTCCGGGTCCCCATCGGTGGCCACCACCGCCAGCCAGCGGTCCACGGCCCCGGCCAGGGCGCTGGCGCTGACCTCGGCCACGGTCTGCCCGCCGGCCAGGGGCTGGAGCAGCTTGTTGGCCCCGAAGCGGCTGGAGCGGCCGGCGGCGAGGAGGATGCCGACGATTTCCATGGCAATCCTGGACCTCCCGCCGGGCGCCGAGTTCAGGCCGGGGCCGGAACAGCCGGCGGCTTTGCCGGTCTGAACATCCTGCGCCCCAGGGAGGAGATGTCGGCGAAACGCTTTCTTGTGGAGTGACGCCATGGCTTCCTTCCTGCCCTGCGCTTCCGGCGATTTCGCGGAAGCGCCCGCCGCCCCCGTCCCCGAGGTGGGCATGGCGGCGCCGGATTTCCTGCTGCCGGCCGCCGACGGCCCCATCCGCCTCAGCGACTTCCGCGGCCAGCCGGTGATCCTGGTGTTCTCGCCCCCGGGCTGGGACCCGGCCGAGGCGGCCCAGCTCGCCCTCTTCAACGACACCGCCGCCCGCCTCGCCCCGGCCCGGGCCCGCCTGCTCGGGGTCAGCCTGGACGGCCCCTGGTGCAGCCTCGACCTGGAGAACGAAGGCGGGCTGCGCTTCCCCCTGCTGCGGGACTTCGACCCGGCCGGCGGCGTGGCCCACCGCTTCGGGGTGTACGGCAGCCGAGCGGTGGTGGTCATCGACGGCGACGGCGTGGTGCAGTGGAAGCACGTCTTCCCCGCCGGCCTGCCGGCCCGGCCGGAGGTCCTGGCCGCCGTCTTCGCCGACCTGGCGCCGCCGGACCCCATCGGCCCCAGCCTCACCCGCCGGCAATTCCTGATCACCGCCCTGGTGGCCTCCCTGGCGGCGGCCGCCTGGCCCGCCCCGGCGCCGGCGGAAACCTCCGCCGCCAGCCCCCAGGGATCGGCGCCGCCGCGCCCGCCCCAGGTCCTGGACCTTACCCTGCAGGTCAATGGCGTGGACCATGCCCTCAAGGTGGACAGCCGGGTCACCCTCCTGGACGCCCTGCGGGAATACATCGGCCTCACCGGCACCAAGAAGGGCTGCGACCAGGGCACCTGCGGCGCCTGCACGGTGCTCGCCGACGGCCGCCGCATCAAGTCCTGCCTGACCCTGGCCGCCATGGCGGAGGGCCGCCGGATCACCACCATCGAAGGCCTGGCCCGGGAGGGCAAGCTGCACCCCGTCCAGGCCGCCTTCATCGACCACGACGCCTTCCAGTGCGGCTACTGCACCCCGGGGCAGATCATGGCGGCGGTGGCCCTCATCGACGAGGGCCATGCCGGCAGCGACGACGAGATCCGGGAATGGATGAGCGGCAACCTCTGCCGCTGCGGCGCCTATCCCAACATCGTCGCCGCCATCCGCCAGGCGGCGGGAGGGAAGAAGGCATGACCCCCTTCGCCTACCAGCGCCCGGCCCGGGTGGACGAGGCTATTGCCGCCGGCGCCGACCGGGGCGCCCGCTTCGTGGCCGGCGGCACCAACCTCCTCGACCTCATGAAGATCGACGTGGAGGAGCCCGCCGTCCTCATCGACATCAACCGCCTGCCCCTGGCGGCCATCGAGGCCACCCCCGCCGGGGTGCGCATCGGCGCCCTGGCCCGCATGGCCGACGTGGCCGCCCACCCGGCCATCGTGGACGGCTATCCCGCGGTCTCCCAAGCCTTGCTGGCCAGCGCCTCGCCCCAGCTGAGGAACATGGCCTCCATCGGCGGCAATTTGATGCAGCGCACCCGCTGCACCTATTTTCGCGACACCGCCTTCCCCTGCAACAAGCGCGTCCCCGGTAGCGGCTGCTCGGCCATCCCCGGCGACCACCGCCGCCACGCCGTGCTCGGCGTGAGTTCCGCCTGCATCGCCGCCCATGCCTCGGACCTGGCGGTGGCCCTGGTGGCCCTGGACGCCAGCCTGCGGCTGCGCGGGCCCCGGGGGGAGCGGTCCCTGCCCCTGGACGACTTCTACCGCCTGCCCGGGGATACGCCCCAGGTGGAGAACGCCCTCCAGCCGGGCGAGATGATCGTGGCCGTGGACCTGCCGGCCTCCAGCCCGGCCCGCCGCTCCCTCTATCTGAAGATTCGCGACCGGGCCTCCTTCGAATTCGCCCTGGTCTCCGCCGCCGTCGGCCTCGACCTGGCCGGCGGCGCCATCCGGGAGGCCCGGGTGGCCCTGGGCGGGGTCGGGGCCAAGCCGTGGCGGGCGCGGGCCGCCGAGGACCGGCTGCGGGGCCAGGTTCCCGGGCCGGAGGTCTTCGCGGCCGCCGCCGGGGCCGCCCTGGAGGGCGCCCAGCCCCACCCGGACAACGCCTTCAAGGTGGAACTGGCCCGCCGCACCCTGGTGCGGGCCCTGGGCCAGGCGACGACATGAGGAAATGCCATGAGCGATGCCATCGGTGACCCCCTGACCCGCGTCGACGGCCCCCTCAAGGTGACCGGCGGCGCCCGCTATGCGGCCGAGATTCCCCTGCCCAACCTGGCCCACGCGGTCCTGGTGCCGGCCACCATCGCCCGCGGCCAGGTGGCCGCCATCGACGACCGGGTGGCCCGCCAGGCCCCCGGGGTGCTGGCGGTCATCACCTTCCGGAACGCGCCCCGGCTCAACCGGCCCAAGTACCTGCCCGCCGGCCAGAGCGTGCCCATCCTGCAGGGGCCGGAGGTCTATTACGCCGGCCAGCCCATCGGCGTGGTGGTGGCCGACACCTTCGAGCACGCCACCTACGCCGCCTCCCTGATGCGCGCCAGCTACCGGGGCGAGCCGCCGGCCACGGCCATGGAGTCCCAGCTGGCCTCCGCCTACCAGCCCGAGAAGATGCAGATCGGCCTGCCGGCGGCGACCCGCCGGGGCAGCGTCGCCCGCGGCCTGGAGGCGGCCGAGGTGACGATGCAGGCGGTGTACCGGACCCCCTTCGAGCACCACAACCCCATGGAGCCCCACGCCACCACCGCCGTCTGGGAGGGCGACAAGGTGACGGTGTACGACGCCACCCAGGGGGTCTCCGGCGACCGCCAGGCCATCGCCCAGATTTTCGGCATCGACAAGGAGAAGGTGCGGGTGGTGTCCCATTTCCTGGGGGGCGGCTTCGGCTGCAAGGGCCAGAGCTGGCCCCATGCCGCCATCGCCGTCCTCGCCGCCCGGGAGGTGAAGCGGCCGGTGAAGCTGGTGCTGACCCGGCCCCACATGTTCGCCTCCCACGGCCACCGGCCCGAGACCATCCAGACCGTCGACCTGGGGGCCACCCGGGACGGCCGGCTGACGGCCATCCGCCACGACATCGTGAACCACACCTCGGTCACCGACGACTTCGTCGAGCCCGCCGGTAGCATCACCCAGTTCCTCTATTCCTGCCCCAATGTCGAGGTCAGCCACCGCCTGGTGCGCCTCAACACCGGCACCCCCACCTTCACCCGGGCCCCCGGCTTCGCCAGCGGCTCCTTCGCCCTGGAATGCGCCATGGACGAGCTGGCCTGGCAGCTCGGCATCGACCCCATCGACCTGCGACTGCGCAACTACGCCGAGAAGGACGAGCACATCGACCGGCCCTGGTCCAGCAAGTCCCTGCGCCAGTGCTATCAGGAGGGGGCCGCCGCTTTCGGCTGGCAGCGCCGCGGCAAGGCCGTCGGCGGGCAGCGGGAGGGACGCTGGCTGGTGGGCTACGGCATGGCCTCGGCCGCCTATCCGGCCCATTTCCGGCCTTCCGCCGCCAAGGCGACCATGGCCGCCGACGGCTCCGTCCTGGTCCAGTGCGGCACCCAGGAGCTGGGCACCGGCACCTACACGGTGATGTCCCAGGTGGCCGCCCGGGCCCTCGGCATCTCGCCCCAGAAGGTGCGCTTCGAGCTGGGGGACACCAAGCTGCCGCCGGCCCCCCTGTCCGCCGGCTCGGCCACCGTCGCCAGCGCCGGCTCGTCGGTGCACCTGGCGGCCCTGGCCCTGCGGGACAAGCTGGTCGCCATGGCGGTGGGCGATCCCCGCTCGCCGCTGGCCGGGGCGCCGGCCCCGGAGGTGGAGGCGGCGGACGGGCGCCTGGTGCGCCGCGGCAGCACGACGGGGGAAACCTACCAGGCGCTGCTGACCCGCCTCGGGGCCGAGCGGGTGAGTGCCGAAGCCACCGCCGGCCCCGGGCCCGAGCAGGGCCACGACAAGCCGGCCCAGCCCGGCAGCGCCGCCGCCCAGGGCGGCCAGAACGTCACCGGCCACCATTCCTACAATTCCTTCGGGGCCCAGTTCTGCGAGGTGCGGGTGGACCCCGAGCTGGGCATCGTCCGCCTCGTCCGCATGACCGGCTGCTTCGCCGGCGGCCGCATCCTCAACGCCGCCACCGCCCGCAGCCAGCTCATGGGGGGCATGGTCTGGGGCATCGGCATGGCCCTCACCGAGGAGACCCGCCTGGACCGCAACCGGGGCGCCTTCTCCAACGCCAACCTGGCGGACTACCTGGTGCCGGTCAATGCCGACGTGCCGCCCATCGAGGTGCTGATGGTGGAGGAGCCGGACCCCTACGTGAATCCCATCGGCGCCAAGGGCCTGGGGGAAATCGGCATCGTCGGGGCGGCGGCGGCCATCGCCAATGCCGTCTATCACGCCACCGGCAAGCGCCTGCGGGAACTGCCCCTGACCCCGGACCGGCTGCTGGCCTGATGGGCGAGCTGGAAACCATCGTCCGGGCCGCCCGCCGGGCCGTGCAGGAGGGCGAGGCGCCGGTGCTGGCCACCGTGGTGGCTGTGGCCGGGTCAGCCTACCGCCGGCCCGGGGCCCGCCTGCTCATCACCGGCGAGGGCTGGCGGGCCGGCTCGGTGAGCGGCGGCTGCCTGGAGAAGGACATCGTCACCCGCGGCCCCTGGCTGGCCGCCAACGGGCCCCTGACCCTGACCTACGACACCACCGACGACGAGGAAAGCGCCTATGGCCTGGGCTGCCGGGGGGTGATCCGCATCCTCCTGGAGCGCCTGGAGACGGGCGGGGCGGTGGACCTGCTGGCTTTCCTGGAGGAGGGACTGGCCCGCCGGCGGCCCGGGGTGGTCGCCACCCTGGTGGCCGTGGCGGCACCCGGGCACCGGGTGGGCCAGCGGCTGCTGTGGGCGGGGGGCTGGGCGGTCGCCCATGACCTGCCGGCCGCCGCCACCCTGGATGCCTGCGCCGCCCTGGCCGGGGAGGTGGAGGCGGCCGGGGCCTCGGCCATACGCCGCCTGCCGGTGGCGGGCGGGGAGGTGGAGCTCTTCGCCGAGTATGTCGCCGTGCCGCCGTCCCTGGTGGTCTTCGGCGCCGGCCACGACGCCGTGCCTCTGGTGCGCTTCGCCAAGGCCCTGGGTTTCCATGTCACGGTGGTGGACGGCCGGCCGGGCCAGGTCACGGCGGCCCGCTTTCCGCTGGCCGACCGGCTCCAGGTGTGCCGGCCGGAGGCGGTGGGGGACGCGGTGGCGATTACTGCCGAAACCCTGGCCGTGGTCATGACCCACAGCCTCGCCGCCGACCGGCAGATCGTGGCCGCCCTGCTGCCGTCGCCGGCGCGCTACATCGGCGTCCTGGGGCCGCGCAAGCGCAGCGAGGAGCTGCTGGCGGAGCTGGATGCCGGGCCGGGCGCCCTGGGGCGCCTCTACGCCCCGGTGGGGCTGGACCTGGGGGCGGAGGGGCCGGAGGCCGTGGCCCTCTCCATCATGGCGGAAATCGAAGCGGTGGTGGCGGGGCGGCCGACCGGGCACCTGCGGGACCGGGCCGGCCCCATCCATGGCTAATCGCCGATCGGGACCTCGAAAATGGCCTTCACCGTCCACTTGTCGGTGGCGGAGTTGAGGCCGCGGCCGATGCCGAAATTGAGCCCCAGGGGTCCCCGTTCCAGGTCGGTGACCAGGTAGAGGGCGTGGGCCTGCTGGGCCTGGGGGGCGGTGTGGGCGAGCTTGCCCAGGTCGGCGTAGTACTCGAAGCCGCCACTGATGCCCTCGGCCAGGGTCTTGCCCAGCTTGAAGGCGGGGCTGAAGCTCATGCCGCCCTGGCGGTGGTTCTTGGTGATGTCGTAGCTCAGCACCGGGTTCATCACGGCCAGCCACTCGGGGCTGCGGTAGCCGATGATGGGCCGAAATTCCATGCCGTTGCGGGCTTCCTCGAAATTCTTGCTGACCGTGGCCAGCTCCCAGTTGATGCCGGTGAAGAAGCCGCCGTCCTCCCCGGGCTGGATGGGCAGCCACTTGGCCCGGAACTTGGGGCCGGCGTAGTAGGACTGGGTCACGGACTCGAACAGGAGCGGGATGTAGAGGCCCACGTCCACGGTGGGCGTGACCCCGTAGGAGATTTCCGGGGTCATGCGCAGGCCCCGGCTGGGGGGAATCTCCCCGGGGTAGTCGGGCTGGCTGCGGCCCTTGAGGGTGCGGTTGACGTGGACCTCCAGGCCCCATTCCCCGGGCTTGTTGATGCTGTCGTCGTAGACCTGGATCTCGTCGTAGAGGGCGGCCCAGGCCGGGGCGGCGGCAAGGGTGAGGAGGAGGGCGGGGAGAAGGGCGGGGAGGCGGGGTTTCATGGCGTCAGCGCTTGAGGAGGGGGGCCAGGAAGCGGCCGGTGTGGCTGATCTTCTGCCTGGCCACCGTCTCCGGGGTGCCGGTGGCGATGATGCGTCCGCCGCCGTCGCCGCCTTCGGGCCCCAGGTCGATGAGCCAGTCGGCGGTCTTGATGACATCCAGGTTGTGCTCGATGACGACCACCGTGTTACCGTGGGAGGCCAGGCGGTGGAGCACCTGGAGGAGCATCTGGATGTCCTCGAAGTGCAGGCCGGTGGTGGGCTCGTCCAGGATGTAGAGGGTGCGGCCGGTGTCCCGCTTGGACAGTTCGAGGGCGAGCTTGACCCGCTGGGCTTCGCCGCCGGACAGGGTGGTCGCGCTCTGGCCCAGGGTGATGTAGGAGAGGCCCACGTCCACCAGGGTCTGGAGCTTCCTGGCGACGCTGGGCACGGCGTCGAAGAATTCCCGGGCCTGCTCGACGGTCATGCCCAGCACGTCGTGGATGGTCTTGCCCTTGTAGAGGATCTCCAGGGTCTCCCGGTTGTAGCGCTTGCCGTGGCAGACGTCGCAGGGGACGTAGATGTCCGGCAGGAAGTGCATCTCCACCTTGATCAGGCCGTCGCCCTGGCAGGCCTCGCAGCGCCCGCCCTTGACGTTGAAGGAGAAGCGCCCCGGCCCGTAGCCCCGGGCCCGGGACTCGGGGACGCCGGAGAACAGCTCCCGGATGGGGGTGAGGAGACCGGTGTAGGTGGCCGGGTTGGAACGGGGGGTACGGCCGATGGGCGACTGGTCCACGTTGATGACCTTGTCGAACAGGTCGAGGCCGGTGATGGACTGGTAGGGCGCCGGCTCGGCGTTGGAGCCGTAGAGGTGCTTGGCCGCCGCCGTGTACAGGGTGTCGTTGATGAGGGTGGACTTGCCCGAGCCGGAAACCCCGGTGATGCAGGTGAACAGCCCCACCGGCAGCTCCAGGGTGACGTTCTTCAGGTTGTTGCCCGAGGCTCCCGCCACCCGCAGCGACTTTTCAGGATCGGGGGCGCGGCGCTTCCCTGGCACCTCGATCTTCCGGCGCCCCGACAGGTAGGCGCCGGTGAGGGAGTCCGGGTTGGCGGCCACCTGCTCCGGCGGGCCCTCGGCCACGATGGCGCCGCCGTGGACGCCGGCGCCGGGGCCGATGTCCACCACGTAGTCGGCGGTACGGATGGCGTCCTCGTCGTGCTCCACCACCAGGACGGTGTTGCCCATGTCCCGCAGGCTCTTCAGGGTCTCCAGGAGGCGGTCGTTGTCCCGCTGGTGGAGGCCGATGGAGGGCTCGTCGAGGACGTACATGACGCCGGTGAGGCCGGAGCCGATCTGGGAGGCCAGGCGGATGCGCTGGGCCTCGCCGCCGGAGAGGGTCTCGGCGGAGCGCTCCAGGGACAGGTAGTCGAGGCCGACGTTGATCAGGAAGCTGATGCGGGCGGTGATTTCCTTGAGGATCTTCTCGGCCACCTGGGCCCTGTGGCCGGTGAGCTGGAGGAGATTGAAATAGTTGCGGGCCTCGCCCAGGGGCAGGCGGTTGATCTCGTGCAGGGTCTTCTGGCCGACCCGGACGTGGCGGGCCTCGACCCGCAGGCGGGTGCCGGCACAGGTGGGGCAGGTGCTGTTGCTGATGAACTTGGCCAGCTCCTCCCGCACCGCCACGGAGTCGGATTCCCGGTAGCGCCGCTCCAGGTTATGGACGACGCCCTCGAAGGCGTGCTCCCGCAGGATCGGGCGGCCCCGCTCGTTGAAGTAGTTGAAGGGCACCACCTCCCGGCCGGAGCCGAAGAGGAGCAACTGCCGCACCTTGTCCGGCAGCGCCTCCCAGGGGGTGTCGAGATCGAAGCCGTAGTGGGCGGCGAGGGAGGTGAGGAGCTGGAAGTAGAACTGGTTGCGCTTGTCCCAGCCCCGGATGGCGCCGTCGGCGAGCGACCGGTCGGGATGGACCACCACCCGCTTGGGATCGAAGAACTGGATGACCCCGAGGCCGTCGCACTTGGGACAGGCGCCCATGGGGTTGTTGAAGGAGAAGAGCCGGGGCTCCAGCTCCTGGAGGGCGTAGGAGCACACCGGGCAGGCGAACTTGGCGGAGAAGAGGTGCTCCTTCTCGGTGTCCATCTCCATGGCGATGGCCCGGCCGTCGGCGTGGCGCAGGGCGGTCTCGAAGGATTCGGCCAGGCGCTGGCGCATGTCGTCCCGCACCTTGAGGCGGTCCACCACCACGTCCACGTTGTGCTTCTGGGTCTTGGCGAGCTTGGGGACCTCGTCGATCTCGTAGACGCTGCCGTCCACCCGCACCCGGGCGAAGCCCTGGGCCCGCAGTTCGGCGAAGAGGTCCATCTGCTCGCCCTTCCTGTTGGCCACCACCGGGGCGAGGATCATGAGCTTGGTCTCCGCCGGCAGAGCCAGGACGTGGTCCACCATCTGGGACACGGTCTGGGCCTCCAAGGGCTCGCCGTGCTCCGGGCAGTAGGGGGTGCCGGCCCGGGCGAAGAGGAGGCGCAGGTAGTCGTGGATTTCGGTGACGGTGCCGACGGTGGAGCGGGGGTTGTGGGAGGTGGCCTTCTGCTCAATGGAAATGGCGGGGGAGAGGCCCTCGATCAGGTCCACGTCCGGCTTTTCCATGAGCTGCAGGAACTGGCGGGCGTAGGCCGACAGGGATTCCACATAGCGGCGCTGGCCTTCGGCGTAGAGGGTGTCGAAGGCCAGGGACGATTTACCAGAGCCGGAGAGTCCGGTGATGACGATCAGCTTGTCCCGGGGCAGGTCGAGGCTGATGTTCTTGAGATTGTGGGTGCGGGCACCGCGGATGCGGATTTCTTCCATGGCAGACCGGAAAGCTGGAGCAAACCGGCAACTATACGCAAGTTCGCGGCCCGGGCGTAGAGCCGCGGGGGAGGGCGGAGTTTGCGGCAGGACGGCTTATTCGCCGCCGATGAATGGGGGATAATGGCGCCATCATTGGTTCCAGCAGGCGAGTGCCCCATGACCGACGAGCTCCCCCGCGAGCGGCTGCCGGCGAACTGCACCATCTTCAATTTCGGCGACGCCGGCGATTCGGCCTTCGTCATCGAGGCCGGCTGCGTCGAAATCCTGTCCGGGGACGAGCCGCCCCGGCGGCTGGCCGTGATGTCCGAGGGCGCCCTCTTCGGCGAGGTGGCCCTCCTCGACGGCCTGCCCCGCACTGCCACGGTCCGGACCGTCGTCCCCACCACCCTGATCCGCATCGACCGGGCCCTGGTGGATGAACTCCTCAAGCACACCAACCCGGTCATCCGCCATCTCCTGCGGCTGCTGATCGAGCGCTTCCGCAACCGCCCCGGGGTGCCCCAGGACGAGGCCGCCGCGGCCGCCGACGCCGCGGGGGTGGTCAAGGATGCCGCCCTGCGCACCCTGGTCCTGGCCCGGGACCTCTCCCACGCCATCGAGCACAACCACCTGGAGCTCTTCTACCAGCCCATCGTGCGGGCCTCGGACCACGGCCTCCAGGGTTTCGAGGCCCTGGTGCGCTGGCGCCATCCGGTCCTCGGCATGATCATGCCCATGGAGTTCATCGGCCTGGCGGAGAAGACCGGACTCATCCACCGTGTGGGGCGCTGGGTCCTGGAGCGCGCCATCTCCGACTGGTCCCGGCTGCGGCACTTCTGCGGCGACGGCGGCGGGGTGCCGCCCTTCGTCAGCGTGAACCTGTCGGCGGGGGAATTCGCCGAGCCCGGCATCGTCGAGGACATCCAGTCCTGCCTGGCGGCCCATGGCATGAGCCCCCGGGAGCTGAAGGTGGAGCTGACCGAGACGGTGATCATCGAGGACCGGGACATCGTCGCCCAGGTCCTGGACCGGCTGGCGGGCCTGGGCATCGCCATCGCCCTGGACGACTTCGGCACCGGCTACGCCGGCCTCGAATATCTCAAGAGCCTACCCATCTCCTGCCTCAAGATCGACAAGAACTTCGTCCAGGACATGAACGATTCCCTGCGCAGCTACGAGATCGTCCAGAGCGCCATCAACCTGGCCTGGTCCCTGGGGCTCGCCACCATCGCCGAGGGGGTGGAGGACGAACAGACCGCCCGCCGCCTGCGGGAACTGGGTTGCGACATGTTCCAGGGCTACCACTTCGCCCGGCCCATGCCCGCCGACCAGGTGGGAGCCTGGGTGGAGGCGGCGAAGGCCTCTCCCTAGTCCGGACCGGGCCGGCCCCGGCGCAGGGGGGCGAGGAGGGAGGATAGGCCGTTGTGGTCCAGCTCCCACATCAGGGCGAGGAGGCGGCCGATTTCGCCGGGCGGGAATCCTTCCCGGGCGAACCAGTTGAGGTAGTGCCCGGGCAGGTCGGCGATGACCCGCCCCTTGTACTTGCCGTAGGGCATGGCCCGGGTCACCAGGAGCTGCAGGTCTTCGGGATTCATTGCCGGGAGTGGGGAGCAGTGCGGTGGCAGGGAAGGAGGCCGAACTGTACTGCCGATCGCCGTCGGCGGCCAGGTGGCACGGCGGGAGAGTGGATGCAAACCTGCTAATATTGCGGTTTGCCAGCGACTGGCCCGAAAGAACCTTTCCCCGCCGATGTCCTCCTCATCCCGTGACTCCATGACCGCCGAAGAGCGCCGTGCCGGCGCCGGCCTGGCGGCCATTTTCGCCTTGCGCATGCTGGGGCTCTTCCTCATCCTGCCGGTCTTCTCGGTCTACGCCAAAAGCCTGCCGGGGGGCGACAGCCTCAGCCTGGTGGGTTTCGCCCTCGGCGCCTACGGCCTCACCCAGGCTTTCTTCCAGATTCCCTTCGGCTCGGCCTCCGACCGCTTCGGGCGCAAGCCGGTCATCGTCTTCGGCCTGCTCCTCTTCGCCTTCGGCAGCTTCGTTGCGGCCTGGGCGCCGGACATCTACTGGATCATCGGCGGGCGGGTGCTGCAGGGCGCCGGCGCCATTTCGGCGGCGGTGACCGCCCTGGCCGCCGATCTCACCCGGGAGGAGCACCGCACCAAGGTGATGGCCATGATCGGCTCCTCCATCGGCCTGGTCTTCGCCCTTTCCCTGGTCGGCGCCCCGGTGCTCTACGGCTGGGTGGGAATGGCGGGACTCTTCATCCTCACCGGCATCCTGGCCCTGGCCGCCATCGGGTTGCTCCTCAAGGCCGTCCCGGCGGCGCCGCCCGTCCCGGCCCACGACAAGCCGCCCTTCCGGCGGGTCCTCCTCGATCCGAACCTGCTGCGCCTCAATTTCGGCATCTTCAGCCTGCACCTCATCCAGATGGCCATGTTCGTGGTGGTGCCCCATGCCCTGATCCAATTCGGCGGCTTGCCGGTGTCGGGGCACTGGAAGGTGTACCTGCCGGCGGTGCTGGTGTCCTTCGTCATCATGATCCCCGCCATCATTGCCGCCGAGCGGGGCGGCAAGATGCGGCCGGTGTTCTCCGGCGCCATCGCCATCCTGGTGCTGGTCCAGTTGGGCCTGTGGTTCCTGGGGAACAGCCTGGCCGGCCTGGCCCTGTGGATGGTGCTCTTCTTCGTCGCCTTCAACATCCTGGAGGCCACGCTGCCCTCCCTGGTTTCGCGCACCGCGCCCCCGGCGGCCAAGGGCGCCGCCCTCGGCGTCTACAACACCACCCAGGCCATCGGCCTGTTCGTCGGCGGCGCCCTGGGGGGATACCTGGCCCAGCATTTCGGCGATAATTCCGTCTTTGCCACGGCGGCCGCCCTGGCATTCGTCTGGCTGCTGGTAGCGGCTTCCATGAATTTCCCGTCCCGGCGCCCGGCTCCGGCGGCGACCCATAATTGAACTGGAGACTCCTGATATGGCATCGGTCAACAAGGTCATTCTCGTCGGCAACCTCGGCGCCGACCCCGAAACCCGTTACACGGCGAGCGGCGATGCCGTGTGCAACATCCGCCTTGCCACCACCGACTCCTGGAAGGACAAGAGCTCCGGCGAGAAGCGGGAAATGACGGAATGGCACCGGGTGGTGTTCTACCGGAAGCTCGCCGAGATCGCCGGCCAGTACCTGAAGAAGGGCTCCCAGGTCTATCTCGAGGGCCGCATCCGTACCCGCAAGTGGCAGGATAAGGACGGCCAGGACCGCTACACCACCGAAATCGAGGCCACCGAGATGCAGATGCTGGGCGGACGCCAGGGCATGGGCGCGCCGGCGGGTGGCGGCGACTACGAGCCCCAGCAGGACTATGCGCCGGCTCCCCGCAAGGACAAGCCGAAGCCTTCCTTCGAGGACCTCGGGGACGACATCCCCTTCTGATGAAAAAGGCCGTCCCGGGGCCGCGGTTCTCGCGACGCCCGGGGCGGCCGTTGCGCCTTAGAAGCGCATGCCGTAGGCGATGCCCAGGCTGTCCTGATACATCTGGATCTTCTCGGACCCGCCGAAAGGCATGATCGAAGTGCCGGTGACCGACTTCTTGAAGGCGTGCATGTAGGCCACGGTCACTTCCGAACCGCTGTCCAGGGTCCAGGTGGCGCCGGCGGTGACGTTGTCGTCGATGAGGCCGGGGGCGACGATGTTGAAGGTCACGTCCCGGGAGCGGATGGGATTGTCCCCGTGATTGTAGCCGGCCCGCAGGGTGAGCTTTTCGCTCTGCTTCCACTGCACCCCCAGCTTGTAGACGTTGATGTCCCGCCAGCCGAAACCCGGGCCGCCGTTACTGCCCAGCGGCGACTGGTTGGTGCTGGGATTGCCCACCGACTTGACGTCGCTGTAGTTGATGCGCTGGTAGTCCAGGGCGACGCTCAGTTGGGGGGTGAGGTCGAAGCCCAGGCCGACGTTCCAGTTCTCCGGGATGTCGAAGTCGCCCTGCTCGGCGAAGAGGCCCTTGTACTTGTCGAACTTGCTCATGTCGATCTTGGACGAGTAAGCGGCGCCGAAGCTGATCCTGTCGGTCAGGCGGCCCAGGTAGCCGACCCGCACGCCCCAGCCGTTGGCGGTGTCGTAGCCCCGGTTGGTGACGTCATTGGGGCTGCTGCTCTGGGGCGCGAAGCCCGACAGGCCCTTGGCCTTGAAGCGCTGGAACCCGATGAGGGGCGAAACCCCGATCGAGTGGCGCTCATGGAATTTCCACGCCAGGGTGGGTGCTACCACCAGCTGCATCAGGTCGACCCCAAGTTCGCCGCCGCCGCACAAGGCGTTGGCGGGGCCGGCGCCGCAGTTGATCTGGCCGCCCTTGTAGTCGGTATTCATGCCGCCGTTGCCGTAGACGGTCACGCCGGCGCTGAGGGTCGGGCTGATCATGTGGTTGTAGCCGACTTCGGGGATGAGGAAGTTGGTGCTGTCGCTTTCCACCGAGAAATCGAAGGCGCCGCCGGGGGCGCTGCCCGAGCGCTCGGCCTTGCGCTGGGGGCTGAACCAGTCGAGGCCGACGTCCAGCCGGTTCCCGGCCCACACCATGGTGGCCGGGTTGTTGGCGCCGCCGAAGGCGTCATGGGTGTTGGTGGTGGAAGCGCCGGCCATGCCCTTGTTCTTGAGGCCGTAGCCGTGGGCGAAATAGCCGTTGGTGGCCTCGGCCGCCTGGGGCAGGGCCAGGGCAGCGGCCGCACCGATCAGGACTGTGCCCAGGGGCTTTGTGCTGATTCTCCTGCTAGTCATGTATGTCTCCTCCGAGGTATAGGTATAGGTGCAACAAGACCCCCGGGCCGCCTCCGGGTAGGGGCGGCCTAGGGCAGAACGACAGCGGGTAATGAGGTCAAGGGCAAGGCTGATCCCCCCTCCCGGACTTGTGGGCGCGCAAAGCCGTCTGGCCGCCCCGGAAAGGGAGCGGCCTCGGGCTCAGTGGCAGCGGGCGATCAGACGAACAGGCAGATGTCGGTGTCGCCGGCGAATTCCATGAAGGTGGAAGCGCCGCCGTACTCGATGTTGTCGATGAACTCTTTGGTGTCGAACTCGAAGAGATCCACCGTCATCTGACAGGCGATGAACTGCACGCCGGCCTCCTGGCACAGCTCCCGCAGTTCCTCGAGGGAAGCCACACCCTTCGACTTGAGCTTGCTCTTCATCATGGACGTGGCCATGGCTTCCATGCCCGGCATGGCGGAGACCATGACCGGCATCGGCACCGGCATCGGCATGGCCGGGTTGGCCAGGGGACTGATGCGGATGTGGCCCAGGTCCTTGCGCAGGAGCTGGAGGCCGTAGAAAGTGAAGAATATCCGGACGTCGTAGCCGAGGGCTGCCGCCGTCGAGGCAAGGATGAGGGGTGGGTACCCCATGTCCAGCGTTCCTTTGGTGGCGATGACCGCCATCTTTTTGGGTTCCATGTCTCCCCTCCTTCTCTGACTTGGGCTACGGGTGCCGTGCCAACCGACAAATAATTGAAATAGTCATGCGACTTGGTCGCTTGCCTGGAGCCTTTCTCCAGCCCGGCTATTAGGCTTAATCCGGCGATTAGCGTCTATAGCCAGCAGGAGGGAGGGGGGTGCAGCCCATCCGGGCGATAACGGGGTTACCCCCATGGCTTGCGGGCCCCGGAGATCCGCTCTGGAAGCGGCTGGAAAGGCCATCCGGGAGACGGTGGTCGCCGCCGCCGGGGGGCTGCCGAGGCCGGCGCGGTTGAATTTTCGGGGGGCATGCCGCCGGGGTCGAGACCGCAATTTGGGATGCCGCCGATGTGGCGCTTGCGCAGACTGAAGTAGAATGGCGGGCTGCACACCTCCAACCAGGTACCGGGTTATGCTGTCTGATTTTTCCGCCCGCGGGATGCCTGGCGTCACGACGCCGGCCCCCAGGGTCTCTTCGATACATGCGGGCTCGCGCCGCGCATTGACCGCGTAAGGCCGGGCACGGCAGGCATCAGCTGCATGGACCCAGAACCAACCGACCATGTCCCATCCCATCACTTTCAAGATTCTCGAAGACATCGCCCGCGATCTCTCCAGCGGCGAAGTCTCCTTTCCGACCTTCCTGGACATCACCTTCCAGGTGCGGACCGCCCTCAAGAATCCCAACCTGACGGTGGATCAGCTGGCCAAGCTGGTGGGAGCCGAGCCCCTGATGAGCGCCAAGATCATCCGCATGGCCAATTCGGCGGCCCTCAACCCGTCAGGCCGGGAGATCGCCGACGTCAAGAGCGCCATCATCCGGGTGGGCATGGAGGCGGTGCGGACGGTGTCTTTCGCGGTGGCCATGGAGCAGCTGCTGAAGTCCTCGCAGATGGAGGCCTTCGAAGGGCTTTCCCGGAAGCTCTGGGAGCATACCGCCCACGTCGCCGCCCTCTGCCGGGTACTGGCCAAGAAGCTGGCCAGGGTCAACGGCGACGAGGCCATGTTCGCCGGCCTGGTGCACGACATCGGCGTCTTCTACCTGATGTCCCGGGCCGCCAATTTCCCCGATCTGGTGGAAGACAAGGCCGAACTCCACGGCCTCCTGGCCGGGTGGCACGACAACATCGGCCACGCCCTGCTGTCGGCCCTGGGCCAGCCGGAAACCATCCTCACCGCCGTGCTGGAACACGAGAACGAGCGGGAAATCACCCAGGTGAGCACGCTTTCCGACGTGCTCTACATCGCCAACAAGATCGCCAACCGCACCTCCGGTTGGCGCGACCCCGAGTTCGACGGCGAGGTGGATACCTCGATCCTGGACCGGATTTTCGACGCCGAGGCCCTCAAGGAAATCATCGCCGAGTCGGAAGAGGAAGTGCAGTCCCTGAAGGCGGCCCTGGGCGGATGAGGATGGAGAACATGGCGATGGACGACGCAAGCCTGCCGGCCGGCGAGGGAAGACAATGAGCAGCGCCCATAGCCAGGAAGTCACCGGCAAGCGGCTGGCCGCCCTGGCCCTGGCCGCCCTCGGCGTGGTCTACGGCGACATCGGCACCAGCCCCCTCTACGCGGTGAAGGAAGTCTTCGCCGGCAACCACCCCATTCCGGTCACCGACGCCAACATCTTCGGCGCCCTGTCCCTCTTCTTCTGGGCCCTGGTGATCGTCGTTTCGGTCAAGTACGTCATCTTCATCATGCGGGCCGACAACCGCGGGGAGGGCGGCATCATGGCCCTCATCGCCCTGGCGCTCCACGACGCCCAGGGCAAGCCGACCCGGGCCAAGGTCATCATGATCATCGGCATCCTCGGCGCCGCCATGTTCTACGGCGACGGCATGGTGACCCCGGCCATCTCGGTGCTGTCCGCCGTCGAGGGGCTGGAAGTGGCAGCACCCGGCCTCAAGCCCTTCGTCATCCCCATCACCATGCTGGTGCTGTTCGGGCTCTTCTTCGTACAGAGGAGCGGCACCGCCAAGGTGGGCACCGCCTTCGGCCCGGTCATGGTGCTGTGGTTCTCGGTCCTCGGCCTCATCGGCGTCTACAACATCGTCCGCCATCCCGGCATCTTCCACGCCCTCAACCCGGCCTACGGCATCAAGTTCCTCCTTGCCAACCAGGCCATGGCCCTGGTCGCCATGGGCAACGTGGTGCTGGCCGTGACCGGGGCCGAGGCCCTCTACGCCGACATGGGGCACTTCGGCCGCAAGCCCATCCAGCGGGCCTGGTTCGTCTTCGTCCTGCCGGCCCTGGTGCTCAACTACTTCGGCCAGGGGGCCCTGATCCTGGGCGAGCCCGAGGCCGCCATGAGCCCGTTCTACCATTCCGCCCCGGACTGGGCCCTCTATCCCCTGGTGATGCTGGCCACCCTGGCCACGGTCATCGCCTCCCAGGCGGTCATCTCCGGCGCCTTCTCCGTCACCCGCCAGGCCATGACCCTGGGCTTCGTGCCGCGCATGGAGGTGCAGCACACCTCCGAGAAGGAACAGGGCCAGATTTACCTGCCGGCGGTCAATTGGGGCCTGATGGTGGCGGTGATGATCCTGGTGCTGGGCTTCAAGTCCTCCAACAACCTGGCGGCGGCCTACGGCATCGCGGTGACCGGCGACATGGTCATCACCTCGCTGCTCGCCACCGTGGTGGTGGCCCGTAGCTGGGGCTGGGGCTGGGCGCGGGCGGGGCTGCTGTTCGCCTGCTTCCTGGCGGTGGAACTCGTCTTCCTGGCCGCCAACATCCTCAAGATTCCCGACGGCGGCTGGTTCCCCCTGGTCGCCGGCATGGTGGTCTTCATCCTCATGACCACCTGGAAGCGGGGCCGCCAGCTGGTGGCCGACCGGCTCAAGGGCGAGCGCCTGGAACTCGTCCCCTTCATCGAATCCCTGGCCGCCGCCTTGCCAGTCCGGGTGCCCGGCACCGCCGTCTTCCTGAACGCCGACCCCAACGGCGTGCCCCACGCCATGCTGCACAACCTCATGCACAACAAGGTGCTGCACGAGAAGGTGGTGCTGGTGTCGGTGCAGTTCTTCGATGTTCCCTACGTGCCGGATATCGACCGGGTGGAGGTGAAGAAGCTCAAGGAGAATTTCTGGAGCGTGGTGGTCCAGTACGGCTTCAAGGACGAGCCGGACATCCCCCAGGCCCTGGAGGGCTGCGCCGCCTACGGCCTGGAGATCTCGCTGATGGAGACTTCCTTCTTCTTCGGCCGCGAGACCCTCATCCCCAAGCTCGGGTCCGAGATGGCCTTCTGGCGGGAGAAGCTGTTCGTGGCCATGTTCCGCAACGGCGGCTCGGCCACGGACTTCTTCAAGATTCCCTCCAACCGGGTGGTTGAGCTGGGAACCCAGGTGGTGCTGTAAGGCCGGCGGTCAGAGCCGCCGGATCTTCTCCAGCAGGGCGGTGGTTGATTTCTGGTGGATGAAGGGGATGGAATGGACCGTCCCCCCCCAGCCCCGCACTTCGGCGCAGCCGACGATCTTCTCCACCGGCCAGTCGCCGCCCTTCACCAGCACTTCCGGCCGGCATTCCAGGATGCGCTCGATGGGGGTGTCCTCGTCGAACCAGGTCACCAGGGAGACGCATTCCAGGGCCGCCATCACCGCCAGGCGGTCCGCCAGGGCGTTCACCGGGCGGTCGTCCCCCTTGCCCAGGCGCTTCACCGAGGCGTCGGTATTGAGGGCCACCACCATGGCCGCCCCCAGGCTGGCCGCCTGGGCCAGGTAGGTGACATGGCCCCGGTGCAGGATGTCGAAGCAGCCGTTGGTGAATACCAGAGGCCGGGGCAGGGCCCGGGCCCGGGCCGCCAGTTCGGCGGGCGGGCAGATCTTGGCCTCGAAGGCCGGAGCGGCGTAGGTCACTGCTGAACAGGGGCCGGCTTCGGGGACTCGCCGGAAACGGCGCTGTCGATGCGCCGGGTCTCGGCCTCGGACACCACTTCCAGCAGGTTCACCACCTTCCTGACACCGTCGGTGGTGCGGGCGATCTGCACCGCCGACTTGGCTTCCCGCTCGTTCACGATACCCAGCAGGAAGACGGAGCCGCCCTCGGTCACCACCTTGACGTGGTTGGGAGCGAACTGGTTGTAGTCGACGAAGCGGGCCTTAACCTTGGAGGTAATGTAGGCGTCGTTGCTGCGCGAGGACAGGGGGCGGATGGGGCCGACCTCCATCTCGTTCCACACCCCCTGGACGTTCTCCACCTTGGAGACGATGTCGCCGATCTCGGCCTTCATGGCTTCGTCGTAGGCTTCGCCGGTGATCAGGGCGTGGCGGTTGTATCCGGTGATATTGACGTGGGCCCGGTCCTTGAAGCGGTCGGCGATGCGCTTCTGGGACTTCCACTCGATGGCCTCGTCCTCGGTCTGGGTGCCCACCGTGCGGCGGTCGGTCACCGCCAGGGCGCCGACGGCGACGCCGCCGGCCACCAGGGGGAAGCAGCCCTGCAGGGCTGGTACGGCGGCGGCGATGAGGGCGGCGGCCAGGATGGACTTGGATCTCTTCATTCTTCTACTCCCAGGAGAAGGCAATCGATGCCATCGCACAGGCAATGGATGATCAGCAGGTGGGTTTCCTGAATCCGGGCGGTACGGTCCGCCGGTACGCAGAGGTGGATGTCGTCGTCCCGCAGCATTTCGCCGATGCGCCCGCCACCCTTGCCGGTGAGGGCGATGACCTTCATGTCGGCGTCGTGGGCGGCCTGGATGGCCTCGATGACGTTGGCGGAATTGCCGGAGGTGGAAATGGCCAGGAGCACGTCGCCGGCATGGCCGAGGGCCCGCACCTGCTTGGAGAAAATCTGGTTGAAGCCGTAGTCGTTGCCGACGGCGGTGAGGATGGAGCTGTCGGTGGACAGGGCGATGGCCCCCAGTTCCTGGCGCTCCGCCTCGAAGCGTCCGACCAGCTCGGCGGCGAAATGCTGGGCGTCGGCGGCCGAGCCGCCGTTGCCGCAGGCCAGGATCTTGCCGTTGTTGATGAGGCAGCCGGTCACGATCTCGATGGCGGCGGCGATGGGGGCCGCCAGCATTTCGATGGCGTTGAGCTTGGTGTGGGCGCTGTCTTCGAAGTTCTTGCTGACGCGGGCGATGAGATCCATCTTGGGGGCTACAAAGGAATACGGAACAGCGGATTCTAACATTAGAGGTCTACATAGATTTCCACTTCCAGCCGGCGCCAGGGATCGGGATCCTCCGTCAGCCGCGAGATCCGGGCCGAAAGCCGGTCGCCCCCGTCCATGGCCGCCGCCACGGCCCGGTTCTGGGCCCGCGGCACGTAACCCAGCTTGTGCCCCTGCCACTCGACCCGTATGGCATTGACGTCGTGGCGGTTGGCAGGTTCCCGGACGAGGACCAGGGCATCGCCCACCTGGAGCCGGGAACGGACCTCCGGCAGGGCGTAATACTGGCTGCCGGCCAGGGGCGAGCTTTGGACCAGGAGGCGGATGCGCTCGGCCTGGGCGCTCCAGGCCCACAGGGCGAGGCTAACGATCAGCAGAAAACGCACCGGGAAGCCATTCCACGGTCCGTTCGTCCAGCTCGGTCAGCAGCACGCAGTCGAAGCGGCAGTCCACATCGGGCTTGCTGGCCAGGTACCAGCGGGCGGCCAGGATGATGCGGCTGCGCTTGGCGGCGGTGATGCTGGCGGCGGCGCCACCGTAGTCGTTGCGGCCCCGCAGGCGCACCTCGACGAAGACCAGGATGCGGCCGTCCTGGCAGATGAGGTCGATCTCGCCGCCCCGGATGCGGAAATTGCGCTGCACCACCCGCAGCCCCCGGCGCTCCAGGTAACGGGCGGCCAGGGCCTCGGCTTCCCGGCCCCTGTTTCCTGCATTGCTCGTGGTATTGTTGCCGCCAACCTTCATCGCCATCGCCTATGACAAACGAATCAGCGGTATTGTACGTGGTCCCCACGCCCTTGGGGAATCTGTCGGATATCACCCGGCGCGCCGAAGAGGTGCTGCGTGCCGTACCCTGGGTGGCGGCGGAGGACACCCGCCACTCCGCCCCCCTCCTCAAGCATCTGGGTGCCGGCGCCCGCCTGCTGCCGGCCCACGAGCACAACGAGCGGGAAGCCGCGGCCCGCATCGTCGACCGCCTGCAGGCCGGCGAGTCGGTGGCCCTGGTGTCGGATGCCGGCACCCCGGCCATTTCCGACCCGGGCACCCGCATCGTCGCCCAGGTGCGGGAGGCCGGCTTCCCGGTGGTGCCCCTGCCGGGGCCCTGCGCTGCCGTCACCGCCCTCTCCGCCGCCGGCCTGGCCGAGCCCCATTTCCTCTTCTACGGCTTCCTGCCGGTGAAGGCCGCCCAGCGCCGCCAGGCCCTGGAGGAGCTGCGGCCGCTGCCCTATGCCCTGGTCTTTTACGAGGCGCCCCACCGGGTGCTGGAGGCGGTGGAGGACCTGGCCGCCGTCCTCGGCGACCGCACCCTGGTCATTGCCAAGGAGCTGACCAAGCTGTTCGAGACCATCCACTCCTGTCCCCTGGCCGAGGGCGCCGCCTGGCTGCGGGCCGACCCCAACCGGCAGAAGGGGGAATTCGTCCTCCTGGTGTCCGGGGCGAAGGAGGAGGGCGACGCCGGCGAGAGCGACCGGGTACTCAAGATTCTCCTGGCGGAGGGCCTGCCGGTGAAGCAGGTGGCGAAGATCGCCGCCGCCGTCACCGGCGCCGCCAAGAACGCCCTCTATGACCGTGCCCTCGAGCTGAAGGGATAAAATTGGGGAAATTTCCCCGGAAACACGACCATGCAAATCACCATCACCCGCCCCGACGACTGGCACCTCCATCTGCGCGACGGCGAAGCCCTTGCCGCCGTCCTGCCCCACACCGCCCGCCAGTTCGCCCGGGCCATCGTCATGCCCAACCTCAAGCCGCCGGTGACCACGGTGGAGCAGGCCGCCGCCTACCGGGACCGGGTCCTGGCCGCCGTGCCGGCCGGCATGAGCTTCGAGCCCCTGATGACCCTCTACCTCACCGACAACACTCCGCCCGCCGAGATTTCCAAGGCGGCGGCCTCGGGCTTCGTCAAGGCGGTCAAGCTCTACCCGGCCGGCGCCACCACCAACTCGGACGCCGGCCTCACCGCCATCGACAAGGCCTACGACACCCTGGCGGAAATGGAGCGGGTCGGCCTGCCCCTCCTGGTCCACGGCGAAGTCACCGACCCCACGGTCGATCTCTTCGACCGCGAGAAAGCCTTCATCGACACCGTGCTGGCGCCGCTCCTGGAGCGCTTCCCTGGGCTGCGGGTGGTCATGGAGCACATCACTACCCGAGACGCCGCCCAGTTCGTGGCCGGTGCCGGCGCCAATGTCGGCGCGACCATCACCGCCCACCACCTCCTCTACAACCGCAACGCCATTTTCCAGGGCGGGGTGCGGCCCCACTGGTACTGCCTGCCGGTGCTGAAGCGGGAAACCCACCGCCAGGCCCTGGTGGAGGCGGCCACTTCCGGCAATCCCACGTTCTTCCTGGGCACCGATTCGGCGCCCCACGCCAAGGGCGCCAAGGAAGCCGCCTGCGGTTGTGCCGGGTGCTATACGGCCTACGCCGCCCTCGAGCTCTACGCCGAGGCCTTCGACCAGGCCGGCGCCATCGACAAGCTGGAAGGCTTCGCCAGCTTCCACGGCCCCGACTTCTACCGCCTGCCCCGCAACGCCGGGACGGTGACCCTGGCCAAGGAAAGCTGGCCGGTGCCGGCGGCCTATCCCTACGCCGGCGGCGACACCATCGTGCCCCTGCGGGCCGGCGAATCCCTGACCTGGAAAATGCTCTGAGGAGACTGCGATGAAAAGCCGGGCCCGCTTCCTTCCCCTCCTTGCCCTGCCCATCCTCGCCGGGTGCGTGAACGACTCGGCCTCCTACCAGAACGCGAACCGGGATATTTCGGTCACTCTCATCCGCCAGCAGCGCTGGCTGTGGGACAAGAAGGTGGATGCGGCCCTGGTGATTTCCCGCCTGCCCGACTGCCAGCGCCGCCATCCCCTGGAACAGCTTTCCCCCTCCGCCCGGGTCGAGCTCTGGCAACCCGGTCCCGGCACCTTCGTCATCCGCCGCAACGGCGCCATGACCCTGACCGAATCCCAGACCTGCGAGGGCTGGCAGGCCCTCGACGAGGAGCCGCCCGGCGGGCTGGGGCGGCAGCTCGGCACCTTCCAGCAGGAAGGCGGCAAACTGAGCTTCGTCGCCGCCGGCAAGTGACCTCCCGGCTGCTCCCGCCCTACCCGCCGCTCTTCTTCCCCATCGCGCCCTGGCTGGACCGTCTGCCGGGGCGCCCGGACGCCGGCGCCGTGGCGCGGCTGGTGGAGTCGGCCGGCCTGTGTACTGAGAGCGGCCGGCTCCTGCGGTTCGTGACGCCCCAGGCCGACGGTCTGGGCTACGAGGCGCGCATCTGGCAGCGGGGCGAAGTGGAGACCAGGCCCGACAACTGGCACGACTTCTTCAACGCCCTGGTCTGGCTCGCCTTCCCCCGCGCTAAGGGGGCGCTCAACGCCCGCCACCGGCGGGAGATGGCCGCGGCCGGCGAGGGCAGGGGACTGCCCCGGGATGCCATGACCCACTTCGACGAATGCGGCCTGGTGGTGGTGTCCCGGGACGAATCCCTCCTCGAACTGCTGCGCGACTTTCAATGGAAAGCGCTGTTCTGGGAGCGCCGGGCCGAGGTGCTGGAAGCCATGCAGTTCTTCGTCTTCGGCCACGCCACCTACGAGCAGCTGCTGGCCCCCTTCCGGGGCCTCACCGCCAAGGCGGTGCTCTACCCGGTGGCCGACGGCTGGCTGGCCCACCCCCTGGCGGAGCGCCTGGCCGACCTCGACGCCCGCCTCGCCGCCGACCTGGCCGGCGGCCTCTACGCCTCCCCCCGGGAGCTGCAGCCGGTGCCCATCCTTGGCATCCCCGGCGTGACGGCGGCCAGCGAATCCGCCGAATACTACGACGACACCTGGCAATTCCGGCCGGGGCGCCGGGCCGGCCGGGTATAATCCGGGCTGGGAAGTCGGCCAGGCGATCGCCGGGCGCGCAAGCGCCGGGAGGAAAGTCCGGGCTCCATAGGGCAGGATGCCAGCTAACGGCTGGGCGCTATAAGCCGCAAGGCGAAGGCGACGGAAAGTGGAACAGAGAGCAGACCGCCTAAGTCCGGGGCAACCCGGACCGGCAAGGGTGAAACGGTGGGGTAAGAGCCCACCGCGCCGGCGGCAACGTTCGGCGGCACGCTAAACCCCATCCGGAGCAAGGCCAAATAGGGAAGCATCGGCGTGGCCCGCGCTGCTTCCGGGTAGGCTGCTTGAGCCTGTCAGCGATGGCAGGCCTAGAGGAATGACCGCCACGGCTCCGTCAGGGGCCGCACAGAACCCGGCTTATCGGCCGGCTTCCCTCTCATCTCCTGCGGGAATGGGGATTGCAGCGAAGCTCCTTTATCCATCCAAGGAGCGACCATCATGGCTGACACCCCCTCCCAACAGCAGCAGGCCGGCACGCCGGCCGCCAAGCCCGAGCAGCAGCAGGGGCAATCCATTCCGACCCGCCACATGCGGCCCGGAGACCAGGCGCCGGAAGGCACGCCGGGTACCGGCGAGAACATCTGCAGCGCCTGCAACGGCACTGGCATCCGCTACGGCGGCCCCTGTCCCGAGTGCGAAGGCACCGGCACTGTCATCACCGGCATCGGCGGCGCCTGACCCCTTCCCTCAGTGGAGCTTCACCCGCGGGTGGGAGCGGCCCGCCAGCCAGCCCCCCAGGGTGGCCAGCAGGGTGCGGGCGAAGCCGAGCAGGGTGGCGAGGTGCCGCCGGTAGAGGGCCCAGTAGCTGAGGCGGGCGAAGAGCCCGCCGACCACGAGCCGATGCACCCGCAGCCCCCGGATCATGGTCGCCAGCACCCCCACCGCCTCGTGCTCGCCCAGGGAGACCAGGGAGCCCCGGTAGTGGAAGGTGAAGGCCGGCAGCGGCTTGCCGGCCAGGCGCCGGCGCAGGGCGCGGGCCAGGAAGCGGGCCTCCTGCTGGGCGGCCTGGGCCATGGGCGGCACCGGCGGCCGGCCGGGGCGCTGCACGTAGCTGGCGCAGTCCCCCAGGGCGAAGATATCGTCGTCCAGGGTGGTCTGCAGGGTGGGGCGTACCACCAGCTGGTTGGAGCGGCTGGTTTCCAGTCCGCCGAGGCCGGCCAGGACCTCGGGACCCCGTACGCCGGCGGCCCAGACAGTGAGGTCGGCGGGGATCTCCTCCTCGCCCTTTTCCCCCTTGAACACTACTCGGTCCCGCCCGACCTCGGTGACCCGCTGCCCGAGGCGGATTTCCGTATCCCGCTCCAGCAGCTCGCCATGGATGCGGGCCGCCACCTCCTCAGGGAGGGCGGCCAGCAGCCGGGGGCCGTTCTCCACCAGGCAGATGCGCACCGGCTGGGGAAAATGGGCGAGATGGGTGCCGTAGGAGGCGATTTCCCGCACGGCATCGGACAGTTCCGCCGCCAGCTCGACCCCGGTGGCGCCGCCGCCGACGATGACCACCCGCACCGGAGCGGCTTCCTGGCGCAGCTCGGCCCGGGCGCAGAGGCCCAGGAGGCGGTGGTGGAAGCGCTGGGCGTCGGCGACGCTGTTCAGGGAAATGGCGTGCTGGCGGACGCCCGGGGTGCCGAAGTCGTTGTCCACGCAGCCCACCGCCAGCACCAGGGTGTCGTACCAGAGGCAGCGGCGGGGCGCCACCTCGTTGCCCTCCTCGTCGTGGAGGGGGGCCAGCCAGATTTCCTTGCGCTCCCGGTCGAGCTCGGCGAGGGTGCCGAGGTGGAAGCGGAAATGGTGCTGGCGGGCCTGCTGCAGGTAGTCGAACTCGTTTTCCTCGGGGCCCAGGGTACCCGCCGCCACCTCATGGAGCAGGGGCTTCCAGAGGTGGGTGAGGAGGGGATCGACCAGCACCACCTCGGCTTCACCCCGGCGTCCGGCCTGGTTGCCCAGGCGGGCTGCCAGCTCGAGGCCGCCGGCGCCGCCGCCGATGATGACGATGCGATGGAGCTGGGCCTCCGTCCGCGCCCCGGCCGGCACGAAAGCCGGGAATCCCTCCACTTTCATGCCCGGGCTCCGGGAGGCAAATCCGCTAATCGAGCTGGCCGAGGGCCCGGGACACGGCGGCGGGGCTGGAATATTCCTGGTCCGGGATGCGGCCCAGGGCGTCCATCACTTCCTCGTCGGCGCCTTCCTGCTTGGCCCGGTTCACGATGTCGTCCTTGGCGGCCGGATAGTCGATGCCGCCGAGGAATTTCTGCACATGGATGGGGTTCGGTATCCCATGCCGGGTCCCGGCATGGCTTTGCTGATGGGCCATGATCGTCTCCTTGCTTTGCGCTGGGTGGAATACGGCATCGAGCAAGGCCGATGCCCGGCGAACACCCTAGCCCGCGTGCACCGCCCCCGCCCCGGGATGGCCGGCGGGTGCAAGGCTTGCAGACCTGTGTAAGTGTTGCAGGAGGCGAAAAAAAGGGGCCTCGCGGCCCCGGAACGGGAAAGGAGGGCCGCTGCCGGGCCGCCTTTCCGCGGAGTGCTCAGAGCCCCGGCTGCCCGGTGGCCGGGCGCGCCCGGGCGGGGGCCAGGACGGTGGCTTCACCCTCGATGACCGGGGTGTCGCCGACCCGGCACACGGTCTCCAGCACCACCCGGCGCTTCTCCGGCACCACCGACTTCACGGTCACCGTGGCGGTGACGGTGTCGCCGGGCCGCACCGGGGCGCGGAAGGCCAGGCTCTGGCCCAGGTAGATGGTGCCGGGGCCGGGCAGGCGGTTGGCCAGGGTGGCCGAGATCAGGCCCGCCGACAGCATGCCGTGGGCGATGCGCCCGCCGAAGGGGGTGGTGGCGGCATAGGTCTCGTCCAAGTGGACGGCGTTGATGTCCCCCGAGACGCCGGAGTACAGGATGATGTCGGCCTCGGTGATGGTCTTGGAAAAACTGGCGCTCATGCCGGGGGTCAGTTCCTCGGCGCTGTAGCCTTCGCTCATGGTCGCTTCCTCTCTTACATGTTGGGATAGTTGGGCCCGCCGCCGCCTTCCGGCACGGTCCAGGTGATGTTCCGGGTCGGGTCCTTGATGTCGCAGGTCTTGCAGTGCAGGCAGTTCTGGGCGTTGATCTGGAGCCGGGGCTCGCCGCTGTCTTCGCCCACCAGTTCGTACACGCCGGCCGGGCAGTAGCGGGTCTCCGGGGCGCCGTAGCGCGCCAGGTTCACCGCGATGGGAGCGGCGGCGTCCTTGAGCCGCAGGTGGCTGGGCTGGTTCTCCTCGTGGTTGGTGTTGGAGAGGAAGACCGAGGACAGCCGGTCGAAGGTCAGCACCCCGTCCGGCTTGGGATAGGCGATGGGGGCGTGCTTCGACTTGTCCTCCAGGGCCTTGTGGTCGGCGTGGTTGCCCAGGGTCCAGGGGGCCTTGCCGCGGAACAGGTAGGTGTCGATGGCGGCCAGGGCCAGCCCCGCCCACAGGCCCCGGCGGAAGCCCGGCCGGATGTTGCGCACGGCGTGGAGCTCCTCCCACAGCCAGCTCGCCTTGAGGCGGGCGGGATAGGCGGTGATCTCGGCGTCGCTGTCGATCTGCTCGAAGACGGCCTCGGCCGCCACCATGCCGGATTTCATGGCGGTGTGGCTGCCCTTGATCTTGGCGACGTTGAGGAAGCCGGCGGTGTCGCCGATCAGCAGGCCCCCCGGGAAGGTGAGCCTGGGGATGGACTGGAAGCCGCCCTCGGACAGGGAGCGGGCGCCATAGGAGACCCGCCGGCCGCCCTCGAAGGTGGCGCGGATGGCCGGATGGGTCTTGAAGCGCTGGAATTCCTCGAAGGGGGAGAGCCAGGGGTTCTTGTAGTCCAGCCCGACCACGAAGCCCACCGCCACCTGGTTGTTCTCCAGGTGGTAGAGGAAGGAGCCGCCGTAGGTGTCGGCGGGCAGGGGCCAGCCGACGGTGTGGATCATCCTGCCCGGCTGGTGCCGGGCGGGGTGGATTTCCCACAGCTCCTTGATGCCGATGCCGTAGGTCTGGGGCTGCACTCCGTCCCGCAGGCGGAAGCGCTCCATCACCACCTGGGTCAGGGAACCCCGGCAGCCTTCGGCGAAGAGGGTCTGGCGGGCGTGGAGCTCCATGCCGGGCTGGTAGTTGCCGGTGAACTCTCCGTCCTTGCCCACCCCCAGGTCGCCGGTGGCGACGCCCTTGACCCGGCCGTCCTCGTGGTAGAGCACCTCGGCGGCGGCGAAGCCGGGGTAGATTTCGACCCCGAGGCTCTCGGCCTGCTCGGCCAGCCAGCGGCAGAGGTTGCCCAGGCTGATGATGTAGTTGCCCTGGTTGTGCATCTGGGGCGGCGTCGGTAGGCGCCAGGACTTCCCTTCCGAGAGGAAGAGAAAGCTGTCCTCGGTGGCCGGGGTATGGAGGGGCGCGCCCCGCTCCTGCCAGTCGGGGAAGAGTTCGCCCAGGGCCCGGGGTTCGAAGCAGGCGCCGGAGAGGATGTGGGCGCCGACCTCGGAGCCCTTCTCGAGGACGCAGACCGACAGTTCCCGGCCCTGCTCCCCGGCCAGCTGCTTCAGCCGGATCGCGGCGGCCAGCCCCGAGGGGCCGGCGCCGACGATCACGACATCGTATTCCATGGCTTCGCGATCGGTACGCATGGCGGCCTCAGAACAGGGATTCGGGCAGGGCCAGGACGGCGGCGCTGCCGCCGACGATGGCGTCCTTGAGGCCGGCGGCCTGGGGCAGCACATGGGCGGCGAAGTAGCGGGCGGTGGCGAGCTTGGCCCGGTAGTAGTCGTCGCCGCTGCCGGCGGCCAGGCGCTCCTGGGCGATGCGGGCGGCCCGGGCCATGAGCCAGCCGCCGGCGACGATGCCGGTGAGCTTGAGGTAAGGCACGGCGCCCGCCGCGGCCGCCTGGGGATGGCCGTCGTAATTGGAGAGGAGCCAGGCGGTAGCTTCCTGCATGTTGCCCACGGCGCGGCGCAGGGCGATGCCGATCTCGCCGAGCTGGGAGTCGGGGGCGAGGCCGGTGGCGAAGGTGGATACCTCCTCAAGCCAGGCCTTGGCGGTGACGCCGGTGTCGCCCCGTTCGTTCTTCTCCCGGGCCAGCTTGCGGCCGATCAGGTCGTTGGCCTGGATGCCGGTGGTGCCTTCGTAGATGGGGGTGATGCGGGCGTCCCGGTAGTACTGGCAGGCGCCGGTTTCCTCGATGAAGCCGACGCCGCCGTGGACCTGGATGCCGGTGGAGGCGATGTCCACGGCGCTTTCCGTGCTCCAGCCCTTGACCACCGGGGTCAGGAAATCCACGTAGGCCTGGGCCTGCTGGCGCACGGCCGGGTCGGAGTGGCGGCGCGCCCGGTCCATCTGGGCGGCGACCCAGTAGGCCAGGGCCCGCATGGCCTCGGTGCGGGACTTCATGTCCATGAGCATGCGGCGCACGTCCGGGTGGTGGAGGATGGTCCGGGTCTCGCCGGACTTGTGGCCGATGGGGGCGCCCTGGACCCGTTCCCGGGCGTAGGCCAGCGCATGCTGGTAGGCGCGCTCGGCGATGGCCACCCCTTCCAGGCCGACGTTGAGGCGGGCGTGGTTCATCATGGTGAACATGTAGGCCAGGCCCTTGCCCGCCTCGCCCACCAGGTAGCCGACGGCGCCCTGCTTCTCGCCGAAGGCCATGACGGCGGTGGGGCTGCCGTGGATGCCCATCTTGTGCTCGATGGAGGCGCAGACGAGGTCGTTGCGCTCGCCCAGGCTGCCATCCTTGTTCACCAGGAACTTGGGCACCACGAACATGGAAATGCCCTTCACCCCCGGCGGGGCGTCGGGCAGGCGGGCCAGCACCAGGTGGACGATGTTCTCGGCCATATCGTGCTCGCCCCAGGTGATGAAGATCTTGGTGCCGGTGATGCGAAAGAAGTCGCCGTCCGGTACCGCCCGGGTGCGGATGGCGGCGAGGTCGGAGCCGGCCTGGGGCTCGGTGAGGTTCATGGTGCCGGTCCAGGTGCCGGCCACCATGTTGGGCAGGTAGGTCCGCTTCAGCTCCTCGGAGCCGTGGTGGGCGATGGCTTCCACCGCGCCCAGGGTCAGCATCTGGCACAGGGAGAAGGCCATGTTGGAGGATTTCCACATCTCCAGAACGGCGGTGGAGACCAGGGCGGGCAGGCCCTGGCCGCCGAATTCGGTGGCCGCCGGCATGCCGTTCCAGCCGGTGTCGCAGAACAGTTGGTAGGCTTCCTTGAAGCCGTCGGCCGCCGTCACCACCCCGCCCTGGCAGGTGCAGCCCTGGCGGTCCCCCTGGCGGTTGATGGGGTCGAGGACTTCGGACGCGAACTTGCCGGCCTCGTCGAGGATGGCCTCGGCCAGGTCGGGGGAGGTTTCCTCGTAGCCGGGCAGGCCGGTGATCTCTTCCGGGCCGGCCAGTTCGTTGAGGACGAAATGCATGTCGCGCACGGGGGCGATGTAGGTGCTCATGGAGACTCCTGAAGGGGGATGGGGGCAGGCGCCCGCCGCCGGCGCGGCCGGCGGGGGCGGGGCCCGGTGTTACTCGATGGCCAGGACGGATTGGGCGTGCTGGCGCAGGACGTACTTCTGGATCTTGCCGGTGGAGGTCTTCGGCAGGGGGCCGAACACCACCTGCTTGGGCACCTTGAAGCGGGCCAGGTGGCCGCGGCAGTGCTCGATCACGTCGGCTTCGGTGACCCGGATGCCGTCCTTGATTTCAATGAAGGCGCAGGGCACTTCGCCCCACTTCTCGTCGGGCTTGGCGACCACGGCGGCGGCGATGACCGAGGGGTGCCGGTAGAGGACGTCCTCCACCTCCAGGGACGAGATGTTCTCGCCGCCGGAGATGATGATGTCCTTGGAGCGGTCCTTGATCTTGACGTAGCCGTCGCTGTGGACCACCGCCAGGTCGCCGGTGTGGAACCAGCCGCCTTCGAAGGCTTCCTGGGTGGCCTTCTCGTTCTTCAGGTAGCCCTTCATGACGATGTTGCCGCGGAACATGATCTCGCCCATGGTCTCGCCGTCCCAGGGCACCTCGTCCAGGGAGACGGGGTCGCGGACGGTGATGGCTTCCTGCATGTGGTAGCGCACCCCCTGGCGGCCGTTGCGGGCGGCCCGCAGGTCGATGGGCAGCTTGTCCCATTCCGGATGCTTGGCGCAGACGGAGGCCGGGCCGTAGGTCTCGGTGAGGCCGTAGACGTGGGTGATGTTGATGCCGATGCGCTCGCAGCCCTCGATGATGGCGGCCGGGGGCGCGGCGCCGGCGATGAGGCCGTGGACCGGATGGTCGATGCCGTTGCGCATCTCCTCCGGGGCGTTGATCAGCATGCCGTATACGATGGGGGCGCCGCACATGTGGCTGATCTTGTGCTTGCGTACCAGATCGAAGATGAGGGCCGGGTCCACCTTGCGCAGGCAGACGTTGGTGCCGGCGTTGGCGGCCATGGTCCAGGGGAAGCACCAGCCGTTGCAGTGGAACATGGGCAGGGTCCACAGGTACACGGCGTGGCCGGGCATGCCCCAGGAAATGATGTTGCTGGCGGCGTTCAGGTAGGCGCCCCGGTGGTGGTAGACCACGCCCTTGGGGTTGCCGGTGGTGCCGGACGTGTAGTTGAGGGCGATGGCGTCCCACTCGTCGTCGGGCAGGGACCAGGCGAATTCCGGGTCGCCCTCGTTCAGGAAGGCCTCGTAGTCCTTCTCGCCCAGGCGCTTGCCGCCTTCGAAGTCGGGGTCGAGGACGTCGATGACGGTAGGCTTGTTGCCTTCCATGAGGGCCAGGGCCTTCTCGACCACCGGCGAAAATTCCGGGTCGGTGAGCAGCACCTTGGCTTCGCCGTGCTGGAGCATGAAGGCGATGGCTTCGGCGTCGAGGCGGGTGTTCAGGGTGTTGAGGACGGCGCCCAGCATGGGGATGCCGAAATGGGCCTCATACATCGCGTTGATGTTGGGCAGCATGCAGGCCACCGTGTCGCCCTTGCGGATGCCCCGGTTGTACAGGGCGGAAGCCAGCTGGCGGCAGCGGGTGTAGGTGTCCTTCCAGGTGTATTGCCTCTCGCCCTGGATGACGGAAATGCGCTTCGGGTAGACGAAGGCGGCCCGCTCCAGGTAGCTGAGGGGGGACAGGGGAACATAATTGGCCGGGTTCTTGGGGAGGCCGGCGTCGTACGGGTTGTTGGTTGCCAAGTGAATCTCCTTACATCGCTGCAAAAGAAAACTGACTGTTCCCGACGCTTTTTTGAAACTTCTTATTTGCCAACAGCATGACAAAACACTCTTGCGCAACTATTGGCGCAATGTAACGAATCATTGCAACGGGCAACTTTGCCGGCGGCTGCCATAAAATCCGCCCATGACTTCTTCCACCGGGGATATCTTCGAGGCCGCCGCTGGCGCAGCGCAGCACGGCGGACTGTTGCAGGCCGGCCTCGACCTGCTGGACCAGGGCATCGCCGTCTTCGACGCCGACCTGCGGCTGGTGGCCTGGAACCGGACCTTCCTGGAGCTCCTCGGCTTTCCGGAAGAGCTGGCCTACCCGGGGGCGCCCTTCGAGGATTTCGTCCGCTTCAATGCCGAACGCGGCGAGTACGGCCCCGGCGAAGCGGCGGCCAAGGTGGCGGAGCGCATGATCGCGGCCCGGCGCTTCCAGCCCTATGTCCACGAGCGCAGCCGGCCGGACGGCCGCCTGCTCCTCCTGCGGGGCGAGCCGGTGGGCGCGCGGGGCTTCGTCACCCTGTACTCGGACATCACCGAGCAGCGCTATGTGGACAACCTCATCCAGCACCAGAACGTCCAGCTCGAGGAGCGGGTGCGGCGGCGTACCGCCCAGCTGGAGAACGCCAACGCCAACCTGACCCGGGCCAACCAGGAGAAGTCCCGCATCGCCGCCGCCCTGCGGCGCAGCGAGGAGCGCCTGCGCCTCATCAACGACACCATCCCGACCCTGATCGGCTATTTCGACAAGGACGAGGTGTACCAATATGCCAACAAGGGCTATTCGGAGTGGTTCGGCCACCCCGAGGGCTCCATCCCGGGCACGGCCGTCCGGGAGGTCATCGGCGAGCAGGTCTACGGCCAGGTCAGGGACCATGTCCGCACCGCCCTCGCCGGGCAGCAGCTGACCTATGAATACTCGGTCGAGCGCCAGGGCCGCGCCTTCCACGCCCGCAGCACCCTGGTGCCGGAAATCGGCCCCGACGGGGATGCCCTGGGCTGCTTCGTCTTCTCCTACGACATCACGGAGCAGAAGCGCATGCAGGCGGCCCTGGTCCAGGCCCAGAAGATGGAGGCCATCGGCCAGCTCACCGGCGGCCTGGCCCACGACTTCAACAATCTCCTTACCGTCGTCATCGGCAATCTGGCGGCGCTCCAGGAGCGCCGCAGCCAGGACCCGGAGGTGAACGAGCTGGTGGAGCCCGCCCTGCAGTCGGCCCGCCGGGGCGTTCAGCTCATCAAGCGCCTCCTCACCTTCTCCCGCCAGCAGCCCCTGGAGCCCCGGGCGGTGGACGTGGGCCGCCTGATCGGCAGCATGACCACCCTGGTGCGGCGCTCCCTGCCGGAATCCATCGCCATCAGCACCGACCTGCCGGAGGGCACCCTTTACGCCCTGGTGGACCCCGGGCAGCTGGAGAGCGCGCTGCTCAATTTCGCTCTCAACGCCCGGGATGCCATGCCCGACGGCGGGCGCCTCCATATCGCCGCCCGCCGCCTCGAGCTCGGGGACGATGCCGCCGACTTCGACGTGGCGGCGGGCTGTTACGTGCTGGTGGAGGTGGCGGACAACGGCTGCGGCATGGACGGGGACACCCTGGCCCGGGTCTTCGAGCCCTTCTTCACCACCAAGCGCTTCGGCCTGGGTAGCGGCCTGGGGCTGTCCATGGTCTATGGCTTCGTCAAGCAGTCGGGCGGCGGCGTCCGCATCTGGAGCGCGCCGGGGGAGGGCAGCACGGTGGCCATGGTCCTGCC
Organism: Rhodocyclaceae bacterium; assembly: GCA_035255045.1. Taxonomy (GTDB): domain Bacteria; phylum Pseudomonadota; class Gammaproteobacteria; order Burkholderiales; family Rhodocyclaceae; genus JAGTRP01. Next base: position 15,797 of record DATFAA010000087.1, on the reverse strand, counting down.
CCTGGGGGCACCGGAGGCCGACCCCGACGCCCTGGACGACGACCAGCCCCCGGTCCATGGCAGTGAACTGGTGCTGCTGGTGGAGGACGAGCCCAGCGTACGGCGGGTGGTGCGCCAGCAGCTCATCGACCTGGGCTATCCAGTGATCGAGGCCGGCAACGGCTCGGAGGCCCTGGAACTGATCGAGAACGTGCCCGACATCGCCATCGTGGTCAGCGACGTGGTGATGCCCGGCGGCATCAACGGCCGCCAGCTGGCCGGGCGCATCCTGGAGAGCCGGCCGGAGGTGCGGGTGGTGCTCATGAGCGGCTATGCCGACGGCTGGCACGACGGCCGGGCCGACCGCCTTCCGGTGCTGGCCAAGCCCTTCGGCAAGCCGGAACTGGCCCGCGCCCTGCGGCCGACGAGGAAGGAAAATGACTAGAAGCGCCGATTCCGACGCCCAGAAGATGATCGTCATCGTCGAGGATGACCCGGACGTCGCCCGCACCATCGAGCACGTCCTCAACGATTTCGGCTTCCGCACCGCCTGGTGCCGCAGCGCCGGCGACCTCCTGCGCCGGCTGCGGGCCCTGGCGCCGGACCTCTGCATCGTGGACCTGGGGCTGCCAGACATGGACGGCCTGGAAGCCATGCAGCGCCTGCGCCAGGTGTCGGCCTGCGGCATCCTCATCCTCACCGGCCGGGCCCACGTCAGCGACCGGGTCATGGGCCTGGAGCTGGGGGCCGACGACTACGTCCTCAAGCCCTTCGAGCCCCGGGAGCTGGTGGCCCGGGTACGCAGCATCCTGCGCCGCCGGGAAGCCGGGGCGGCCGGGGCGGGGGAGAAGCAGGTGGCGGAATTCGCCGGCTGGCGCTTCAATCCGGGCAACAACACCCTGGTCTCGCCCAGCGGCCAGGAGCAGGTCCTCAGCACCGCCGAGGCGGAACTCCTCAAGGTCTTCGTCGGCAACCCCAACCGCATCCTGCAGCGGGAGCAGCTCATGGGGCCCCGGGGCCTGTCCCCCACCGACCGCAGCATCGACGTCCGCATTTCCCGGCTGCGCCGCAAGCTGGAACCCGACCCACAGAGCCCCACCTTCATCAAGACGGTCTACGGCGCCGGCTACCTTTTCCTCGCCTCGGTCACCTGGCGGGGCGACGCGTCCAGCGAAACAGGGGTCTGAACGGGGGGCGCCGGGCAGGCAATTAAGGGCCTGATCCGGCGGTATTTTTTCCGCCTTCTATCCGCATCGCATGGGGTCCCGCCCGGGGCGGGAAAGGCTTCACCATGACGCCGGCCTGCCCCACCTTTCCTACCCAATCCGGCTAAGCGCAGCGGTCCCGGCGTAAGTGCTTCACCCACTTTCTACCACCATGGCATAGGGGCGTGGCTTTTACGCTACTTCGCCATCATCGTAACAAAGCACTTTAACTAGATTTTTTTCGCCCTTGATTTTTATAGGGAAATTTTGCGCTAACTTTCTCCAAAAAAACTCGTAAGTCATTGTCGCGAATGAAAAAAATCCCATTTTGAGTCTTGACTGGGTCTACGCGTTACTCTAAAGTGGGGAAACGTGTTGAAAAGTGGGTAAACGGGGAGCGCACAGGAAGTATGTTCGAGGGCGCAGCGGCGTTGAGTCTGGATGCGAAGGGGCGGATTGCCATACCGGCAAGACACCGCGAGCCCCTGCTCGCCGCCGCCCAGGGCTCCATCGTCCTCACCGCCCATCCCCAGCGCTGCCTGCTTCTCTACCCCCAACCCGAATGGCAACCCATCCGCGACAAGATTCTCAAGGCCCCGAGCTTCGATGCCCGGGCCGCCGCCCTGAAGCGGGTGCTGGTGGGTAACGCCCGGACCGAGGAGCTGGACTCCGCCGGACGTCTCCTGGTGTCTGCCGAGCTGCGGGACTACGCCCAGCTCGAGAAGACCATCTGGCTGGTGGGCATGGGCACCCATTTCGAAATCTGGAGCGATGCCGGCTGGCGCCGTCAGAACGAAGTGGCCTTCGAGGCCCTTCAGAGCGACGTGCCGCCCCCGGGCTTCGAGGATATTTCCCTGTGACGTCGGCAACTTCCGGTGCAGCCCATGTGACGGTGCTGCTGGCAGCAGCCGTGGACGCCCTGGCGGTCAAGGCCGACGGCGTCTACGTGGATGCCACCTTCGGGCGCGGCGGCCACAGCCGGGAGATTCTGTCCCGGCTCGGGGAACAGGGCCGGCTGTTGGCCCTGGATCGGGACCCGGCGGCGGTGGAAGCCGGCCGGGCCATTGGGGATGCGCGTTTCCAGCTGGCCCACCGGCCCTTCGGCGAATTGGCCGAGGCGGTGCGGGAGGCCGGGCTGGGGGCGCTGGATGGGGTGCTGTTTGACGTAGGGGTGTCGTCGCCCCAGATCGACGACGGGGCGCGGGGCTTCAGCTTCCGCCACGATGCGCCGCTCGACATGCGCATGGATACCACGCGCGGCGAAACGGCGGCGGAGTGGCTGGCCCGGGCCGATGAAAAAGAAATCACGGAGGTTATAAGGAATTATGGCGAAGAACGGTTTGCTTTCCAGATTGCAAAGAAGGTTGTGGCTGCTCGGCTCGAACAACGTATTGGCACAACAGGCCAGTTCGCGGCCCTCGTACGCTCGGCCGTGCGCACCCGTGAGCCAGGGCAGGACCCGGCGACGCGCAGCTTTCAAGCTCTACGGATTCATATCAATCAAGAGCTCGGCCAGCTGGCGCTAGCCTTGCCCCAGGCCCTCGAAGTCCTGAAGCCCGGTGGCCGGCTGGTGGTGATCTCCTTCCATTCCCTGGAGGACCGCATCGTCAAGCAGTTCATGCGGGAGCAGGCGTCGCCTGCCGATGCGCTGCCCAAGGGCTTGCCCCTGCGGGCGGACCAGTTGCCGAAGCCGAAGCTGAAGCTGGTGGGCAAGGCCGTCAAGCCGTCCGCCGCCGAAATCGAGGCCAATCCGCGGGCCCGCAGCGCAGTGATGCGGGTGGCTGAAAAACTCTGATGGTTCGTTTCAACATGATCCTCCTGCTCGTCGCAGTGATCTGTGCCCTGGGAGTCGTCACCTCCCAGCACAAGGCGCGCAAGCTCTTCCAGGACCTGGAAGGGGAGCAGGAACGGGCTCGCCAGCTGGATGTGGAATACGGCCAGCTGCAGCTCGAGCTGTCCACCTGGGCGACCCACCCCCGCATCGAGCAGATCGCCCGGGAAAAACTGAAGATGCGCATCCCCGATGCCACCGGCAAGGCGGCCGAGCCCAAGGCGGCGAAGCCGGTGCCGGCGCCGGCGCACGCACCCCGGAAGGAGCATCGCTGATGGGAGTGCGCCGCCGCGCCCAGGGGCACCGTTTCACCGAAAGCCCGGTACTGCAGCTGGCCCTGCAGGGCTGGCGTTCCCGCATGGTCGGCCTGCTTCTCATGGGCGCCTTCGCCCTGCTGTTGATGCGAGGTTTCTACCTGCAGGTCATCAACAACGACTTCCTTCAGGAAAAGGGCGATTCCCGCTATCGGCGGGACATCGAGGTGTCCGCCTCCCGCGGCAAGATTGTCGACCGGAACGGCGACATGCTGGCGGTGTCCACCCCAATGAAATCCATTTGGGCTATACCGTCCGACGCCCGCCAGATGTCCGCCACCCAGAAGCAGCAGCTGGCGGCGCTGCTGGCGGTCCCCCTCAAGGAACTGGATGGCAAGTTGGGCAGCGACAAGACTTTCATCTTCCTGAAGCGCCAGGTGGCCCCCGAGACGGCCGACCAGGTCACCGCCCTCAAGCTGCCCGGGGTGCACCAGGAGAAGGAATACCGCCGCTTCTATCCCACCGGCGACATGACCGCCCACCTGGTCGGCTTCACCGGGGTGGACGACAAGGGGCTGGAGGGGGTCGAGCTGGCCTTCCAGGGCAGCCTCATCGGCCGGCCCGGCGCCCGCAGCGTCATCAAGGACCGGCGCGGCCAGATCGTCGAGGACGTCGGGGCCATGAAGCCGCCCCAGGACGGCAAGGACGTGCGCCTCGCCCTCGACTCCAAGATCCAGTTCCTGGCCTACAGCCAGCTCAAGGCGGCGGTGGCCGACACCCACGCCAAGGCCGCCGGTGCCGTGGTGGTGGACGTCAAGACCGGGGAGATTCTGGCTCTCGCCAACTGGCCCACCTACAACCCCAACAACCGGGAGAACCTGTCCGGCGCCCAGCTGCGCAACCGGGCGGTAACCGACTCCTTCGAGCCCGGTTCCACCCTCAAGCCCTTCACCGCCGCCCTGGCCCTGGAAAAGGGCCATTTCCGCTTCGACAGCATCATCAACTGCGCCCCGGGGCGCATCACCGTCGGCAACGCCACCATTTCCGATTCCCACGCCCACGGCGCCCTGACCGTGGCCCAGGTGATCCAGAAGTCGTCCAACGTCGGCGCCACCAAGATGGCGCTCACCTTCGCCCCCAAGGAAATGTGGGACATGTTCGACGCCGTCGGCTTCGGCCAGCCGCCGCGCCTGGGCTTCCCCGGCGAGGTGGGCGGGCGCCTGCGGCCCTGGAAGACCTGGAAGCCCATCGAGCAGGCCACCATGTCCTACGGCCACGGCATTTCCGTCAGCCTCATGCAGCTCGCCCGGGCCTACACCGTCTTCGCCCGGGAAGGGGACATCATCCCCCTCTCCCTCACCCGGGAGGAAGAGAACTACGTCCGCGGCGTGCCCGTGTTCTCCGCCCAGACCGCCCGGGAAATCCGCGAAATGCTGGAGATGGTGGTGAGCCCCGAAGGCACCGCCTACAAGGCCCGGGTGCCGGGCTACCGGGTGGGCGGCAAGACCGGCACCGCCCACAAGCTGGACGGCCACTCCTACGTGAACAAATACGTGGCCTCCTTCATCGGCATCGCGCCCATTTCCGACCCCCGCCTGATCGTGGCGGTGATGATCGACGAGCCCCTCGGCGCCCACTTCGGTGGCGACGTGGCCGGTCCGGTCTTTTCCCAGATCATGGGCGGCGCCCTGCGCACCCTCGGCATCCCGCCGGATGCTGCGGTGCAGGTGGCCCAGGGCCCCAACGGCAAGGAGAAACTGTGAGCCCGGTGCGCGACATCCTCGACCGCCTCGCCGCCCATGGCGTGCAGCCCGCCGGCGTCACCGACGACAGCCGCCAGGTCCGCCCCGGCGACCTGTTCATGGCTTACCCCGGCGACCTGGCCGACGGCCGCAAGTACATCGCCGACGCCATTGCCCGGGGCGCCTGTGCCATCCTCTGGCAGCCCGGCGGCGATTTCGCCTGGGATGCCGCCTGGCGCGTGCCCAACCTCGCCGCCCCGGGGCTGCGTCCCCTGGCCGGCCCCCTGGCCCACGAAATCTGCGGCTTCCCCACCGAGAACATGTCCCTGGTCGCCATCACCGGCACCAATGGCAAGACCACGGTGAGCCAGTGGGTGGCCCGGGCCCATCCCCAGCGCTGCGCCGCCATCGGCACCCTGGGGGCGGGCTTCCCCGGCGAGCTGACCGACACCGGCTTCACCACCCCCGAAGCCACCACCCTGATGCGCTGGCTGGCCGATTTCCGCCAGCGGGACGCCCTGGCCTGCGCTCTGGAGGCCAGCTCCATCGGCATCGAGGAGGGGCGCATGAACGGCGCCCGGGTCGATGTGGCGGTTTTCACCAACTGCACCCGCGACCACCTGGACTACCACGGCACCATGGAGGCCTACGCCGCCGCCAAGGAAAAGCTCTTCCAGTGGCCCCACCTGCGGGCCGCCGTCATCAACCTGGACGACGAGCTGGGCCAGCGCCTCGTGGCCAGCACCACCGCCGTCAAGGTCCTCGGCTACACCATCGGCGACGGCCATCGCGACCAGGTGGGCGTCATCCGGGCCGAGAACCTGGTGACCACCGCCGAGGGCCAGCGCTTCACCCTGGCGGCCCCCAACGGCAAGGCCACGGTGGAAACCCGCCTGGTCGGCCGCTACAACGTCTCCAACCTGCTGGCGGTGGCGGGCGTCCTCATCGACGCCGGCCTCTCGGCGGCCGAGACCGCCAGCCGCCTGGCCCGCCTGCAGCCGCCCCCGGGCCGCATGGAGCGGGTGGGAGGCGAGGGCGAGCCCCTGGTGGTGGTAGATTACGCCCACACCCCGGATGCCCTGGAAAACGCCCTCAAGGCCCTGCGGCCCCTGGCCGAAGCGCGCCAGGGCAAGCTCCTGGCGGTATTCGGCTGCGGCGGCGACCGCGATCGGGGCAAGCGCCCCCTCATGGGCGAAGCCGCCACCCGCCTGGCCGACCAGGTCATCCTGACCAGCGACAATCCCCGCCGGGAAGACCCGGCAGCCATCCTGGCCGACATCGCCCCCGGCGCCCCGGGCGCCGAAGTGATCATCGACCGGGCCGAAGCCATCCGCTGCGCCCTCCTGGAAGCCGATCCCCGGGACGTCGTCCTGCTCGCCGGCAAGGGCCACGAGCCCTACCAGGAAGTGAACGGCGTCCGTAACCCCTTTTCCGACCTCGAACAGGCGCGCAGCGCCCTGCAGGCCCGCCGGCAGCAGGACGACCCCGCCCCGGAGGTGAAACCATGAAATGCCTGCTCTCTGACGTGGCGAGCGCCGTGGACGGCCGCCAGATCGGCGCCGACGTGGCCCTCGCCGGAGTCTCCACCGATACCCGCAGCATCGCCGCCGGCCAGCTCTTCGTGGCCTTGAAGGGCGAGCGCTTCGACGCCCACGACTTCCTGGCCCAGGCGGCCGGGCAGGGCGCCGCCGCCGTGCTGGTGAGCGCCGCCGACAAGCTGCCCGCCGGCCAGCCCGCCGTGGTGGTGGACGACACCCGCCTTGCCCTCGGCCGCCTGGCGGCGGTGTGGCGCGCCCGCTTTGACATCCCGGTACTGGCGGTGACGGGCTCCAACGGCAAGACCACCACCAAGGAAATGATCGCCGCCGTCCTCAAGGCCCAATTTGGCGACGCCGTCCTGGCCACCCGGGGCAACCTCAACAACGACATCGGCCTGCCCCTGACCCTCCTGGGCATGGACGACCACCACCAGGCCGCCGTCATCGAGATGGGCATGAACCATCCGGGCGAGATCGACTATCTGACCCGCATCGGAGCCCCCACCGTCGCCCTGGTGACCAACGCCCAGCGCGCCCATCTCCAGGGCATGGGCGACCTGCACGAGGTGGCCCGGGAGAAGGGCACCATCTTCAACGGCCTCAAGGCCGACGGGGTGGCCGTGGTCAATGCCGACGACCGCTACGCCGATTTCTGGTGCCAGGCCGCTGGCGGCCATGCCGTCCTAACCTTTGGCGTCGACCAGCCCGCCGACGTGCGGGGCATCGTCAGCCAGTACGGGCTGGAAACCCAGATTCATCTGGTGGCGCCTCAGGGCGAGGTGGAATTCACCCTCAACACTCCGGGCCGCCACAACGCCCGCAACGCCATGGCCGCCGCCGCCGCCTGCCTCGCTGCCGGCGTGCCGCTGCAAGCCGTGGCCAAGGGCCTGGCCGCCTTCGCCGGGGTCAAGGGTCGGCTGCAGCGCCGGGCCGGCGAGCACGGCGCCGTCATCCTGGACGACACCTACAACGCCAACCCGGACTCGGTGCGGGCCGGCATCGACGTGCTGGCCGCCACCGTCGGCCGCAAGATCCTCGTCCTCGGCGACATGGGCGAGATCGGCGACGCCAGCGCCCAGTACCACGACGAGGTCGGCGGCTACGCCAAGAGCCAGGGCGTGGACCTGCTCTTCGCCCTGGGCGACGCCTCCCAGCTGGCCGCCCGCAATTTCGGCGACGGCGGCCGCCATTTCCGCAACCCGGAAGACCTCCTGGCCGCCCTGCGGCCCGAGCTCGCCGCCGGCACCACGGTGCTGGTGAAGGGATCCCGATTCATGAAGATGGAACGCATCGCCGACGCCATCGCAACCCAGGAGGCCGCGTAATGCTCCTCGCCCTCTCCCAGTGGCTGGCCCAGGACATCCGGCTGTTCAACGTCTTCAACTACATCACCCTGCGGGCCATGCTGGCGGCCATGACAGCCCTGCTCATCAGCTTCGCCGCCGGCCCCCGGGTCATCCGCTGGCTGGCCGCCAAGAAGATCGGCCAGGCGGTGCGCACCGACGGCCCCCAGACCCACCTGGTCAAATCCGGTACCCCGACCATGGGCGGCGTCCTGATCCTGGTCGCCATCGCCATCACCAGCCTGCTCTGGGGCGACCTCACCAACAAGTACGTGTGGACGGTGCTGGTGGTGACCCTGGGCTACGGCATCGTCGGCTGGTACGACGACTGGAAGAAGGTGGTCTACCGCGACCCGGCCGGCCTCTCCGCCAAGTGGAAGTATTTCTGGCAATCGATCCTCGGCCTTGGCGCGGCGCTCTTCCTGGCCTTCTCCGCCACCTCCGTGGGCCAGACCGAGCTCATCGTGCCCTTCTTCAAGTCGGTGGCCTATCCCCTCGGGATCTGGGGCTTCATCCTGCTGACCTATTTTGTTATCGTCGGCACCTCCAATGCGGTGAACCTCACCGACGGCCTCGACGGACTCGCCATCATGCCGACGGTCATGGTGGCCTCCGCCTTCGTGCTCTTCGCCTACGTCACCGGCCACGCCGTGTACGCCAAGTACCTGTTCATCCCCTACGTGCCGGGGGCCGGGGAGCTGTGCATCGTGCTGGCCGCCATCGCCGGCGCCGGCCTCGGCTTCCTGTGGTTCAACGCCTATCCGGCGGAGGTCTTCATGGGCGACGTCGGCGCCCTGGCCCTGGGCGCTGCCCTGGGCACCGTGGCCGTCATCCTGCGCCAGGAAATCGTCCTCTTCATCATGGGCGGCGTCTTCGTGGTGGAGACCCTGTCGGTGATGCTGCAGGTCAGCTATTTCAAATACACCAAAAAGAAATTCGGCGAGGGCCGCCGCATCCTGCTCATGGCGCCCCTCCATCACCACTTTGAAAAGAGCGGCTGGAAGGAGACCCAGGTGGTCGTCCGCTTCTGGATCATCACCATCATGCTGGTGCTGATCGGCCTCTCCACCCTGAAGCTGCGCTGACATGGACCTCAAGGGCAAAACCGTTCTGGTGGTCGGACTCGGGGAGTCGGGGCTGGCGATGGCCAAGTGGCTGCATCGCCAGGGTGCCCGGGTGCGGGTCGCCGATTCCCGCGCCAATCCGCCCAACCTGGCCGAGCTGCAGGCGGCGGTGCCGGGCGTCGACGTGGCGGCCGGGCCCTTCGCCGACGCCGCCTTCGCCGCCATCGACCTGATCGCCCTTTCCCCCGGCGTGCCCAAGGCCACCCCCCAGGTCGCCAACGCCACCGTGCCGGTGATTTCCGAAATCGAGCTGTTCGCGGCCGGGGTCCGGCAGTACGCGCCGGGCTCGAAGATCGTCGCCATCACCGGCAGCAACGGCAAGACCACCACCACCGCCCTCACCGCCCACCTGCTCAACGGCGCCGGCGTGCCGGCGGTGGCCTGCGGCAACATCTCCCCTTCGGCCCTGGACGCCCTCATGGCCGCCGTCGACGGCGGCAGCCTGCCCCAGGTCTGGGTCCTGGAGCTCTCCAGCTTCCAGCTCGAGACCACCGACGGCCTCCATGCCGACGCCGCCACCCTGCTCAACGTCTCCGAGGACCACCTGGACCGCTACGAGGGCAGCCTGGCCAACTACGCCGAAGCCAAGACCCGGATCTTCAAGGGCAAGGGGGTCATGGTGCTGAACCGGGACGACGACTGGTCCATGGCCAGCGGCCGCTGCGGCCGCACCATGGTGACCTTCGGCCTCGATGTCCCGCCCCGGTCCGCGGACTACGGCCTCCGGGACGGCCGCATCATGCACGGCGGCAAGGCCCTGGTGGCCCTGGCCGACCTCAAGCTTTCCGGCCTTCACAACGCCGCCAACGCCATGGCCGCCCTGGCCCTGTGCGAGGCGGTCGGCGTCGAGCCGGAGCGCCTGGTGGCCCCCCTCACGGCCTTCAAGGGCCTGCCCCACCGGGTGGAGACCGTGGCCGAGATCAACGGCGTCCTCTACGTAGATGATTCCAAGGGCACCAATGTCGGCGCCACCCTGGCCGCCATCGAAGGCCTGGGCCGCAAGGTGGCCATCGTCCTCGGCGGCGACGGCAAGGGCCAGGATTTCTCGCCCCTCAAGGCGGCCCTGGCCGAACACGGCCGGGCGGCGGCCCTGATCGGCGTCGACGCCAAGGCCATCGAGGCCGCGGTCGCCGGCTGCGGCATCCCCCTGCGGCACTGTGCCGACATGGCCGAGGCGGTGGGCTGGCTGGCCGGCCAGGCGAGGGCAGGGGACTGCATCCTCCTGTCGCCGGCCTGCGCCAGCCTCGACATGTACCGCAACTACGCCCACCGGGCGGAAGCCTTCATCGCCGCGGTGGAGGGGCTGAAGCCATGCTGATGACGGCCATCGACTCCCCCCGCCGCCAGCTGGCCGAGATCGACTACGCCCTGCTGTGGAGCGGGCTGCTGCTCCTCTTCGTCGGCCTAGTCATGGTCTATTCGGCCTCCATCGCCACCGCCGAGGGCAGCCGCGCCTTCAGCCACCAGCCGGCCTACTTCCTGGTGCGGCACGGGGTGTTCCTGTGCATCGGCATCGTCTCGGCCGCCTTCGTCTTCCAGATTCCCCTGTCCCTGTGGCAGAAATACGCCCCCTACCTGTTCATGGTCGGGGTCCTGCTGCTGGCCATCGTCCTCATCCCCGGCCTCGGCCGCGACGTGAACGGCGCCCGCCGCTGGCTGCCCCTGGGCTTCGCCAACCTGCAGCCGTCGGAGCTGATGAAGCTCTTCGCCGTCCTCTACGCCGCCGACTACACGGTGCGCAAGATGCCGGTCATGCACGACCTCAAGAAGGCCTTCCTGCCCATGTTCGGGGCCATGGTGGTGGTGGGCATGCTGCTCCTCAAGGAGCCGGACTTCGGGGCCTTCGTGGTCATCATCTCCATCGCCATGGGCATCCTCTTCCTGGGCGGCCTCAAGGCGCGGCTCTTCGCCATCCTCATCGTCGGGCTGCTGGCGGCCTTCACCATCCTCATCGTCGTCTCCCCCTACCGGCGGGACCGGGTCTTCGGCTTCATGGACCCCTGGGCCGACGCCTTCGGCCGGGGCTACCAGCTGTCCCACTCCCTCATCGCCTTCGGCCGCGGCGAACTCTTCGGGGTCGGGCTGGGGGCGAGCGTCGAGAAGCTCTTCTACCTGCCGGAAGCCCACACCGACTTCCTGCTCGCCGTCATCGCCGAGGAACTGGGCTTCTTCGGGGTGCTGGCCGTGGTCGCCCTGTTCGCGCTGCTCGTCCAGCGCGCCTTCGCCATCGGCCGCCAGTGCGTCCAGCTCGACCGCCTCTACCCGGCCCTGGTGGCCATGGGCATCGGCATCTGGCTGGGGGTGCAGTCCTTCATCAACATGGGCGTGAACATGGGGCTCCTGCCCACCAAGGGCCTGACCCTGCCCCTCATGAGCTTCGGCGGATCCGGCATCCTGGCCAACTGCATGGCCCTGGCCATCCTGCTCCGGGTTGACTGGGAGAATCGACAGCTGATGCGGGGAGGCAAGGTATGAGCAAGACCATCCTCATCATGGCCGGCGGCACCGGCGGCCACATCTTCCCCGCCCTGGCGGTGGCCGAGACCATGCGGGAACGGGGCTGGAAGGTGGTCTGGCTGGGCAACCCGGAGGGCATGGAAGCCCGCCTGGTGCCGAGCCGGGGCTTCGAGATGGTCAACGTGAAGTTCGCCGCCCTGCGCGGCAAGGGGCTGCTGCGCAAGCTGCTGCTGCCCCTGAACCTGCTGCGGGGTTTCTGGCAGGCCCGTCGGGCCATCAGCCAGGTGCGGCCGGACGTGGTCCTCGGCATGGGCGGCTACATCACCTTCCCGGGGGGCATGATGGCCTCCCTCCTCAACAAGCCTCTGGTGGTGCACGAGCAGAATTCCGTCGCCGGCCTCGCCAACCGGGTCCTGGCCGGGGTCGCCGACCGGGTCCTCACCGGCTTTCCCGAAGTCATGAAGAAGGGCGAATGGGCGGGCAATCCGGTGCGTCCGGAGATCGCCAAGCTGCCGCCGCCGGCGGAGCGTTTCCAGGGCCGGGAGGGCGCCCTGCGCCTGCTGGTCATCGGCGGCAGTCTGGGTGCCCAGGCCCTGAACGAGATCATCCCCAAGGGCATGGGTCTCCTCAATGCCGACGAGCAGCCCCAGATCGTCCACCAGGCCGGCGAGAAGCATATCGAGGCCCTCAAGGCCAATTACGCGGCGGCCGGGGTCCAGGCCCACTGCGTGCCCTTCATCGACGACATGGCCGGCGCCTACGAGTGGGCCGACCTGGTCATCTGCCGGGCCGGCGCCCTGACCGTGGCCGAACTGGCCGCGGCCGGCGTCGCCAGCATCCTGGTGCCCTTCCCCTATGCGGTGGACGACCACCAGACCGGCAACGCCAAGTTCCTGGTCAATGTGGGCGGCGCCTTCCTGCTGCCCCAGACCGAGCTGACCCCTGAGGCCGTCGCCCTGATCCGCAATTACAGCCGCAGCCAGCTGCTCGAGATGGCCGAGAAGGCCCGGGCCCTGGCCAAACCCGACGCCACCCTGGAGGTGGCCAACATCTGCGCGGAGATCGCCAAGTGAAACACAAAGTCAAGAACATTCACTTCGTCGGCGTCGGCGGCGCCGGCATGAGCGGCATCGCCGAGGTGCTGGCCAACCTGCGCTACAACGTCACCGGCTCCGACCTGGCCGCCAGCGCCACCACCCGCCGTCTGGAAGCCCAGGGGGTCAGGGTGGCCATCGGCCACGATGCAGCCAATGTCGCCCAGGCCGACGCCGTGGTGGTGTCCACCGCCGTCAAGGACGACAACCCGGAAGTGATCGCCGCCCGGGAGCGCCGCATCCCGGTGGTGCCCCGCGCCCAGATGCTGGCCGAGCTGATGCGCCTCAAGCACGGCATCGCCATCGCCGGCACCCACGGCAAGACCACCACCACCAGCCTGGTCACCAGCATCCTGGCCGAAGCCGGCCTCGACCCCACCTTCGTCATCGGTGGCCGCCTCAACGCCGCCGGCGCCAATGCCCGGCTGGGCCACGGGGACTTCCTGGTGGCCGAGGCCGACGAGTCCGACGCCTCCTTCCTCTTCCTGTCGCCGGTGGTGTCGGTGGTCACCAATATCGACGCCGACCACATGGAGACCTACGGCCACGACTTCGAGCGCCTGAAGGGCGCCTTCGTGGACTTCCTCTCCCGGCTGCCTTTCTACGGCGTCGCCGTGCTCTGCATCGACGATCCCAATGTGCGGGCCATCCTGCCCCAGGTGGCGAAGCAGGTGGTGAGCTACGGCCTCGATCCGGCCGCCAATATCCACGCCGAGAACGTGCGGGCCGAGGATGGCCGGATGGTTTTCGAGGCGGTGCGGGTGAACGGCTCGATCTCGAGGCTTTCTGTCACCCTTAATCTACCTGGCATGCACAACGTGCTGAACGCCCTGGCGGCCATCGCCGTGGCCACCGAGCTGCAGGTGCCCGACGCCGCGATCATCAAGGCCCTGGCCGATTTCAAGGGGGTCGGCCGGCGCTTCCAGCGCTACGGCGAAGTGGCGCTTCTCGGCGGCGGCAGCTTCACCCTGGTCGACGATTACGGCCACCATCCGGTGGAGATGGCGGCAACTCTTGCCGCCGCCCGGGGCGCTTTTCCGGGCCGCCGGCTAATTCTTGCCTTCCAGCCTCACCGGTTTACCCGGACCCGGGACTGTTTCGAGGATTTTGTCAAGGTTTTATCCACCGTGGATACCCTTTTGCTGGCCGATGTCTATGCCGCCGGCGAAGCGCCCATCGTCGCCGCCGACGGCCGCGCCCTGGCACGGGCATTGCGTGTGGCCGGCAAGGTGGAACCGGTATTCGTCGAGGATATCGCGGCCATGCCGCAGACGATCATGGATGTCGCCCGGGACGGCGACGTGGTTCTGACCATGGGGGCGGGGTCCATCGGGGCCGTTCCCGGCAAGTTGGTTGAAAGCAAGCAATGAGTGAATTTGGAAAAGTCGCGGTGCTTTACGGCGGAACCTCCGCCGAGCGGGCCGTTTCCCTGAACAGTGGCTCCCGGGTCCTGGCGGCCCTCCAGGGCCAGGGCATCGATGCCCATCCCTTCGACCCCGCCGAGCGCCCCCTGGCCGAACTGAAGGGCTTCGACCGGGCCTTCATCGCCCTCCACGGCCGCCACGGCGAGGATGGCACCATCCAGGGTGCCCTCGAACTGATGGGCATCCCCTACACCGGCTCCGGGGTCCTGGCTTCCGCCGTCGGCATGGACAAGTTCCGCACCAAGCTCATGTGGCAGGCGGCCGGCCTGCCGGTGCCGGAATACGCCCTGCTGTCCGCCGATTCCGACTTCGCCGACATCGAGGAGGAACTGGGCTTGCCCCTGTTCGTGAAGCCGGCCCGGGAAGGCTCTTCCATCGGCATCACCAAGGTCAAGGCGGCGGGCGGCCTGCGGGCCGCCTACCTGGAGGCCGCCAAGCACGATCCCCTGGTGATCGCCGAGCGCGGCATCCTGGGGGGCGAGTACACCGTCGCCATCGTCGGCGACGAGGCCCTGCCCATCATCAAGATCGAGCCGGCCACCGATTTCTACGACTACGAGGCCAAGTACCTGCGGGACGACACCCGCTACCTGTGCCCCTGCGGCCTGCCGGAAGCCAAGGAGAAGGAAATACGCCGCCAGGCCCTGGAGGCCTTCCGGGTCCTGGGCGGGCGCGGCTGGGGCCGGGTGGACTTCCTCATGGACGAGGAGGGCAACCACTATTTCCTCGAGGCCAACACTTCCCCCGGCATGACCGACCATTCCCTGGTGCCCATGGCGGCCCGGGTTTCCGGCCTCGACTATCCCGCCCTGGTGCGCCGGGTCCTCGAACTTGCCGCCCTGGACTGATGAATGTGGAACAAGCCGCATCTCTTGAACGCACTGGCCGACCTGCTCTTCGTGGCAGGGCTGGCGGCGCTGCTGGCGGCGGCAGCGGTGTGGCTGGTGCGCATGCCGGCCCTGCCCATCCGGCAGGTGGTGTTCGCCCAGGAACTGCAGCATGTGCGGCGCCTGGATGTGGAGCAGGCGCTACCGGCGGCCTTGAAGGGCAATTTCTTCAGCATCAACCTGGAAGCGGTGCGGGGCGCCCTGGAAAAGCTGCCCTGGGTGCGCAAGGTGGAAGTGCGGCGGGTTTGGCCCGCCAAGCTGGAAGTCCGGGTCGAGGAGCATCGCGCCGCGGCCCGCTGGGAGGATGGCCGCAACCCGGGGCGGGGCGAGCTGGTGAACACCTACGGGGAGATCTTCCCCGCCGCCCTGGCAGAGGAAGAGGTGACCGGCTTGCCGAGGCTCTACGGCCCCCTGGGGACGGCGCCGGAACTGCTGAAGCGCTACGGCGAGTTCACCGCGGCCTTCCGGCCGGTGGGGCAGAAGCCGGTGCAGCTGGTGCAGTCGCCGCGCCTGGCCTGGCAGCTGAAGCTGGACAACGGCATGGTGGTGGATCTCGGGCGCGAGCAGCCCAAGGCGCCGCTGGGAGCGCGGCTCCAGCGTTTTGTGGAAGTGTATCCGGCGATGGTGGCGGCAAGGCCGGCACTGCCGTCGGCAGTGGATTTGCGGTATCCGAACGGCTTCGCGATGCGGGTCGCGGGGCCTGAGGTCAAGGGGAAATAATGAGTAGGGACAACAAGGATTTGGTGGTCGGCCTGGACATCGGCACCTCGAAGATCGTGGCGCTGGTGGCCGAGATCACGCCGGAAGGCCGCCTCAACGTCATCGGCATGGGATCCCAGGATTCCAGGGGGCTGAAGAAGGGGGTGGTGGTCAATATCGAGGAGACCGTCAATGCCATTTCCCGGGTGATCCAGGAAGT
>DATFAA010000086.1:0-10456 GCA_035255045.1 Rhodocyclaceae bacterium | reverse complement strand
TGAGGGCGCCGAGGGTCTCGAGGAGCATGGGGTCGTCGGTCAGGGGGGCGGCGAGGGTGACTTCGCAGGCCCGCCGCTCCGGGATGCCGGCGGCGATGAGGCGGGCGGCGGCCACCAGCACCCGGGTGCTGGGCGCCTCGGGCAGGCCCCGGTCCCGCAGGGGCCGCAGGCGGTTGGCCAGCTCCACCAGGGTGGCGGCGCAGCCCCGGTCCACGCCGGCCTCGGCCACCAGGATGGCGGCCTCCCGCTCCCGCTCGGGGAAGTCGAAGGCCAGGGAGGCGAAGCGCTGGCGGGTGCTGGGCTTGAGATCCTTGAGGGCGTGCTGGTAGGCCGGGTTGTAGGAAATGACCAGCTGGAAGCCGGGGGCCGCCGGGATGACCTCGCCGGTCTTCTCCAGGGTCAGGGTGCGGCGGTGGTCGGTGAGGGGGTGGATGACCACCGTGGTGTCCTGGCGGGCCTCCACCACCTCGTCCAGATAGAGGATGGCGCCGCTGCGCACGGCCCGGGTCAGGGGGCCGTCCTGCCAGCGGGTCTCGTCCCCGTGGATGAGGTAGCGCCCGAGGAGGTCGTTGGCGGTGAGGTCGTCGTGGCAGGCCACGGTCACGAGGGGGCGGCCCAGGCGCCAGGCCATGTGCTCGACGAAGCGGGTCTTGCCGCAGCCGGTGGGGCCCTTGAGCATCACCGGCAGGCCCTGGCGGTGGCACTGGGCGAAGATGTCCACCTCGTCGGCCCTGGGCAGGTAGAAGGGCTCCTGCTCCAGGCGCTGCACCGGGTCCGGCGGGCGTATCTGCACCGGGCCGTGTCCCTAGGCCGGAGTCCGGACGGGCCGCAGGGGGGCGCCCGGCTCGTCCACCGCCGCGGCCATCTCGAAGGTCGGCCGGTGGCGGAAGAAATTCCAGATGAAGATGGCAACCCCGGTGGCGAAGATGGTGCCGGCCCCCAGCAGCATCAGGAAGTGCACCTGGATCTTCAACTGGGTCTCCAGGAAGCCGAGGCCCAGGATGCGCTCCAGATAGACCTGGCCGATCCCGGCCGTGGCGAAGGAGATGGTCATCCCGAACATGCCCGCCAGCTGCAGCCAGAAGGCCCAGTAGTCGGACGGCCGGCCGGGCTCGCTGCGCTCGCTGACGAACTGGGGCAGGGAGTAGGCGATCATGGCCAGGACGATCATGGCGTAGGCGCCGAAGAAGGCGGCATGGCCGTGCATGGGGGTGATGAGGGTGCCGTGGGTCCATTTGTTCACCGCCGGCCAGGTGTGGGCGAGGCCGAGGAGCCCGGCGCCGAACATGGTGAACACGGCGCTGCCCACGGTCCAGTGGATGGCCAGGGTGTTGGGATGGGCCAGGCCCGAGCGCCGCATGGCGCTGTAGGCGTAGATGGCCATGGCCACCAGGGGGGCGGGCTCGAGGGCGCTGAAGAAGCCGCCCACCGGCAGCCAGTAGTGGGGCACGCCGAGCCAGTAGTAGTGGTGGGCGGTGCCGATGACCCCCGAGATGAACACCAGGCCGACGATGACGTAGAGCCACTTTTCCATCACCTCCCGGTCGGCGCCGGTGAGGCGGATGAGCAGGTAGGCCAGCATGCTGCCCTGGATCATTTCCCAGCAGCCCTCGACCCAGAGGTGGATGGTCCACCAGCGGTAGAAGGTGGCCAGGGTGTAGTTGTCGAAGGGGATGATGGACGGCAGGTAGAGCAGGGCGGCGAGGAGCAGGCCGCCCACCAGCACGCCTTCGGTGGTGGTGAAGCGCCCGGAGCGGCGGATGGTCATCGCCACGTTGTAGAGGAACATGAGCATGACCACCACGATGACGATCTTGTGGGGTAGGGGCTGCTCCAGGAGCTTGGTGCCGGCGGTGTAGCGGAAGAAGTAGCCGATGATGGCCGTCACCCCCATGACCACCCACAGCCCGAGCTGGATGTAGGCGAGCTTGACGCTGTAGAGCTCGGTCCGGGACTCCTCCGGCACGATCCAGTAGGTGCCGCCCATGAAGCCGGTGAGCACCCAGACGATGAGGAGGTTGGTGTGCACCACCTTCATGATGTCGAAGGGGACGACGTTGATGAGGGGGTCGGGGCCCAGGTACTTGGAGGCGGCCAGCAGCCCGAAGGCGATCTGCAGGCCGAAGAGGCCCATGGCGACGGCGAAGTACCAGTAGGCCACGGCTTGGGAACGGTATTTCATGGCGGCTCCTTACTTCAGGCTCGCCAGGTAGGCGACCAGGTGATCGATCTGCTCCGGCTTCAGATCCTTGGCGAAGTTGCCGGGCATGATGGAGTGGCCGTCGGCCGAGAAGGTGGGCCCGGGGACCACGTAGGCGTTGGGATTGACGATGGATTCCCGGATGTAGCCCTCCACGTCCTTGGCGCTGCCGTGGTAGTTGGGGTCCTTGATCGCCTGGGCGGCCCGGGTTCCCATGTTGGCCAGGGTCGGCCCCACCAGGTTCACCCCCGGCGAGATGGAGTGGCAGGCCGAGCAGCCCGGCGGCGTGGCGTTGAACAGGGCCTGGCCCAGGGCCACCGGCTCATTGGAGGCGGGGGCGGCGGCCGCCTGGCCCGTGTCGGTGCCCGGGATGGCGGCCCCGGAGACCAGGATGCGCCGGGGTGGCCAGTTCTGGGTATCGATGTGGCCGATCCAGTCGAGGAAGGCGATGAGATCGGTGATCTCCTGGTCGGAGATGTTCTGCTTGGGCATCACCCGCCGCACCTTCTGCTCGTCGTAGAAGCGGGAGGGATCGTGCATGAAGGCGCGGATGTATTCGGGGCCGCGCTGGATGGCGATCTTGGTGAGGTCGGGGGCGTAGTAGGCCCCCTCGCCCAGGAGGGTGTGGCAGTTGGTGCAGTTGAACTTGTGCCAGACGTGCTTGCCGGCCAGCACCTGGGGGGTGAGCTTGTCCTCGTTGGTCAGGCGGGGAATCTGCCGGTGGGTGTCCACGGTCATGGCGAGGAAGGCAATTGTTACCACGGTGCTGGAAACAATTGCAAAGAGCCGGGCCTGCTGGCGGGTCATGGCGGCACCTCCGGCTCAGACGTTGATGCTGGGCCAGTAGCGGGCTGCCGTCACCGCCGCGTAGATCACGCCGACGACGATGGCCAGCTCGGCCACGGCGGCGAGGCCCTTGAGGGCCATGAACAGCGTATTGACGGTGGAGGAAGAGGCGGTCTGCATGGGGATGCCCTTTCTTGTTCACGACGGGCTCCCAACAGCAATCCCCGTGCCCCACCGGGGGGCGGCTTACCTGCCGGGGGCCGGCTTCGCCGCCTGCTCCAGGGCGTCCAGGCGCTTCTCCACCTGCTCCATGCGCTGCATCATGGCTTCGTGCATGGATCCCATGCCCCCCGCTCCGCCCATCATGCAGGGCATCCCCTGGCCGCCCTGCATACCCTGCATGCCCTGGGGCCCAGGCATTCCGGCCATGCCCTGCATCCCCGGCATCATTGGGCAGCCGCCGCCGGCCATTCCGGCCATGCCGGCGGCCATCATCATGTTCTCCTGCATGGTCTGCCGATGTTCGGCCAGGATCCTCTGGAACTCGGCCTCGTCCTTGGCCTTGCCCAGGCGGTTGAGCTGGGCCTGCATCAGTTTCACGTTGTTCTGCATCTTCTTCACCGACTGCTCCGGCGCCTTGGCGGGGGCGGCGGCCGACGGCTTGGCCTGGTCGGGGTGGTGGGCGTCCTCGGCCAGGGCGGGCAGGGCGAGGGCGGCGGCCAGCAGGCCGGTGAAAAGCAGGGAAGCGTGTCTCATGGCTGTCTCCTTGAAGGGTAGGTCGCTCCGCCAGTCTGCGGTTGCGGGGCGGACGGCAAGCTGACCGGAAAATTACTTTTCTGTAATGCCGGGTGGGCGGAGGTTCCCCCCTACCATATCGGGACGGCGTATTTCCGGTGGAAGCCCCATGTTGCCGGCCGCGCTCATTGAGCATCCTTGCCAACTGGTTTTTACCTGGACGCGGGGGCGTGGAAGCATGGGGTATCGCCTGTTCTTGCCGAGGAATTCACTCATCCTGCAGACCCGGCGGCGCAGCCCCCCGGCCACCGGGGTCCGCCGGGTGGTCCACGTCGTCCTCGCCACCCTGCTGCTGCTGGCGGTCATCGAGACGGCCCTGCAGGTGCGCTCCCACTTCCGCACCGGCGACAGCGTCATCAACCTGCTGTTCGCCGAGACCCGCTACGTCGAGGACGCCCAGACCGGCCTGACCGTGCTGCGCCCGAACCGGGTCTTCGTCAGCAACAAGGTGGTCCTGCGCACCAATTCCCTCGGCCTGCGCAGCCCGGAAATCCCCCTCGCCCGCAGCCCCGGCAGCTGGCGCCTGGCCGTGGTCGGCGCCTCCACCGTCATGGGGGCCTACGACCCGGACACCGAGCAGACCTTCCCCGCCCGGCTGGAGCAGCGCCTGCGCCGGGAATTCCCCGAGCGCCGGGTGGAAGTGGTCAATGCCGGCATCGTCGGCTACAAGCTGACCGACCAGCGGCGCATGCTGGAGACCCGCATCGCCGAGCTGCACCCGGACCTGGTGATCCTCTACCCGGGCTTCAACGACTTCCTCGATTACTGCCAGGAGCCCGCCACCCCGGGCCGGCCGCGGCACCAGGGCCTGCCCCTGGTTTCCCTGCCGAGCTGGCTGCTGTCGGTGGACATGCTGAAGAAGAACACGGTGTCCCTGCGCACGCCGCCGGTGCGCCCGAGCAGCATGCGCAATCCCGAGACCATCGACCTGCTGCCCTACCGGGCCAGGCTGGAAGCCATTATCGGCCGGGCGTCCCAGCTCGGCCTGCCCCTGGTGCTGGCCACCAACGCCCGGGCCTACCGCCGGGACCAGTCCCTGGAGGAGCAGATGAAGCTGTCGGAGACCGACCGCTACTACAACCACTGCTTCGACCTGGAAGGGCTGCACGTCCTCTACGACCGCCACAATGCCGAGATCCGGGCGGCGGGGGCGGCCCACGGCATCCCGGTGGTCCCCCTGGACGAGCTGATCCCGGGGGGCGGGCGCTACTTCGCCGATTCCCACCACTTCTCGGTGGAAGCCGAGGGCATGGTGGCCGACGCCCTGTCGGCCTTCATTACCCGCAACAAGCTGCTGCCGGAGTAGGCCATGTCCTTCCTGTCCCTCCATTTCCTGCTCTTCCTGGCGGCGCTCTTCGTCCTTACCCATAGCGGCTTTACCCGGGAGACCCGCAACAACATCCTCCTTGCCGCCAGCTACTACTTCTACATGTGCTGGGACTGGCGCTTCCCGGTTCTGGTGGTGGTGAACACCCTGGCCAACTACTACGCCGCCCGGGCAATCGCCGCCAGCGACGATCCCCGCCGCCGGCGCCTGTTCCTGGGGCTGGCCCTGGCCGCGAGCCTCGGGCTCCTGGGCTACTTCAAGTACGCCAATTTCTTCATCGAGTCCTTCGCCGCCCTGCTGCGCGGGCTGGGCCTGGAGGCCGACCTGCCCTTGCTCCAGGTGCTCCTGCCGGTGGGCATCTCCTTCTTCACCTTCCAGAGCCTGTCCTACACCCTGGACGTGTACCGGCGGCAGCAGGCGCCGTGCACCTCCCTGCGGGACTTCGCCCTGTTCGTGGCCTGGTTCCCCACCGTGCTGTCGGGGCCCATCACCCGGGCCCGCCAGATCCTGCCCCAGATCCAGGACGAGGGGCCGGCCGACCCGGACCGCATCGAAAGCGGCCTCGCCCTCATGGTCCGGGGCTTCGTCAAGAAGGTGGCCTTCGCCGACGTCCTCGCCCTCCACCTGGTCAATCCGGCCTTCTCCGACCCGGGGGCCTATTCCTGGTGGTTCCTGGTGCTGGCGGTCTATGCCTACACCTTCCAGATCTACATGGACCTCTCGGGCTACACCGACATCGCCCGGGGCGCCTCCCGGCTCCTGGGCTTCGAGCTGCCCACCAGCTTCAATCGCCCCTACCTGGCGGCCAGCGTCTCCAACTTCTGGCAGCGCTGGCACATGACCATGTCGGGCTTCTTCCGGGACTACCTGTTCTTCAGCCTGGGGGGCTCCAAGCGGGGCAACGTCTATGTGAACCTGATGGTCACCTTCATCGCCATCGGCATGTGGCACAGCGCCGGGTGGAATTTCATCGTCTACGGCTGCATCCACGGCGGCGTCGTCGCCGTCGAGCGCTGGGGCCGCAACCGCCGGGAGCGCCGCGGCCTGCCGCCCCTGCCCGAGCACGGGCTGCAGTGGCTGCTGCGCATGGCCCTGGTGTTCAACATCGTCGCCTTCTCCCGCATTCTCTTCCGCTCGCCGGACCTGGCGGGGGCCTGGGCCTACCTGGAGGCCATCGTCGCCGGCGCCGGCCGGGCGGCGCCCCTTTCCGCCCTCGGCGCCCTGGCGCTGGGCCTGTCCTTCGCCCTGCACTACATCCCGGCACGCTTTACCGACGGCCTCCTGGAGAGCCTGCGCCGGCGGCCGGTGGCCCATCAGGCGGCGGGGCTGGTACTGGTGATCTATGGGTTGATGACCCTATCCACGGGGGAGGCGACCTTCGTGTATTTCAAATTCTGAGGCCCCAAGGGCCCCTGCGGGGGGCGATCACCCTGTGAACCTGGGCCTTTTTCCGACCATCTAACCGGCTTTACGGAAGGAGCGGACAAGATGGCGGCCATTGTGCGAATCGACGACGAGATCGTCCAGGTCGAGGACTTCATCAGGACGCTGAAGCTCACGGGCCAGTACGAGGGCCTGCTGGAGCAGCTGGTGCGGGACAAGCTGACCGTCCACGCGGCCAGGAAGCACGGCATCGCCCTCTCAGCCGACGAGATCCAGGAGCGGGCCGACCAGTTCCGGCGCATCCGCGGCCTGCACCGGGCCGCCGACATGAACCACTACCTGGACGCCCTGGGGGTCGGCCTGGACGAGTTCGAGACCTTCATCACCGACAGCCTGTACCAGGAGAAGATGATGGAGGAGGTATGCAGCCACCGGGCGGTGGAGGAGTACTTCCAGCTCAATTCCCCGCGCTTCGACAGCATCGAGGTCAGCCACATCGTCCTGGAGACGGAGGGGGCTGCCAAGGAGATGATGTCCATCCTCGAGGACGACCCGGACAGCTTCGCCGAAATGGCCCGGGAGCATTCCATATCCGACACCCGGGAGCAGGGCGGGGTGATCGGCAAGGTGCTGCGGGGCTCCCTGAAGAGCGACATCGAGGCCAAGGTTTTCAACGCCGAAGTGGGCGACCTGCTGGGGCCTTTCCCCTCCGGCGACCGCACCTTCTACGAAATCTTCACCGTCACCGCCAAGTACCCGGCCGCCCTGGACGAGGACACCGCCGCCGAGGTCCGGCGCCTGTTGCGGGAAGACTGGCTGACGGCCAGGGCACAGGAGCACGTGGTGGAGGCCAGCTAGCCCGGGGCAGGCCATGAACGCACCTCCGGACGCCCCATCCCTCGCCGCCTTCCTGGCCGCCGTCGAAATCCTGTCGCCCTTCACCCGGGAGGAGCTGGAGGAACTGGCCCAGCAGGCCGAATCCCGTTTCTATTCCTTCGGCGAGACCGTGTGCAACGCCGGCGAGCCGGCGGACGGCCTCTATGTCATCAAGTCCGGCTCGGTGCGGGTGTTCACCGACGAGCAGGGCAAGGAAATCAGCATGGGGGTGCGGAAGGAGAAGGAGGTCTTCGCCGAGATCGCCATGCTGCGGGACTACCGGCACGAATCCTCGGTGCGCGCCTCCCTCAAGACCGAGCTCATCTTCATCCCGCGCCGGGCCATTGAGCCGGTCATTGCCCGCAACCCGGCGGCCCTGGCCTTCGTCACCAACTACGTGGCCATCAGCTCGGCCGGGGGCTTCGTCACCCGCCTCTTCGACCTGCGGGGCAAGCTCAAGCAGCCCGAGCTGGAGGAATTCGTGCGCAGCGTCGGGGTGAAGCGGGTGGGGGCCGGCAAGGAAATCCTCAAGCAGGATTCCCGGGATGACCGGCGGCTCTACGTGGTGCGCCAGGGGGAGGTGAGGATCGTCCGCGGCGAGGAGGGCAGCGACTATCCCCTGGCCACCCTGCGCCAGGGCGAGACCTTCGGCGAGAAGGCCTGCCTGATGCGCCAGGAGCAGCCGGCCTCGGCCATGGCAGTCACCGACACCACCCTGCTGGTGGTGCCGGAAAAGGTGGTGCACCAGATCCTGGAGATCAACCCCAAGCTGCGGGAGGTGCTGGAGGAGCGCATCCGCTTCGCCGAGCGGGAGCTGCAACGCCAGAAGAAGCTGGCGGAGCGGCGCAAGCTGCCGGTCACCCTCGACCTCGCCTCCAAGCCCGGCTTCGGCGAGCGGCTGATCCGCCGCTTCCCCCTGGTGGAGCAGGCCGAGGAGATGGACTGCGGCGCCGCCTGCCTGGCCATGATCTGCCGCCACTACGGCATCTCCACCACCCTGGGCAAGCTGCGGGAGCTGGCCAACGTCACCACCCAGGGCGCCACCCTGGACAGCCTGGCCCGGGCCGGGGAGTCCCTGGGCTTCACCACCCGGGGCGTGCAATGCACCTTCGAGGCCCTGCTCGGCTTCGAGCTGCCCTTCATCGTGCACTGGGAGGGCTACCACTACGTCATCGTCTATGGCGTCTCCCGGGAGAAGGTATGGGTGGCGGACCCGGCGGTGGGCTTCCGGGAAATGGCCGTCGAGGACTTCGAGAAGGGTTGGAGCGGCACCTGCCTCCTGTTCTCCCCCGGCGAGCACCTGGTCCAGCTGGCGGCCTCCCGCTCCCCCTGGGTGCGCTTCGTCGGCTACCTGCGGCCCTACCGCAAGATCCTGCTCCACCTCTTCCTGGCCACCTTCGTCATCCAGGTGCTGGGGCTGGTGCCGCCGGTGATCATCCAGAACATCCTGGACGGGGTCATCGTGCACCAGAACTTCAGCCTCCTGCACCTGCTGATCGTCGGGCTCGTCATCTCCACCGTCTTTTCCCAGCTGATGTCGACGATCCGGGCCTTCCTGGCCAATTTCATGGTGCGCAACATGGACTTCTCCATGATGTCCCACTTCTTCAAGCACACCCTGTCCCTGCCTTTTTCCTTCTTCGCCAAGCGCAAGACCGGGGACATCTTCGCCCGCTTCCACGAGAACCAGACCATCCGGGCCTTCCTCACCGAGTCCACGGTGACCACGGTGCTCAACCTGCTGATGATCTTCATCTACTTCACCATCATGTTCGTCTACAACGTGAGGCTGACCCTGGTGCTCATCGCCTTCGTCATCCCGATCCTGACCATGACCGTGCTGGTCACCCCGCGGGTGAAGAACTACGCCCGGGAGGTGTTCAACGCCGGCACCGACGCCCAGTCCTTCCTGATGGAGGCCCTGGGCGGGGTGGAAACCATCAAGGGCATGGGCATCGAGCGGCCGGTGCGCCTCAAGTGGGAGAAGAAATACACCAAGGCCCTGGAAGTCCAGTACCGGGCCCAGAGCTTCAACATCCTGGTGGGACTGGGGAGCCAGCTGCTGAACGCCGCCACCACCGTCGCCATCCTCTGGGTGGGGGCGAGCCTGGTGCTGTCCCACGAGCTCACCATCGGCCAGCTCATCGCCTTCAACGCCCTCATGGGCAGCGTCATGGCCCCCCTCATGGGGCTGGTGGGGCTGTGGAGCCTGCTCAACGACGCCGGGGTGGCCATGGAGCGCCTGGGGGACGTCCTCGACATGGAGCCGGAGCAGCGGCCCCAGGACCTCGCTTCCCGCATCGTCCTCCCCGACCTGCAGGGGGACATCCGCCTGGAGAACGTCTATTTCCGCTACGGCGGCGAGGACACGCCCTACGTCCTGGAGAACATCAGCCTCGACATCAAGCCCGGCGAGCTGGTGGCGGTGGTGGGCCGCAGCGGCTCCGGCAAGACCACCCTGGCCAAGCTCCTGGTGGGCTTCTACCCGCCGTCGGACGGACGCATCCTGGTGGACGGCTACGACATGAGCCTCATCGACAAGGAGTACTACCGGGCCCAGGTGGGCTATGTGATGCAGAGCAACCTGCTTTTCTCCGGCACCATCGCCGAGAACATCGCCAGCGGTGACGACAGCCCCGACCGCCGGCGCATCGAGGAGGTGGCCAAGATGGCGGACGCCCACGCCTTCATCAGCAAGCTGCCCCTGCGCTACGAGCAGGTGGTGGGGGAGCGGGGGGTCGGCCTCTCCGGCGGACAGATCCAGCGCCTGTGCATCGCCCGGGCCCTCTACCACGACCCCCGGCTGCTGGTCTTCGACGAGGCCACCTCGGCCCTGGACACCCAGTCGGAGAGCAACATCATCGCCAGCATGAGCGAGATCCTGAAGGGCCGGACGGCGGTCATCATCGCCCACCGCCTGTCCACCATCATGCGGGCCGACAAGATCCTGGTGCTCTACGAGGGGGCCATCGTCGAGCAGGGCAGGCACGAGGAACTGGTGAGCCGGCGCGGCATGTACTACGAGCTGGTGCAGAAGCAGCTGAGCGCGGCATGAAACTGTTCAATCCCGGCGGGCGGCCCGGCTCCAC
>DATFAA010000085.1:0-53652 GCA_035255045.1 Rhodocyclaceae bacterium | reverse complement strand
GTTGCCAGAAATGGTGCATGGCGGCGCCGATGATGATCGAGCCCACGATGAGGGCGATGACCAGGATGACGCCCTGGCGGGTCTCGGTATCCCGTTTCTCTTTCCTTCTTGCCACTGCGAAATTCCCCAGGAAATGTCCCGTGGATTATGCCATGACCCCATCCACCGGAATACGGATCAGTCGCTGGCCGAATGGGCAGGTCTGCTAATACCTTTGGCCGACCCTCCTGGGCTATATCTTGCTATCCTTGGCACATCGTTTTGCTGATCGGAAACATGTCTCCTGCCCGTCGCCAGGACTTTCCTTTCTCTTCTCCGGCTGGCGGCCCGCGTCCCTGGCGCCTGCTGGGCGGCTTCCTGGTCCTGGCCCTGGGCATCGGCATGCTGGGCTGGTGGGCGTACCGGACCGAGGCGGATCATGTCCGGCAGCGGGAATACGCGCAGCTCCAGGCCATTTCCCATTTCAAGGCGGCCCAGATCCGGGACTGGCTGGCCGAGCGCCGCTGGAATACGATGCTCCTGTTCAGCAGTTCCCACGCCCGGCAGGATTTCGAACTCTGGCTCACCCGGCGCGACCCCGTCTCCGGCGAACGGCTGAAAGGCCGCCTCGAGTCGCTGATGGGGAACAACAATTACGTTGGGGCCGAATTGATCGATCCCGAGGGCAAGTCCGTGCTCCTGATCGGATCGGGCCGCTACGATCCCGGCGAGACCTCGCCGGCCGCCCTGGCCGCCGCCGGCCGGGCCACCGAGCCCGTGCTCTGGGACCTCCACCGGCACGAGACGGCCAGCCCCATCCGGCTCGCCTTCCTAATGCCCATCCACGACCCCGGCGAGGGCAAGCGACTCCTCGGCTTCGTCTGGGTGACGGTGGACCCCGAGCGGGTGCTCTATCCTCTGATCCAGTCGTGGCCGACCCCCAGCGTCACCGCCGAAACCGCCATCGTGCGCCGGGAAGGGGACCGGGTCCAGTTCCTCAACAAGCTGCGCCATATCGACAACACCAGCCTGCAGTACAGCCTGCCCCTGGCCCGGGGGGACCTGCCGGCGGCCCAGGCCGTCCTCGGCCATGAGGGCATCTTCGAGGGGCAGGACTACCGGGGTGTCAAGGTCCTCAGCTACCTGCAACCCATTCCCGGCACCCCGTGGCGCATGATCACCAAGGTGGACCGGGCGGAGGTCTTCCAGGACATTCAGCGCACCGCCCGGGACACGCTGCTGGCGATCACGGTGCTCCTGCTCTTCGCCGGCACCCTGCTGTGGATGTACTGGCGGCGCCAGCAGCTGCTGGCGATGCTGGAACTGCGCCACGAGGTGGAGCATGTGGCCGACCTGTCGCCGGGCGCCATCCATTCCTTCCGCCTGCGGCCGGACGGCTCCGTATCCTTCCCCTATTCCAGCCCTTCCGTCCGCAATATCTTCGGCTACGGGCCGGAGGAGCTCGCCCGGGACGCCAATCCCATCATGGCCCGCATCCATCCCGACGACGCCCAGCGCCTGCGGGATGCGGTCATGGAGTCGGCCCGCCAGCTCACGCCCTGGCAGGCGGAGTACCGCTATCAGCACCCGGAGAAAGGCGAGGTCTGGCTGGAGGAGAAGTCGGCGCCCGCCCGCCAGCCGGACGGCACCATCATCTGGCACGGCTTTCTCAGCGACGTGACCGAGCGCAAGCTGGCCGAACAGGGGCTGGCGGCGAGCGAGACCCGCTATCGCTCCCTGTTCGAGCACATGCTGGAAGGTTTCGTCCTGTGCCGGGTACGCTACGTCGGCGACACGGCGGTGGATTTCCTGCTCCTCGAGGTCAACCCAGCCTTCGAGCAGCTCACCGGCCTGAAGGACGTGGTGGGCAAGTGGATCACCGAGGTCATCCCGGACATCCGCGCCTCGAATCCGGAGCTCCTGGCGGCCTGCGGCCGGGTCGGGCGCACCGGGCAGGTGGAGCGCCTGGATATCTACATGCGGCCCCTCGACCGCTGGTTCGCCATCGCCCTCTACTCCCCGGTGCCGGAACATGTGGTCAACGTCTTCGACGACATCACCGACCGCAAGCAGGCCCAGCTCGCCCTGGAGGCGTACAACAACCAGCTGGAAGCCCAGGTGGCGGCCCGCACGGCCGCCCTGGTGGACGCCAACAGGGAGCTGCAGGCCTTCACCTATGCCGCCTCCCACGACCTCAAGGCACCGCTGCGGGGCATCAACGGCTTCGCCAACCTGCTGGAGCGCAATTACCGCGACCGCCTGGAAGACGACGGGGCGCGCTATCTCGACCACATCTGCCGCAGCGCCGCCCGCATGACCAACCTCATCGACGACCTGCTGGCCTATGCCCACCTGGAGCAGCAGACCCGGGAACTGCGGGATGTGGACCTGGCGGAGGCGGTGCACAGCGTGGTCGCCGAGCGCTCGGAGGAAATCCACCAGCGGGGCGTCCTGGTCCGGGTGGAAATGCCGCCGGCCAAGGTGCAGGCCGATCCCCATGGCCTCGCCCAGGTGCTGCGCAACCTGGTGGACAATGCCCTCAAATACTCGGCCAAGGTCGCCAGCCCGGAGGTGGAGATCGGCGGCGAAAACCGGGGCGGCACCTATTTGATGTGGGTGCGGGACAACGGCGTCGGCTTCGACATGAGCTACCACGACCGCATTTTCGAAATTTTCCGGCGCCTGCATACCGAGCAGGATTTTCCGGGCACCGGCGTCGGCCTCGCCCTGGTCAGGAAGGCGGTGGATCGCATGGGCGGCCGGGTGTGGGCGGAAAGCGCCCCCGGCCAGGGCGCCACCTTCTATCTGGAGTTACGCTCCGCCGTTCCGGCCCCGGCCGGCTAGGGTCGGCGGGCGGAAGAAAAGGATGCGCCAAAGGGCAACAAAAATCCCTTGACTTGCCGCCAACCCAGGTAAAATCCCGCCTTTGTTTTTCGGCAGACGGGCGCCAACCAAATGGCCATCAAATCAGATAAATGGATTCGCCGCATGGCGGATCAGTACGGCATGATCGAGCCGTTTTCCCCGGACCTCGTGCGCGAGGTGAACGGCCAGAAGATCGTGTCCTACGGCACCTCCAGCTACGGCTACGATATCCGCTGCGCCCGGGAATTCCGGGTGTTCACCAACATCAACCACACGGTGGTGGACCCCAAGAACTTCGATCCCCAGTCCTTTGTCGAAATCGAGGCCGATCACTGCATCATCCCGCCCAATTCCTTCGCCCTGGCGCGGACGATGGAATACTTCCGCATCCCCCGCAACGTGCTGACCGTGTGCCTGGGAAAGAGCACCTATGCCCGCTGCGGCATCATCGTCAATGTGACTCCCTTCGAGCCCGAGTGGGAAGGCTACGTCACCCTGGAGTTCTCCAACACCACGCCCCTGCCCGCCAAGATCTACGCCGGCGAGGGCTGCGCCCAGGTGCTGTTCTTCGAATCCGACGAAATCTGCGAGACCTCCTACAAGGATCGCGGCGGCAAGTACCAGGGGCAGGTGGGCGTCACCCTGCCCAAGATCTGACCCCATCGGGCGCCCATTCGTACCCATTCCATGACCCGCTGCGGCGGGTCGTCGCTTTTCAGGAGCAGCCATGCGCTTCCATTTTCCGGTCATCATCATCGACGAAGACTTCCGGTCCGAAAACGCTTCGGGTCTGGGTATCCGTGCCCTGGCCTCGGCCATCGAGAAGGAAGGCATGGAGGTGATCGGGGTCACCAGCTACGGTGACCTGACGTCCTTCGCCCAGCAGCAGAGCCGGGCCAGCGCCTTCATCCTCTCCATCGACGACGAGGAGTTGGCCCTCGAGCCGGAGGAGACCCTGCAGGAGCTGCGGGCCTTCGTGGAGGAGATCCGCTTCCGCAACAGCGAGATCCCCATCTTCCTCCACGGCGAGACCCGCACTTCCCGCCACATCCCCAACGACGTGCTGCGGGAGCTCCACGGCTTCATCCACATGTTCGAGGACACCCCGGAATTCATCGCCCGCTACGTGGTGCGGGAGGCCAAGGCCTATGTGGATTCCCTGCCGCCGCCCTTCTTCCGGGCCCTCACCCACTACGCCGCCGACGGCTCCTACTCCTGGCACTGCCCGGGCCACTCCGGGGGCGTCGCCTTCCTGAAGTCGCCGGTGGGCCAGATGTTCCACCAGTTCTTCGGCGAGAACATGCTGCGGGCCGACGTCTGCAACGCCGTCGAGGAACTGGGCCAGCTCCTCGACCATACCGGCCCGGTGGCCGCCTCCGAGCGGAACGCCGCCCGCATCTTCAACTGCGACCACCTGTTCTTCGTCACCAACGGCACGTCGACCTCGAACAAGATCGTCTGGCACTCCACGGTGGCGCCGGGGGACGTGGTGGTGGTGGACCGCAACTGCCACAAGTCCATCCTCCACGCCATCATGATGACGGGCGCGGTGCCGGTGTTCCTGATGCCCACCCGCAACAACCTGGGCATCATCGGTCCCATCCCGAAGGAGGAGTTCGCCTGGGAAAGCATCCAGAAGAAGATCGCCGCCAACCCCTTCGCCAAGGACAAGGACGCCAAGCCCCGGGTGCTGACCATCACCCAGTCCACCTACGACGGCATCCTCTACAACGTGGAGGAGATCAAGGAGATGCTGGACGGCAAGATCGACACCCTGCACTTCGACGAAGCCTGGCTGCCCCACGCCGCCTTCCACGACTTCTACGGCGACTACCACGCCATCGGCGCCGACCGGCCCCGCTGCCAGGAATCGATGATCTTCTCGACCCAGTCCACCCACAAGCTGCTGGCCGGCCTCTCCCAGGCCTCCCAGATCCTGGTGCAGGACAGCGAGAACCGGCGGCTGGACCGGGACGTGTTCAACGAAGCCTACCTGATGCACACCTCCACCTCGCCCCAGTACTCCATCATCGCCTCCTGCGACGTGGCGGCGGCCATGATGGAGGAGCCGGGGGGCACCGCCCTGGTGGAAGAATCCATCGCCGAGGCCCTCGACTTCCGCCGCGCCATGCGCAAGGTGGACGAGGAGTGGGGCGCCGACTGGTGGTTCAAGGTCTGGGGCCCTGACGACCTGTCCGAGGAAGGCATCGAGGAGCGCGCCGCCTGGATGCTGAAGCCCGGCGACCGCTGGCACGGCTTCGGCAAGCTGGCCGAAGGCTTCAATATGCTCGACCCGATCAAGGCCACCGTCATCACCCCGGGCCTGGACGTGGGAGGGGAGTTCGCCGAGCGCGGCATTCCCGCCGCCATCGTCACCAAGTACCTGGCGGAGCACGGGGTCATCGTCGAGAAGTGCGGCCTCTACTCCTTCTTCATCATGTTCACCATCGGCATCACCAAGGGCCGCTGGAACACCCTGGTGACCGCCCTGCAGCAGTTCAAGGACGACTACGACCGCAACCAGCCCCTGTGGAAGGTGCTGCCGGAATTCGTCCAGAAGCACCCCCGCTACGAGCGGGTGGGCCTCAAGGACCTGTGCAAGGAAATCCACGGCTACTACAAGGCCAACGACGTGGCCCGGCTGACCACCGAGATGTACCTCTCCAACATGGAGCCGGCCATGCGCCCGGCCGACGCCTTCGCCAAGATGGCCCACAAGGAGATCGAGCGGGTGCCGGTGGACGAGTTGGAGGGCCGGGTCACCGCCGTGCTCCTCACCCCCTACCCGCCGGGCATCCCCCTGCTCATCCCGGGGGAGCGCTTCAACCGGACCATCGTCAATTACCTGAAGTTCGCCCGGGAATTCAATTCCCGCTTCCCCGGCTTCGAGACCGATGTCCATGGCCTGGTGAAGGACAGCGACGGCCACTACCACGTCGATTGCGTGAGGTAGGGCGAAAGAAAAGGCGCCCCGCGGGGCGCTTTTTTTGCGGCTCGTCCGGCCGCTGGCGGAGCGAGGTCAGGGCAGGAAGATCGACAGCCTGGCGCCGCCGTGCTCCGTCTCGTTGGCCAGCTCGACCCGGCCGGCCCGGGGTCCGGTCCCGTGCAGGCCGACAATGTGCCGGGCCAGTTCCAGGCCCAGGCCCGTGCCGCGGGCCTTCGGTCTGGCCGCGTCACCCGGCCCGGCCGTCGCCAGCCAGGCCGGCGGAAAGCCGGGGCCGTCGTCGCGAATCACGAAACGGAGTTCTCCGCCCTGGCAGCCCGCCTCGAGGCGGACCTTCGTGCGGGCATGGCGCCAGGCGTTCATCAGCCCGTCCATGAGCACGACCCGGATCAGCTGGCTGTCGAAGACCCAGGAACCGAAAGGGTTGCCGGAGAAATCCGCTTCGCCTTCGGTGACCAGGGCTGCGGGGGACAGGCGGGCCGCTTCGGCCATGAGGTCCGAGAAGAACACTTCCAGCTCGACCTCTTCCCGGCGCAGGCCGGGCTCGCTTCCCCCCAGCCGCAGGAGCGCCATGGCGCTGGAAAGCTGGCCGGCGATGCCCAGCATCTCCGCAGCCTGGGCCGGAGTCGCGCCGGGGCAGAGGGAAGCCAGGCGGTTGCGGGCGTTGTGGAGCAACAGGGCGATGCGCTCCCGGCTCATTCCCCGACCACCATTTCAGCCGCCTCTTCCGGCGTCTGCGCCCGCATCGCCGCTGCGGCCACGTCCACCTCGCCGGTCAGCTTGGCGAAGCCGCGCTGCAGCGGAGCGAGGCGCGGAAAGGCGGGGTTGATGACGGCCAGCCGCCGGAGGTGCTCCCGGGCAGCCGCCAGGTAGAGGCGGGGCCGGCTCTGGTAGGGCAGCTCCATCAGGTTTGGGGGAGCATGCTGCTCCAGCCACACGAGGAGCGCCTGGATGAAATTCGCCTGGACGGTGGCATGGTTGGGCAGGCGCTTGGCGATCACTTCCATCTTGCCGATCACCTCGTCGACCTTGCCGGCCTTCATCAGGGCCGCCGCCTCGTTGTTGGCGGCAACCAGCTCCTGCAGGGTGTAGTCGATCATGCGGGCGCTCTGCTCGGGCTCCATCACCCGGGCCATGACGGTCTTCACCTGGGCCACGATTCCCGGGTCTTCCTGCCAGTTCTCGGCGACATGGACGAAAATCCTGCGCCCGGCCTCCTCCTCGCCGCAATGGTGGCAGGCTTCGGCCAGCTCCATCTGGGTCCGCGGCTCCATGCGGTCGTCCCGGATTTCCAGGGCTTCGCGCACCGTCTGGCGGGCGTCGCCGTGGCGTTCGCAGGCCGACTTCACCATGGCCTCCGCCGCCATCTTGCGGACAGTCAGCGGGCGGGTTTCCGGGAAGTGGTCCTTGAGGCTGTCGAGGACGGTGAAGGCCTCGTCGTAACGGCCGAGTTGCCGCAGGGCTGAGGCCAGCCCGAAGAAATCCTCGGTGCTGCGCATGAGGCCGTAGCGGTCCCGGTCCACCACGACCTGCAGGAATCGGCTGGCTGTCTCGAGATCGCCGTTGTCCAGCGCCAGGAGCCCCAGCTGGCGGCTGCGGCGGTTCGAGGGCACGATGGCGTGGGCCCGCTCGAGGATCTCCTGGGCCATGGCGCCCTGGCCGTCCTCCAGGGCGAGGGCGGCCAGCTCGTCGTAGGCGGCGACGTACTGGGGAAACAGTTCGAGGGCCGCCTTCAGCTTCTCCAGGGCCAGTTCCGGATGGCCCATGTTGCGCAGGGCCCGGGCACGGCCGACTTCGGCCCAGGCGGTCGGGCGCCAGGCGACGATCTTGTCATAGACGCTGGCGGCCTCCCCCCAGTTGCCCAGCTTGAGGTGGCATTCCGCCTTGATCCTCAGGGCTTCCAGGGTGAAGCGGCCGGCTTCGACGATGGCCGCGGTGCAGGCGCCCACGGCCGTCTTCCAGTCCGGCTGCGGCTGGTCCAGGGCTTCATAGACGGACTTCAGCGCCTGGCGCTTGCCGACCGCCAGGGTGACCCGGGAGTGCAGGGCGTCCCGGGTGAAGGGCTTGAGCAGGTAACTGTCGGGAACCAGCTCGACGGCGCTGGCCACGGCCGGATAGGAGGCATCCCCCGTCAGCATGATGAAGCCGGTGCGGCGCGGGATGCGCCGTTCGAATCTCAGGAATTCCAGGAGCTGCTGGCCGTTGGTGTTCTCACCCAGGTGGTAGTCGCAGAGGATGAGATCGTAGGGCTCCTGGCGGGCGGCGTTGATGCGATCGATGGACTGGGCGGCCGATGCGCTGTGATCGACGTGGAAATTGTCGAATTCGGCCAGCAAGTGCTCGACGAGCAGGCCGACCTGCTCCTCGTCCTCCACGATCAGAACCTTGTACCTCATCACTTCGGGTCCGGCTCCTGCTGTGCTAGTCGGCCATCCCGGCCATCGTTCATGCCGCCCGGCGCCTCCGGTGCCGGGCGATCCCGCGTCAGATGTGGGCCAGCGCCATCGCCGCCAGGATGCCGCCGGCGCCGGCGGCGGTATAGGTCACGTAATTGAGCCACTTTTTGCGGGAGAGCAGGGTGATGGCGGCCATGGAAATGGCGACCTGGATGGCGGTCATGGCCTGGGCCCAGCGGTGGTGCAGGTGCATGGACTCGTCGCTCTTCTTGTTGAATTCCTTGACCTCGTCCTCCAGCTTTTCGGCTTCCTTCTTGATGTCGGTCTTCTCCGCCTTGTAGCGCTCGACTTCCTGCTGGTAGCGGGCCCGGTTCTCGCCGTCGTTCAGGGCCACCGCCAGCTCGGCCAGGTTCTGCTTGTTGCTCTTGGCCTGGTAGTAGTTCCACTGGTTGGAGGCCTCCGTCTTCTTGATGGCCGCCATGTTCTTGTGGAGCAGGGCATCGTTCTGGGTGGCGCCGCCCTCGTAGCTGAACAGGGCGCCGATGGTGGACAGGACGGCGGTCATGACGGCGATCTTGGACGCGAAATTGTCGCCGCTGTGGCCGGCATGCTCGACCGCATGGTCATGGGGGCCGTGGACATGGAAACCGTGTCCGGACATGGGGTTACCTCCTGAATCGATTCTTAGGAAATGCGTTTGTAGGTGACGAAAGCGTAGCCGACGCCGCTCTGGCCGACATGGGCTTCCCGGGCCGTCTCCCGCCACTCGGCCGGGGGGAACTCGGGGAACCAGGTGTCGCCGGCGGGCTCGAGGTCCACCTCGGTGACTTCCAGGGTGTCGGCCAGGGGCAGGGTGGCGGCGAAGATTTCGGCGCCGCCGATGACGCACACTTCCTCGTCCGCGCCGGCCACGGCCAGGGCCGCCGGGATGGACTGCACCACTTCGGCCCCGGGGGCGGCGTAGCCGGCCTGCCGGGTGACGACGATATTGCGCCGGCCGGGCAGGGGCCGGAAGCGGGGAGGCAGGGATTCCCAGGTTTTCCGCCCCATGAGCACCGGGTGGCCGAGGGTGACGGCCTTGAAATGCTGCAGGTCCTCCGGCAGGTGCCAGGGCAGCTGGTTGTCGCGTCCGATGACGCGATTCTTGGCGATGGCGACGACGAGGGTGAGTTTCGGCATGGGCGCTATTTAACCATAGCGCCCACGGCATCCCTATAGAGAGTCACGTACTCCCCGGCGGCGTGGCGCCAGGAGAAATCGAGGCGCATGCCGTTCTGCTGGATGCGCTGCCAGGTGCGGCGGTCCCGCCAGGTCCGGGCCGCCCGTTCCATGGTCAGCCACAGGGCGTGGGGCGCGGGATCGTCGAAGACGAAGCCGTTGGCGGACTTGTCCAGGAGGGTCGCCTCGCTGGTGTCCACCACGGTGTCCGCCAGGCCGCCGGTGGCGCGCACCAGGGGCGGCGTGCCGTAGGCCAGGCTGTACATCTGGTTGAGGCCGCAGGGCTCGAAGCGGGAGGGCATGAGGAAAATGTCGGCGCCTGCCTCGATGCGGTGGGCCAGGGTCTCGTTGAACCCCAGGGTGACGGCGATCTGGCCGGGATAGGCCTCGGCCAGCTGCCGGAAGCCGGTTTCCAGCTCCTTCTCGCCGCTGCCCAGCAGGGCGACCTGGGCCGGCAGCCGGGTGATGCCGTCCCCCAGGGTGAGGAGCAGGTCGAGGCCCTTCTGGTGGGTGAGCCGGCTCACCACCCCGAAGAGCGGGACATCGTCCCGCACCTCCAGGCCGAGCTGGGTCTGCAGGACCGCCTTGTTCTGGCGCTTGGCGGCCAGGCGGTTGGCGGCGTAGGGGTATTCCAGCGCCGGGTCGGTGGCCGGGTTCCAGAGGTCCTCGTCGATGCCGTTGAGGATGCCACGCAGGGCGTCCGCCCGGTAGCGCAGGAGGGGCGACAGGCCATAGCCGAAGTGCGGGTCCTGGATTTCCCGGGCGTAGGTGGGGCTGACGGTGGAAATGAGGGTGGCGAGCTGGAGGCCGCCCTTCAGGAAGCTCAGATGGTTGTGGTACTCGACCCCGTCGAAGCGCCAGGCCCGCTGGGGCAGCCCGAGGCCGTGGAGCAGCTCGGGGCCGAACATGCCCGGGAAGGCGATGTTGTGGATGGTCAGGACGCTGGGGGCGCCCCCCTCGTAGTGCAGGTACGCGGGGGCCAGGGCGGTCTGCCAGTCGTTCACATGGACCAGGTCGGGACGCCAGTCGAGGGGGGAGTGGGATTGCCCGAGGCGGGCCGCCACCCGGGACAGGAGGCCGAAGCGGATGGCATTGTCCGGCCAGTCGTGGCCCTGGGCGTCCAGGTAGGGGTTGCCCGGGCGGTCGTAGAGCTCGGGGCAGTCGAGGAGCAGCAGGGGCAATCCGTCGGCCTCGGCGGCCAGAAGCCGGGCCGGCGGCAGCTGGGGCGCCAGGGCCGGCAGCGCGGCGACTTCCACCGCCGCCGGGAAGGCTTCCCGCAGGGCGGGGTAGAGGGGCAGCAGGACGCGGATGTCCTGGCGGGCCTTGGCCAGGGCCGCCGGCAGCGCCGCCGCCACGTCGCCCAGTCCCCCGGTCTTGACCCAGGGGGCCATTTCCGAGGTGGCGAACAGAATGGAGAGGCGGCTCACGACTGCACCAGGGCGGCGAGGAGGCCGCGGGTGGAGGAATCGAAGCCGCTGGCGTCGCCCTCGCCGGCGATCACCGGCGTCAGCCGTCCGGCCAGCTGCTTGCCCAGCTCCACACCCCATTGGTCGAAGGAATTGAGTCCCCACAGCACCCCCAGGCAGAACACCTTGTGCTCGTAGAGGGCGATGAGCTGGCCGAGGGTGAAGGGACTGAGTTCGGGCAGGACCAGGGTGCTGGACGGCTGGTTGCCGGGGAAGACCTTGTAGGGCACCAGATGGTCCGGCACGCCGGCGGCCCGGACCTCAGCCTCGGTCTGGCCGAAGGCCAGGGCCGCCGACTGGGCCAGGCAGTTGGCCAGCAGCAGGTCGTGGTGGCCGGGCAGCGGAAAGTCCGCCGCCTTGAGGGCGATGAAGTCGCAGGGGACGAGGCGTCCCCCCTGGTGGATGAGCTGGTAGAAGGAGTGCTGGCCGTTGGTGCCGGATTCGCCCCAGAGAACCGGGCTGGTAGGTACGCCCACCGGCAGGCCGTCCCGGTTAACCTGCTTGCCGTTGCTCTCCATTTCCAGTTGCTGGAGGTAGGCCGGCAGTAGGGAGAGGGACTGGCTGTAGGGCAGGACGGCATGGCTGGCCGCACCCAGGAAATCGGTGTTCCAGAGGCCGAGGAGGGCCAGGGTCAGGGGCAGGTTCCTCTCGGCCGGGGCGGAGAAGAAATGGCTGTCCATGTCGTGGGCCCCGGCCAGGAGCTCCTCGAAGTGGGGGAAGCCGATGGCCAGGGCCAGCGGCAGGCCGATGGCCGACCACAGGGAGAAGCGGCCCCCCACCCAGTCCCAGAACTCGAAGACGTTCTCCGGGGCGATGCCGAATTCCGAGGTGGCCTGGAGATTGGTGGACACCGCCACGAAATGCCTGGCCACCGCTTCCCGGCTGCCGGCGGCCGCCACCAGCCAGTCCCGGGCGGTGCGGGCATTGGCGGTGGTTTCCAGGGTGGTGAAGGTCTTGCTGGAGATGACGAAAAGGGTGGTGCGGGGGTTGAGCCCGTCCAGGGTCACCGCCAGGTCGGCGCCGTCCACGTTGGAAATGAAATGGACCTTGAGGTCGGGCTGCTGGTGGGCGGCCAGGGCCCGGGTGGCCATGCGGGGGCCGAGGTCGGAGCCGCCGATGCCGATGCTGACCACATCGGTGATGCGCTGGCCGGAGAAGCCGCGCCAGTATTCCTCGTGGATCTTGTTGCAGAAGCTGCGCAGGCGGTCCAGGACAGAGTGGACTTCCGGCCGGGCGTCGGAGCTCCCGGCCGGCGCCCGCAGGGCGACGTGGAGGACGGCCCGCTCCTCGGTGTGGTTGATCTTCTCGCCGGCCCGCATCCTGGCGATCCAGCCGGGCAGGTCGGCGGCGGCAGCCAGCCGGTGCAGGAGGCCGAGGGTCTCGGCGCCGATGCGCTGCTTGGAGAAATCCAGGAGCAGGTCGCCGTGATCCAGGGAGAAGCGTTCGAAGCGTCCCGGGTCGGCGGCGAAGAGGTCCCGCAGGTGGCGGCGGCGCAGGTCGTCGGCGTGGGCCGCCAGGGCCTGCCATTCGGGGGTGTCGATGATGTTCATAGCCATACCATGAGCCCCGTCTCGAACTTGTGGGTCAGGAGCGGATGGGAGGGATAGGCCCGGATGCGGTACTCCAGCTTGCCGCACTGCTCGGGGGTGAAATCGATGGCGAAGAGATACTCGCCGCGGTCGGTGGTGCCGGTGTGGCTGAGGGCATAGTGGCGGTTGCGTCCGGCCAGGTGGTCGCTGGCCGGCCGGCCCACCAGGGCTTCCACCGTCACGTCCTGGGGACTGAGGCCGTTGAGCTGGACCGCCACCTCGATGCGCAGGGTTTCGCCGAAGGCGAGCCGGCGGACCGGGGTGTCGAGGCGGTTCAGGCGCACTCCCGGCCAGGCGGCGCGGATGCGGGCCTTCCAGTCGGCCACGACCCGGGCCGGGGCATAGTCCTGGGTGGTGTAGCGCCGGCCATGCTGGGCGGCCGGGGCATAGAACTTCTGCACGTACTCCCCCACCATGCGGTTCACGTTGAAGCGCGGGGTGATGGTGGCGATGGAGCGCTTGGCCATGGCCACCCATTCCGGCGAGTAGCCCATGGGGCCGGTGCGGTAATAGGTGGGGATGACCTGGTCCTGGAGGATTTCGTACAGGGTGCGGGCCTCCTCGGCGTCCCGGCGGGCTTCGTCCAGGGTGCCGGAGGCGGGCTTGATGGCCCAGCCGTTGGCCTCGCCGTTGTTGGCGTCGTAGCCCTCGCCCCACCAGCCGTCGAGGACCGAGAGGTTGAGGGCGCCGTTCATGGCCGCCTTCATGCCCGAGGTGCCGGACGCCTCCAGGGGGTAGATCGGATTGTTGAGCCAGACGTCCACGCCGGTGACCAGGCGCCGGGAGAGATGGAGGTCGTAGCCTTCCACCATCAGGATGCGGCCCTCGAATTCCGGGCGGCGGGCCATCTGGGAAATCTGGCGGATCGTCTCCTGTCCCGGCTGGTCGGCCGGGTGGGCCTTGCCGGCGAAGAGGAAGAGCACCGGCCGTTCCGAGTCGGAAATGATCTCTTGCAGCCAGCGCGGGTCCTGGAGCAGCAGGGCGGCCCGCTTGTAGGTGGCGAAGCGACGGGCAAAGCCGATGGTCAGCACGTTGGGCTTGGCCGGGTCGGCCAGCTTCAGGAGCCGGTCCAGGTGGGCCGGCGAGCCCTGGTTGCGGGCGTGCTGGACCCGCAGCCGGTCGCGGACCAGGTGCAGGAGCTGGGACTTGAGCAGCTGGCGGATGCTCCAGAAGGTCTGGTCGGGGATGCGGTGGATGCCTTCCCAGCAGCCGGCGTCGGTCTGGCGCTGGTGCCAGCCCACCCCCAGGTAGCGGTCGAAGGTCTCGTACCACTCGGTGGCCAGGAAGGTGGGGATATGGACGCCGTTGGTGACGTAGTCCATGGGGTTTTCCTCAGGCGAGATCTGGGGCCAGAGATGGGCGCAGATGCGGGAGGAGACTTCGCCGTGGATGCGGGAGACGCCGTTCTGGTAGCGGGAGCTGCGGATGGCCAGGGCGGTCATGTTGAAATCCGGCTGGCCCGGCTCGGAGCCCAGGGCGATCAGGGTCTCCGGGGAAATGTTCAGCTCCTGGCACCAGTTGGCGAAATAGTGCCGGATGGTGTCCGTGGAGAAATGGTCGTGGCCGGCCGGCACCGGGGTATGGGTGGTGAACACCACGTTGGAAGCCACCGCCTCGAGGGCGGCGGCGTACTCGACCCCGGCCTTCACCAGGCTGCGGATGCGCTCCAGCACGAGGAAGGCGGCGTGGCCCTCGTTGATGTGCCAGACGGTGGGCTTGAGGCCGAGGGCGGTGAGGGCCCGGACGCCGCCGACGCCCAGGAGGATTTCCTGCTCGATGCGGGTATTCCGGTCGCCGCCGTAGAGCCGGTGGGTGATGTCCCGGTCGTGGCTGGAATTCTCCGGCAGCCAGGTGTCCAGGAGGATGAGCCGCACATGCCCGACCTTGACCTCCCAGATGCGGGCCAGCACCGTGCGCCCCGGCATATCAACCGAGACCTGGAGCTGGTTGCCCTCGGCGTCCCGGACCGGGGTGGCCGGCAGGTCGTCGAAATCCGAGTCGGTGTAGGTGGCGTGCTGGCCGCCGTCGGCATCGATGGTCTGGTGGAAATAGCCCTGGCGGTAGAGGAGGCCGACGCCGACGAAGGGCAGTCCGAGGTCGCTGGCCGCCTTGCAGTGGTCGCCGGCGAGGATGCCGAGGCCGCCGGAATAGATGGGCAGGCTTTCGTGGAAGCCGAATTCGGCGCAGAAGTAGGCGATCAGGTCGTCGTGCTGGAATTGCCGGCTGTGCTGGGTGGTCTGCAGCTCGTGGTAGGTGTCGTAGGCCGACAGCACCCGGTTGAGGCTGCCCAGGAAGACGGGGTTCTCGGCGGCGGCTTCCAGGCGCCGCTGGTCCACCCGCTTGAGGAAGGCCTTGGGGTTGTGCCCCACCGCCGCCCACAGGGGCCGGGACAGGCTGGAAAACAGCGCCCGGGTGGGGCGGTCCCAGCTGTACCAGAGGTTGTTGGCCAGTTCCTCCAGGCGCTCCAGGCGCGAGGGAATCTTGGGATTGACTTCGAGCTGGTAGATTTTTCCGGTCATGGTCTGGGCTGGGGCTGAACGGTCAATTGGCAGGCGAGGGTACAGTCGTCGTCGGGAATGGTCCAGGCGAAGGCCAGTTCCGCGGCCTGCATGATCTTTTCGAAACCCGCTTCCGATTGGGAAACGGTCAGGTGGGGACGGCCCCGCACTTCGGCCGGGCGGTCCAGGGCGAATTCCAGGGCGCCCCCCAGGACGCCATCCTCCAGGCGCAGCTGCCGGGCCTCGGCCAGGTCGAGGGACTGGCCGAAACCGCAGGGGATGCTGCCGTCCGCCAGGACGTAGCGCCCCAGGAAGCCGTCGGCGCTCGGCATGGCGAGGTTGAGGACGGTGGAGAAGCGGCGGCCGGCGAGGCCGCTGAAGCGCCAGGTGACGGTGACCCGTCCGCCGCCCACCTCGTAACGCTTGTCGATCCCCGGCCGCCCGTAGGCCAGGGACTCGGCGCCGGCGGCATGGTAGTCGGCCACCGGGCTGGCGTCCAGGTGGTCGAGCCAGAGAGCCCGGGGCAGGGTGTCCGGCACCAGGTCCTCCGGGCCCACCGGGTCCTTGAAGCGCACGATGTCGTGGGCCGAGGCGATGCCTTCACCCTGGTGCTGGTGACTGGGGGCGTGGAGGACCTTGTCGTGGTAGTGCTCCCGGTAGCGGCACAGGGTGTCGCCGAAATTGTGGGCCAGGGGATAGCTCAGCAGTTCCCGGACGGCGGCCAGGCCGTCCTCCCGCACCACGATCTGCAGCTGGGCGTCGTGGCAGGCGGTTTCCGTGCAGCCGTCCAGGTCCATGTCCCCCCGCTCGATGGCCGGGCGGGGCTGGCGCCGGTCCAGTTCGGCTTCCAGGGAGGCGAGGTTGTTCCACACCGCCCGTCGCAGGTGGGGCAGGTAGAGCCCGCCGAAGAGGCCGTGCCAGTAGGCGTCGTTGGCCTGGGCCCGGTAGAGCTTGGCGGTGAGGGCGGGACTGTGCCGGGGCAGGGCGGCGAGACGGGCCGACAGACCCTGCATGCGCTTGTGGGCCCAGTTGGCCTCCGGGTAGCGGGACAGGAAATTGCGCCAGATGCCACCCCGCAGGAAGGGGCGGTGCTCCTTGATGCGCCCGGCCCGCTTCTCCTGCTCGAGGAGCCGGGAATAGGTCTCCGCCGCCGGCATGGGCAGGGTCCACTCGTTCATCTCGCTGTAGGAGGTGGTCGGCAGGTAGACGACGCCCCGGGTCGGGTGGCCAGCGTGGAAGTCGGCATAGGTGGCGGTACGGATCTTGGGGCTCCTGAGCACCCCCTCGATGAAGGCCTTGAGCCAGCCCCGGGTGTAGACCCAGTCGAAGGTCTCGGGCCAGATGCCGAATTTCTCGATGTCGTCGAAGTAGACGGCGGCACCGTGGCCGCTGTCCGCCAGGTGCTCCAGGTAGCCGACGGCGTCCGGAGCCGGGGAGAAGGGGAAGCGGTAGCGCAGCTCCTCGGAAATGGGGAAGAGGTCGAGGCGCACCCCGCTCTCCTCGGTGCTGAAGAAGCCGTCCATGTGGCCGGCTTCCTTGCCGGCGCAGAAGAAGTGGTAGTCGTCCACCGTCACGTAGCGGATGCCGGTTTCCGCCAGGGCGGTGACCACGGTGGATTCCCACACCCGCTCGGTGAGCCAGGCGCCCTGGGGCGTCTTGCCGGTCCAGGCGGCCAGCTTGTCGTTCAGGGTGCGCAGCTGCCCGACCCGGTCCCGGTGGGGGATGGCCGCCAGCACCGGCTCGGTGTCGCCGGAACCGAACAGCTCCACCTGGCCGCGGCGCACCATCTCGGCCAGCAGTTCCATGTCCGCGGGG
Source organism: Rhodocyclaceae bacterium (assembly GCA_035255045.1). Lineage (GTDB taxonomy): Bacteria > Pseudomonadota > Gammaproteobacteria > Burkholderiales > Rhodocyclaceae > JAGTRP01. Next base: position 36,882 of record DATFAA010000085.1, on the reverse strand, counting down.
AAGTTGTCCCGCAGCCAGTCCAGCAGCCAGCCGGAGAAGTGGGCGGCGAAGCGGAAATCCGGATAGTCGAACAGGGTGCGCAGGAAGGGCTGGTAGCAGCGCACGTGGGCGTCGGCGATGACCTCCGGGAAGTTGCCGACGGGCTGGTGGGCATGGACGCCGAGGAGGAGGGTGATGGGCTGGGTCATGGCAGTCCGGGTCCGTTGGGGTCAGGTGGCGCGGCGCATGGTGCCGGCGCTTTCGGCCGCGCCGCCGCCCAGGCTGATGGGGTGGTCCAGGTTCACCGGCGGGGGGAGCTTGATGAGCCGGTACAGGGCTTTGAGGTTTTCCCGGAAGAGGGCGTCGAAGCAGGCCACCGACTGGGGCGGGTTGTAGTCGCCGAACCACCAGAACCAGTCCGAGCTTTCGCAGGCCATGAGCCGCTCCACCACGGCCCGCTGTTCCTCGGCGGACAGGGTGTCCCCCTCCAGGGCGCGGTCCACGCAGAGCTTGGCCTCGCAGAGCATTTCCCAGGCGCGGTTCTTGTCCGGGCTGCCGATCCAGGTGGAGAAGGTGCCGTAGACCCAGCTGCCGGCGGTGAGCCGGAGCAGGGGCTGGCGTCTGTGGCGATGCTGGAGGGCGGCTTCCCCCAGGGTGGTGGTGCGGATTTCCGGGTGCTTGGAGAGGAGGATGTAGAGCTCCTCGAAGAAGTACCAGGCGTTGTAGGGATAGTATTCCCAGGCGTTTTCCCCATCCAGGAAGACCGGCACCAGGGCCTCGGGATCGCTTTGGGCGATGGCTTCCACCTGGGTGACGAAATGGCGGGCGGCGTCACGGCCGTGCCAGCGGGCGTACTCGAAGCCGATGAGGTCGGACAGCCGCTCGTCCCGGAAGAAGAGGGTGAGGTCGTCGGCCAGGCCGGCGGGGGCGGCCCAGGGCCGGTAGGGGCTGGCCCCGTCGCCGGCGGAGTTGCGCAGCACCCCGAAGCTGCTGGCGGTCCAGGCGAAGCCCGCCTCGCTGATCTGCCGAAGAAAGGGGCCGGACAGGGCCCCCTCCGCCGGCCACAGGCCGGCCGGGATGCGGCCGAAGCGCTCCTCGTGGCTGCGGCTGGCTTCCTGGAGGTGGACGTCCACCCGGGCGGCGCCGTTGGGGTATTCGGGGGCGCCCGGCAGGGGGCAGTCCGGCCAGGCTTCCCGGGCGCTGGCGAAGTCGATGAGGAGCGGCGCCAGGGGATGGCTGGCGGGGGTGCAGGAGAGCTCGATCTGGCCCCGCTCGCCGAGGGCCTTGTAGCGCGGGATCAGGTTGCGGATGACGTTGCCCAGGGTGGCGATCAGGCATTCCCGGTCGGCCCGGGTGAAGCGGTCGCCCTTGGCCATCAGGGTCGGGATGGTGGCGCCTTCCCGGCGCAGGGTCTCGCCGCTCCAGGCCAGCAGGAACCAGACGGCGAGGTCGGCGAAGTAGTGGCCCGACAGGTACTCCTGGCCGGCGCCGCCGTGGGCGCGGATGAAGACGTCCAGGTCCCGCAGCCGCCGGTAGGGGGCGAAAGGCTCCAGCATGGTCGGCCCGTGGCAGCGGAAGGCCATGTCCAGGAGCCAGCGCCGGTCGGATTCGCCCAGGCGCTCCGGTTCCTCATGGGCAGCGATGCGCAGCAGGGGGTCCCGCCACTGGCCGGTGGCGAACTGGTCGGCGTAGTCCTCCAACTGGTCCAGGAGCACCGGCACGAAATTGACCGTGCAGCGTACCTTGGGGTGGCGCTCCAGATGGCCGGCCATGTCGGTGTAGTCCTTGATGGCATGGAGCAGCACCCAGGGCAGGACGAATTCCCCGCTCTCCGGGTGCCGGTAGTCCGGCTGGTGCATGTGCCATAGGAAGGCGAGGTCGGCCATGGGCCGTTATATCCGGTTCCGGTTGGCGCCCTGGCCCAGCATCTCCGGGGTGATGAGGGTGATGCCCTTGGGGCTCACGTAGAAGCGGCGCTTGTCCTCCTTGGGATCGAGGCCGACCACCAGGCCCTCCGGAATGTTGCAGCGCTTGTCCACCACGCAGCGCTTGAGCATGGCCCGGCGGCCGATGTCTACATGGGGCAGGACGACGCAGTCCTCCACCGCCGCCCAGCTGTGCACATGGACGCTGGAGAAGAGCAGGGAGCGCTTGACGTTGGCGCCCGAGATGATGCATCCGCCGGAAACCAGGGAGTCCGCCGCCGTGCCCCGGCGGTCGTCGTCGTCGAACACGAACTTGGCGGGCGGCAGCTGCTCCTGGTAGGTCCAGATGGGCCAGTTCTTGTCGTAGAGGTTGAGTTCCGGCGTCACCTTGGTCAGCTCCATGTTGGCTTCCCAGTAGGCGTCGATGGTGCCCACGTCCCGCCAGTAGGGGATGTCGTTCTGGGTCATGCCGACGCAGGAATCGGCGAAGCGGTGGGCGTAGATGCGGTGGGTGGGCAGGATGTGGGGAATGATGTCCTTGCCGAAGTCGCGGGCGGAATTGGGATCATGGGCATCCCGCTCGAGTTCGTCGTAGAGGAACTGGGCGTTGAAGATGTAGATGCCCATGGAGGCCAGGGCCCGGTCCGGGCGCCCGGGCATGGAGGGCGGGGTCGGCGATTTCTCGATGAAGGACTGCACCCGGCCTTCGGCATCGACTCCCATGACGCCGAAGTCGGACGCCTCCTCGATGGGCACGTCGATGCAGCCGACCGTCATGTCCGCCCGTTGCTTGACATGGAACGCCAGCATCCGGCCATAGTCCATCTTGTAGATATGGTCTCCCGCCACGACCAGGATGTATTTCGGGTCGTAGCGGCGCAGGAAATGCAGGTTTTGGTAGACCGCGTCGGCGGTGCCCTGGTACCACTGGGTCTCGCTGATCTGCTGCTGGGCGGGCAGGAGCTGGATGAATTCGTCGAAGCGGCCGTCCAGGAAGCTCCAGCCCCGCTGGATGTGGCGGATCAGGCTGTGGGCCTTGTACTGGGTGGCGACGCCGATGCGGCGGATGCCGGAATTGACGCAATTGGAGAGGGTGAAGTCGATGATGCGGAATTTGCCGGCGAAAGGTACAGCCGGCTTGGAGCGGTAATCGGTGAGCTGCTTCAGGCGGCTGCCACGACCCCCGGCAAGGATGATCGCAAACGTGTTGCGGGTCAGGTGGCTGATGAAACGCATGTCGGGTTGCTCGCGGGTCTCGCTGGGCATATGCATCTCCAATTTTGTGTATAACTTTTATGATACTGTGCCATGGTCATGAAAGATTCGCTATCGCAAGATCTCTACCTCTTCAACGAAGGGCGCAACTACCAGGCCTATCGGCTGCTGGGTGCGCACTTCGGCGAAGGCGGCACGACCTTTCGGGTCTGGGCCCCCAATGCCGCCAGGGTAGCGGTGGTGGGCGACTTCAATAACTGGGACGGACGCGTTCATGCCCTGCACAGCCTCGGGGCCTCCGGAGTCTGGGAAACCCAGGTGGCGGAGGCCGGGCCGGGGAGCCTGTATCGCTTCGAAATCCACAATCGCCATACCGGTGCCCTGCTGATTAAGAGCGATCCTTACGCCCGAGGTTTCGAACTGCGTCCCGGTTCCGCCGCCTATGTGACGGCGCCTTCCGGCTACGCCTGGGGCGACGGCGACTGGCTGGCCCGGCGGGCGGGCTGGGATTGGCTTCGCGCCCCGATGAACATCTACGAGGTGCACCCCGGTTCCTGGATGCGCCACCCGGACAATCGCCCCTACCTGTGGCGGGAGCTGGCGGAGCGCCTCATCCCCTACGCCGTGGAACAGGGCTACACCCACCTGGAACTGCTGCCGGTCACCGAGCATCCCCTGGACGAGTCCTGGGGCTACCAGGCCACCGGCTATTTCGCCCCCTCTTCGCGCTACGGTTCCCCTGACGACCTCAAGGCCTTCGTCGACGCCTGCCACCGGGCCGGGCTGGGGATCATCCTCGATTGGGTCCCCGGCCACTTCCCCCAGGACGACTGGGCCCTCGCCCGCTTCGACGGCACCGCCCTCTACGAGCACGAGGACCCCCGCCTCGGCCTCCATGCCGACTGGGGCACCCACATCTTCAATTACGGCCGCCACGAGGTGCGGAGCTTCCTCCTGTCCTCGGCCTATTACTGGCTGTCGGAATTCCATTTCGACGGCCTGCGGGTGGACGCGGTGGCCTCCATGCTCTACCTGGACTATTCCCGCCGCCCCGGCGAATGGCTCCCCAACAAGCACGGCGGGCGGGAGAACCTGGATGCCATCGACTTCCTCAAGGAACTGAACGCCCTGGTCCATGGCGAATTCCCGGGGGCGCTGACCGTCGCCGAGGAATCCACCGCCTGGCCCCAGGTGTCGCGCCCGACCTGGCTCGGGGGCCTGGGCTTCTCCATGAAGTGGAACATGGGCTGGATGAACGACAGCCTGCGCTACTTCCACCGGGACCCCATCCACCGGCGCTGGCACCACGACGAACTGACCTTCGGCCAGATGTACGCCTACACCGAAAACTTCGTTCTGCCCCTGTCCCACGACGAGGTAGTCCACGGCAAGGGCTCCCTCATCGGCAAGATGCCGGGGGACGACTGGCAACGCTTCGCCAACCTGCGGCTCCTCCTGGCCTGGCAGATCTGCTCGCCGGGCAAGAAGCTGCTGTTCATGGGCGGCGAGTTCGGCCAGTGGCGGGAGTGGTCGGAGAGCCGGGAGCTGGACTGGCATCTCCTGACCTCGGAGAACCACGTCGGCGTCCAGTCCCTGTCCCGGGATCTCAACCACTTCTACCGGGGCTGCCGGGCCCTTCACGACCAGGATTTCGACGCCCGCGGCTTCGACTGGATCGACTGCCACGACAACGAGCACTCGGTCCTGTCCTGGGTGCGCTGGGGCAGCGACGGCTCCTTCGTGGTGGTGGCCATGAATTTCACCCCGGTGCCCCAGCACGGCTACCGCCTCGGGGTGCCACGGCCCGGCCATTACCGGGAGGCGGTCAATACCGATTCCGCCCATTACGGCGGCTCCAACCTCGGCAACCATGGTGAAGTGGTCGCCTTCGAGGGGCCGTGGATGGGACGCCCGGCTTCCCTGGAACTGGTCCTGCCGCCCCTGGCGGCGGTGGTGCTGATGCCGGCGTAGAATCCCGTCTTCTACCGGGGAGGGGGAAGATGGGAATCCTGCGAATTCTGCTGCTGGCCGTCCTGCTGGCCGTGGGCCTTGCCGCCCGGGGCGCGCCCGGCCATTCCATCGACGACATCCTCAAGGTCCTGGACAGCCAGCCCCTCAATCGGGCCGTCCTCGACCGCGCCCGGGAAGTCCTCGCCCGGCCCCTGCCGGCGGAGGAGGGCGAAGCCCGGCTGCAGGCCCACCTGGAGCGGGCCCAGGCGGCCCAGGAGCTGGGCCTGGTGGGCATCCAGATCGAGGAGCTGCGCCGGGCCATCGCCCTGGGTGGTGGTTCCAGCCCCTTCCGGGCCTGGCAGCAGCTGGGGATGGCGGAATTCTCCGGGGGCAATTTCCGCAGCGCCATCGCCGCCCGGGAGAAGGCCTTCGCCCTCATCCCGGACAAGAAGCGTGGCGCCCAGGTGAGCGAGCACGCCGGCCTGGCCGACCTCTACCGCCGCATCGGCGACTTCGACACGGCGCGCCGCCACGTCCGCGACGCCGAGGGGCTGTTCGTCATGCTGCGCCGCAGCCCCGCCTGGCCCGACTACCAGTACATCTGGCAGGTGGGGGTCGAGGACGCCCTGGGGCGCACGGAGATGTCCGCCGGCCATTACGCCGAAGCCGAGGCCCGCTTCCGCAAGGCCATCGACCTCCAGCAGAAGGACCTGGAAATCAATCTTCAGCGCTTGGCCAAGGGCCTGGAGACACCGCCCCAGCCCCAGCTGGAGAACCGCCTGGACATGCTCACCGGCTGGCTGTCCATGGCCCTCCTCAAGCAGGGCCGGGTCAGCGAGGCCGACTACTACGCCCGCCAGGCCGCCTACCGGGCGGTGCAGCGGGCCGGCCAGGACAGCATCAACGCCAATATTTCCCTCCAGCACCTCGTCACCGTCCTCGGCGAGCAGAACCGCTCGGCCCAGGCCCTGGAGCTGGCCGACCGGGTCCAGGCCAACCTGGAGCGCATGGGGGTACCGCCCACCGCCTATTTCGCCGTCCGCAACCGCAACCTGAGGGCCAACCTGCTCTCCGGCCTCGGCCGCTGGCAGGAGGCCCTGGCCGAGTCCGATGCCGTCGCCGCGGCCCTGGCTGCCGATCCCCAGCTGGCGGAGACCCTCGGGGCCCCCACCCTGGGCCGGGTGCGGGCCCTGCTGGCAGTCGGCCGCAACCCCGAGGCCCTGGCCGATGCCGAGCGGCTCCATCGCCAGCTCCTCGGCCAGTTCGGCGCCGGCGCCTACGAGACCGCCGAAGCCCAGGGCTTCCTCGGCGTCTCCCAGGCCGCCGCCGGCCGCGATGGCGAGGCCCTGGGCACCCTGCGGGCGGCGGTCGCCGTCCTCGCCCCCGCCGCGGCCGAGAAGAACGACCGCTCCGGGCGGCGCTTCCAGGGGCTGTCCTACATCATCGAGTCCTACCTGACCCTCCTCGCCCGGGTCCGCGCCACCTCCGCCGAAAAGGCCGCCGGCCTCGACGCGGCGGCGGAGGCCTTCGTGGTGGCCGACGTGCTGCGGGGCCAGGCGGTGCAGCAGGCCATGGCCGCCTCGGCCCTGCGGGCGGCGGCCGGGACACCGGAACTGGCCGCCCTGGTGCGGGAGGACCAGGACGTCCGCCAGGAAAGAGATGCCCTCTACGGTGTGGTGGCCGACCTCATGTCCCGGCCGGCCGACCAGGTGCTGCCGGCAGTGCTGGAACAGATGCGGCAGCGGGCGGCCGCCCTCGAGGCCCGGCACAAGGCCCTGTCCGACACCATCGGCCGGCGCTTCCCCGACTATGCCGATCTGGCGGCGGCCCGGCCGGTGCCCCTGGCCGAGGTTCAGCGGGTGCTGCGGCCCGGCGAGGCCCTCCTCTCGGTCCACGCCGGCAGCGACCAGGCCTACGTCTGGGCCATCCCGGCCCGGGGCAGCTCGGCCTTCGCTGCCGTGCCCCTGACGCGCAGCGAGGTGGAGACCATGGTGGCCCGCCTGCGCTCGGCCCTCGACCCGGGGGACGTGGATTTCGAGCAGATGCCGGCCTTCGACGGCGCCGTCGCCTACCGCCTCTACCAGGCGCTCCTCGCCCCGGTGCAGCCGGGCTGGGCCGGGGCCCGGCATCTCATCGTCGCCGCCGGCGGCCCCCTGGGGCGCCTGCCCTTTTCGGTCCTGCCGACGGAGCCGCCTCCCGCCGCCGGCAGGAAGAAGGGGGTACCCCTCTTCGCCGAGTACGGTGAATGGCCCTGGCTGGCCCGCCAGATGGCGGTGAGCCAGCTGCCCGCCGCCGCTTCCCTGGTCACCCTGCGCCGCATGCAGCCGGGGGCGCCGGAGCGCCAGGCCTTCGTCGGCTTCGGCGACCCCCTGTTCCGCTTGGCCCAGGCCGAGGGCAAGGCCCGCAGCCGCAGCCTGCGGGCCGCCGCCCTGCCGCGGCGGGCCGCCGGACAGGAAGCGCCCGCCGTGGATTACGGCCGCATCGCACCGCTGCCCGACACCCGGGAGGAGATTCTGTCCCTGGCCAAGACCCTGGGGGCGGACCCCGGCAAGGATGTGTTCCTGGGCGCCCAGGCCAGCAAGGCCCAGGTGCTGGCCGCCGACCTGCGCCGGCGCCGCATCGTCGCCTTCGCCACCCACGGCCTCCTGGCCGGCGATTTCCCCGGCGTGGACCAGCCGGCCCTGGCCCTGGCCAATCCCGGTAATGGCCAGCACGGCCTCCTGACCCTGGACGACATCCTGAGCCTCAAGCTCGACGCCGACTGGGTGGTGCTGTCGGCCTGCAACACCGCCGGGGGCGAAGGCCAGGGGGCCGAGGCCATTTCAGGCCTGGGGCGGGGATTCTTCTATGCCGGCAGCCGGGCGCTGCTGGTGACCCACTGGCCGGTGGAGACGGTGTCCGCCAAGCAGCTGGTGGTGGGGGTGTTCGAAGCCCTGGCCCGGGAGCCGGGGCTGACCCGGGCCGCCGCCCTGCAGCGCTCCATGCTCAAGGTCATGGCCGGCCAGGGGGACGGCTTCAGCTATGCCCACCCCCTCTTCTGGGCGCCCTATGCCTTGGTGGGGGACGGCGGCAACTGATTGGCGGCCAGGGCGATGGCCCCCAGGAGGCCGAGGCGTTCCTCGGTCACCAGGTGGATGGGCATGGCCTCGGCGATGTGGCGGTGTTCCCGCTTGGCGTTGAAGGCTTCCAGGAAGGGCCGCAGGGAAGCCCGGGGCATGATCTTGGCGGCGACGCCGCCGGCGATGAAGACGCCGCCGTAGGCCAGCCATTGCATGGCCAGGTCGCCGGCGAAGGCGCCGTAGGCGGAGAGCCAGATGTCCAGGGCCTCGACGGCTAGGGGGTCGGTGCGGGACAGGGCCGCCTCCCCCACTTCTGCCGGATATTTGTCCTGGCCGCTCAGGAAGCGATAGGTTCGGGCGAGGCCGGGACCGGAGACGATGTCTTCCACGGTGGCCCGTCCGTACTGGTCGAACAGCCAGCGCCAGAGGGCGGCTTCCCGGGGGCTGTGAGGGGCGAAGCCCATGTGGCCGCCTTCTCCCGGCACCACCTGGTAGTGGCCGCTGCGCCAGATGAGGCCCGCCACTCCGAGCCCGGTGCCGGCCCCGACGATGACCCGGGGCGCCAGGCTGGCGGGCTGCCCGGCCTGGACCGTGACCAGTTGCCCGGGCTGCAGCAGTTCCAGGCCATGGGCGGCGCTGGCGAAATCGTTGGCGAGCACCACCTGGCCGATGCCGAAATACTTTTCCAGGAAGGTCGCCTCGATCTTCCAGGGCAGGTAGGTGAGCTGGGCGGTACGCCCGTCGGTGGGGCCGGCCAACCCGAAGCAGGCGCTGTCGATGCCGGTTTCGCCGCGCAGGAAGTCGGCGAGGAGCTCGTCGAAGGTCTGGTAGGCCCGGCTGTCGAAGCGCTCCTCGCGGACGATGCGCAGGGGGCCGTTGGCCACCTCGGCCAGCGCCAGGAGGGTTTTGGTTCCGCCCACATCGCCGCCGAGAATCATGGTCTTTCCTTACACCGCCACCGGCGCCGCTATGTGCGGGTGGGGATCGTAGCCTTCGAGGCGGAAATCCTCGAAGCGGAAGGCGAAGATGTCCTTCACTTCGGGGTTGATCCACATATGGGGCAGCGGCCGGGGCTCCCGGGAGAGTTGCAGCTGCGCCTGCTCGAAGTGGTTGGAATAGATGTGGGCGTCGCCGAAGGTGTGGACGAAGTCGCCCGGCCGGTAGCCGCAGACCTGGGCCAGCATCATGGTGAGCAGGGCGTAGGAGGCGATGTTGAAGGGCACACCCAGGAAGATGTCGGCACTGCGCTGGTAGAGCTGGCAGGAGAGCCTGCCGTCGGCGACGTAGAACTGGAAGAGGCAATGGCAGGGGGGCAGGGCCATGCGGTCCACGTCCCCCGGGTTCCAGGCCGAGACGATGTGCCGGCGGGAATCCGGGTTGTTCTTGAGGCTGTCCACCAACTGGGAAATCTGGTCCACTACCCGGCCGTCGGGGGTTTCCCAGCGCCGCCACTGCTTGCCGTACACCGGCCCCAGGTCGCCGCTCTCGTCGGCCCACTCGTCCCAGATGCGGACGCCGTTCTCCTGCAGGTAGCGGATATTGGTGTCGCCCTGGAGGAACCAGAGCAACTCGTGGATGATCGACTTCAGATGGAGCTTCTTGGTGGTCATCACCGGAAAGCCCTGGGAAAGATCGAAGCGCATCTGCCAGCCGAAGACTGAGCGGGTGCCGGTACCCGTGCGGTCCGACTTGTCATGGCCGTGTTCGAGCACGTGCCGCATGAGATCGAGGTAGGGTTGCATGGACCTATAATGCGAGACCAAGACGAAACGAAGATTATATGCTGGCTTCCCTGACAACCCACCCCAGATTGCCCGCTGCGGCGCGTTTGGCCAAGTTCGATCATGTGCTGGTCCTGATGCCGGCCGCCGACGAGCTGCCGGCCGACTGCCCGGAGCCCAAGCTCCTCCTGGCGACCCTCGCCCGGCGCGACAAGAATATCGACAAGCTGAAGTCCGATCCCATTGCGGCAAACGCATCCCAAGGCGGCCTGCGGGTTTGGACGATGGTGGACGGAAAAAAATCCCGCTTCCAGCAGCTCGCCCAGCTGCGGGAATCCTTCGAACTGCTGCTGGACGAGGAGCCGCAGGCCATCGACGTGTTGCTGCTGGGGGACGCCGAATTCCGCCAACGGGCCGGCGCCATGGCTGCCTACGTCGGCCTTGCCAACGGCACGCCCATGCCGACCCTGAAGCGGGAGGACGTTCCCAAGCCCCTGGAAACCCTCAACCTGTGGGGCGTCGAAGAGATCGAGCCGGAAGCCGTCGTCCTCGCCGAGGCCAACCTGCTGGCCCGCATGCTCATCGCCCTGCCGCCCAATGCCCTGACCCCGGCCACCTACCGGGAGCGCCTCGCCGAGCTGGCGGCGGACCTCGGCTGGGGCATCGAGGAGCTCGGCATCGAGCGCCTGCGGGAGCTGGGAGCGGGGGCTTTCCTGGCGGTGGCCCAGGGCAGCGCCGTCCCCGACGCGGCCGTCGTCCGCCTGTCCTACGTGCCCCCGGAACCCGTGGACACCACGGTGGCAGTGGTGGGCAAGGGCATCTGTTTCGATACCGGCGGCCATAACCTCAAGCCCGCCAAGGGCATGATCGGCATGCACGAGGACATGGCCGGCTCGGCGGTCGCCCTCAGCGTCCTGCTGGCGGCCACCCGCCTGCAGCTGCCGGTGCGGGTCGATGCCTGGCTGGCCCTGGCCAGGAACGAGATTTCCCCCTACGCCTACCGCCAGGGGGACGTGGTGACGGCGCTGGACGGCACCACCGTCGAGGTGGTCCATACCGACGCCGAGGGGCGCATGGTGCTGGCCGACACCCTGGCCCTGGCGGCCCGGGCCAAGCCCGCCCTGGTCATGGATTTCGCCACCCTCACCGGCAGCATGCTGGAGGCCCTGGGCACGCGCTATGCGGGCATTTTCGCCAGTACCGACGAATTGGCCCGGCAGTCCGTGCAGGCCGGCGTCGAGAGCGGCGAGCGGGTCTGCGTCTTCCCCATGGATGACGATTACGAGGAAGCCCTCGACAGCGAGGTGGCCGACATCAAGCAATGCACCATGGAGGGGGAGGCCGACCATATCCTGGGGGCCATCTTCCTGAAGCGCTTCGTCGGCGACCTGCCCTGGGTCCATATGGACCTCTCCCCGGCCAGCTGCGAGGGCGGCCTGGGGGCCATCGCCTCGGACCAGACCGGCTTCGGCGTGGCCTGGGGCGTCACCCTGCTGCGGCAATGGCTGCGCGCCCGCGCCGACATCGGCTGAATTATCTAGTCCCCTGGTATACACTAGCCCGGTTCATAGGCGTGGAGCGGGGAGGCTGGAGATGTTGGGCAAAATCAGCACGTTGGGCGGGCTGCTGGGACCCCGGATCGACCACCCCCTGGCCGACCCGAAGGAAGTGCGCCGCATCCTGGCCGAACTGCCGGCCGGCAACTCCGCCAGGGCCCTGGACGAGATCGCCGGCTGGCTCGAGTCCCTGGAGGCGGCCCAGGATTTCCCGGCCGATCTCATGCTCGACGTGGTGGGCCAGCTGGACGAGGCCGCCCAGCCCCATCTGCGCCGCCTGGGGCGGGAATACCTGCAGGCATCACGCCCTACCCGGGCCGAGGAGAAGCGGCTGTGGACCCGGCTCCGCAGCGTCCTCGGGCTCCTGGCCGGGGGCTACGAGTTCGCCCTCAAGGCGGCGCTGGCAAAGGGCCGGCTTGCCGACAGCTTCAAGGCGTCCCTGCCGCTCCTCTGCGGCCGCCTTATCGCCGCCCTGGGGGCGGCCAACAAGTGGGACTGCCTCCACTACGCTCCGCCCGCTCCGGACCTCTGGGCCCGCCTCGGCCATGCCTGCCTGGTGGCCGAGGAGACGGGCGTCGGCAGCCGTCCGGTGCAGCTCTATCCTCTCGCTCAGGAAGCCACCACCGTCATCCAGGAATACCTGAAGGTCCTGGTTTTCCAGGCTGCCTCCATGGATTCCCTGCGGCCCCTGGAGATCGAGCTGGCGGAAAGGCTGATCGCCCATTTCCTGTCCCATTTCGTCTTCGGGCCGGAAGGGCGGCCCGACAGCGTCTACTGGGTGGACCTGGCCGGGGCCCAGCCGCCCATGCGCCTCGCCCGCCTGCCGGGGCAGCCCTCGCCGGGCCTGCGCTTCTTCCAGCCCGGCGGGGTGCATGCCGAAGTGGAGCAGCTGGCCCGGGACCTGGAAGCCGGCCACGACCTGCCGCCGGACATCAATCTCGGCGGCCAGTATCCGGCCCGCACCCTGCTGCCGGTGCTCCGCCATCTGGCCGCCTATCTGGCGCCCGTTCCGCCCCAGCGCCAGCATCGCCGCCATCCGGTCAAGCACCGCATGGCGGTGACCGGCGGCCTGGACAACGCCCTCGCCGTCTTCTCGCAAGGGGAGGCGGCGGAGGTGCAGGCGGAAAGCTGGGTGGTGGAGGATGTCAGCCTGGGCGGCTTCGGCACCGTGGTGCGCTCGGTGCCGGCGGAGTGGCTGCGCATCGGTGCCCTGCTAGCCCTCCAGCCGGAGGGCGGGGAGAACTGGCTGCTGGGCGTCGTCCGCCGCTGCTACCGGGACAGCGACGGCGATCTGCGGGTCGGCGTGGCGGCCCTGGGCAAGCAGGTGGCGCCGGTGCAGGTGCGGCCCCGCAACGCCGCCGGCGAGCCCGTCGGCTCCCCCTTGGCCGCCCTCTGGATCCAGGACGGCAACGAGCCCGGGGAAATGCGCTTCGTCCTGCCGCCGGCCTTCTATGATCCCGGCGAGGGCGTGGAATTCGAGCTCGACGGCCGGCAGGTGCTGCTGACGCCGGCGGCGCTGGTGGAGCGCACCACCGACTACGACCTGGCGCGCTACCGGGCCTTCACTTCCGAATAGCTATTTCTGGCGGATGGCCGACTTGGGCCGGAAGGCCTTGATGACGGCCTCGTTGGTTTCCACGTAGGGCCCGCCGATGAGGTCGAGGCAATAGGGTACGGCGGCGAAGATGCCGGTGTGCGCCACGGCCCCGGCCGCGTCCCGCACCCCTTCCAGGGTTTCCTTGATCGACTTGGGCTGGCCCGGCAGGTTGAGGATGAGGGCCTGCTTGCGGATGACCCCCACCTGCCGGGAGAGGATGGCGGTGGGCACGAAATTGAGGCTGATGCGGCGCATTTCCTCGCCGAAGCCGGGCATCACCTTGTCCGCCACCGCCAGGGTGGCCTCCGGGGTGACGTCCCGGGGGGCGGGGCCAGTGCCGCCGGTGGTCAGAACCAGATGGCAGCCCACGGTGTCCACGAGTTCGACCAGCGTCGCCTCGATGGTCGCCTGGTCGTCCGGGACAAGCCGGGTTTCCATGCGCCAGGGGGAGGCGAGGGCGGCGCCGAACCATTCCCGCAGGGCCGGAATGCCCTTGTCCTCATAGACGCCGGTGGATGCCCGGTCGCTGATGGAAACCAGGCCGATCAACAACTCGTCATTCGGATTCATGCTCTTCCAGCTCCTTCAACACCTGGAAAATCTGCCGGAAACTCTTGGGCGGCTTGCCGGCTTCCTGCTCCTTGAGGGCGTTGCGCCGCAGCTGCCGCAATTGGGTCAGGTCGGCGTGGGGCCAGGTGGTGGCGATCTCGGACAGGACCTTCTCGTCCTCCAGGAGGCGGGTCCGCAGGCGCTCCCGCCGGTGCAGCCTGGCGGTTTCCTCGGCCGACTCGCCCCGCAGCAGGGCCAGCCCCGCCCGGATGGGCTCGGGGTCGGCGCTGCGCATGAGCTTGCCGATGTACTGGAGCTGCCGGCGCTTGGCCTCGTGCTTGGTGAAGCGCTGCCAGTCGCGGACGGCGGCCAGGATGTCTTCCGGCAGGTCGATGCGCTTCAGTTGGCCGGGGGAAAGCTCCACCAGGGCGGCGCCAAGGTCCTGCAATTCGTGCATCTCTTCCTTGCGGCGGGTCTTGGATGGGCGCTGCTCGGGTTCGGTGAAATCTTCGTCGTGCATGATGGGTGGCTTTCGGGGGGCTGCTATCATAACGCTTTAAACTCAGCGCTTTCCAGCTAGGACGCCGCTTCCATGCCAGATAGTTCCCGTTTTTCCTATCCCTTCGCCACCCTGCAGCAACTGGCGCAGGATGTTCTTGACCATGCCAAAGCCAAGGGCGCCACGGCCTGCGAAGTCGATGTGTCGGAAGGATTCGGACAGTCGGTGAGCGTGCGCTGCGGCGAAGTGGAGAACATCGAGTACAACCGCGACAAGGGCATCGGCATCACCATCTACTCGGGGCAGCGCAAGGGCTACGCCAGCACCTCGGACTTCTCCACCAAAGCCCTCAGGGACACGGTGGAGGCGGCCCTCAACATCGCCCGCTTCACCGCCGAGGACGACTGCGCCGGACTGCCGGACAAGGACCTCCTGGCCACCGACAGCCCGAACCTCGACCTTTACTATCCCTGGGACCTGTCGGTGGAAGCCGCCATCGACACCGCCCGCCGCTGCGAGCAGGCGGCCTTCGACGTCAGCCCCCTGGTCACCAATTCCGAGGGTTCCTCGGTGTCCACCCAGGAGGCCCAGTTCGTGGCCGCCAACAGCCTCGGCTTCATGGGCGGCTATCCGACCTCCCGCCACTACATCGCCTGCTCCGTCATCGCCGGCGAGCAGGATGCCATGCAGCGGGACGACTGGTACTCCACCCGGCGGGACGCCGCCGAACTGGACGGCGCCGAGAGCATCGGCGCCACGGCGGCGCAGCGGGCAGTCGCCCGGCTCAACGGCCGGCGGGTGAAGACGGCGGAGGTGCCGATCCTGTTCGAGGCGCCCCTGGCCGCCGCCCTCCTGGGCAGCTTCGTCCATGCGGTCAGCGGCGGCGCCCTCTACCGCAAGGCGTCCTTCCTGGTGGACCACCTGGGCAAGAAGGTCTTCCCGGATTTCGTCCGCCTCAGCGAGCGCCCCCGCATTCCCAAGGGCCTGGGCAGCTCCGCCTTCGACAACGACGGGGTCGCCACCCGCGACCGGGACGTGATCGACGGCGGCGTCCTCCAGGGCTACTTCCTCAACGTCTATACGGCCCGCAAGCTCGGCATGCAGACCACCGGCAACGCCGGCGGCAGCCACAACCTCATCATCGAGCCGGGCCAGCACGATTTCGCCGGCCTCCTGAAGCTCATGGGCCGCGGCCTAGTGGTGACCGAACTGCTGGGCCAGGGCATCAACTACGTCACTGGCGATTATTCCCGGGGCGCCGCCGGCTACTGGGTAGAAAACGGCGAAATCGTCCATCCGGTGGAGGAGATCACCATCGCCGGCAATCTCAAGGACATGTTCGCCGGCATCGTGGCGGTGGGCCGGGACGTGCTGGTGCGGGGCTCCAAGCAGACCGGCTCCATCCTCGTCGATCGCATGACGGTAGCGGGGGAATAAGGGTTTTCCTCAATCGCTAGGGCATTTTGTTTGACTGAGAATGTCGGCAGCCGCATAGGCCTGACGTTCTCAAACCATCCCGGAGGAGACAAAATGCAACGTCGCGATTTCCTGAAGAAAGCTTCCCTCGGCGCCGCAGCCGGCGCCGCCACCACCCTGGCGGCACCGGCCATCGCTGCCGACCTGCCGACCGTCAAGTGGCGCCTGACCTCCAGCTTCCCCAAGAGCCTGGATACCATCTACGGCGGCGCTGAAGTGCTGGCCAATCGCCTGCGCGCCATGACCGGCGGCAAGTTCGACATCCGGGTCTTCGCCGGCGGCGAGATCGTTCCCGGCCTGCAGGCCCTGGACGCGGTGCAGCAGGGCACCGTCGAGTGCTGCCACACCTGCTCCTACTACTACGTGGGCAAGGACAAGACCTTCGGCTTCGGCACCGCCGTCCCCTTCGGCATGAACGCCCGCCAGATGAACGCCTGGATCTACTTCGGCGGCGGCCAGAAGGTCCTCGACGAGTTCTACTCCAACTACAACGTCCTGTCCTTCGCCGGCGGCAACACCGGCACCCAGATGGGCGGCTGGTGGCGCAAGGAGGTCAAGAACGTGGCCGACCTCAAGGGCGTCAAGATGCGTATCGCCGGCCTGGGCGGTACCGTCTTCTCCCAGCTGGGCATCGTGCCCCAGCAGATCGCCGGCGGCGACATCTATCCCGCCCTGGAGAAGGGCACCATCGACGCCGCCGAATGGGTCGGCCCCTACGACGACGAGAAGCTGGGCTTCTACAAGGTCGCCAAGCACTACTACTACCCGGGCTGGTGGGAACCGGGTCCCACCATCCACTTCTTCGTGAACAAGAACGAGTGGGCCAAGCTGCCGAAGGAATACCAGGAAGCCTTCCAGGCCGCCGCCTACGAGGCCAACGTCACCATGCTGGCCGAGTACGATCACAAGAACCCCATCGCCCTGTCCAAGCTCCTGCAGAACGGCGTCAAGCTGCAGAAGTTCTCGGACGAGATCATGGCCGCCGCCTACAAGGCCGCCTTCGAGCTCTACAACGACGAGGCGGGCAAGAATCCGGCCTTCAAGAAGGTGTTCACCGAGTACGAGAAGTACCGCAAGACCCAGAACGCCTGGTTCAGCGTGGCCGAAATGCGCATGGACTCCTTCCTGCAGACCCACAAGTAGCAGGTCCCGGAAGCCCACGAAAAACCCGCCGCTCGGCGGGTTTTTTCATTGGCGCTGCCGGACGGTCAGGAGGCGCCTTCGACGTAGTAATCGATCCGGCCCCGGGGCGCCAGGTATTCCACCGCCTCCAGGGGCAGGGTGGCGGGGCTGACCGCCGCGTCCACCGCCAGGTCGGCATCCTCCAGGTTGAGGAGCAGGGCCTCGTGGCGGGGAATTTCCGGGTCGTAGACCATGACCAGGGGACGCAGCAGGTTGGCCGGGTTGCTCTCCACCACCAGGCCGGTGGCGCCGTTGGAGAGGCTGACGAAAGTGCCGGGCGGGTATACCCCCATGGCCTTGACGAAGCGCTGCAGCAATTCCGGTTCGAAATGAGCCCCTTCCTTCTTGAACAGGTGCTGCATGGTCTCGGCCGGAGTCTTGGCGAGCTTGATGTCGAAGGGATTGCAGAGGTTGTCGTAGCGGTTGGCGATGGCCACCAGGCGGGACAGCCGGGGAATCTTCTCGCCCGCCAGGTGGTTGGGGAAGCCGCTGCCATCCCAGCGCTCGTGGTGGCAGGCGATGATGTTCTTCACCGCCACCGGCAGGTCCTTGATGCCGGCGGTGACCTTGATGCCGTAGCCGACGTGGGCCCGGTAGAACTCCTCTTCCGGCCCGGTGCGCTTGCCGGCCCGCAGGATGCGGGTCGGAATCTCGACCTTGCCGGCGTCGTGGAGGAGGGCGCCGACGCCCACCAGCTTGAGGTCTTCGGCGGAGAGCTCCATGGCCTTGCCGAGCAGCAGGGCCAGGACCATGACGTTGAGGGAATGGAACACCACGCCCTTGTCACTGCCCTTCTGGTTCACCAGATGCACGACCACGCTTTCGCTGCCCACCAGCCCATCGACGATGCGGTTGGCCAGGGCCTTGGCCTTGGCGTGGGCCTCCGCCGGCTGGCCGGAAAGGGCCTTCATGACGTCGGCCGCAGCCAGGGCTTCCTGCTCGTACTCCCGCTCCCGGCGGGCGAGGCGCTCCCGCTGCTGGCGCACCCGCTGGATGCGGTGCTGCTTTTCGTCCAACATCCCGGCCAGGGCCGCGGCGGCGAAATCCTCCTCGGCTTCGGCCGCGGCCTTTTCCGGCAGGGGCTCCGTGGTGCTGCGGGCGGGGTCCCACTCCACCGACTTCAGGCCCATCTGGCGCAGAACCTGGATCTGGCTGGCGTTCGCCAGGCGAAACTGGTTCAGCACGAAGGGATGGTTCATCCAGCCGAGGGACGAGAGGGAGACGAAAATGCCCGGTTGCAGGCGGTCGATGCTGAGGGAAGGCATAGGGCGCGGCACGAGACTCTATGCCCCAATTGTAGAACAGCTTCTCCCGGCCGGCACCGGGCGGGCCGGCCGGGCCGCAGGGCTCACTCTTCGCGCAGGCTGCGCAGCATCCAGGCGTTCTTCTCGTGGACCTGCATGCGCTGGGTCAGGAGGTCGGCGGTCGGCTCGTCGCCGGCCGCGCCCACCACCGGGAAGATGCTGCGGGCGGTCTTCACCACCGCTTCCTGGCCTGCCACCAGCTGGGCGATCATTTCCTTGGCATTGGGCACGCCCTCGCTTTCCTTGATCACGGTCAGCGCCGCGAATTCCCGGTAGGTGCCGGGGGCGGGGAAGCCCAGGGCGCGGATGCGCTCGGCGATGAGGTCGAGGGCGTTCCACAGTTCCGTGTACTGCTCCATGAACATTACGTGCAGGGTATTGAACATGGGGCCGGTGACGTTCCAGTGGAAATTGTGGGTCTTCAGGTAGAGGGTGTAGGAGTCCGCGAGCAGGCGCGACAGGCCGGCGGCGATTTGCTGACGATCTTCCTGGGAAATGCCGATGTCCATGGTTTCTCTCCTTGCGTGGGTGATTGACAGGCGGTGTGTCAGAAAGATTCTAGGCGCGGGCGGCAGAATATTTAAATTGGTTAACTCTATGTCGAGCATAGGGGCCGGCTATCCAGGCGCAAAAAAAGCGGGGCAGATGCCCCGCTTCCTGGTTGCCGGCCGGCGGCTACTTGCTGTCCTGCTGCAGCCGCTTGAGGAGGTCGTTGTCAGCGTCGTCCGACTTGGGGGCCTCGCCGGGCTTGGCTTCTTCCTCGCTCTTCATGAGGCTCTCCAGGTCCGCCGGCGGCGGGCCGCCGCCTTCCTGCTCGAGGCGGGCCGCCTCGCGCTGGGCTTCGTCGCCGTAGCTTACGATGTTCGGGAAGATGATGATCAGGCTCACCATGATGATCTGGATGCAGACGAAGGGAATGGCGCCCCAGTAGATGTCGGTGGTCTTGATCGAACTCGGCGCCACCGACCGCAGGTAGAAGAGGGCGAAGCCGAAGGGCGGGTGCATGAAGGAAGTCTGCATGTTCACCCCGAGGAGCACGCCGAACCAGATCAGGTCGATCCCCAGCTTCTCAGCCACCGGCCCCAGCAGGGGGACGATGATGAAGGAGAGCTCGAAGAAGTCCAGGAAGAAGGCGAGCAGGAAGACCATGATGTTGACCACGATCAGGAAGCCCAGCTTGCCCCCCGGCAGGGAAGTCAGCAGGTGCTCCACCCAGAGGTCGCCGTTCACCGCCCGGAAAACCAGGCCGAACACGGTGGAGCCCACCAGGATGAAGACCACGAAGGAGGACAGCTTGCCGGTGGTCTCCATGGCCTGCTTGAGGAGGCCCAGGGACAGGCGCTTCCTGGCCAGGGCCAGGATGAGCGCACCGGCCGCTCCCATGGCGCCGCCCTCGGTGGGGGTGGCGATGCCCAGGAAGATGGTGCCCAGCACCAGGAAGATGAGCACCAGGGGCGGCACCAGGGTGGTGATGACTCGCAGGAGCAGCTTGCCGCCCCGCAGGGAACGGGCTTCCGGAGGCAGGGCCGGGCAGGCGGCCGGCTTGAAGATGCTGACGATCAGCACGTAGCCGAAGTAGAGGCCGGTCAGCACCAGGCCGGGCACGAAGGCGCCCTCGTACATGTCGCCCACCGAGCGGCCGAGCTGGTCGGCCATGATGATCAGCACCAGGGACGGCGGGATGATCTGGGCCAGGGTGCCGGAGGCGGCGATGACCCCGGAGGCCAGGCGCTTGTCGTAGCCGTAGCGCAGCATGATGGGCAGCGAGATGAGGCCCATGGAGATGACCGAGGCCGCCACCACGCCGGTGGTCGCCGCCAGCAGGGCGCCGACGAAGATGACGGCATAGGCGAGGCCGCCCCGCATGGGGCCGAAGAGCTGGCCGATGGTGTCGAGGAGATCCTCGGCCATGCCCGATCGTTCGAGGACGAGGCCCATGAAGGTGAAGAAGGGGATGGCCAGCAGGGTGTCGTTGGCCATGATGCCGAAGATGCGTTCCGGCAGGGCCTGGAAGAGCTGGGGCTGGAGGAGGCCCAGTTCCATGCCCAGCAGCCCGAAGGCGATGCCGTTGGCGGCCAGGGCGAAGGCCACCGGATAGCCGAAGAGCAGGAACAGGATGAGGGCGCCGAACATCAAAGGCGCCATGTTGGCGATGACCCATTCCATTATTTGTCCCCCTTGGCTTTGGCGGCGGCGATGGCGGCGGCCAGTTCTTCTTCGGCGCTCGGCCCGTGGCTCTTGTGGTTGGGATCGTCGATCCGTCCGGCCAGGAAGGCGATGCGCTTGATCAATTCGGAAACGCCCTGCAGGGCGAGGAGGGTGAAGCCGACGGGCAGGACGGCCTTGACCGGCCAGCGGATGAGGCCGCCGGCGTTGGCCGACATCTCGCCGATGTGGTAGGACTCCTTGACCAGGGGAACCGAAAGCCAGAGAACCAGCACTACCATGGGCAGCAGGAAGAACAGGGTGCCGATGATGTCGATGACGGCCTGGCCCCGGGGCGACAGCTTGCCGGCGATGACGTCGATGCGGACATGCTCGTTCTTCTGGAGGGTGTACGCGGCGCAGAGGAGGAAAACCGCTGCGAACAGGTACCACTGGATTTCCAGGAGGCCGTTGGAACTGTAATTGAAGGTGAAGCGCACGACAGCGTTGCCGGCGCTGATGAGGGTCATCAGCAGCACCAGCCAGAACGCCGCCCTGCCGACGCGCTCGTTGAGCGCATCGATAAGCTGCGAGAGCTTGAGCAGAAGGGTCACGGAAGTCCTCCTCGGGTTGATAGAATGCCGGGCTTCTCGGGGGCTGCGGAGCTTGCCTCATGGCCCAGTGAGCGGAATTTACCTTGAAGGAAGTAGCCCAGTAATGGTGGAAATCCCTAGTGCGTCCGAAGCGGTGACGCGCCTTTGCCTGGTCCGCCACGGCGAGACCGAATGGAACACCCAGCGCCGCATCCAGGGACAGATCGACATCGGCCTCAACGAGAACGGCCTGCGGCAGGCCGAGGCCGCCGGCCGCTGGCTGAGGACGGCGGGCATCACGGCCATCTACAGCAGCGACCTGTCCCGGGCCTGGACCACGGCCGAGCGCATCGGCATTGCCCTGGGCCTCAAGCCCCAGCCGGCGCCCGAGCTGCGGGAGCGGCGCTACGGCATTTTCGAGGGGCTGACCTTTGCCGAACTCAAGACCCGGCACCCGGCCAGCTTCGCCGCCTACGAGGCCCGGGACCCGGACTACGACTTCGAGACCGGCGAGAGCCTGCGCACCATGTTCGAGCGGGTGACCGGGAAACTCGCCGCCCTGGCACTGGCCCATCCGGGGGAGAGCATCGTGGTGGTGCTGCACGGCGGCGTCCTCGACATCGTCAACCGCTTCGTGCGCGGCAATCCCCTCCACACCCCGCGGGATTTCCTCATCCCGAATGCGGGTTTGAACTGGCTCGCCTGCTGCGGCGGCGCCTGGCGCATCGAATCCTGGGGGGAAACCACCCATCTCGAATCGGGTAGCCTGGACGAGCTGCCATCATGATAAAATTGTCGCCCTTTTCAATGGCTTGAGGCATTCCCCATGTTTTCCGCGAAAGACACCCTGGCGAAAGTTGATTCTGAACTCTGGCAGGCCATCGAGGCCGAGAACCGCCGTCAGGAAGAGCATATCGAGCTGATCGCGTCCGAAAACTACGTGAGCAAGGCGGTCATGGAAGCCCAGGGCTCCCAGCTCACCAACAAGTATGCCGAAGGCTATCCCGGCAAGCGCTACTACGGCGGCTGCGAGTACGTGGACCTGGCCGAGCAGCTGGCCATCGACCGCCTGAAGGCCCTCTTCGGCGCCGACGCCGCCAACGTCCAGGCCAATTCCGGCTCCCAGGCCAACCAGGCCGTGCTCATGGCCTTCGCCAAGCCGGGCGACACCATCATGGGCATGAGCCTGGCCGAAGGCGGCCACCTCACCCGCGGCATGGCCCTGAACATGTCCGGCAAGTGGTTCAACGTCGTGGCCTACGGTCTCAACGAAAAGGAAGAGATCGACTACGACAAGATGGAAGCCCTGGCCCGGGAGCACAAGCCGAAGATCATCATCGCTGGCGCCTCCGCCTACGCCCTGCGCATCGATTTCGAGCGCTTCGCCAAGATCGCCAAGGAAGTGGGCGCCATCTTCTGGGTGGACATGGCCCACTACGCCGGCCTCATCGCCGCCGGCTTCTACCCGAACCCGGTTCCCCATGCCGACGTGGTTACCTCCACCACCCATAAGACCCTGCGTGGTCCCCGGGGCGGCATCATCCTGATGAAGGCCGAGCACGAGAAGGCCATCAACTCCGCCATCTTCCCGGGCCTGCAGGGCGGCCCCCTGATGCACGTCATCGCCGCCAAGGCCGTGGCCTTCAAGGAAGCCGCTTCCCCCGAGTTCCGCAATTACCAGGAACAGGTCATCGCCAACGCCCGGGTCATGGCCCGGGTGCTGTCCGAGGAGCGGGGCCTGCGCATCGTCTCCGGCCGCACCGAAAGCCACGTCTTCCTGGTGGACCTGCGGGCCAAGAACATCACCGGCAAGGAGGCCGAAGCCGCCCTCGGCCGCGCCCACATCACGGTGAACAAGAACGCCATCCCCAACGATCCCCAGAAGCCCTTCGTCACTTCCGGCATCCGCATCGGCTCGCCGGCCATGACCACCCGGGGCTTCACCGAGATCGAGGCGGAAATGGTCGCCCATCTGATCGCCGACGTGCTGGAAGCTCCGAACGACGAGGCCGTCACCGCCAAGGTGAAGGCCAAGGTCGCCGAACTGTGCAAGAAGTTCCCGGTCTACGGGGCCTAAATGAAATGTCCTTTCTGCGGTGCCGGTGACACGGCGGTAGCCGATACCCGTCTCAACGACGAGGGCGATATCGTCCGGCGCCGCAGGAAGTGCAATGTCTGCGACAAGCGCTTCACCACCTACGAGCGGGCGGAAATCCACCTGCCCCAGGTGGTGAAGAAAAACGGCTCCCGCACCGAATTCAATCGGGACAAGCTGCGGGCCAGCCTGGAGCTGGCGCTGCGCAAGCGGCCGGTGTCCACCGAGTCGGTGGATGGAGCCATCACCGCCATCGAGGAAAAGCTTCTCTCCTCCGGCGAGCGGGAAATCCCCTCCCACCAGCTCGGCGAGCTGGTGATGCGGGAGCTTAAGAGGCTCGACAAGGTGGCCTACATCCGCTTCGCTTCCGTCTATCGGAACTTCGAGGACGTGGACGCCTTCTCCCGGGCCATCAGCGAAGTCTCCCCCAGCAAGAAGCAGTGACCTTCAGCGCCGACGACCATGACTACATGGCCCGGGCCCTGCGCCTGGCCGAGCGGGGGCTGCTGACCACCTCCCCCAATCCCCGGGTCGGCTGCGTCCTGGTGAAGGATGGGCGGATCATCGGCGAGGGCTGGCACGAGAAGGCCGGTCAGCCCCATGCCGAAGTCCATGCCCTGCGCGACGCCGCGACCAGCGGCCACGATACGAAGGGCGCCACGGCCTACGTCACCCTCGAACCCTGCAGCCATCACGGCCGCACCCCGCCCTGTGCCGACGGCCTCATTGCCGCCGGTGTGGCGCGGGTGGTGGCGGCCATGCAGGATCCCAATCCCCTGGTGGCGGGAAACGGCCTGGCAAGGCTGGCCGCCACCGGCATCGAAACAGCGTGCGGCCTGCTCGAGAACGAGGCGCGGGAACTCAATATCGGTTTCGTGTTCCGCATGACCCGGGGCCGGCCCTGGGTACGCCTCAAGGCCGCCGCCAGCCTGGACGGCAAGACGGCTCTCAACAACGGCCAGAGCCAGTGGATCACCGGGCCGGACGCCCGTCAGGACGGCCATCGCTGGCGGGCGCGGGCCTGCGCCATCCTCACCGGCATCGGCACGGTGCGGGACGACGATCCCCAACTCAGCGTGCGAGGCGTCGAAACGCCCCGCCAGCCTGGGCGGGTGGTGGTGGATAGCCGATTGGAGACGCCGCCGGGCGCCCGCATTCTCGAGGGCAGCAAGGTCCTGGTGGCGGCAGCTGCCGACGACGCAGCCCGGGCCGAAGCGTTGCGCGCCCGGGGTGCAGAGGTGATCGTGCTGCCCAATTCCGCGGGCAAGGTCGACCTGGCGGCGTTGCTGGCCGAACTCGGCCGGCGGGGAGTGAATGAACTTCACGTCGAGGGCGGCTGGCGCCTCAACGGTTCCCTGCTGCGGGAGGGGTTGGTGGACGAATTGCTCCTCTACCTGGCGCCCTGCCTGGTGGGGAACGAGGCCCGGGGGCTGTTCGGATTGCCCGAACTCCACAGCCTCGAGGCCAAAAAGTCCCTGGCTATTCGCGATATTCGCCAGATCGGGGCAGATATCCGGATATTGGCCCGGCTGGCGTGAATAGGAACGGGCACCGCAGGGGTGCCCGCCCGGCCTGGCCTAGGTGAAGGGTGATCAAGGCGTATCGGTATTGCTTTCCCGCCAGTTCAGGAAGCCAACGTATCCCCGGTCGCCGACCGGCTGATGGAAGTAGGACTTGGTCCGGTCCCAACGAGAGCCTTCCCTTTCCCTGGACATCTTGTACCGCATGTCGTCGTTGGAGCGGATCGGGCCGCGGGCGCCGCGGGGTTCCGCAGCCCTCGGCTGCGTGCGGGGCATGTTGCCCCAGGAATGGCCGTCGATGGCTTCGCTATTCATGTACGTGTCCGAAGGCTGCTGGCTCTCGTAGCTCGGACCGGCCTGGCTGGGAGTATCTATAGTGCTGCTGGGGTAATCCTGGGCCATGGTGGGGGCAGCCAGGGCGCCAAGGGCCATCGCGACGGCGATGCCGCTAGCTTTAAGAATAAGGTTTCGTTTCATTTCGGATCTCCTCGGGTTGTATTGATCCTCCCTAAACGAAATTGCTGCTTTAGGCTTCTCCCCTTAGAAGCTCTTTTTATTGGGCATTCCCAGCCCGCAATGGTTCCGGGTTTGCCGGCCTGCCGGCGCAAGCCATAGGGGTATGCGGGATAGGAAGTCGGGTCTTACCCCAGGGTGCGTGGCAATTGCAGGGTGAGTACCTGACGGTGATATCGGCGCCGAAAAACGGGCGACCGGTTATGCCCAGGGGGACGGCTGAACGACGGGGGCGAGGCGCGCTGGTTTTGTTATCGGGCGGTCGGCCCGCAGACCGTGCAACCGCTGTCCTTCTTGAAGCGCACGGTACGCCACTGCATGGTCAAGGCGTCGATGAGGAGTAGGCGGCCGGTCAGGGACTCACCGATGTTGGCAGCCAGCTTGAGAGTTTCAGCTGCCTGCATGGTGCCGACGATGCCGGTCAGGGGAGCGAAAACCCCCATCACCGCGCAGCGCACCTCCTCGGCATCTTCGCCTTCCGGGAAGAGGCAGTGGTAGCAGGGAGAATCGTCCCGGCGCAGGTCGTAGACGCTGACCTGTCCGTCGAAGCGGATGGCGGCGCCCGATACCAGGGGCTTTCGATGCTTGACGCAGGCCCGGTTGATGGCGTGGCGGGTGGCGAAATTGTCGGTGCAGTCGAGGACGACGTCGGCCGCGGCAACGAGAGCATCCAGTTCCGCCCCCGCAAGCCTTTCGGAGAGCGGAGCTACAGCCACTTCCGGGTTGATGGCCTGAAGGGCGATGCGGCCGGATTCGGCCTTGGCCATGCCAACCCGGTCCACCGTGTGGAGAATCTGGCGCTGGAGATTGGTGAAGTCGACGGTGTCGCCATCAGCCAGGGTCAGCCGGCCGACGCCGGCGGAGGCCAGGTAAAGGGCCGCCGGCGAACCCAGGCCGCCGGCTCCGACGACCAGCACATGGGCGGACAGCAGCTTCTCCTGCCCTTCAACTCCAAGGGCGTCGAGCAATATATGGCGGCTGTAGCGGAGTAGTTGCTCGTCGGTCACTTGTACTCGCGCCACTCCGGCGGAGTATCGTCGTGGTCGCCGTGGGGATGGTGTTCCCAGGCAATGCCGTAGGCTTCCTGGGAGGAGCGCTTGATACGCCGTTCGGGGGCGCCCAAATTATGCAGTTGGGTGTCCTCGACGTAGTACACCAGAGCCCGCACCAGCTTGCTCATCAGGGTATTGTCCAGATGATGGCCCCGGTCGACGAGGATTTCTTCCAGTTCCTGCAGGGTGTGCTGAGTCAGGTCATAACCGACCCCGATCGACCGCTTCTCGTACTTCGGCTGGACTTCCAGTTCGTCCAGCCGTTCCAGCTGATCCGCAGCCTCCGGCACCTGCCCGGGAGGAAACTTGGCGAACA
Source organism: Rhodocyclaceae bacterium (assembly GCA_035255045.1). Lineage (GTDB taxonomy): Bacteria > Pseudomonadota > Gammaproteobacteria > Burkholderiales > Rhodocyclaceae > JAGTRP01. Next base: position 10,636 of record DATFAA010000085.1, on the reverse strand, counting down.
GGATATCGCGTCTCTTCTTCAGATCGGAGTCGTTCATGATCCCTCCCTCGGGACTGGTCATTGAACCTTATTCTGCATGATCTGCATGCCCTTGAGAAGGTTCAGGGCCTGGGCGAACTGGTGGTCGTTCTTGCCTGCATATTCGATCCGCGCCAGGGAATCGTCCTCGCCTTCATCCTTGTTGCCATCCTTGCCGCCGGGCTTCGGCTTGGCTGCCGGCGACTTGGGCTGGGTCTTGAGGCTGTCCGTCTTGATCGCGTCCTTGACGGCGTCTTGGCCGGACTCCTTGTCGTTCATCAAGTGGCGCTCGAGGTCCGCTTCGCGGATGTGGGGCGCCGAACTGCTGCCGTTGAGAGATTCTTCCACCACGATGTCCGGCACGATCCCCTTGGCCTGGATGGAGCGGCCGCTGGGGGTGTAGTAGCGGGCAGTGGTGAGCTTGATGGCGGCGTTGCCGGGCAGGGGTAGCACGGTCTGGACCGAGCCCTTGCCGAAGGTCTGGGTCCCCATGATGACGGCGCGCTTGTGGTCCTGCAGGGCGCCGGCGACGATTTCCGAAGCCGAGGCCGAGCCGCTGTTGACCAGGACCACCATGGGAACGGTCTTGATCGAGGCGGGCAGGTTCTTGAGATAGTCGTCCTTGTTGCCCCGCAGGTAATCGGAGGGGCGGGCCAGGAATTCCTGCTTGGCGTCCTCCGTGCGGCCGTCGGTGGAAACGACCTTGGTGTTGGGCGGCAGGAAGGCGGCGGAGACACCGATGGCGCCGTTCAGCAGGCCGCCCGGGTCGTTGCGCAGGTCGAGCACGAGACCCTTGAGGGGACCCTGCTTGGCGAGGTCGTTGAGGTGCTTGACTAGGTTGTCGCCGGTGTTCTCCTGGAACTGGGTGATGCGCACCCAGCCGTAGCCCGGTTCCACCAGCTTGGACTTGACGCTCTGGACCTTGATGACTTCCCGCATCAGGGTCACCTCGATCGGCTTGCTCTCACCCTTTCGGATGATGGAAAGGCGGATCGGAGTACGGGGCTTGCCACGCATCTTCTTGACCGCGTCATTCAGGGTGAGGCCCTTCACCGGGGTGTCGTCGAGCTTGAAAATGAGGTCGCCGGCCTTGAGCCCGGCGCGGAAGGCCGGAGTGTCCTCGATGGGGGAGACCACCTTGACCAGACCGTCCTCCATGCCGACCTCGATGCCGAGGCCGCCGAATTCGCCCTGGGTGCCGGCCTGGAGATCCTTGAAAGCGTCGGTATCCAGATAGGATGAGTGGGGGTCCAGATTGGACAGAAGGCCGGAGATCGCGTTGGCGATCATCTTCTTGTCATCCACTGGCTCCACGTAGCCCTGCTTGATGGCGTTATAGACCTCGGCGAAGGTGCGCAGATCCTCAATGGGCAAGCCGGGCTTGACGTCCTTCTCGGCCAGGGCCGGGACGTGCAGGCTGATGAGGGCGCCGGCGATGAAGCCGCCGAGCGTTAAACTGATATTTCTGACTTTGCTCATTTCAAACTGGCCCATTTCATGGGGTCTATCGGCTGCCCCTGGTGTCGGAGCTCAAAGTATAAACCGGATTCGGGATTGCCCCCGCTGTTGCCGACGGTGGCCACCTTTTCACCGCCTTTCACCGCTTCGCCCACCTGTTTGAGGAGTGAATCATTATTGCCGTAGATCGACAAGTAAGCGTCGCCATGGTCAATGATGAGGAGATTCCCGAATCCGCGCATCCAGTCCGCAAAAACCACCCGCCCATTGGCGACGGCTCTTACTTCGTTGCCGTTGCCGGCTCGGATGAATAGTCCCTTCCAGGTGCCTCCCCCTTCCCTTGGCGCGCCAAATCGACCGGCTACGGCACCCCGGGTCGGCAGACGCATGCTGCCTTTGAGCCTGGCGAACTGGGCATTGGTCGTTTCCGGATCGAATCGATTCTCGACGGCTTCGACTGCTTTTTCCCGGCTTGGTTCGGCGGGTTTGCCAGCCAGTTTCCTGGGTTCCCGCTCGGCGGGCGCCGGCGCCGGCTTGGGGCGGGGCTTCGCCGCCTGGGCGGCGAGCAGCTTGACCAGGCGGTCGATGAGCTGGGACAGGCGCTTTTCGTTCTGCTGGAGATTGCCCATCTCCTTGCGCTGGCTGTTGATGCGATCGGAAATCTGGGCCAGCACCGCCTTGCGCTCCTCCCGCTGCTGGGAAAGCTGCTGATGGCGCTGCTTCTGCTGGTTCTCCACCTCGGCCAATTCGTCGGCTCGCTCCTTGGCATCGGCGGCCAGCGCCTTCTTCCGCTCCAGGGTGCCGCGGATGTCGCTCAGCATATCGGTGCGGGCCCGGGCGATGGCGGATAGGTAATAGAGATCCCGGGCCATCTGGTTCGGGTCATCGCCGTTGAGCAGCAGCCGCAGGGAATCAGGGGTGGCCTGGAGGTATTGGCGATAGACCAGCTTCTCCAGTTGGGTCTGCTGCTGGGCAAGAGTGCCCTCCAGTTGCCCCGACTGGCGGTTCAACTCCCCGAGAGTCTGCTGCAGCGCGCTGCGCTGGTCGCTCAGGGCGTGCAGTTCCCGCTGCAAGGTGGAAATCTGCTTTTCCGATTCCCGCAAGCGGTCGCTGGCTTCCGACTTGTGGCTTTCGCTCTGGGCCAGGTCCCGGCGCAGGGATTCGATACGGCCCCGCAACTCGTGGAGATCCGCCTCCTTGTCGGCGATTTCCGGAGTCTGGATGGGCTTTTTCTGGCCGGCCCCGAAAACGGGCGCGGACAACGTCAGGGCAGCGCCCAGAAGCGCGGCCCCAATGGTTCCGGTCAGCAGGGGGTTATTTTGTCTTGGCTTGATTTGCAACCGCTTCCGCAGCTTGTCGGGCCGCTTCCTGGTCACCCAGGTAGTAGCTCTTGATGGGCCGCAAGTCGGCGTCCAGTTCGTAAACGAGCGGGATGCCGGTGGGGATGTTGAGGCCGACGATATCCTCGTCGGAGACATTGTCCAGATATTTCACCAGGGCGCGGATGCTGTTGCCGTGGGCCGCGACCAGTATGCCGGCCCCCCCGTGGATGGCTGGGGCGATCACATCCTCCCAATAGGGAAGCACGCGGGCCACGGTGTCCTTCAGGCATTCCGCAGGGGGCAGAGCGGAAAGGGCGAGGCCGGCGTAGCGGGCATCGAAGCGCGGATGGCGCGGATCGTCCATGGACAGGGCCGGGGGCCGAATGTCGTAGCTGCGCCGCCATTGCTGCACCTGGGCGTCGCCGAATTTCGCTGCGGTCTCGGCCTTGTTGAGACCCTGGAGGGCGCCGTAGTGGCGTTCGTTGAGGCGCCAGGAGCGCCGGAGCGGAATCCACAGCCGGTCCATCTCGTCCAGCGCCAGCCACAGGGTACGCATGGCCCGCTTCAGGACCGAGGAAAACGCCAGGTCGAAGGCGAAGCCGGAGTCGGCCATCAGCCTGCCTGCCGATCTGGCCTCATCGGTGCCCTTGGCGGTGAGATCGACATCGGTCCAGCCGGTGAAGCGGTTTTCCTGGTTCCATGTGGACTCGCCGTGCCGCAGCAGGACGATCTTATACATCCGGTTAGCCCCGAAGGATTAAGGTCTGCGAAAAACGATCTGCTATTTTATAATGACCATTCATCCACAACGAGGGTTTTGCCGTGGACGCACCAGTCTTCAATCTTATCGACAAGCAAGAGCATATCGAAGTGGCGGCACGCGCCCTGAAGGCGATTGCCCATCCGCTTCGGCTCAAGATTCTTTGCGTAGTTGGCGATCAGGAAGCCTGCGTCCAGGACATCGTCGACGCCGTGGGCACTTCCCAGAGCAACATCTCCCAGCATCTCGCGATCCTGCGCGAGAAGGGAGTCCTGCTCACCCGGAAGGACGCCAACCGGGTCTATTACCGCGTCGGCGACGCCCGTACCCTTCTGCTCATCGGCATGATGCGGGAAGTGTTCTGCGACCTGCCGATCAACTAAGGAAGCCAATGGAGTTCGTAAACCAGAATATTCTCCTCATCTCGATCGCCGTCGTCAGCGGCCTGGGCCTGATCTGGCCCTTTTTCCGCCGTTCCGGCGGGGTCGAGGTCAACCCGGCCGAGGCCACCCTGCTCATCAACCGCCAGGACGCCCAGGTGATCGACGTGCGCGAGCCGGACGAATTCGCCGCCGGTCATCTGCCGGAAGCGCGCAACATTCCGGTCGGTAAGCTCGCCGAGCGGGTCGGCGAACTCGAGAAATTCAAGGACAAGCCCGTCATCCTCTGCTGCGCCTCCGGCATGCGTTCCTCCAGGGCCTGCGGCGAATTGAAGAGGCACGGCTTCACCAGTCTCCACAACCTGGCCGGCGGCATTGAATCGTGGCGCCAGGCCGGTTTGCCGATCAAGAAGGGAAACCGCAAATGACTGCCCATGTCCGCATGTACACCACGGCTGTCTGCCCGTACTGTATCCGCGCCAAGCAATTGCTGAAGGCCCGGGGCGTGGACGACATCGAGGAGGTCCGGGTGGACCTGGATCCCGAGCGCCGCGAGGAAATGATGCAGAAAACCCAGCGCCGCACGGTGCCGCAGATCTTCATCGGCGATACCCATGTCGGCGGCTGCGACGACCTCTACGCCCTCGACGCGGCGGGCAAGCTGGTACCGCTGCTGGCCGGCAGCTAACCGAATCACAACCCGAAAGAACAAAATGGAACAGAATGAAGCGCCGAGTTTCGGCATCGAGAAAATCTACGTCAAGGATCTGTCCGTCGAAGTCCCCAACGCGCCGGAAGTCTTCCTGGAACAGGCCTCGCCCCAGGTCGAAATCCAGCTGAATACCGAAGGGCGCGGCCTGGGCGAAGGCGTCTTCGAGGTGGTGCTCACCGTCACCGTGACCGCCAAGAGCGAAGACAAGACCGTCTTCCTGGTCGAAGTCGGCCAGGGCGGCGTTTTCCGCATCGTCAACGTGCCGGAGGAGCAGATCGAGCCCCTGGTGGCTGTCGCCTGCCCCAACATCCTCTTCCCCTATGCCCGGGAAGTGGTGTCCGACGCCATCACCCGCGCCGGCTTCGCCCCCATCGTGCTGCAGCCGGTCAATTTCGAAGCCATGTACATGGCCCGTCTGGAGCAGCAGCAACAGTCCTCCGGTCCCCACGAGGTTCCCATTCAGTAATGTCGATGTTGCGTCGGGCTCTCATCATCCTGGCGATGGCCGCCGGCTCGCTGCCGGCCCAGGCTCTCGATTACCGTTCGGTGGAGGCGCCCGTCGCCGTCCTGTACGACGCCCCGTCACAGAAGGGCAAGAAGCTCTATCTGGTCAAGCAGCTGACACCGGTTGAAGTGGTGGTGCGGTTGGAGGGCTGGGTCAAGGTAAGGGATGCCGAAGGCACCCTGGCCTGGATCGAGAACAAGTATCTGGCCGAGCGGCGCACGGTGGTTGTCACCGCTCCCCGGGCCGAGGTGCGTCAGGCCGACCAGGCGGACGCCCCCGTTGCCTTCCTCGCCGACAAGTGGGTGGCCCTGGATTACCTCGGGCCGGCCTCACCTGGCTGGGCCAAGGTCAAGCATCGGGACGGCGCCACCGGGTTCGTCAAGGCCAGCCAGGTCTGGGGTCTATGAAGATTACCGTTTTGGCTGCCGGCGCCTGGGGAACGGCGCTGGCCATAGCCTTCGCCGCCAAGCACCAGGTCACCCTGTGGACCCGCGATACCGATGTTGCCGCGGACCTGCTGGCCAGGCATGAGAATGTCCGCTTCCTGCCGGGCTACGCCGTGCCCGAAAGCATCGCCGTCACCACCGATTTCGCCGCTGCCGTCGAAGGGGCAGAACTGCTGGTCGTGGCCACACCCATCGCGGCCCTGCGCTCGACGGTGGAGGCCGTGCGCTCCCTGGGCAGGGTGGTTCCTCTCGTCTGGGTCTGCAAGGGCTTCGAAGCCGGCACTGGCTTGCTGCCCCACCAGGTGGTGAAAGAGGTGCTCGGTGAAGGCAAGGCCATCTATGGCGCCCTGTCGGGCCCCAGCTTTGCCGAGGAGGTAGCAGCCGGCCAGCCGACGGCGGTGGCCCTGGCGGCCAACGACCCGGCCTTCGCCCGCCGCCTGGCCCGCGAACTCCACGGCCACAATCTGCGCGTCTACGCCAACGACGACCTGGCCGGGGTGGAGGTCGGCGGTGCCGTCAAAAACGTGCTGGCCATCGCCACCGGCGTTTGCGATGGTCTCGGGCTGGGACTCAATTCCCGTGCCGCCCTCATCACCCGCGGCCTGGCGGAGATCGCCCGGCTGGGAGCCGCCCTCGGAGCCCGCCGGGAAACCTTCATGGGCCTCGCCGGCATGGGCGACCTCATCCTTACCTGCACCGGGGACCTATCCCGGAACCGTCGGGTCGGCCTCGGCTTGGCCGCAGGCAAGACCCTGGCGCAGATCCTCGAGGAACTGGGCCACGTGGCCGAGGGAGTCTATACAGCCAGGGAAGTGGCCGGTCTGGCTGGCAGGCTCGATATCGACATGCCTATCTCCATGGCGGTGGCAGCCGTGCTGGACGGGCGCATGTCGGCGCGCCAAGCCCTGGAAGGCCTATTGGCGCGGGACCCGAAGGAAGAAGTGGCTTAAAGGCTGCCGGCGAAGCCGTTTTGCCGCCAGGCCTCGAAGACCGTAACCGCTGCCGCGTTGGAGAGGTTGAGGCTGCGCTGTCCGGGCAACATGGGCAGCCGCAGGCGCCGCTCCGGCGCAAACTCCGCCAGGACGTCGGCCGGTAGCCCGCTGGTCTCGCACCCGAACACGAAGACGTCCCCGACCTTGAGTTCGGTGGAAAAAGGACTCGCCTGCCCCTTGGTCGTCATGGCGAAGAGGCGCCGCCCCGCCAGGGCCGCCCTGCCTGCCTGCCAATCGGCATGGCGCACCACCCGCGCGTACTCGTGGTAGTCAAGTCCAGCCCGCTTCAAGGCCTTGTCGGTAAAGTCGAAGCCCAGGGGTTCGACGAGGTGCAATTCGGCGCCGGTATTGGCGCACATGCGGATGATATTGCCCGTGTTGGGCGGGATTTCTGGCTGGAAGAGGACGACGGCGAACACTTGTCAGGCTGGGTAAAAACGCGTAACGTGCGAAAATACCTCAAAAATTCAAAAGATTAAAACATTATTCTAAGATTCGGTCGGAGATCGGGATGCCTCCCCCGCCAAAAATTCGCCTGGGCGACCTGCTGATCCAGCAAGGTCTGCTGACCGAGGAACAGCTCGGTCTCGCACTGCAGCAACAGAAAGCCACTGGCCGCAAGCTCGGCCGCATTTTCGTCGATAGCGGCTATGTGACCGAGGAAGGGATCTCCCAGGCCCTGGCGCGCCAGCTACGCATTCCCTTCATCGACCTCAAGACTTTCAGTCCGCAGCCGGAACTCATCAAGCTGCTGCCGGAAGCGGCGGCGCGGCGCTATCGGGCCCTGGTGCTCGAGCGCGTGGACGCCGGCCGCCTACGGGTCGCCCTCTCCGATCCCACTGACCTGCAGGCCTACGACGACATCACCCGGGTCGTGAAGCAGGAAATCGACCTGGCGGTGGTGACCGAGACCCAGCTGCTCGCCATGATCGACCGGGTCTACCACCGGGGCGAGCAGATCACCGGCCTGGCCAAGGAGCTTACTGCCGAGCTGGGTGACATCCCGGTGGAATTCGGCGACCTCCTTGGCCTCACCCCGGGTGCCGAAGACGCGCCGGTGGTCAAGCTGCTGCAGACGGTGTTCGAGGAGGCGATGCGGGTGCGGGCCTCCGACATTCACTTCGAGCCCCAGGAAAAATCCCTGCGCATCCGCTTCCGCATCGACGGGGTGCTCCACGTCCAGACCGAGGCCGATGCCAAGATTGCCACGGCCGTGGCCCTGCGCCTCAAGCTCATGTCCGGCCTGGATATTTCGGAAAAGCGCCTGCCCCAGGACGGCCGCTTCAACATCCGGGTGAGGAATGCGCCGGTCGACGTGCGTATCTCGACCTTGCCGACCCAGTTCGGCGAATCGGTGGTGATGCGTCTGCTGAACCAGAATACCGGCCTGCTGGCCCTGGAAAAGGTGGGCATGCCGCCCCGGGTGCTGGAGCGCTTCCGCCATGCCCTGGCGCGGCCGAGCGGCATGGTGCTGGTCACCGGCCCCACCGGCTCCGGCAAGACCACCACCCTCTACGCCGCCCTGAACGAACTCAACAGCACCGAGAAGAAGGTGATTACCGTCGAGGACCCGGTGGAGTACCGCCTGGCCGGCCTCAACCAGGTCCAGGTCCACGAGAAAATCGACCTCACCTTTTCCCGGGTCCTGCGCACCGTGCTGCGCCAGGACCCGGACATCGTCCTGGTCGGCGAAATGCGCGACCAGGAGACGGCGGAAATCGGCATGCGGGCGGCCATGACCGGCCACCTGGTGCTGTCCACCCTGCACACCAACGACGCCATAACGACGCCCATACGGCTGCTGGACATGGGGGTGCCCAGGTACATGGTGGCCCTGTCGGTGCACATGGTCATGGCCCAGCGCCTGGTGCGGGTGATCTGCGACAACTGCCGCGAGCCGTACACCCTCAATCCCAACGAACACGAGTGGCTGCGCTACGAATTGGGAGGCAATGTCGACGCCCACAGCTATCACCAGGGCCGGGGCTGCTCCCACTGCGCCAACACCGGCTATCAAGGGCGGACGGGGGTCTATGAATTCCTCGAGATGACCGACGAAGTGGTGGAGGCCGTCAATGACGGCGATCCCGGCGTCTTCATGCAGGTCGCCCGCAAGCAGATGGCCGGGGAAACCCTGCGGCGGGATGCCGTCCGCCTAGTCCTCGCCGGCCGCACCACGGTGGGCGAGGCGATGCGCATCAGCAACCAGTTCGAAGGCTAAGGCGCGGTGCCCAATTTCGCCTATAAGGGACGTGACGCCGGGGGGCATCTGGTGGAGGGCGTGCTCGAAGGCGCCACGGCCGGCCTGGTGGCCGATATGCTCCTGGGGCGCGGACTGACCCCGGTCGAGATCAAGGAAACCAGGCGATCGGCTGCGGCGGCCACGGACAAGCCCGCCGGCATCACCCTGTTCAAGCCCAAGGTCGGGCATATCGACATCCTGCTCTTTTCCCGCCAGATCCATACCCTGCTGAAGGCCGGGGTGCCCATCATGCGGGCCCTGGCCGGACTCCAAGAATCGGCCACTAACCCGGCCATGAAGGCTGTCATACAGGATGTGCGGGAGAGCCTGGAGGCCGGCCGAGAGCTCTCGGTCGCCCTGGCGCGGCATCCTAAGGTGTTCTCGCCCTTCTACGTCTCCATGGTGCGGGTCGGCGAGGCCACCGGCCTCCTGGATGAGATATTTCTGCGGTTGTTCGAGCACCTGGAATTCGAACGCTTCATGCGCGAGCAGGTGAAATCGGCCCTGCGCTACCCTGCCTTCGTGGTGCTGGCCATGGCTGCAGCCATCATTGTCATCAATCTCTTCGTCATCCCGGCTTTCGCCAAGGTCTTCAAGGGCTTCGGGGCTGAATTGCCCCTCATGACCAAGGTGCTGCTAGCCTTTTCCGATTTCATGGTGGCCTGGTGGCCGGCCATGCTGGGAGCCGTGGTGGTGGGCGCGTTTGCCTTCCGGGCCTGGGTGAGGACGCCCAAGGGCCGCTACGAGTGGGAGGCCATCGCCCTGCGCATGCCCATTGCCGGCAAGATTCTCCACAAGGCGGCCCTGGCCCGGTTCGCCCGCAGCTTCGCCCTCGGCACCCGCAGCGGCGTGCCCCTGATGCAGGCTCTGGCCAACTCGGCCCAGACCGTCGACAACTCCTACATCGCCAAACGCATCGACGGCATGCGGGACAATGTGGAGCGGGGCGAAAGCGTCCTGCGGGCAGCCATCGCGGCCGGCTTCTTCACCCCCGTGGTGCTGCAGATGGTGGCGGTGGGCGAGGAGTCCGGAGCCCTGGACGACATGATGGAAGAGATCGGCCAGATGTATCAGCGGGAAGTCGAGTACGAGCTCAAGACCCTGGGGGCGCAGATCGAGCCCATACTGATCGTGGTTCTCGGTGTCCTCGTGCTGGTCCTGGCGCTCGGGGTCTTCCTGCCGATGTGGGACCTGGGCAAGGCGGCGATCAAGCGGTGATCCTCGACAACTCGATGGAAGAGTCGGCCGGGTATCGGCACAAGAAGCTGGAGATGGCGGCGGCCGCCGTTATCGTCAGCGTGCTCTTCGTCCTCCTCCTCGGCGCCCTGGAGCGCGTGCAGCGCCAGACGGAGGAAGCGATGGTCCAGGCGGAGGCCAGTGCCCTGCGCGTCGAGTTGCTGGACCGCCTCTCCCACCACGAAACCTTCGGCGGCGAACTGCCGCGAAGCCTCAATCCGGTGGTCTGGGCAGGCCGGGAGCCGCCGGGCTATGTAGGGGAAGTCGATGAGCCGCCGGTCGAGGGCGGCGTGTGGTACTTCGAGCGCCGCACCGGGGTGCTGGCCTACCGCTTCCGCCATGGCGGCGATGCCAGGTTCCGGCTGGTCCGCGTGGCAGGGGCGTCCGGGGCGCCGGCCGTGTTGGCTGGGGTTGGCCTGCTTAGGCTCGAGAATGGGCAATGACCGACAAATTCTTGGACACTGCGGCTTTTGGGTACGCTATGATAAGCAGCCTTAAGTTCTAGGTTGACAGTATCACGATGCTAGAAAAGAACTTCAGGGGCGGCGCGGGTGGTTTCACACTT
>DATFAA010000084.1:0-4121 GCA_035255045.1 Rhodocyclaceae bacterium | reverse complement strand
GATTCGATTTCCATGGTGCCCATGCGGTGGCCGGAAACGTTCAGCACGTCGTCGATACGGCCGGTGATGGTGAAGTAGCCGCTCTTGGCGTCGCGGATGGCGCCGTCGCCCGCCAGGTAGAGCCTGCCGCCCAGGTCTTCCGGATAGTAGGACTTCTTGAAGCGCTCGGGATCGCCGTAGATGGTGCGGATCATGGCCGGCCACGGTTTCTTGACCACCAGGATGCCGCCCTGGCCCCAGGGCACGTCGGCGCCGGTCTCATCGACCACGGCGGCCATGATGCCCGGGAAGGGCAGCGTGCAGGAGCCCGGCACCAGCGGGGTGGCGCCCGGCAGCGGGGTGATCATGTGGCCGCCGGTCTCGGTCTGCCAGAAGGTATCGACGATGGGGCAGCGGCCGCCGCCGACGTTGTCGTAGTACCACTGCCAGGCCGCCGGGTTGATGGGCTCGCCCACCGAACCGAGGATGCGCAGGGAGGACAGGTTGTAGTTCTTCGGATGCACCGCCGGGTTGGTGTCCGCGGCCTTGATCAGGGAACGGATGGCGGTCGGGGCGGTGTAGAAGATGCTGACCTTGTGGTCCTGGATCATCTTCCAGAAGCGGCCGGCGTCCGGGTAGGTCGGCACGCCCTCGAAGACGATCTCGGTGGCGCCGCAGGCCAGGGGGCCGTAGGTGATGTAGGTATGACCGGTCACCCAGCCGATGTCAGCCGTACACCAGAAAGTATCTTCGGGCTTGATGTCGAAGGTGTACTTCATGGTCAGGATGGCGTGCAGCAGGTAGCCGCCGCTGGAGTGCTGGACACCCTTCGGCTTGCCGGTGGAGCCGGAGGTGTAGAGGAGGAAGAGCGGATGCTCGGCCTCGACCCACTCGGGTTCGCAGGTTTCCGGCTGGCCCTGGAGCACGTCGTGCAGCCACTCGTCGCGGCCGGCGACCATGTTGCACTCGCCGCCGGTGCGCTTGAAGACGATGACGCTCTTGACGGACTCGCAGCCGCCCAGGGAGAAGGCTTCGTCGGCGATGGACTTGAGGGGGATGGACTTGCCGCCGCGGAACTGGCCGTCGGAGGTGATCAGGCAGACGGCGCCGGCGTCATTGATGCGGTCGCGCAGGGACTGGGCGGAGAAGCCGCCGAACACCACGGAGTGGGTGGCGCCGATACGGGCGCAGGCCTGCATGGCGACGACGCCTTCGACGGTCATCGGCAGGTAGATGACGACGCGGTCGCCCTTCTTGACGCCCTTGGCCTTGAGGGCGTTGGCCATCTTGCAGACCTTGGACAGCAGCTCCTTGTAGGTGACCTTGGTCACTTCGCCGTTGTCGGCTTCGAAGACGATGGCGACCTTGTCGCCCAGGCCGGCTTCGACGTTGCGGTCCAGACAGTTGTAGGAAACGTTGAGCTTGCCGTCGGCGAACCACTTGTAGAAGGGGGCGTTGGACTCGTCCAGAACCTGGGTGAAAGGCTGCTTCCAGGTCACCATCTCGCGGGCATGGCGAGCCCAGAAACCTTCGTAGTCCTGCTCGGCTTCGGCGCACAGCGCCTTGTAGGCCTCCATCCCGGAAACCGTCGCATTCCTGACGGCCTCATCCGACGGATAAAAGAGCTGCACGGACTCATTCGACATGTTTCTTCTCCTCTGCGGTACTTGGCATATTAGTTAATCAAACGGACTAGGCCCCGAGCATGAAACCCGGGTCCAAAATCGGACCCCGCTAATACAAGGCAAAGGCGCCACGCGGAGCGCAGCGCCGTTGCATTTCATTAGACTTCCACAATCTTACATTCCCCTTACACGTTCTTAACGCTGCAATGCAGCAAAGCCCAGGGAAAGGGGCGCCGGGGCATGGTAAAATCGCTTTCTTCCTTAAGCGATGCAACCATGAAGTTCGTTACCAAGCTCGAATCCTTCATTTTCTGGAGCCGTTGGCTGCAGGCGCCGCTTTATCTGGGCCTGATCGCCGCCCAGGCGGTTTACGTCTATCAGTTCATGCATGAACTGGTGCACCTGGTGAGCCACGCCGGCAACCTGACGGAAGTCGAGGTCATGCTCATCGTCCTCGGTCTCATCGACGTGGTGATGATCGCCAACCTGCTGGTCATGGTCATCATCGGCGGCTACGAGACCTTCGTCTCCCGCCTCGAACTGGAGCACCACCCGGACCAGCCGGAATGGCTGTCCCACGTGAACGCCGGGGTGCTCAAGGTGAAGCTGGCGACGGCCCTGATCGGCATCTCGTCCATCCATCTCCTGAAGACCTTCATCAACGCCGCCCAGATCGACGACCGGGTCATCATGTGGCAGGCCACCATCCACGCCCTCTTCCTCGTATCCGCGTTCATGATCGCCATCACCGACAAGATCATGAACCAGACCCTCTCCATTCAACACCAGCAGCACTGACCGGGAGCATCAATGAGCACCATCCGCCAGGACGACTTCATCCAGTCCATCGCCGACGCGTTCCAGTACATCAGCTACTACCACCCCCTCGATTACATCAAGGCCCTGGGCGCAGCTTACGAGCGCGAACAGAGCCCGGCGGCCAAGGATGCCATTGCCCAGATCCTGACCAACTCCCGCATGTGCGCCGAGGGCAAGCGCCCCATCTGCCAGGACACCGGCATCGCCGTCGTCTTCCTGAAGATCGGCATGCACGCCAAGTGGGATGCCAAGATGAGCATCCAGGAAATGGTCAATGAAGGCGTGCGCCGCGCCTATAACAACCCAGACAACAAGCTGCGGGCTTCGGTTCTCCTCGACCCGGCCGGCGCCCGCAGGAATTCCAGGGACAACACCCCGGCGGTCATCCACTACGAGATGGTGGAAGGCGACCACGTGGAAGTGATCTGCGCCGCCAAGGGCGGCGGCTCCGAGAACAAGTCCAAGTTCTACGCCCTCAACCCCTCCGACTCCATCGTGGACTGGGTCTTGAAGACCGTCCCCACCATGGGCGCCGGCTGGTGCCCCCCGGGCATCCTCGGCATCGGCATCGGCGGCACCCCGGAAAAGGCCATGCTCCTCGCCAAGGAATCCCTGATGGCGCCGGTGGACATCCATGAGCTGATCGCCCGCGGCCCCAGCAGCCGGGTCGAGGAACTGCGCCTCGAACTGTACGAGAAGGTCAATGCCCTCGGCATCGGCGCCCAGGGCCTGGGCGGCCTCACCACCGTCCTCGACGTCAAGATCCTGGACTACCCGACCCACGCCGCTTCCCTGCCCGTGGCCATGATCCCCAACTGTGCCGCCACCCGCCACGTGCACTTCCACCTGGACGGCTCCGGCCCGGCCCACCTCGAGGCCCCGAATCTGGAAGACTGGCCGGCCGTGACCTGGAAGGCCGACACCAACGTCGCCACCCGGGTGAACCTCGACACCCTGACCCAGGAGGAAGTCGCCTCCTGGAAGCCGGGCCAGGTCCTGCTCCTGAACGGCAAGATGCTGACCGGCCGCGATGCCGCCCACAAGCGCATCCAGGACATGCTGGCCAAGGGCGAGCAGCTGCCCGTCGACTTCACCAACCGGGTGATCTACTACGTCGGCCCGGTGGACCCGGTGCGGGACGAGGTGGTCGGCCCCGCCGGCCCCACCACCGCCACCCGCATGGACAAGTTCACCCGCATGATGCTGGAGAAGACCGGCCTCATCGCCATGGTGGGCAAGGCCGAGCGCGGCTCCATCGCCATCGACGCCATCAAGGACAACAAGTCGGCCTACCTGATGGCCGTGGGCGGTGCCGCCTACCTGGTGTCCAAGGCCATCAAGGCCGCCAAGGTGGTGGGTTTCGCCGACCTCGGCATGGAAGCCATCTACGAGTTCGAGATCAAGGACATGCCGGTGACCGTGGCGGTGGATTCCTCCGGCACCTCCGTGCACAAGACCGGGCCCAAGGAGTGGTGCGCCAAGATCGGCAAGATTCCGGTCGCCACCCTCGGCGTCTGAAGTCTACGGCCCCATCGGAAAGCCGGCCCCCGGGCCGGCTTTTTTGTTGCCCTTCTACCCCCGGAGCCGGTACCAGAGGATGCCGATGTACTCGTGGATGGCGAAGCCCGAGCTGCGGATTACGTCGTAGCGGGGCAGGAAATCCAGCAGCATGGGCGGCCGCCGGCTGCCCAGAAAGGC
>DATFAA010000083.1:0-13604 GCA_035255045.1 Rhodocyclaceae bacterium | reverse complement strand
GGCGACGGCGATGACGGACAGCGCCAGGGGGCCGTTTTCCCCCGTGCCCCGCAGCCGCAGCCAGGCGTTCACCACGTAGAGGGCGACGACCGTGAGGTTGATGCTCATGTGCATGATGGCGATGCGCTTCAAGTGGGTTGGCAGGGACAGCATGTCGATGAAGCCCGGCACCGCCGCCAGCAGGGCGCCGACGATGCCGCCCAGGAGGGTGTAGAGGGCCACCGTGTCCCAGTTTTCGTTGCCGTCGGCGAAGCGGAACACCAGGTCGCAGACCAGGGAGAAGAGCCACAGGCCGATGGGCACGGCCACCAGCATGGGATGGATGGGATGCTTGGCGATATTGGCAGGGGTGTGCATGGCTAGACCTCGCAGTCATGAAGGGTTGCCTCCCTGGATGGGTGATCCCGGCTTTTAGCCCGCCGGGTCGATGGCCGACAGCACCTTGGCGACGATGCGGTCGCAGCGCTCGCCGGCGAAGCCGAACACCTCGCCGAGGGCGAAATCCACTTCTTTGGCCAGGGACTCCCGGAGCAGGCCGCGGGCCCGGAAGAAGCGGGTGCGCACGGTGCCCTCGGGGATGCCGAGGACGGCGGCGGCCTCCTCGCTGGAAAGCTCCTCCACCGCCCGCAGCACGAACACTTCCCGGTAGGCGTCGGGGAGGGCGTCTATCCTCGCTTCCAGCAGCTGGCGCAGTTCTCCTGCCATGGCTTCGGCCTCCGGTCCCGAGAGGTCGGTCATTTCCTCCGGCGGGGCGCCGGGGACGCCGTCGGTGCCGGCCAGGGGCACGACCAGGGCCGTCCGGGCGTTGCGCCGGCGCCGCATGAGGGCGACGTTGGCGACGATGCGCACCAGCCAGGTGGACAGCCGCGCCTCGCCCCGGAAACCGTCGAGGGCGCGATAGGCCTGGAGGTAGGCCTCCTGGACCGCGTCCTCGGCCTCGTCGTCGTCCCGCAGGATCGCCCGGGCGGTGCGATAGAGGGTGCGGTTGTGGCGCCGCATGAGGGCTTCCATGGCCTGCATGTCCCCGGACCGCACCGCGGCGATCAGCTCGGCTTCGGAAGCAATGGAGGCCGGGCCCCTGGCCGTTCGTGGGTTCATGGCCATTTGATGCAGCGGGGAGAGGCGCCGTTTCAGCGCTGGGGGAATTCCTCCGCGCTTCGGATCACCTGGTCGGCGCAGCGGAAGGCCTCGGCGGCGAGGGGGACGCCGCAGTAGACGGCGGCGTGCAGCAGCACCTCCCGGATTTCCTCCGGCGTGGCGCCGTTGTTGAGGGCGCCACGCAGATGGCCGGCCAGTTCGTGGTGGCGGCCGAGGGCGGTCAGCAGGGCCACGGTGACGAGGCTGCGGGACTTGAGGTCGAGGCCTTCCCGGCACCAGACCGTGCCCCAGGCATGCTCGGTGATGAAATCCTGCAGCGGGCGGGTGAAATCGCTGGCGCCGGCGAAGGCGTCCGCGACGAATCCGGCGCCCATCACCTGGCGCCGCATGGCCAGTCCCTTGTCGAAATTTTCACTCATCGCTCATCTCCTCATGGGCGTTGGCTCCCAAGATCGCCAGCCCCGGCCAGTAGACCGCGCAGGGCCGTCTTCAGCACCTTGCCGGTGCTGTTCTTGGGCAGCTCGTCCAAGAACAGGTAGGCCTTGGGGCGCTTGAAGCGGGCGATGCGGGTCAGGCACCACTGGTCCAGTTCCCTTTCGCCCACCGCCGTGCCCGGGCGCGGCACGACGATGGCCACCACTTCCTCCCCCCAGTCGGGATGGCGGCGGCCGAGGACCGACACTTCGGCCACGCCGGGATGGCCGAGAAGGGCGTCCTCCACCTCCCGCGGGTAGATGTTGGAGCCGCCGCTGATGATGACGTCCTTGCTGCGGTCCTTGAGGGTGAGGCGGCCCCGGTCGTCCAGGCAGCCGACGTCGCCGGTGTGCAGCCAGCCGTTGCGCAGGGTGGCGGCGCTGGCTTCCGGGTTGTGCCAGTAGCCGGCCATGACCGTGGCGCCCCGCACCAGCACTTCGCCGATGGCGCCCGCCGGCAGGGGGTTGTCGTCGGCATCGGCGATGCACACCTCGACGCCGGGGCAGGGCCGGCCCACCGAGGCCAGGCCGTCGAAGTCGCCGGAGGCGCGGGCGGTGGCGATCTGGCTGGCGGACTGGGCGGTGATGGTCATGGGGCTTTCCCCCTGGCCGTAGATCTGGGCCACCTTGGGCCCCAGGCAGTCGAGGGCGGCCAGGGCGTCCTCAAGGTAGAGGGGGGCGCCGCCGCACACCACCACCTTGAGGTTGGCGAGGTCGGCGCCGCTCTTGCCTACGTGCTCCACCAGCCGGTTGAGCATGGTGGGGGCGGCGAAGAGGCCGGCCCGGGGATGGGCGGCGACGAGGGCGCTCAGTTCCTCGGCGTCGAAGCCGCCGGACGGCGGCACCACCTGGGCGGCCCCGGCGGCGATGTAGGGCACGATGTAGAGCCCGGAGCCGTGGGACATGGGGGCCGCATGGATGAGCCGGTCATCGGGCGCGACATGGGTGACGGCGCCGTAATAGGCCTCCGCCATGGCCGCCAGGTTGCGGTGGGAGAGCATGACTCCCTTGGGCTTGCCGGTGGTGCCGCTGGTGTAGAAGAGCCAGGCGAGGTCGGCGCCGCCCACCTCGGCCACCGGCAGCCCGGGGCCCGCGAACAGCTCCTCGTAGGCGGGCGAGCCGACGGCGATGGCGTTGCCCGCCTCCATGCCCTCGGTCACGAAAGTCACCCGGGCGCCGCTGTCCCGGAGGATGTAGTCGATCTCCCGGGGGTGGAGCTTGGCGTTGATGGGGACGGCACAGAGGCCGGCGTGCCAGATGCCGTAGAGCAGTTCCACGTACTGGGGGCAGTTCTTCATCACCAGGGCCACCCGGTCGCCGGCGGCCAGGCCCAGGTCCAGGCGCAGCCCGCGGGCGCAGCGGGCGGCCCGGTCGGCGAGCTGGGCGAAGGTGGCGACGCGGGTGGTGCCCGCGAAGAGGGCGGCGCCGTCGGGGTGGGCCCAGGCGGTGCGGATGAGCTGGTGGGCGAGATTGGCGTGCATGGTGTTCTCCCGGGTCAGGCGGCGGCGAGGTCGGGCTCGCACTGGTCGGCGAGGCCGGGGCCGAGGGCGAAGCCGCAGCCCGTCTTGGCCTTCACTTCGGCAAGGCCGACCCCGGGCTGGAGTTCGAGGAGGGTGAGGCCGCCGCCTTCATTCACCTTGAAGACGCCGAGCTCGGTGATGATCATGTCCACCACCCCCCGGCCGGTGAGGGGCAGGTTGCAGCGGGGCAGGATCTTGGGGGAGCCGTCCTTGGCGGTGTGCTCCATGAGGACGATCACCCGCCCGACCCCGGACACCAGGTCCATGGCCCCGCCCGGTCCCTTCACCATCTTGCCGGGGACCATCCAGTTGGCGAGGTCGCCGTCCTCGGAGACCTCCAGGCCGCCCAGGATGGAGAGGTCCACATGGCCGCCCCGGATCATGGCGAAGGAATCGGCGCTGGAGAAGAAGCTGCTCCCCGGCAGGCTGGTGATGGTCTGCTTGCCGGCGTTGATCAGGTCAGGATCCACCGCCTCCTGGTGGGGGAAGGGGCCGATGCCCAGGAGGCCGTTCTCCGACTGCAGGGTGACCTTCATGCCGGCCGGGATGTGGTTCGCCACCAGGGTCGGGATGCCGATGCCGAGATTGACGTGGTAGCCGTCCCGCAGCTCCAGGGCCGCCCGCCGGGCCATGCGGTCCCGCACCGGGTCGTGCCTGGCGGAAGGGGCGGCGCCGGCGGTGGTGCGGAATTCGATGCGCTTCTGGTAATTGCGGCCCTGGATGATGCGGTCCACGTAGATGCCCGGGGTGTGGATCTGGTCCGGGTCCAGGTCGCCGGCTTCCACCAGTTCCTCCACCTCGGCGATGGTGACCCGGCCGCAGGTGGCGATCATGGGGTTGAAGTTGCGGGCCGTCTTCCGGAACACCAGGTTGCCGGCCCGGTCGCCCTTCCAGGCCTTGACGATGGCCACGTCGGCGCGGATGGCAGGCTCGAGGACGTATTCCCGGCCGTCGAAGAGGCGGATTTCCTTGCCCTCGGCCAGGCGGGTGCCGAAGGCGGTGCGGGTGTAGAAGCCGGGGATGCCGGCGCCGCCGGCGCGCAGGCGCTCGGCCAGGGTGCCCTGGGGCACCAGCTCCAGTTCCAGCTCGCCGGCCAGGACCTGGCGCTCGAATTCCTTGTTCTCGCCGACATAGGAGGCGACCACCTTTTTCACCTGCCGGGATTTCAGCAGCAGGCCCATGCCGAAGTCGTCCACGCCGGCGTTGTTGCCGACGATGGTGAGGTTGCCCGTGCCGGCGTACAGCAGGGCCTCGATCAGGTTCTCGGGGATGCCGCACAGGCCGAAGCCGCCGGCCGCCACCGTCATGCCGTCGAACAGCAGCCCGTCGAGGGCCGCGGCGGCGTTTGCATATTCCTTGCTCATTTCTTCACTATCTCCGGTTAGGTTCGAGTCAGAGCCGCGATCCGGGAACGCGGGCCGATTCGTCCGCGTTCCCGCCTTTCCTTACCTGCCGCCGCCGGTGGCGACTTCCTCGAGCTTGTTGAGCGAGACGTCGGTGTCCTTCACGCCTTTCGGGTTCGATTTCATGTTCGAAGACCAGTTGGTGGCGTGCCCGCGCTTGACGTCGATGATGTGGCCGATCACCGGCATGACCGCCTTGTAGCCGTCGTCGCCGACGTCCGGACGGTTCTGGAAGACGAACATCTTCCAGAACTCGCCCTTGTGGTCGAGGGCGTAGCCGAGATACGGACGCGGGAAGTCGACCTCGATGTAGGCGACCTTCTTGCTGTAGGGGTGCTCGGGGGGCGGCGTTCCCTCGACCACATAGACCTCGCGCGGCTCCCAGCCGATGTCCTTGGCCGGGTTGAAATACGGCGGCTCGCTCATGTTGATGCGCGGGAAGCGGGCTTGCGGCTCGGACCACGGCTTGCTGGTGTCGACGCTCATCTCGGGGCTGTGGGCGATGGCGAGGATCCAGCGCTTTTCGATCAGCTTGTTCTGCACGTACTTGGTCGGAGCTGCGTCCCAGATATCCCAGTCATCGTAGAGCTGGTCGGTGCCGCCGATCGGATCCATCCACGCGCCGCCCGAGAGCCGCCGGGTGCGCCGCACCGACTTCAGGTAGGCGTAGGCGTCGTCGGGTTTCTTGGAGTCGGCCTGGTTGTAGCGCTGGGAGAAGGTCCCGAGTCCGCGGATGTCCTCCGGGTAGTAGGCGGCAAAGTAGGTCTTCTGGGCCACCGTGCCGTCGCCGACCGAGATCGGGCCACCGTCCAGCCGCCCTTCCATGTAGTAGCGGCGCGACTGGAAGGCCTGCACCCGCTCGTAGCCCTTCTTGGCATCGAGGAAGGCCCAGGCGATGTCGCGCAGATCCATGGTGGCGCCATAGGTCGCGGCACGCAGGTTCCAGATCACCTTGTCGCCGGCATTGGGGTCGTCCATCTTGATGGTGTCCGGCGGGAACGGCATGCCCGCCTTCCAGCCGCTGATGGTGCGGTCGGCCGGGTTGAACTTGACGTCCTTGGAGTACTTCTTGGTGGCCTCGACGTACTTCGGATCCATCTCGATCTTCTTCGAGTGGGCGAGCTTGATGGTCAGGTTGTAGTTGTTGATCATCCACTCGAGCTTCTCCGGCACCATGCTGCCGATGGTGTGGCCCTCGAAGGTGTCGTTCTTGACCTTCTGGAAATTCTCCTTGGTGATCATCGTGCCTTCGGCCAGTTCCGCCGCCGCGGCGCCGCCGCAGGCCAGGGCGAGGCCGAGGGCCGCGACCAGGGCCGGTCGCCGTTTCAGGATGAAGCTGCTGTCGGACAGACTTTGCTTGAACATTTCTTGTCTCCTTGATTAGAACTGCCGTGTCACACGAAAAACCAGTTGGCTGGCCTTGTCGAAATATCCGAACAACTGGGAAGGCTCATTGCTGAATTGCGTCTTGTTGGAATGGCGCGCCCAGAAGATGTCGGCCTCGGCCTTGGCAGTCCAATGGTCTGACAGGACGAAGGCGACGCTCGGAATGACGAACCCGCCGCCATGGGTCAAATCGACGCCGACGGCCAAGCCCGGATTGACCGTGTCGTTCCGGTAATTGAGCGTGGTGAAGGCAGTGAGCAGGGTGTTGTGCTCGGTGAGCCGGCTACCGTAGGCAAACAGCCGGACGAGGTCGTCCTCCTGGCGGAAGTTCACGATGTAGGTATCGAACAGCTGGATCGACGAGAAGGACGGCCGGGAAGTGCCGAACAGGCCTTCCAGATGCAGGTTCTTGTCGGCCCGCAGCATGGCCGTTACGGTGTCCTTCTTCATCACCCCGCCCAGGCCCAGCCCGACATGCCCCGGCACATTGGGCGCCGCCAGACTGCCGCTCCCGATGTTGTAGGGCTGGTCCTTGGTGTAGGCGACTTCGGCGCTGAGGACGGAGTCGATCACATCGCTGTAGCCGCTGACCGTCACGCCAAAGACGTCGATCTCGGGATGGATGAGGTCGAAGACAGCGCCGGACGGCGCCTTCTTGTAGGGCGCGAAGACCGAATTCGCCACCGGGTCGGCCGAGAAGGTCCTGATGTAGGCCAGCGAGTAATTGACCGGCCCGGCCTCGCCCGACCAGCGGATGCCGCCGGTGACGTCGCGATAGTCGCCATCCGGGTGCTTGCAGTCCTTGCGGGTGATGGCCGACAGATCGAAGCCGCGATAGGGCTGGAAGAACCAGCGCCCGCCATGGATATCGTAGGTGTTGCCGATATCCTTGCAGTCGTCCAGGCCGGGGCGGATGAAGGCGTGCACCTGGCCATTGGCCTCGGGCACATTGACCTTCGTGGCGAGCAGCCAGAGGGGCTTGCGCCATTCCTCGTTCTCGCCTTCGAAGAACAGGCGCCAGGAGAGGTCGTAGCCGTGCACCACGTCCATGGCGTGGAAGAAGTCGCTTTCGCCCCACACGATCTGCTGCCGGCCGAGACGGAAGGTGGTGCGGTCGCCGGCGGCGAATTCCATCCAGGCTTCGCGGATCTCGGCGTTGTTGTAGTTCTTCATGATGTCGTGGTTCTCGCCGCCGAGAGTCCCGTTGGTGGCGCGCAGGGCCTGCAGGTCCTTCAGGTAATCGGTCTTCGCCTCCTGATCGGCCCGGCCCACCACCTTCCACTTGAGCGGCCCGGTCTTGGCGTCCATGTCGAGGAGCAGCGATCCCCGGATCATCGAGGCTTTCCACTTGTCGTTCTGCGGCGTCTCGGGCTGGTTCTGCAGATTGAAGGAAGTCCAGCCCCGGACGTAGCCACCCAGGTGGAAGCTGTTGCCGTTGTCGCTGTCCTGGCTTTCCTGGGCCCATGCCGTGCCTGCGCACAGCCCAAGGCTCAGAACCGCGGTACCGATCTGCGCCGGCATCCGCCTTTGTCTCCTTGATACCCTCATTTCCCTGCTCCTTCCTAAGTACGGACTGCTTGAGAAAGCCCGCCGCGCCGCGGCGGGCATGGTGAGTCTGCCGATCAGGCGAGCACCGCGTGCTCGATCGGGCGCCGCTTGCTGCCGACGATGAATTCCGGCCGGAACACGTACACCAGCGCCGGCATGATGAAGAGCGCGCTGAAGGCGGAGACGAACAGCCAGAGTCCGATCAGCACCCCCATGTCGGCCTGCAGCCGCAGCGACGAGAAATGCCAGAGCACGACGCTGGTGATCAGGGTCAGAGCGGTGATGAGGACGCCCTTGCCGGCAGTGCGCAGCGAATGGACGATGGCGCGCTCGACGTTGCCGTGGTGGTGCAGCTCCTCGCGGATGCCGTCGACGATGTAGAAGGTGTAGTCGACCCCGAGGCCGATCCCGAGCGCCACCACCGGCAGGGTGTTGATGTTCATGCCGATGCCCTGCCAGGCCATGTAGCTGAAGGTCAGCGCGTTCGACAGGATGACCGGGATCATGAAAAAGACGCCGGCCACGGTCGAGCGGTAGGTGACGGTGCAGCAGACGACGAGGACAAGCAGCGCCAGAGCGATGGCCTCGATCTGCCCGGCCAGGATCACCTCGTTCACCGCCGCCAGCACCCCGACGAGACCGCCGGCAAGCAGGTATTCGGCGTCCTCGATCGGGTGGTCGGCGACGTAGTCGCGGACCCGGGCAACGGCCGTCCGGATGGTTTCGCCCTGGTGGTCGCGGAAGAACATCGTGACCGCGCCGTTCCGTGCATCGGCGTCGGCATAGCGGTCCATGTCGCCAGGATCGGAGCCGGAAACGAACATGTAGGCCAGTTCGCCATTCTCTTCCCGGCTCTGCCCCATCTCCTGGTACATCGGGTTGCCTTCCCGCAGCACCCGCTTGACCTGCGGCAGGATATCGGCGAGGGAAATCGTGCCGCCGACCTCGGGCTGGGCCTCCATGTACTTCTGGAAGCGGTTCATGCTGTCGAGCACCGCCGGCTCGCGCAGTGCGCCGTCGCTCTTGCCGGCGACCACGACAAACATGCGGTCGGAGCCCTGGAACTGCCGGTTGATTTCAGCCGCGTCCCGGTTGTAGGTCGAGTCAGGCCAGAGAATGGGCGAGCCCGGATTGGCGTCGCCGACCTTCAGGTTGAAGGCGTATCCGGCCGAAATCACGAAGGCGATGCCGGCGCCCGCCAGAACCCCATAGCGCCAGCGGGTGGTGACCACGGCGGCGCAGACGGCCAGGATCTTGTCGAGCAGCGGGGCGACGTTGATCGGGTGGATGTGGCCTCGTTCCGGCTTGTACCAGGACAGCATGACCGGCGTCAGCACCAGGGCGCTGACGAAGATGGTCAGGACCCAGACGGTGCCGATGAAGGAAATCTTCTGCAGCAGCGGAATCGGCGTCAGGGCGACGACCAGGACGCAGCCGGCGTCGGCCACCACCGCCAGGGCGCTCGGCTTGAACAGGTTGCGCGCACTGGCCCGCGCCGCCGCTGCCGGGCTCGTGCTGCCCCGCGCCAGCTCGTCGTCGAAGCGAGAGATCAGCTGCACCGAGTTCGAAATCGCCTGGGCCGTGATCAGGAAGGCGACCACCACGACCAGGGGATCGAGATGAAAGCCCATCAGCTTGGCCGCCCCGAGCGCCCAGATGGCGCTGGTGAGGCCGGCGAGCAGCGGCAACACGGTGCCGTGCCAGGTGCGCGTGATCAGCAACAGCAGCATGACCAGGGACGCCACCGCCAGCAGGAAGAGCTTCAGCGTCTCGTCCAGGTAGTGATTCACCCAGCCGTAGAGCACCGGTTCGCCGACGACCCGGACCTTGACGCCGTCGCCGCTGGCACCCTCGACGAGTTCCATGATCTGCTTGAACGCCTTGGTGTAGTCCACGTTGCCGTCGTTGAAGTCGACCGTCACCAGGGTGGCTTTCAGGTCGGCCGAGACGTAGGGGCCATACACCAGGGGATTGTTGAGCACGGCTTCCCGCAGGGCGGCCATTTCGGCGGGGCCCTTGGGCAGGTTCGGCCACATCAGGGGGCGCGACTCGACGCCTTCGGTCGAAGCGCGGACCTCCTTGAGCTTCTTCGAGGCCAGCGAAATGATCTGGTAGGTGTCGACGCCTTCGACCTTCTGCAGGCCGACGGTCAGCTTCTGTACCTTGGCCAGCACCGGGTCGGTGAAGATGTCGCCCTGTTCCGTTTCGAGCATGATGCTGACCATGTTCGAGCCGCCGAAGGTCTGCTTGAAGCGCTGGTTGACCGCGACGTACGGATGGTTTTTCGGCAGCAGGTCGCTGAAGACCGTCCTGACTTCGATCTGGCTGGCCAGATAGCCCATCAGTGCCGTCACCAGGACGATGGCGCCGACGACCAGGGCACGGAAGCGGATGATGGTGGCGAAGGCTCGGTCGACCTTGCCAAAGGTTGTGTTCTTCATTGTTGTCCCCTACTTCCCGGCATGACCGGCGACCGCCAGCCTGCCGTTTTCCAGGATGGCCAGATTGGCTCCGGCCAGGTAATAGCCGGTCTCGGATTTGACGATCTGGGTACGCCAGGAGAGGTCCTGGTCGGAGATGCGCGCCGCCTTCCACTCGCCCGCCTCGGCTGCGGCCGTGACCATCACGCCCTTGTCGCCGACGGCCAGCCAGCGATCGTTGTCCCATATGACGCTGTAGAGCGACTCCCGGGTCGCTTGCCGTGCCTGCCGCCAGGTCGCGCCACCGTCGCCGCTGACCATGACCGTTCCCGACAGGCCGACCGCGACGCCGTGCTGCGGATCGCGAAACGCCACGGACATCAGGCTGACCTTGTTCGGCGTCGCCACCTCGGCCCAGGTCGCGCCGCCGTCGGAAGTCTTCATGACCGTGCCGAACTCGCCGACCAGCCAGCCCTGCTGGCCGAGGAAATAGACGTCGTTCCAGGCGCGGTCCTTCTCGGGCAGAGCCCGCGTCCATGTCAGGCCGCGGTCTTTCGATTGGAGCAGGGCGCCGAATTCGCCGACAGCCCAGGCGACGCCGTCGAAGATATGTACCCGGAAGAGCTTGTTCGGGTTCGACGATGCGGGCGTCTTCGCTTCCGCCCAGGTATTGCCGCCGTCGGCGGTCTCGATGATGGTGCCCAGGTTGCCGACCGCCGTCGCATGCTGCGGATCCCAGGCGGCGATGCCGAGGAGATTGTTCTGGATCCCGGTGGGCTGGCTCGCCCAGGATTTTCCGCCGTCGATGCTGCGCACAATCTTGCCGCCGGTGCCGGCGGCCCAGACGATCTGCGGCGCCGGCACGGACAGGCTGACGTAGTTGTCACGGCGCTCGATGGCCGGTGCGTCGACCTTGCGGACGACCGCATCGGCCTTGACGAAGAGGCCGGCATAGAGCAGCCCCCCGATGATTCCGAATGGGGCGATGGACGACAGGAAGGTGGTTCCCCGAGTCGCCTTGCTCCCATACTTCTTGAACTGACGCAGCATCTTGAATCTCCTCTCGCTGGTTGGCTTACCCACACTCGATCGCACTCGCGCATGCCGCTCCGGTGGCCACGCGATGGCTTTTTTCAGGCGAAACCTCTCCGCCGCCCTGAGGACCGGCATGGGCCGGCCCCCACGGGCGTGGAGATGGATCGCTTGCTGCTTACTTCAGGGGGTTGGGATCAGTCGGCCCGCTCCGGCACCGGCAGGTTCACCCACTCCTTGTAGAAGGCCTCGATGTCCGGCTCGAAGTCGTGGATCACCGGGTACCAGGGGGTGGGGGCCTCGACGTCGTGCATGGTCCCGCAGGTGGGGCAGTAGTACTCCCGGTACACCTGCCACTGGGTGTCCGGGGCCATCAGCTTGGGATAGACCTCGGTCATCGCCTCTTCCGTGTCGCGCACGTAGATGGCGGCGTTGAGCTTCCAGTTCTGCCGGTAGTCGCCGAAGACGTGGCCGCAGTCGCACTTGTTGACCCACTGCTTGGTCTTGGCGTCCTGCACGATGTACAGGTGCGGGCCCAGGGGCAGGATGATGCGATCCTTGAAGCTGACCTTGGCCTGGAGGGCCGCCAGGTACTGCTCGAAGCGGCTGTTGTCCTTGGGCATGGAGAGCATGCGGAAGGTGGTTTCCCAGTCGAGGCTGCCTTCTATCAGGTGGGAGACCTGTTCATTGGTGTATTTGGACATTTGATGACTCCTTGATTCGGTGATTACTCTTCGACCTGGACGACGGTGGTGACGTCGGGCAGAAGGGACAGGTCCATGCGGTGCTTGGAGCCGTAGGACGGCACGCCCAGCTCACTTTCCAGTACTTCCCACTCGGCCGGCAGGCTCCAGAACTCCTTGAACTCCCGGGTGAATTTCTCGGACAGGGCGAAGCTGGTGGCGAACATGTGCTGGACCTGGACGGAGGCGTGCTTGTTGATGATCCGTTCGCGCTCCTCCTTCATCCACTCCCGGGTCGGCAGGGCGCGGGCCAGGCGCTCCTTGCGCATGGCGGCGCGGCGGCTGGCGGTGCGGGCCGCATCCACCGTGAATACCCCCTTGGTGTCCTGGGTGAAGACGGCGCCGTAGACCCGCTCCGCGTACTCCGGCAGCAGGAACTTCTGGTTGAGGTCCGCCTCGATGGCCGTCGGCTCCCGGTCGATGGGGTCGCCGAAGCCGGGGCCGCCGCGCAGGTAGTTGAGGTAGAGGTCGTGGTTGTCGTAGCAGTCCTCGGTGGTGACGCACTGCTTGTCGCGCTTGACCCTGGAGGTGGCATCGATGTGGCGCTCGTAGTCCGGGTGGGCCGGATCGAAGTCGCCGCCCAGGGGCAGGGAGTCGCCGATGGCGATGCGCTCCTTGAGGCCGGTGTTGTGGGCCTCGAAGCGGTAGCCGGTGGCGGACGGGTAGCCGCCCATCATGCCCCAGTCGCTGTTCATGAAGCCGTTGCCCATGAAGAACATGGTCCAGTCCTGGGCGTTCCACACCATGCGCAGGGTCTCGAAGCCGCAGCCGCCCCGGTACTTGCCGTAGCCGCCGGAGTTGGCCTTGACGTTGCGGCCGAGATACAGGAGGGGCTCGGCCATTTCCCAGATCTCGATGTCGCCCATGTCCCCTTCCGGGTTCCAGATGGCGGCAGCGTGGTTGAGGCCGTCCTTGACGGCGCAGGCGCCGGTGCCGCAGGAGCTGGCCTCGAAGCTGTTGACCGCGTGGATCTCGCCGTCCTGGTTGATGCCGCCGCCCTGCAGCCAGTTGGAAGTGTTGGCGTTGCCGGCATTCACCTCCTCCAGGTAGCCGCGGCTGAAGTAGGACTGGGAGAGGCCGCGCCACAGGGCCGCCCAGCCGGAGACCAGGAAGTGCCAGGCGTAGGCGTGGCCGGTGCGGCGGTCGTCCGGGTTGCACCAGGTGCCCTTGGGCAGCCGGAACTCGGTGGCGAAGTAGGCGCCGTCGTTGATGCGCTGGGTCGGCACCAGGGTCTGGGACATCATCACCCAGATGCCGGAGGTGAAGGCCACCTGGTGGGCGTTGAAGGTGTGCCAGCCCCAGCGGCTCGCGCCCTCGAAGTCGAGGCGCCACTTGCCGTCCGGGCGGATGGTCATCTCCACCGGCGAATGCATGATGGAGTCGAGCTTGGCGAAGGCGTTGGAGACCTGCACATCCTCATGCTTGTAGGGCACATCGACGAAGGAGACCTTGCGGTACTTGCCCGGCAGGGTCATGGCCTTGATGCGGCTCATG
The DNA here is from genome assembly GCA_035255045.1 of Rhodocyclaceae bacterium. Lineage (GTDB taxonomy): Bacteria > Pseudomonadota > Gammaproteobacteria > Burkholderiales > Rhodocyclaceae > JAGTRP01. The sequence goes on along the minus strand of DATFAA010000083.1, from coordinate 487 downwards.
AGGCCCCGGCGGCCTTCCTCGATGACCTCGGAGCCGAACTTCTCGTAGGCCTCGAGGCCGTCGGCGCGGATCACTTCCTCGACCAGTTCGCGGATCATGTGGCAGCCGGCGATGCGGGTCTTCTCGTCCAGGATCCAGTACTTGGGCGTGCGCACCGAACGCTGGGACTCGTGCAGCCAGTCCCGCAGGGGCTCGTCGTTCACCCCGGTCTTGCGGCAGGTGATCATGTAGCCGTCGCCGAAGCGCTGGGTCTGGCCGGTGGACATGGAGCCCGGGGTGACCGAGCCGGTGTCGATGACGTGGGTGACGCCGCCGACCCAGCCGATCAGCTTGCCTTCCCAGAAGATCGGGACGATGGTGGCGATGTCGCAGGGGTGCACGTTGCCGATGGCGCAGTCATTGGTCGTGAACATGTCGCCGGGGTTGATGCCGGGATTGCCCTCCCAGTTGTTCTCGATCATGTACTTGATCGCCGCGCCCATGGTGC
>DATFAA010000082.1:0-12914 GCA_035255045.1 Rhodocyclaceae bacterium | reverse complement strand
ACGACTACCCCGCCCACGCCGCCTTCGGCGGCTACAAGGAATCCGGCATCGGCCGCGAAACCCACAAGATGATGCTCGACCACTACCAGCAGACCAAGAACCTCCTGGTCAGCTACTCCGAGCAGAAACTGGGGTTCTTCTGACCGCTGGCCGGTTCTTCTCTCCTTGCACACTGGCAACTCTTCCGGGGCGGGCAACCGCCCCCTTTTTTTATCCGGAGGCATGATCATGCGTAACTACACACTGCGGGCGGGCCTGGCCGGCGCCGCCCTCCTGGCCGCCACCCTGGCGACCGCCGGCGAGCGGGCCACGCCCCGCGAAGCCCAGGTCTTCTTCGACCAGGCCGTCAAATACCTCCAGGCCAACGGCCCCGACAAGGCCTGGGCCGCCTTCAGCGATCGCCAGGGGCCCTTCGTGAAGAAGGATCTCTACGTCTACGTCATCGACCGGGAGGGCACCTACGTGGCCAACGGCGCCGCCCCGGAGGCGCTGGTGGGCCTCAAGGTGCTGGACAGTGTCGATGCCGCCGGCAATCCCCTGTTCCGGCACATGATCGCGGTCACCGACAAGCAAGCGGATGCCCGCATCCGCTACGTCTGGCTCAATCGCAAGACCAACCGGGTGGAGCCCAAGGTGGCGTGGCTGCACCGGGAGGGCAATTACATCCTCGGGGTCGGCTATTACGCTCCCCGCTCCAGCGCCGAGGACGCCCGCAAGCTCCTGGAGCAGGCCGCCGACCTGGTGAACCGGGAGGGCATGGCCAAGGCCGCGGCCGCCTTCAACGACGTCAAGGGCACCTTCGTGAAGGACGACCTCTACGTCTTCGCGGTGAACCTGGACAACGGCAAGTTCGAGGCCCACGGCGTCAATCCCAAATGGGCCGGCACCGACGCCAGCGAGCTGCGGGACGTGGAAGGCCACGCCCTCATCAAGGAAATGATGGAGCTCGCGAAGAGCAAGGGTGAAGGCACCGTGGACTACGTCTGGCGCAATCCCCTGACCAATGCCGTGGAGAAGAAGCGCACCTTCGTCAAGCGCGCCAACGGCGCTCTGGTGGGGGTAGGCTACTACACGGAGTAGCGGGGCTTCCGCCCAGGAGCCGGCCTTTCGGGGCCGGCTTTTTCACGACCGCAATTTGCGGTACAGGGTGGTGCGGGTGATGCCCAGTTCCCGGGCCGCCGCCGACAGGTTGCCCTGGTGGCGGGCGACGCACTCCCGCACCAGGCGGTTCTCCGCCGCCCGCAGGTCACCGCCGGCGACGGCCGGCCCCGGGGCGCTCTCGTCCACCGGGTCCAGCAGGTCGGCGGGGATGTGCTCGGGGGTCAGGGTCGATTCCTCCGGGTCGAGGAGGGCCAGGGCCACCCGCAGGACGTTGCGCAGCTGCCGCAGGTTGCCATGCCAGCCCTGGCGGCGCAGCAGGGCCAGGGCCTCGGGGGAGAAGCTCACCCGCCGCTCCCGGGTTTCCTCGGCCAGCAGGTGGCGGGCGAGGGCGTCGAAATCGCTGCGCTCCCGCAGCGGCGGCAGCCAGATGGTGAGGCCGTTGAGGCGGAAGAGCAGGTCGGCCCGGAACAGGCCGTCGTCCACCAGCTCCGCCAGGGAACGGTGGCTGGCGCAGACCAGGGCGATATCCACTGGAATCTCCTCGCTGCTGCCCAGGGGCGTCACCCGCCGGGACTCCAGCACCCGCAGCAGCACCGCCTGCAGGTTGAGGGGCATGTCGCCGATCTCGTCCAGGAAGAGGGTGCCGCCGTCGGCCTCCACCAGCTTGCCCCGGGCGCCCTTGGTGCGGGCGCCGGTGAAGGCGCCGGGGGCATGGCCGAACAGCTCCGATTCGATCAGGTTGGCGGGGATGGCGGCGCAGTTGACCGGCACCCAGGGCCCCTGGTGGCGGGGCCCGCTCAGGTGGAAGGCCCGGGCGAACAGTTCCTTGCCGGTGCCGGTTTCCCCCTGGATGAGGAGGGGGATGGCGCGGCCGGCGATGCGCCGGGCCCGGCCGATGGCGGCGGCCATGCGGGCGTCGCCGTGGTTCATGGCCTCGAAGGCGTCCCGGCGCGGCTCGGGGGCCGGGGCCGGCGGCGGCCGGGGCGGGCGGGGCGGGCGGCGCTGCTCGAAGCGGGCGGCGACCGGCCGGCCGTCGGTGGTGCGCAGCTGGACCTGGGCCCGGAAGGCCAGGGACTGCTGCTCGACCTGGGCCCAGGAACAGCCGAACAGCCGCTCGAAGGGGGCGCCGGGGCGGACGGCGTCTTCCCCCAGCAGCAGGCGGGCCCGCCGGTTGGCGGCCAGGACTCGGCCATCCTCGCCGAACTGGAGCAGGGCCTCCAGGGGGCTGCCCACCAGTTCGGGGTACTGGCTGAAGTGAAGGGTGAAGCAGGCGCCGTCCATGTGGATCAGCAGCCGATGCTCGATGAGCTCGGCGGTGGTGCTGAGGAGGGCCTGGGCGAAGGGCTGGTAGGCCCTGGCGTCGCTGGTCAGGTCGATGATCCCCAGGACGCCCCCGGTGGGCGCCTGGATGGGCGTCGCCAGGCAGGACAGGAAGCGGTTGCGTTCGAGGAAATGCTGGCTGCCATGGATGGCGACGGTACGCCCCTCGACGGCGGCGGTGCCGATGGCATTGGTGCCCATGATGCTCTCGTCCCAGCTGGCACCGGGGGCCAGGGCCACCCGGGAAGCCCGGGAGATGAACTCCGGGTCCCCCAGGGTGCGCAGCACGAAGCCTTCCCGGTCGGCCAGGAGCACCAAGGAGGAGGCCGAGGCCATCTGCTGGTGGAGGTTCTCGATGATGGGCTGGGCGAAGCAGAGGAGTCGGGCGTTGGCCTCCAGCCGCTCGGCCAGAGTGGCATGGCAGGCCACGTTGTCCGGTAGCGCCTGCTCGGGGGAAAGGCCGTGAGCCTGGCTGCGCTGCCAGGAAGAGGCGACGGGTTGGGGCATGTCATCGGGGTCGGACGGAATCATGGAATGACCACAGCACGATCCATGCCTTTTTGTAAACCGATGAAAAATCGACGTTTTCCGGTTCGGGTGGGCGCTTCGCCCTGGAGCAGGTGTGTCGATTTTCAGCAGGCCGGGAGCAGTCCCGGCCGGCACGGCCGCTTTCCCGCGTCCCGGGTTGCGATGCTAAGGAATTGATTCGACGGAGTATTCCATGCCGGATGGGAAACGGCGCCGGCTGGCACGGGGGATGCGAACACAGGGATGTGGTTAGTTCTCTTCCGCGGTTCTCTCCTCCACGGAAGCTTTGCATGGGGCGGCTCGTCGGCCACCCCATTTTTTTGACTGCCGGCGGCGCCGGCCCAAGCGAATGGAGCATGGAATGAAACAAGGATGGAAAGTGACTCTGGCGGTGGCCCTGGCCGCCGGCCTGGGACTGCCGGCGCAGGCCTCCCAGGAATTGATCAAGAAGGCACGCTGCGTCGCCTGCCACGCGGTGGACAGCAAGCGTGTGGGGCCCGCCTACCGGGACGTGGCCGACAAGTACCGGGGCCAGGCCGACGCGCCGGGCCACCTTTTCGACAAAGTCCGCCAGGGCGGCGCCGGCAACTGGGGCCAGATTCCCATGCCCCCCCACGGGGAGGACAAGATTTCCGACGCCGACCTGAAGACCGTGATCCAGTGGATCCTGGAGAGCACCAACAGTTGAGGGGGATGTGTTCCATGGACAGTTGCTCCAATTCGGAGCAACTGTCCATTTTCGTTACAGCCGCTGCCGGCCGAGGCCGGGGAACATGCGGCCCAAAGTGCCGTCCCGCCGCCAGCCATGGCGCACGGCCGCCGCCACGTGAACGCCGACGGCGCCGCCGAGGATGGCGACCAGGACCTTGTGGAGCAGCCCGAAGAAGCTGTTGAGGTCCGCATTCGGCCAGCCCGGCTTGGGCAGGGGCAGGCCGAAGAAGGCGAGAGGATAGGGGGTGAAGCAGATGGAGAGGAATCCGGCCAGGGGCACCAGGAGCAGCAGCCCATAGAGCAGGTGGTGCATGGTCCTGGCCAGGGCGCTTTCGAGCCCATCCAGGCCCGGGTGGTGCGGCGGCGGGCAGCGCAGCCGCCAGCCCAGGCGCACCGCCACGAAGGCCAGGGCGAGGAGGCCCAGGGACTTGTGGAGGGCATAGGCGGCGCTGCGCTCCGCCCCCTTGGGCAGGTCGACCATGGTGAGGCCGACCACCACCAGGGCGCACAGGAGGCCGGCGTGGACCCAGTGCAGGGCGGCCGCCGGGCGGGAGTAGGCGGGCGGCTTCATCGTATGGCCACTCCCCAGGGGAAATCGCCGACGGGAATGTCCTTCAAGCGGGCCAGGGACTCGGTGTCCACCACCGAAACGCTGTTGGAGCGGCCGTTGGCGACGTAGAGCTTCCTGCCGTCCGGGGTGATGGCCATGTTCCAGGGCCGCTTGCCCACCGGGGTGGTGCCGACGACGGCATGGGTCGCGGTGTCGATGGCCATGACCGTGCCGTCCTTGCCGTTGGAGACGAAGACCCGCTTGCCGTCCGGGCGCACGGCGATGCCGTTGGAGAAGGTGCCGGCGGCGATACGGGCGATGGTCCGGCGCTCGGCGACGTCGATGACATGGACGGCATTGTCCAGCTCGCAGGCCACGTAGGCCCGGGAACCGTCCGGCAGGAAGCCGATGCCCCGGGGGCGCCGGCCGACCGGGATGCTAGCCACCTGCCGGCCGCTGGCCGTGTCGATGACGTCCACCTGCTCGGCCTCCTCGGCGCTGACGAAGATCCAGCGCCCGTCCGGACTGAACACGGCATGTTCGGGGTTCTTGCCGGCCACCCGGGCCTCCCAGCGGCGGACGCCGGTTTCCGCTTCGAGCAGGACGATGCTGTTGGTCTTCTCGACGGCGGCGGCCAGCAGCTTGCCGTCGGCCGATATGCCGACGCCTTCGGGGGAATCGCCCAGGGGCCAGGAGCGGGGCGGCTCGCCGCCCCCGGGCTCGACCGCCAGCAGCGCCCGGCCGCCTTCGTCGCTGACATAGAGGGGCCCGCTGGCGGCGATGGCGACGCCCCGGGGGCGCTGGCCCGCCGCCAGGGTGCGGATGACGGTGTCGGACTCGGTGTCGATGACGCTGACCGAGCCGGATTTCTCGTTCGGCACGTAGGCCAGCGGTCCGGCCGCCGCCCAGGCGGGCAGGGCGCAGAGCAGGCTGGCGAGAAGGCGGAGTTTGCCCATGGTCTTTACTCCTTCGGCGCCAGGTGGGTGACCCCGTGACGGGCGAATATGCCGGCCAGGGTGCCGTCCCGGCGCAGATCGGCGAGGGCGGTCTGGAGGGCGTCGGCCAGGGCGGGATGGTCGGCCTTCACCGCCATGCCCAGGGGCCAGCTGGCGATGCGCAGTTCGGGCATGGCCACCGGTTCCAGGGGAAAGGCGGTGAGGTCGCCCCGGGAGGCCTCGATCTCCGCCCGGGAGGCCATGACGGCGGCGATGTCGCCGCGCTTCAGGGCGGCCATGGCTTCGGCCACGGAGCCGAAATGGACGACGTTCTCCCGCAGGCGGCCGTTGAGGACGGAGAGCAGGAAGGTGTCCGGCAGGCTGCGGGTCTCGACCCCGATCTTCTCCCGGGTGAACACCTCCAGGGCCTTGGCCGCCGAGCCCATCATGGCCGGCACCCGGGCCGGATTGCGGATGACGGCCACGGTTTCCACGTGGTAGGGGGCGAAGATGCGCACCTGGCGGTTCTGTTCGGCCAGGTAGGGATCGGCCGGGACGTGGAGCATGACGTCCGCCGGCCGGGTGCCCAGGTAATGGCCCTTCCAGACCATGTTGCGGAGGTCGTCGTTCATGTCGTCATCGGCCTTGAAGCCGACGATCTCGGCCCCCAGGCCCAGGCGGGTGGCCAGAGCTTCGCCGATGGCGACGTCGATGCCCCGTCCCTTGTCCGAGTAGGGCGGCAGATCGTTGTAGACGGCGATGCGCAGGCGGCCGGGCTGGGCGAGTTCCAGGTCCCCGGTGGCCCGGGCGGGCAGGGCGGCTGCCAGCAGGCAGGCCCCGAGTCCGGCGAGGAAGGTGCGGCGCTCAGTCTTCATGGACCGTCTCCAGCCAGGCGCGGATGGTCCACATGGCCTCCTGGGAGAGGATGCCCTCGAAGGGCGGCATGTAGACCCGGCCGTCCCGGGAGGCGCCGTGGCGGATGCGCTGCAGGAAGATCTCGTCGCCCTCGTCCCCCGTGGGCAGGTAGCGCAGGTCCGGGGCGATGCCGCCGGAAATGGCGCCGATGCCGTGGCAGCGGGCGCAGTTCTGGTTGAAGGCGGAGGTGCCGATGCGGATGGCTTCCTTGTCCTGGCGGAAGGGGTTGGACGTGCGCCACTCGGGGCCCAGGGACTTCAGGGTGGACGTGTCCACCGCCTGGGGCGTCACGTCGCCGTGGGCCTGGACGGCGGACGGGACGGCCAGGGCCAGGCCGAGGGCGGCGCCCAGCGCCTTCAGGGTTCGTGCTGCGTTGATCATGTCGTTTCCTCCGGTTATGGGTTGTGGCATGGGCTACTGCCCGCTTGTCCGGGGCTGTCTGCAAGGGGTATGCCAGAAGGGGCGAGCCATGCCCGCCTGGCGGCGGCAACTGGCGTTTCCTGGCGGGCCTGGAGGGCGATGTGCGCTGGCACGCTTGTTGCAGCAAACGTAATGCGTTTCTCCCGCGGGTTGTCCCGAAACGGAGCAGGTGCTACGGTGCGGAACAGGGAGACTGCATAACTACTACAAGCGTCGGAGAAGGAGAGGAGAAAACATGTCACCCATTGTGGCTGGAAACGTGCACAAGCGGGATATTCACGTGCGCGATGCCAAGCGTTATTTCGTCGACGAAAAACGCTGGCATCAGGGAATGGAAAACATCAAGTCGGAGGTGATGCAGTCCTGGGAGAGAAGCCTCGAGGCCGGCTTGATGCCCTACCTGCCGTCGGGGCAGCGGGGCTGCGAGTCCCAGCGGGTCCTGACGGAAGCCCGGGAGCGCAACGGCTACTTCCTGTCCCTGTCCCGGGGCATCTTGTCCCACCTCTACGAGCAGATCCGCTCCAGCGGCAGCATCGTCATCCTCACCGACTCCAGCGGCATGATCCTGGAAAGCCTGGGCGACCCGGATTTCGTGGACCGGGCTTCCCAGGTCGCTCTGCGTCCCGGCGCCGCCTGGGACGAGACACTGCGGGGCACCAACGCCATCGGCACCGCCCTGCGCCAGGCGGCGCCGGTCGAGATCCTGGGCAGCGAGCATTTCCTCGACTGCAACTCCTTCCTCACCTGCAGCGCCGCCCCGGTCACCGATGCCGCCGGACGGGTGCTGGGCGTCCTGGATATCTCCGGTGACTTCCGGGCCTACCAGCGGCACACCCTGGGGCTGGTGAAGATGACGGCCCAGCTGCTGGAGCGCCGCCTGTTCGAGGCCCAGCACGGGCGCGATGTCCTGGTGGCCTTCCATGTCCAGATGGAGGGGGTCGGCACCCTGCAGGAAGGCATCCTGGCCTTCTCCCCGGACGGCGCCCTGCTGGGGGCCAACCCCGTCGCCCTGCAGATGTTGGGGCAGCAGCGCTCCCGCCTGAAGCAGCTCGACTTCGATCTCCTCTTCGACCTGCCCTTCGGCCAGTTCATCGACCGGGCCGGCCGCGACCCCTATTCCCTCATCGCCCTGCCCGTGCGGGGCGGCGGCCGCCTCTACGGCCAGCTGCGGGGCGGCGCCAACCTGGCCCGCCCGGCCGCCTCGCCGGTGCGGGAAGAACCCGCCGCCGCCAGCCTGCCGCGGCGCAGCGCCGAGCGGGCGCCGGAAGGCTGCCCCTCCCTGGACGCCCTGGATACCGGTGACTCCAGGCTGTCCCAGGCCCTGTCCCGGGCCAAGCGCATCGTCGGCAAGGAGATTCCCCTCCTCATCCTGGGGGAGTCGGGGGTGGGCAAGGAAATGTTCGCCAAGGCCTTCCACGCCGCCGGGCCGCGCCGCTCGGGAGCCTTCGTCGCCCTCAATTGCGCCGCCATCCCCGAGAACCTGATCGAATCCGAACTGTTCGGCTATGTCGGCGGCGCCTTCACCGGCGCCCGGCGCGAGGGCTATACCGGCAAGATTCAGCAGGCCAGCGGCGGTACCCTGTTCTTGGACGAAATCGGCGACATGCCCCTCAATCTCCAGGCCCGCCTGCTGCGGGTCCTGCAGGAGCGCATGGTGACGCCCCTGGGAGGCGCCAAGTCCATCCCGGTGGATATCTCCCTGGTCTGCGCCACCCACCGCCAGTTGCCGACGGCGGTGAAGGAGGGCAGCTTCCGCCAGGATCTCTACTACCGGGTAAACGGCCTCTCCGTTACCCTGCCGGCCCTGCGGGAAAGGGAGGACATCCGCCAGATCGTCGCCGCCATCCTGGCCCAGGAAGCGCCCGCCGGCCAGCGCATCCGGGTGTCGGAGGAGGCCTTCGAGCTGTTCGAGCGCTATCCCTGGCCGGGCAACATCCGGCAGTTGCAGAACGTCCTGCGGGTGGCGACGGCGCTCCTCGACGAGCACGAAACCTGGATCGGCCCCGAGCACCTGCCGGAGGAACTCCTGGCCTACGAGGAAGCGGAGGCGCCGAGCGCTCCGGTGGCTGCGGCCTCGCCGCTGCCGGCGATGGCGCCGGCCTCCCTCGACCAGATCGAGCTGCAGGCGGTGGAGCGCATGCTGAAGGAGTGCAAGGGCAATGTTTCGGCCGCCGCCCGAGCCCTGGGCATCAGCCGCAACACCCTCTATCGCAAGCTCGGGCGGCTGTAGGCCGTCCGCCCGACGGGATCAGGTCACTCGGCGATCCGGGCCAGCAGGGTCGTCAGGAGCCTGATTTCGTCGGCGGCGAGGGAGCCGCGCAGCCAGGCGCCGGTGGCGGCGACCATCTCGGCCATCGAGCCCTCGATCAGGGCCTTGCCCCCGGCGGTCAGCCGGACCGGCTTCACCCGCAGGTCGTCCTGGAGCTGGAGCCGCTCCACCAGGGCCCTGGATTCCAGCTGCATCATGACCTTGGTGAGGCCGCCGGAGGTGATCACCACGTGGTCCTGGATGTCCTTGGGCGTCATCTCGTGGGGGGACGGCGCATTGCGCAGCGTCGCCAGGACGTCGAATTCCGCCATCGACAGCCCATGGCTGGCCAGGAAGGGCTTCATCGCCTCCAGGGAGCGGGACTGCGCCCAATGCAGGGCGAGAAAGAGCGGCACCACCTCGGGATCCAGGGAGGAGTCCCATTGATGGCTATCCATGCGGCGGGTGGTCATGGTCTGGCGTCCTCGGGATGGCGGCGGCTACAGGTGTAAGGGAATGTAATATATCTGGCAAGAAAGATATATGGGCGTTAATCTGACTGCAAGCGTATCGCAAGCAGGAGATTCACATGAAAAACGCAAAGCAGGCTTTCTGGGGCTGTCTCATCGTCCTCAGCCTCCTCTGGTGGGGCGTCGACTCGACCGACTGGGCGCAGGTGAACGGCGTCTTCGCTTGGCGGACCGTGCTGTCCCAGTACACCGGCATCCTCGGCATCGGCGTCATGAGCGTCGGCATGATCCTCGCCATGCGGCCGGCTTTCCTCGAGCGCCACTTCGACGGCCTCGACAAGATGTACCGCCTGCACAAGTGGCTCGGCATCGCCGGCCTGGTCATTTCCATCGGCCACTGGCTCATCGCCAAGGGGCCCAAATGGATGGTGGCCGCGGGCTGGCTGGAACGGGGCGCCCGCAAGCCGCGCCCGGCCCTGCCCGAGGGCTCGCTGCAGCAGCTCCTGGCCCAGCAGCGGGGGCTGGCGGAAAGCATCGGCGAATGGGCCTTCTACCTGGCCGTGGTACTGATCGTCCTGGCGCTCATCAAGCGCTTCCCCTACCGCCGCTTCTTCCAGACCCACCGCATCCTCGCCCTGGCCTATCTGGCGCTGGTCTTCCACGCCGTCGTGCTGCTCAGGTTCGAGTACTGGAGCAGTCCCCTGGGCGTGGTCCTGGGGATGCTGATGGCCGCCGGCAGCGTCGCCGCCGTGATGTCCCTCTTCCGCCTGCGCGTCGGCAGTTCGCGGGTGGCGGGGCGGGTGGTGGCCCTGGAGCATCAGCCGGCCCTCAATGTGCTGGCGGTGGACATCGAGCTGGCCGACGGCTGGCAGGGGCATGAATCGGGCCAGTTCGCCTTCGTCACCTTCCACCCGGAGGAGGGCCCCCACCCCTTCACCATCGCCTCGAACTGGAATGGCGACGGCCGCATCCGCTTCCTGGTCAAGGGCCTGGGGGACTACACGCGGATCCTGCCCGACCGCCTCCGGGTCGGCGACCCGGTCAAGGTGGAGGGGCCCCATGGGCGCTTCGATTTTGCCGGCGATGCCCCGCGCCAGATCTGGATCGGAGGCGGCATCGGCATCACCCCCTTCGTCGCCCGGCTGAAGGAACTGGCGCAGCGGCCCGACGGCAAGGCCATCGACCTCTTCCACACCACGGCTGCCTACGACCAGGAGATCATCGACCGGCTGGCCCGGGATGCCGACGCCGCCAACGTCCGACTGCATGTGCGCTGGGACGAGCGGGACGGCCGCCTCGACCTGGACAGCCTCGTCGCCGCCGTGCCCGACTGGCGCCAGGCCGACGTCTGGTTCTGCGGGCCGGCCCAGTTCGGCCGGGTGCTGCGGGAGGGCCTGGTCCGCCTCGGCCTGCCCGCCGGGCGGTTCCATCAGGAACTCTTCGAGATGCGGTAGCCCGCCTCCGGGGCTCGCCGCCCTTGGGCTTCCACCAGGCGGTGGAACTCGGCGGGGGGAACGGGGCGGCTGAACAGGTAGCCCTGGCTTTGATCCACGCCCAGGGCCCGGAGCAGTCCGGCCTGCCGCTCGTTCTCGATCCCCTCGGCGATGGTGTCGAGGCCCAGGGCCTTGGCCATGGCGACGATGGCGGTGGCGATGGCCACCGCGTCGGCATTGTCCGGCAGGTCCCGCACGAAGGAGATGTCGATCTTGAGGGAATCGATGGGGAACTGGCGCAGGTAGCCCAGGGAAGAGTAGCCGGTCCCGAAGTCGTCGAGGGAGAGGGCGGCGCCCAGGGCCTTGATTTCCCCCATGCGCGAATCGACCAGCTGGACATCGTGGGCGAGCACCGACTCGGTAAGCTCGACCACCAGCCTGGCGGGATCGGCCCTGGCCTGGGACAGGGCGGCGCCGATATGCTGCACGAGATGGGGCTGGTAGAAATCCAGGGTGGAGAAATTGACGGCCACCGTCAGGGACGGGTCGGCGCAGCGGGAAATCTCGGCCAGGGATTGGCGCAGTATCCAGTCGGTTATGCCGCCCACCAGGCCCAGCCTTTCGGCGATGGGAACGAACTCGGCGGGAGGGACCGTCCCCAGTTCGGGATCGGTCCACCGCACCAGGGCCTCGGCCCCGGCGATGCGGCCATCGGCCAGGCGCACCTTGGGCTGCAGGGCCAGGGACAGGGCGCCGTCGCCTACCGCGTCCCGCAGCCGGGTTTCGATCTGGAACTCCCGCCGCGACGACCGGTACAGCTCGTCGGTGAACTCGTTGATGGCGCCCTTGGCCCAGGCCCCGGCCCGGTCGCAGGCCCATTGGGCGCTGCGGAGCAGCCGGTCCAGGGAGCCGGTGGAGCGGGAAATGCCGATGGTGGCGGTCAGGGAGAAGTGCATGGTGCCCTGGGTGAAGGGCAGCCTGAGGGTTTCCGCCAGGGCTTCGGTGCGGCGGGGAAAATCCTGGGGCATGAGGATGGCGAAGGTATCTTCCCGGACCCGGGCGGCGACTTCGCCGGGGCCCAGAAATCCCTGCAGCCTGAGGGCCAGTTCCCGCAGGGTGGTGGCGCACCACGGCTCGCCATAGACGAGGGAGAAACGGCGGAATTCCTCCAGGCGGAAGACGACGACCCGGGCCTGTCCATGGCCGGGCACCACGCACTCGGCGGCAAAGCCCCGATAGTTGAGCAGGCCGGTGTCCGTGTCGTGGGTCGCCAGGAAACGCATCTGGTCCTCCGAGCGCTGGCGCTCGGACATGTCCCGGACGAAGCCGGTGAAATAGCGCTTCCCCTCCTGGACGAAGGACGAAATGCCCACCTCCACGGGGAAGCGGCTGCCGTCCTTGCGCTCGCCGTCCAGCCGCTGGCCGCTTCCCAGCACGTGCTTGACCCCCCGGCCAGGATCGAAGGCCCGGAGGAAGCCGTCGTGCCTTTCCTTGAGGGGCGAGGGGACGATCATCGAGATGTTGGCCCCCAGGAACTCCTCCCGCGACCAGCCGAACATCCGCACCGCCGCCGGGTTCAGATCCACGATGATTCCCCGCTGGTCGATGGTGAATACGGCGTCGAGGCTGGTTCCCAGGATGGATGCCATGGCGATGCCGTCGTAGGGGAACATGGCTGCCTCCGTGAAAAATGCCTCAGCGGTCCCGGTCGACCGCTTCGGTTCCATCAATAGCCGTAGAAATCCTCGCTGCGGATGTCGTCATCGTCCACGCCGACCCCGTTCAGCAGCTCCCGCATGGCCGCCACCATGGCCGGCGGGCCGGCCAGGTAGTAGACCGGAGCAGGGAGGCCGCCGGCGGCGCGGGCCAGCATGCCGGCGTCGATCACCCCCATTTCGCCGGACCAGGGCTGCTGCGAGCGGTTCATCTCGGTCATGGTGGGGAGCAGGCGGAAGCTCTCCATCTGCGCCTCGAGGGTCCGCAGTTCGGCCAGGAAGGCGGTGTCCTCGGGGCGGCGGTTGGAATAGAGCAGCACGAAGCGCTGGGGCAGGCGCTCCCGGGCCGCCTGCCGGAGGATGCTGACGAAGGGCGTGATGCCGATGCCGCCGGTGAGGAATACCGCCGGTCGGGCCCGGTTGTTGTGCAAGGTCAAGGCGCCGAAGGGCCCATCCACCTGGACGGGAGCGCCCGCCGGCAGGGCTCCCAGGGCCCGCTTGAAGGGGCTGTCGCGCATGCGGGTGGCAATGGTCAGGCGATCCTCGGAAGGGGCGCTGACGAGGGAGA
>DATFAA010000081.1:0-8560 GCA_035255045.1 Rhodocyclaceae bacterium | reverse complement strand
CCAGCGCCGTCTTCTGGTGGAAGCACCAGCAGGAGGAGGCCCGCTGGCAAGCGGCCGGCGTCCAGCCGGACCAGGAAGCCCGTCCCCGGCATCCGCCGCCGCCCCACCGCCATCGCCCGCCCGTGCCCGTCGAGCCGCTGGCGGCGGGCTTCCTGGCCAGCCTGGTGTTCGCCGCGCTGCTGGCCCGGCATTTCTCTACCCCGATCCGCAAGCTCCGCTCGGCCTTCGACGCCGCCGCCAGCGGCGACCTCGATGTCCGGGTCGGCTCCGCCATGGGGCAGCGCCGGGACGAGCTGACCGAGTTGGGGCAGGATTTCGACCGCATGGCCACCCAGCTCCAGGCCCTGGTGGACGGCCAGCGCCGCCTGCTCCACGACGTTTCCCACGAGCTGCGCTCGCCCCTGGCCAGGCTGCAGGCCGCCATCGACCTCGCCCGCCAGCAGTCGGCCAAGCTGGAAGCATCCATGGAGCGGGTGGAGAAGGAAAGTGTGCGCATGGATCGACTGCTGGGAGAACTCCTCACCCTCTCCCGCCTGGAGGCGGGAATGGCCGGGCGCCCCAGCGAGGAAGTGGAGGTCGGGGAACTGCTCGCCGGCATCGTCGCCGACGCCCGCTTCGAGGCCGGGGCCCGGGACGTGGCCGTGGAACTGGAGGAAGCCGGGGATGTGGTGGTGGACGGCGACGGGGAACTCCTCCACCGGGCCATCGAGAACGTCGTCCGCAACGCCGTCCGCTTCTGCCCACCGGGGGGCGAGGTGCGGGTGTCCACCCGGATGGATGCCGCCGCCGGGGAACTGCGGGTCGTCGTGGACGACCGCGGTCCGGGGGTGCCCGAAGCGGACCTGGAAGCCATCTTCCTACCCTTCTACCGGGGTAGCCGGGCGAAGGACAACGACGGCCACGGCCTCGGCCTGGCGCTCGCCACGCGGGTCGTGGAGTCCGCGGGCGGCCGCATTGGTGGCGCCAACCGGGCGGAGGGCGGATTCCGTATGGAAATCGCCCTGCCGGCAAAAAGTGTTTTAAATTCCGCCTGAACTGTAAGTGAAATGCCATCAGGCTAGTCGGACGGCGCTTCCCATCGCCTAGGCGGTGACCGACAGCTGGCCGGCCGCGGCCGACTGGCTGCTGTCCTGCCCCTGCCCGCCGTAGGAGTGCATGAGGCGCATGATGGTATGCATGATCTTGGCCTCGCTGCTCTCGGCGGTGGCGGTGCCGGACTGGGAGGAGCTGCCGGAACTCGCCTTCTCGAAGGCCTTGGCTTCCCGCCGGGTGACCTTGCCGTCGCCGTCCGTGTCGGCCTGGTCGAAGTTGTTGACGATATTGCTGATCAGGCTGGAACGCTTGCTGTCGGACGAGCCCATCTCCTGTAGCTGGCTGGTCAGTTCGTCCTTGGTGAATCCGGCATCCTTGCCGCCCCGGGGCGGCGGCATGCCGGCCATGCCCTGGAGGCCGCCGTGGCCCCCGTGGCCGCCCTGGCCGCCGAAACCGTTCATGCGCATGCTCTGGAACTGGCTGTCGAGTTGCTCGGCGAGCTTCTTGAAGCCGGCGGACATCTCGTCCTGGGTGATCTTGCCGTCGCTGTCGCCGTCGAACTGCTTGAACACCGCATCCGCCGCGGCGCTGTCGTCGGAGCCGGAAACCTGGGCCAGGGCCGACTGCAGGTCGCTCTTCTCGATATAGCCCTGGTTCTTGGTGTCCAGCTTGGCGAAGAGCTTGCTCGCCATCTGGGCGGGATCGGGACGCTGCATCATCCCCATGGCGCTGTAATTGCCGCCGATCGAACTGGTCATTGGTGACTCCCTTTCTTGCGATGGATGGAAGGCCGATTGGCCGGCTTTCCGACCCGGCCAAGATAGCGTCCGGAGACTGTCGCAGTCCTGACTCGCCGAGTTAAACAAAGTAAAGTTGTGTTAAGAAATCTTGGAATTGTCAGGAATCATGCCGATAGACTAAATAATCAGGTGCGATTGGCGTGTTTACATGGGGTTGGCGGGTCCGGCGGCCGCAATTTCCGGCCTTGCCTGGGCGACCTGCGGGGCGGCGGCGAGCGGGAGGGTGTAACCTCCCCGTCCAGTCCATCGCCAGGCCGCACCATTGAGTTCCCTATTCGAGATCCTCGCCGAGCAGCGCATTACCGACGCCATCCGGCGGGGCGATCTGGATCACCTGCCGGGGGCCGGCAAGCCCCTGGAATTTGACGACGACCCGTTCGTCAGCCCCGAGCAGCGGATGGTCAACCGCATCCTCAAGAATGCCGGCTTCACGCCGGCCGAAATCCTGCTGCGCAAGGAAATCACCGCCCTGCGCCGGGAAATCGAGGCCCTGCCCCCGGGCGAGAAGCGCACGGCATTGAAGCGGGAACTGGCCCTCCTGCTGCTGAAGCTCAGTGAGAAGGGATGACGGCCCCGGCAGTTACATCTGCTAACAGGTTATTACAGAAGCTAGACAGCATGAGCGGCGCGGTGGCGGCACAATGGACCCCGTCTTCCAATACCCCATCCCCCCTGGAAAGACCCTAGCCCGCCCCGAGCGGGCTTTTTTTTGCCTGGGCGTCGGCCTTCAAGCCACCAGCCGGGCGCGCCGGGCCAGGGCGGGGAAGAGCCGCAGCCAGGCGGCCGCCACCAGGATGGTACCGACACCACCCAGCACCACCGAACCCACCGGGCCGAGCAGCGCCGCCGTCGCCCCGGACTCGAATTCGCCGAGCTGGTTGGAGGCGCCGATGAAGATGGAATTGACGGCGGATACCCGGCCCCGGATTTCGTCCGGGGTTTCCGCCTGCACCAGGGTCTGGCGCACCACGACGCTGACATTGTCGGCGGCTCCGGTGACGGCCAGAGCCAGCAGGGACAGCCCGAAATCCCTGGACAACCCGAAAACCACCGTCGCCAACCCGAACACTGCCACCGCCAGCAGCAGCACGCAGCCGGCCCGGCGCCCCAGGGGCCAGCGCAGCATGGCCAGGGACATGAGGAGCGCCCCAGCGGCCGGGGCGGCCCGCAGGAGTCCCAGGCCTTCGGGCCCGGTATGGAGGATGTCCCGGGCGAAGATGGGCAGCAGGGCGGTGGCGCCCCCCAGGAGGACCGCGAAGAGGTCCAGGGAGATGGCTCCGAGCACGGTCTTGTGCCCCCAGACGAAGCTCAGGCCGGCGAGGACCGTGCGCAGGGTGGTCTGCCCGGCGGCCGGCTGGTGGCTGTAGCGCACCGCCACCATGAGCGCGCCGGCCAGGAGGAGGGCCAGGGCGCAGGCGAGATAGACGTGGGCGGCGCCGGTGGCATAGAGGACCCCGCCGATGGCCGGCCCGCAGACGATGGCTGCCTGCATGCCGCTGGCACTCAAGGCGATGGCCTGGCCGAGGAGGGCCGGCGGCACCAGGAGGGGGATGAGGGCCTGCTGGGCCGGCATCTGGAAGGCCCGGGCGACGCCGAGGACCACCGACACCCCCAGGATCAGCTCCCGGGATGCGAAGCCCCGGGTGGTGGCCGCCAGCAGGGTCAGCGCCACCGCCGCCTGGGCCAGCATGCAGAAGGTGAAGATGCGGCCGCGGTGCAGCTTGTCCGCCACATGGCCGGCCGGCAGGGTCAGCACCAGGGCCGGGACGAACTGGAAGAGGCCCACCAGGCCCAGGTCCCAGGCGCTGCCGGTGATGTCGTACATCTGCCAGCCGACCGCCACCATGAGCATCTGGTTGGCCACCATGCCGGCCAGGCGGGAGGCCCAGAAGAAGGTGAAGTCTCGTTGGGCGATGAGGCGGGACAAGCCGTTGCGGGACATGGATGGAGGGCGGCCAAAAGCCGCAAGGTTACAGAAGACGGGCGCCGGCCGGCCGCGGGCCGACTGCAAAGGTATGTAAAGCTGCTTAAGCGGGGACAATCGCCCTAAGATAATGCTCCCGGGCAAGGGATGTTCCCGTGGGCGGAGCCGTTGCGCTGCCCCGGAATCCTCCGCCGGCAAGCCCCTCAGCAAGAATTCGACCAAAAGGCCGCCCCGCCGGCCGCAGGCAACGAAATAATTGGGAAGTCATGACACACCAAGCGAATCCCCCCGGCTCCCTGCCGCTGCATCGCCGCTTCACCAGACGCCATGCCCTTGTCCTGGCGTTCCTGCTGATCCTGGCCGGCCTCGGCGCCGCCTACTATTTCCGGGACGGCGGCGGGCCGGCGGGCGAAGCCAAGGGCAACGGCAAGATGGGCCGCGCCGGCGGCCCGAACCGGCCCCAGCCCGTGGCGGTGGCCGAGGTGGCGGCGAAGGACGTGCCCCTGTGGCTGACCGCCATCGGCAGCGCGGTGCCGCGCAACCTGGTGACCGTCCGCACCCGGGTGGATGGGGAATTGCTGAAGCTCCATTTCACCGAGGGCCAGATGGTGAAGCAGGGGCAACTGCTGGCGGAGATCGACCCCCGTTCCTTCCAGGCCCAGCTCACCCAGGCCAACGGCCAGCTGGCCCGGGACAGCGCCCTCCTCCAGAACGCCAGGCTGGACCTGGAGCGCTACCGGGACCTGTGGTCCAAGGACTCCATCGCCCGCCAGCAGCTCGATACCCAGGAAGCCTTGGTCCGCCAGTACCAGGGCACCGTCGAGAACGACAAGGGCCTGGTGGAGAATGCCCGGCTGCAGCTGAGCTACACCCGGATCACCGCCCCCGTTTCCGGGCGCATCGGCCTGCGGCAGGTGGACCCGGGCAACCAGGTCCATGCCGCCGACACCAACGGCCTCGCCTCCATCGCCCAGATGGAGCCGATGATGGTGGTCTTCGCCGTGCCGGAAGTGCACCTGCCCGACATCAACCGGCGCCTGCACGGCGGCGACACCCTGGCCGCCGAGGCCTGGGACCGCCAGCAGAAGAACCGCCTGGCTGCCGGCAAACTGCTCACCACCGACAACCAGATCGACCCGGCCACCGGCACCATCAAGCTCAAGGCTGAATTCGCCAACGCCGACCGCAGCCTCTTTCCCAACCAGTTCATCAATGTCCGCCTCCTCCTGGGCGTCCAGCCCGGGGCAACCGTAGTCCCGGGGGCGGCGGTACTGCGGGGCGCCCGCGGCGCCTTCGTCTACACCGTCGACGCCGACGGTGCGGTGAAGTCGGTGCCGGTGACGCCCGGGGCGGTGGACGGGGAACTGGTGGCGGTGGACGGGCCCCTGAAGCCCGGCGACAAGGTGGTCACCGACGGCGCCGACAAGCTGCGGGACGGCGCCAAGGTCGAGGTAATCACCCCCGGCAAGCGCCAGGCCGGCCCCGGCGGCGAGCCGAAGTCCGGCGGGCGCGGCAAGCGCCGGAGCGACGGCGAGGGCCACCCCCAGGGCGCTCCCCGGCCCTGATCCGGGCTTTCGTCCTCCCACGCCCCTGCGCCGATGAACATTTCCCGCCCCTTCATCCTTCGCCCGGTCGCCACCTCCCTGCTGATGGTGGCGATCCTGCTGGTGGGCATCGTCGCCTACCGGCTGCTGCCCATTTCCGCCCTGCCGGAAGTGGACTACCCCACCATCCAGGTCATGGCCCTCTACCCCGGGGCCAGCCCGGAGGTGGTCACCTCCTCCATCACCGCCCCCCTGGAGCGGCAGTTCGGCCAGATGCCCGGGCTCACCCAGATGTCCTCCACCAGCTCCGGCGGGGCCTCGGTCATCACCCTGCGCTTCGGCTTGAACCTCACCCTGGATATCGCCGAGCAGGAGGTCCAGGCAGCCATCAACGCCGCCTCCAACCTGCTCCCCACCGACCTGCCCCTGCCACCCGTCTACAGCAAGGTGAATCCGGCCGACGCCCCCATCCTGACCCTGGCCGTCACCTCCCCCGCCCTGCCGGTGCCCCGCATGCACGACCTGGTGGAGAGCCGGGTGGCCATGAAGATTTCCCAGATTCCCGGCGTCGGCCTGGTGAGCATCGCCGGCGGCCGGCGCCCGGCCATGCGCATCCAGGCCAATCCCATGGCCCTGGCCAACCTGGGCCTGTCCCTGGAAGACCTGCGGACCGCCGTCGGCAACGCCAACGTCAATATCGCCAAGGGCAGCTTCGACGGCGCCATGCGGGCATCCACCATCGACGCCAACGACCAGCTCAAGTCGCCGGCGGAATACGGCGCCCTGGTGGTCGCCTACAAGAACGGGGCGCCGGTGCGCCTGCGGGAAGTGGCCGACATCGTCGAGGACGCCGAGAACGCCCGCCTCGCCGCCTGGTCCGGCGAGCAGGATGCGGTCATCCTCAATATCCAGCGCCAGCCCGGGGCCAATGTCATCGAGGTCGCCGACCGCATCAAGAAGGCCCTGCCCCAGCTCAAGGGCAGCCTGCCGGCGTCCATCGACATGGCGGTGGTCGCCGACCGCACGGTCACCATCCGGGCCTCGGTCCACGACGTCCAGTTCGAGCTGCTGCTGTCGGTGGCCCTGGTGGTCATGGTCATCTTCCTCTTCCTGCGCACCGCCTCCGGCACCGTCATCCCCAGCCTGGCGGTGCCCCTCTCCCTGGTTGGCACCTTCGCCGCCATGTACCTCTTCGGTTTCTCCATCAACAACCTGACCCTGATGGCCCTGACCATCGCCACCGGCTTCGTGGTGGACGACGCCATCGTCATGATCGAGAACATCGCCCGCTACGTGGAGCAGGGGGAAAAGCCCCTGGCCGCGGCCTTGAAGGGCGCCGGGGAGATCGGCTTCACCATCGTCTCCCTCACCGTCTCCCTGATCGCCGTGCTCATCCCGCTGCTGTTCATGGGGGACGTGGTGGGGCGGCTCTTCCACGAATTCGCCATCACCCTGACGGTGACCATCCTCATTTCCGGCGTCGTCTCCCTGACCCTGACCCCCATGCTCTGCGCCCGGCTCCTCAAGCACACGCCGGAGGAGAAGCAGAGCCGCTTCTACCACTGGAGCGGCCAGGTCTTCGACCGCACCATCGCCCGCTACGGCAAGGCCCTGGAATGGGTCCTGGAGCGCCAGGGGGCGACGCTGCTGGTGGCCGTCGCCACCCTGGTCCTCACCGCCGTCCTCTACATCTGGATTCCCAAGGGCTTCTTCCCGGTCCAGGACACCGGCGTCATCCAGGCCATCACCGAGGCGCCCCAGTCCATTTCCTTCGCGGCCATGGCGGAGCGCCAGCAGAATCTGGCCGCCGCCATCCTCAAGGACCCGGCGGTGGAGAGCCTGTCCAGCTTCATCGGCGTGGACGGCACCAATTCGACCCTCAACAGCGGCCGCATGCTCATCACCCTGAAGCCCCTGGCGGATCGCGACAGGGCCGGGCAAGTGATCCGGCGGCTGGCCGCCGACACCCGCACGGTCCCGGGCATCACCCTCTACATGCAGCCCGTCCAGGATTTGACCGTGGAGGACCGGGTATCCCGCACCCAGTACCAGTTCATGCTCTCCTCCCCGGACACCGGGCTGCTGGGCCAGTGGGTGCCCCGGCTGCTGGAGCGCCTGCAGCAGCTCCCTGAACTGGCCGACGTGGCCTCGGATCTCCAGAACCAGGGCCTGCAGGCCTACGTGGATATCGACCGGGACGCCGCCGGCCGCCTGGGGGTGACCACGGCCGCCGTGGACAATGCCCTCTACAACGCCTTCGGCCAGCGCCTCATTTCCACCATCTTCACCCAGTCCAACCAGTACCGGGTGGTGCTGGAGGTGAAGCCGGAATTCAAGTTCGGCCCCAACGCCCTCGCCAATCTCTACGTGCCCACCGCCGGCGGCCAGCAGGTGCCCCTCGCGGCCGTGGCCCGGGTGACGGAGAGGCCTGCCGCCCTGGCGGTGAACCACGTGGGCCAGTTCCCTGCCGCCACCATTTCCTTCAACCTGGCCCCGGGCGTCGCCCTGGGGGACGCGGTGAAGGCCATCCGCGCCGCCGAACGGGAACTGGAGATCCCGGCCGGCATCGAGACCAGCTTCCAGGGTGCCGCCCAGGCCTTCCAGGCTTCCCTCGCCAATACCCTCTTCCTCCTCCTGGCGGCGGTGGTGACGGTCTACATCGTCCTCGGGGTGCTGTACGAGAGCTACGTCCATCCGGTGACCATCCTGTCCACCCTGCCCTCGGCGGGCATCGGGGCGCTGCTCGCCCTGTGGCTTACCGGCTCCGGCCTGGACGTCATCGGCATCATCGGCATCGTGCTGCTGATCGGCATCGTCAAGAAGAACGCCATCATGATGATCGACTTCGCCCTGGACGCCGAGCGCAGCCAGGGCCTCTCCCCCCGGGACGCGATCTACCAGGCCAGCCTGCTGCGCTTCCGGCCCATCCTGATGACCACCATGGCGGCGTTGCTGGGGGCCGTGCCCCTGATGCTGGGGGGCGGCTTCGGGGCCGAGCTGCGCCAGCCCCTGGGCTATGCCCTGGTGGGAGGGCTGCTGGTGAGCCAGGTGCTGACGCTCTTCACCACGCCGGTGATTTATCTGGCGTTTGATCGGATGGCAAGGCGGTTTGCTTCTTCTTCGGGTCATGACTGAGGGTATGCGGATTCTTTTGGCGCTGTTTTCCGCCGTTGACCGGCGTGTAACTTTCTTTTGTCTTGCCAAAAGAAAGTCACCAAAGAAAATGCGCGCCCGGCCTCGGGCCCCGGCTGTGCCGGGGT
>DATFAA010000080.1:0-6509 GCA_035255045.1 Rhodocyclaceae bacterium | reverse complement strand
CAGGGCCCAGAGGACGAGGAGGGCGGTGGAGTAGAGGACGCCGCCGGCGGCGATGCGGGTCAGGATGGCGGCCAGCAGGGGCCAGCCGGCGAGGGTGAATTCCGCCAGGAGGGCGGCCATGAAGCCCGCCGCCACCACCGGCCGCCAGACCGCCGCGAACACCTCCCGGGGCCGCAGGGTCGGCACTTCCCGGAAGATGAGAAGGACGAAACCCAGGGCGTACAGGCTCACCACCGCCAGCCGCCAGTGGGCCAGGCCAAGGGGATCGGCGTCGGCCAGGAAGGTGACGGCGCCCAGGCCGAAGACGAGGATCTGCAGCCAGATGGCGATGGCCAGGATGCGCACCCGGCCCAGGCTCAGCAGCAGGTAGCTGGCCCCGTGGGAGATGGCGTTGAGGCCATAGACCAGGGCCAGCACTTGCACGAAGGGCACGGCGCCCGCCCAGCGCTCGCCCAGGAGCAGGGCCACCGCCTCCGGGGCGATGAGGGCGAGGCCGACGGCGGCCGGCACGGCGATCATCATTTGCACCGCCAGGGCCAGGACGAAGGCGTACTGGAGCTCGGCGGGCCGGTCCCGGACCTTGACGAAGGCCGGGAACAGCACCCGCCCGATGGGCATGAGCAGTTCGCTGGTGGGCATGACGGAGATGTCGTCGGCCAGGCTGTAGGTGCCCACCACGGCGGCGTCGGCCCGGTGCCCGACGATGAACTTGTCGAGGCGCATGGCGAAATATTCGCCGGCGTTGAGGACCAGCATCCACTGGGAGAAGGACCAGATGTGGCGGAAGCGGCTGAGGGTCGGGCGCGGCCGGAAGGGGTGCATGGCGTAGCTGACCACGACGCCGCCGATGCGCCCGACCACGGCGCCCAGGGGCAGGGCCCAGTAGCTCTCCAGCCAGAGGGCGAAGGCCAGGGTGGCGACGAAGCCGGTGAAGCGCCGCAGGAAGAAGAACTGGAAGTCCTTGAGGAACAGCATGTCCTTCTGGAAGGCCACCACCCCGATGTTCTCGAAGCCGGAGATGAAGATTCCCAGGGCCATGAGCTGGAGCACCGGGCCGACCCGCTGGTCGTGGTAGAAGTCCGCCGCCAGGGGGGCGGTGAGGGCGATGAGGGCGGCCACCACGGTGCATTCGATGACCCGCACGGTCCAGCCGTTGCTGAAGTCCTCGTCGTCGCAGTCCCGTTTCTGGACCAGCATGGGGATCACCCCGAGGTCGAGGAGGACGTCGATGAGGCCCACCACCACCGAGGCCATGGCGACGATGCCGAAATCCGCCGGCATCAGCAGCCGGGCCAGGACGAGGGTGCTCGTGATGCCGAGCAGGCGGTCGATCCAGCGCATGGAAACGACCAGCAGGGCGCCGGTGAATATATTTCCCAACATGGTGTCGCGCTTAAGGGCCTTTGCGGAGGTTATGGCGAGGGGACCGGCGGGTCATTGCCCGGCCGGGGCGGAGGCGGAGGAGGCGGTCACTGGATTGGGCCGCGCTTCCGGCGCCGGATTGCATTGTTCGGGGATGGGGTAGCCCGGGGCCGCGATGCGGCAGCGGGAGACGATCACTTCGTCGTACCAGGTGGAGGCCTTCGGGGTGTCCTCGGTGGGGTCCTTGAAGGTCATGTAGGAGAGCAGCCAGAGCTTGCCGTACCTGGCCTGGGGATGGCCGTTGTTGGGGCTCCAGCCGCTCTGGTAGGAGGATTTCTGCATGGGGTCGCCCCCCAGGTAATACTGCCCCTTGGGGATGACGATGCCGCTCTGGCGGTGGAGGAGCTGGAAGTCCTCCCCGGCATAGGCGGCGTAGAGTTCGTAGGTGGAATCCACGTAGCCGGGCTGCTCCCGGTTGGAAACCGAGCTGACGGCCCGGCCCTCGGGGCCGAGCTTCACATGGACCAGGTAGGTGATCCACTCGTCCGGCCGATAGGTGAAGCACCCCGACTGGTCCAGCCGACGGGGAGGATGGAAGATGCAGTTGAACTCGCCGTGGGGCCCCGTGCGCATGTTCTGGCGGGTGACCACCTTGCTACCCATGGCGTCGCCCGCATAGCTGCCCCGTTGAAGAACCTGCTCGAAGCCCTGGTAGCGGCGGCATTCGATGTAGCCGTTGGGGAAGGCGGGGCCGTTGGCCGGGTCGGAGCTGACGATCACCAGCTCGGCCTCGCTGCAGGCGTTGGCGGTGGAGGTGCGGCGGCTGCCCGGGTACGGCATGTCGCCCTGGGCGATGATGACGTGCTTGAAGTAGGTGAGGCCGCCGCCCTGGGCCCGGTAGCCCTGGTAGTAGCGCTCGTCCATGCGCTGGCGCCAGGACACCCAGAATTCGCTGTCGGCGCCGAACTGGCTGGTGGCGTAGTCGCCGAAGGGGATGACCACGTTGCCGCCGCCGTCCTCCCCGGTCCGGGGCAGGACGTCGAAGCGCAGGGCGCCCTTGCCGGAAGTCTTAATGCTGGAGTCCCAGGCGTTGTTGCGGCAGCCGGCCAGCTGGCCGTCCACCCGCACCTGGTAGGCCGGGTTGCAGTCGCTTTTGTCCCAGTTGTAGCGGGCCCACTCCCGGATGTCGTCGAAGCCGGCGGCCACTACCACTCCCGGCGCCCGGGAGCGCCGCAGCCAGTCGGCGTCGGCATCCGGAATGCGGCCCTTGGAGGGGCGCCCGGCCATGGCCTCGTCCCGCCCGTGGCCCTCCCGGCCGCCGGCGAAGGCGGCCAGGCTGGCGCAGGCCAGGATGGCCGCCAGGCCCAGGAACGCCAGGGGCTGCAGCGGCCGCGATGCAATGGCTCTCCCTCTCCCTTTGCGGGATCTTCTTCGTGCTTTCATCCAGGCCTCCCTTGTCGTCCTCGCGTTCGGCGGAGTCGCCGGCTCGTTCCCTTGGCGCCGCAGTCCCGGGGTGGCAAGCCCACAGGCATAAAGTCCATCGTCTGACTTGCGGCAGGCATGGGCGGTTCCGGCGCCGGCCCCGCAAACGCGGGGAGGCTGTTCACCGGTTTTCGGCCCGGTAAACCCGGTAGCCGGCGGTGCCGCGGCGGCTTCCCGGTAGGGAAGGCAGGGCCATGGCCGCGGGGGAAGCCGGCGATATCCATATGAAATACAGCGTCCAGGCCGGCCTTGTCAGGGGCTTTCCTACTTAGCGACCCTTTCGCCGGCGGCTAAGGTGAGGGCCGACGACCACACCGGACATGGATCGGATCGGAGGGCAACGTGTTTCTTGGTTCCGTTCTCAAGGGCGGGGGGGGGCTTTCGCCGGCGCGGCATCGCCCGCGCACGGCCATCCATTGCCTGAACAAGGCGGAGGCGCTGCATTTCGTCCGGCAGCGCCGGGCGATGTTCGATGCGGCGGAGCCGGCCAATCCCTTTGCCTCCGCCGCCTGGATCATGCACTTCATCGACCAGGTCGCCGCCGACGACTGGGTGTTCACCGTGCCCGACTGCGTCGGCGACGGGGAGAGCCTCATGCTCCTCTACGCCGATGGGCGGGCGCCCCACCGCCACCTGGCCCTGGCCAACTGCTACACCTCCCTGTATTCGCCCGTCGTCAGCTCGGCTCGGGGTCGGGAGGCCGCCATCGGCGCCCTGGTGGACAAGCTGACGGAGCGGCAGTCGGCCTGCGCCTCGGTCCAGCTCGCTCCCCTGGACGGGGATGCCGCTGACACCCGGTCCCTGGAACGGGCCTTCGCCCGCCGGGGCTGGTACGTGCGGCGCTACTTCGCCTTCGGCAACTGGCATCTCAAGTGCCAGGGGCTGTCCTTCGAGGACTACATGGCCGGCCGGGACTCCCGGCTGCATCACACCTGGTTGCGCAAGGGCAGGCGGTTCGAGGCCCCGGAATCCGACGCCCGCCTCGAGATCGTCACCGACAGCCATGGCCTGGAGGCAGCCCTGGACGCCTACGACCGGGTCTATGGCCGCAGCTGGAAGGAGCCCGAAGCCTATCCCCGCTTCGTCCGCAGCTGGGCCCGGGTGTGCGCCCACCGGGGCTGGCTGCGCCTGGGTCTGGCGTGGGTCGGGAAGATCCCGGTGGCCGCCCAGTTCTGGTTCACGGTGAACGGCCGGGCCAACATCTTCAAGCTCGCCTACGACGAGCAGTATTCCCGCTGGTCCGCCGGGACCGTGCTCACCGCCCACATGTTCAGGCACAGCCTGGAAGTGGACCGGGTGGCCGAGATCGATTTCCTGACCGGCGACGACGGCTACAAGCGCTCCTGGGTGGACAGCCGCCGGGAGCGCATCGGCCTGCTGGCCTGCAATCCCCGGTCGCTGCGCGGCTTCGGCCTGGCCGCCGCGGCCCTCGCCGGCGACCTTTCCCGGCCCTGGCGCCGCCTCCTGCGGCCCGGGGCCGACCCAGGGACCGCGGCGCAGCCCTGAACGGCGCCGACTCACTCAGCAGACGGGAGGTTTCGTGGTTATCAGACAGCAAGTCCTTGAGGTTCTTGACGAGGTATTGGGCCTGGACGGCAGGGCCGGCGCCTTCGGCGACGAGACGCCCCTGCTGGGGGCCGTGCCGGAACTGGATTCCATGGCGGTGGTGGCCGTCATCAACCTCCTGGAGGAGCGTTTCGGCTTCGTCGTGGACGACGACGAGATCGACGGCAGCACCTTCGCCACCGTCGGCGCCCTGCACGGCTTCGTCCTCGCCAAGGTCGAGGGCTGAGGGAACCGCATGGCGATCGAGGCCTTCTTCCTGCCCGCCGCCGGCGGCCAGCGCTTCTGCCTTTTCCACCCGCCGCCGGTGGCGGGGCGGGAGCGGGGCGCCGTGGTCTTCGTCCATCCCTTCGCCGAGGAGATGAACAAGTCCCGGCGCATGGCGGCCCTCCAGGCCCGCCGGCTGGCGGCGGCCGGCTACGCCGTACTGCAGGTCGACCTCCTGGGCTGCGGCGACAGCTCGGGGAATTTCGACGATGCCGACTGGAACGCCTGGCTGGAGGACGTGCGGCTGGCCGTCGCCTGGCTGGGCCGGCGCAGCGCCGCTCCCCTGTGGCTGTGGGGCCTGCGCACCGGCTGCCTGGTTGCCGCCGCCGCCGCCCGGGAGCTGGCGGGGCCGGTGAATTTCCTGTTCTGGCAGCCGACGGTCTCCGGCAAGCTCTATCTCCAGCAGTTCCTTCGCCTCAAGCTGGCCGCCGCCCTGGCGGACGGGGAATCCAGGGGCATGACCCGGGCCCTGCGCCAGCTCCTGGCGGAAGGCAAGGCGGTGGAGGTCGCGGGCTATGTCCTGTCCCCCGCCCTGGCGGCCGGCCTCGAGGAAGCCGACCTGGCGCCCCCCGGCCGGCCCGGCCGGACGGAATGGCTGGAGTTGAGCGCCCAGGCCGAAGCCAGCCTCGCCCCGGCTTCCCGGAAGTGCCTCGAGGCCTGGCGCCAGGCCGGCCACCAGGTCCGGGAGCGGGTGGTCGGCGGCCAGCACTTCTGGCAGACGGTGGAAACCACCGAGTGTCCGGCCCTGCTGGACGCCACCCTGGAAACCCTGGAGGAGGCCTGCCCATGAAATACATCGAGCAACCCCTCGTCTTCCCCTGCGCCGGCGACGAGCTGGTCGGCATCCTGGCAAGGCCGGAGCGCAGCTCGGCCATCGGCGTCGTCATCGTCGTCGGCGGGCCCCAGTACCGGGCCGGCAGCCACCGGCAGTTCGTACTCCTGGCCCGGGCCCTGGCGGCGGCGGGATACCCGGTCCTGCGCTTCGACTACCGGGGCATGGGAGACAGCGGCGGCGAGGCGCGGAATTTCGAAGCCGCCGGGCAGGATATCGGCGCCGCCATCAACGCCCTCCTGGATGCCTGCCCGGAGGTGGGCCGGGTCGTCCTGTGGGGACTGTGCGACGGCGCCTCGGCCGCCTTGCTCTACTGCCATGAAACGGCGGACGGGCGGGTGGACGGGCTGGTCCTGGCCAACCCATGGGTGCGTTCGGAGACCACCCTGGCCCGCACCCAGGTCAAGCACTACTACGGCCAGCGCCTGCTGCAGCGGGAGTTCTGGGCCAAGCTGCTGCGCGGCGAGCTGGCGGTGGGCAAGTCCCTCCTCGGCCTCTGGCGCACCGTCCGCCTGTCCCGGGCCGGCCAGGGGGCGGCGCCGGCCCGGCGCTCCTTCCAGGCCGCCATGGCCGAGGCCTGGCGCAAGTTCCCCGGGGCCATCCTGGTGGTGCTGAGCGGCCAGGACTACGTGGCCAAGGAGTTCATGGAATATGCCAAATCGGACCCCGGCTGGACCGGGCTGCTGGAGCGCAAGGGAGTGCGCCGTGCCCTGCTGACGGAAGCCGACCACACCTTTTCGGCCCAGACGGCCCGGCACCAGGTCGAGGCCATCGTCGTGCAGTGGCTGCAGCAGCAGGAGTGGGGCGCCGAGCGCCAGCGCCTCGCCGGCTAGCGGGATGGGGGCTGGAGGATGCTGGCGGCGATTTCCGGGGAGGCCTCGGGCTTGTCGCCTGGCGCTCCCGGGCCCTCCCGTTCCTTGAGCAGCAGGGCCAGCCGCCGGTCGGTCTCGGCGGCATGGTCGAGGAGGGCGTGGATCACCTTGATCATGGGATCTTCCCCTTC
>DATFAA010000079.1:0-60061 GCA_035255045.1 Rhodocyclaceae bacterium | reverse complement strand
CGAGGCGGGGGCCGTCTACCGGGTGAGCGCCGACGCCGCCGGCCGGCCTGTCTGCGCCATCTTCGGCGCCGACCGGGCCCGGGGCTTCTGCGGCTCCGGCCTGGTGGACCTGGTGGCCTGCCTGCGCCGCTCCGCCCGACTGACCGTTACCGGCAGGTTCGCCGATGGCGCCGAAGCCCTGCCGGTGCCGGTGGGAGACGAGACCCTGAGCCTCGGTTGGCGGGACGTAGACGCCCTGCAGCGGGCCAAGGCCGCCATCGGCGCCGGCATCGCCGTCCTCTGCGCCCAGGCCGGGATCGCCGTGGGGGACCTGCGACGGGTCGTGGCCGCCGGGCTCTTCGGCCGCAACCTGGACATCGCCAACGCCCAGGCCATCGGCCTCCTGCCCCGACTGCCCGCCGATGCCATCGAGCTGGCCGGCAACACCGCCCTGGCCGGCGCCGCCGGCCTGCTGCTTTCCTCTGCCGCAGGGCAGGAGCTGCGGCGCTGCCGCGAGGCCGCGCGGCTGGTGAACCTCGCCCGGGTGTCGGAATTCGACGACGCCTTCCTCGCCAACCTCTATCTCCAGCCCCTGGGGGCCGAGCCATGACCCCGCTGCCCATTGAAACCCGCGACCCCGTCGACGCGGTGGTGCGCACTGCCCAGTACCTGGCGGGCATCGTCTCCTACGAAGACCTCTGGCCCCAGCTCGGCCGGCTGGTGCGCCGGTTCTACGGCGCCGACCTGGTGGCCTTCGCGGTCCGGGAGCCCGAGGGCGGCATCCGCTTCATGCACTGCGAGCCGGCCTGTTCCGGCCTCGAGGTGGCGGCCGAGGCGGTGGCGACGGTGTTCGAGAGCGGCTTCCTGACCACCGAGACCCTGGCCCTGCCCGACCCCCACGGGGCGGTGCTCCTGCCCCTGGGGCGGGAGCGCCAGCGCACCGGCTACGTCATGCTGGTGGCCCACCGGGGCCTGGCCGCCTTTTCCCGGGCCAGCCTCGACCTCTACCTGGCCCTGGCCGGGCTGATCGAGACCACCCTGGACCGCATCGCCTCCCAGCACCGCTTCCTGACCATGGCCGACAATGTGCCGGAACTGCTCTTCGAACTGGTAGACGGCGGCGACCAATGGCGATTCGGCTACGCCAGCGGCGGCGCCCGGGCCGCCCTCGGCCTGCCCGCCGAAGCCCTGGTGGCCGATGCCGGCCTGCTCTTCTCCGGCCTGGCGACCGAGGACCGGGAAGCCCTGGCCGCCGCCCTCGCCGCCGGCCAGCCGGGGCAGCGCCTGCATCTGCGGCTGCGCTGGGCGGGGCCGGACGGCGCCCTGCGCTACCTGCTGGCCGACGCCCTCCTGGCCACCGGCGAGGCAGGCCGCCCGGTCTGGGACGGCGCCCTGCGGGACGTCAGCGAGCAGGTGCGGCTGGAGGAGGAAAGCCGGCGCAACCTGGTGCGCCTCAACAAGAGCATGGAGGACGCCATCCAGGCGGTGGCGGCCACCATCGAGAAGCGGGACCCCTACACCGCCGGCCACCAGCGCCGGGTGGCGGACCTGGCGGGCCGGCTGGCGGCGGCCCTGGGCCTGCCCGAGGACACCATCCACGGCATCCGCCTGACCGCCTCCATCCACGACATCGGCAAGATCCACGTGCCGGCGGAAATCCTGAGCTACCCGGGGCGCCTGCCGGAAATCGAGTTCGCCCTCATCCGCGCCCACCCGGAGGTGGGATACGAGATCCTCAAGAACGTGGATTTCCCCTGGCCGGTGGCGGAGATGGTGTACCAGCACCACGAGCACCTGGACGGCTCCGGCTATCCCCGGCACCTGGCCGGGGACGGCATCATGCTGGGGGCCCGCATCATCACCGTGGCCGACGTGGTCGAGGCCATCGCCCTCTACCGGCCCTACCGGCCGGGCCTGGGCATCGCCACCGCCCTGGAGGAGATCGAGCGCTACCGGGGCTCCCGCTACGACCCGGCGGTGGTGGATGCCTGCCTGCGCCTCTTCCGGGAGGAGGGCTACGACCTCGGCGCCGGCGCCCAGCCCGGGGCCGACGCCCGCTGAGGCCGGGGCTGGGCCGCCTACTTGGTGCCGAAGATCTTGTCGCCGGCGTCCCCGAGCCCGGGGATGATGTAGCCGTTTTCGTCCAGGTGGCTGTCGATGGCCGCCACGTAGCAGTCCACGTCCGGGTGGGCGCGCTCCAGGGCGGCGATGCCCTCCGGCGCCGCCACCAGGCAGATGGCCCGCACCCGCCGGGCGCCGGCCCGCTTCAGCATGTCGATGGTGGCGACCAGGGAGCCGCCGGTGGCCAGCATCGGATCGACGATGAGGGCCAGGCGCTCGTCCAGCTTGCCGACGAAGCGCTCGAAATAGGGCTCGGGCAGCAGGGTATCGTGGTTGCGGGCGATGCCCACCAGGCTGACCTTGGCGCTGGGAATGAGGTCGAGGACGCCGTCCAGCATGCCGAGGCCGGCCCGCAGGATGGGCACCACCGTCACCTTCTTGCCGGCGATCTGCTCCACCTCCACCGGCCCGGCCCAGCCCTGGACCGTGGTCTTCTCGAGGGGAAAGTCGGCGCAGGCCTCGTAGGTCAGCAGCCGCGCCAGCTCGACCGTGAGTTCGCGGAATTTCTTGGTGCTCATGGGGTCGGCGCGCATGAGGCCGACCTTGTGCCTGACGAGGGGATGACGTACTTCGATCACCGCCATGGTGCGTGTCTCCGGGGAAGCGACCCACAGGTTAACGGATTTGGCCCGGCCCCGGCTCGGTTTAGCCAGCCGCCGGGAATTTTTGTTGCAGAACCGCCGACTCCGTCCCCTCGCAGACGGCGGCCGATGGTGGGTATCATCGCCCTCGTCCTCCTCCCCCCATCGGCCTGACCATGACCTCCAGCCCCGCCTCGCTTCCCGACCTCCCGTCCCTGCGCCAGTACGTCCGCACGGTGCCCGACTTCCCGAGCCCCGGGGTGGGTTTCCGGGACATCACCCCGCTGCTCCAGGACGCACGCGCCTTCCGGGCCCTCTGCGACCACTACATCGACCGCTACCGGGACGCCGGCATCGAACTGGTGGCGGGCATCGACGCCCGCGGCTTCATCCTCGGGGCGGTGCTGGCCCACGCCCTGGGCGCCGGCTTCGTGCCGGTAAGGAAGGCCGGCAAGCTGCCCTTCGAGAGCATCGGCGAGTCCTACGCCCTGGAATACGGCACCAGCGCCATCGAGATGCACACCGACGCCGTGCGCCCCGGGGAAAAGGTCTTGCTGGTGGACGACCTGATCGCCACCGGCGGCACTATGCTGGCCGCCGCCCGCCTGCTCCAGCGCCTCGGCGCCGACGTGGTCGAGGCCGCCGCCATCATCGACCTGCCGGGATTGGGCGGCAGCGACAAGCTGCGGGCCGCCGGCTTCCCGGTGCACGCCCCCCTCGCCTACTGACTGACCGCCGGCGTCATTTGATTTTCCGCCCCCCGAGGCTGGTTTCGGAAGCTCGGTCAGCTTGGGAGGGCCAGCCCAGTGGGGACCCATCGGGAACTCGGGCACCGGGGCAGGCCGCCTGCTAATCCGGGCTGTAAATAGGGGTATTCGACGCCCTGTTGCACAAAACGCGAAATTTGTCGTTGACCCACATCATTACGCAAAAAAAGAGCCCCGGGCCGCCGCCTCTTTCAAAGTACGATGCACACGTCGCCGCGTTGCGCAATACCCCAAACCTACTACTTCGCCCGGGTCCCCCATGAGAAAGTCTTCGTTGAACCATGTATATCGTCTCGTCTGGAGTCATTCCCAGGGACGCCTCGTCGCGGTAGCGGAAAGCACCGCCAGCCGGCGCAAGGGGGGAGGCGCGGCGGCTCGGGCGGCGGCCGTCCTCATGGCCGGCGGGCTGCTTGCCGGCGCGGCCGGCGCCGCGGACCTGCCCAGCGGCGGACAGGTCGTGGCGGGCTCCGGCGGCATCAGCCAATCCGGCGCCACCATGACGGTGCGCCAGGACACCGCCAAGATGGCGATCGACTGGCAGGGTTTCTCCATCGGCCAGGGCCATGCCGTCAATTTCGTCCAGCCCTCGGCCTCTGCCGTGGCGCTCAACCGGGTGCTCGGCTCCGACGTCTCCGTCATCCAGGGGGCCTTGAACGCCAACGGGCAGGTCTTCCTGGTCAATCCCAACGGCGTGCTGTTCACCCCGACCGCCCAGGTCAATGTGGGCGGCCTGGTGGCTTCCACCCTCAACCTGAGCACCGCCGACTTCCTGGCGGGCAACTACCGGTTCGAGGGCGCCAGCAGCAACGCCATCATCAACCAGGGCAACATCACCGCC
The DNA here is from genome assembly GCA_035255045.1 of Rhodocyclaceae bacterium. Classification (GTDB taxonomy): domain Bacteria; phylum Pseudomonadota; class Gammaproteobacteria; order Burkholderiales; family Rhodocyclaceae; genus JAGTRP01. The sequence continues at coordinate 55,775 of DATFAA010000079.1, read as the reverse complement.
GCCAAGGGGGGCGCCATCGCCCTGATCGCCGCCCGGATCGTCAACGACGGCTCCCTGACCGCCCAGGGCGGCAATGTGCTGATCGGCGCCGGCAGCAAGGTCACCCTGGACCTGGGCGGGCCGGTGAAGATCGAGGTCGAGCAGGGCGCCATCGACGCCCTCATCCAGCAGGGCGGCGCCATCAAGGCCGACGGCGGCCTGGTCTATCTGACGGCCAAGGCGGCGGGGGACCTGGCGAGCACGGTTATCAACCACACCGGCGTCATCGAGGCCCAGACCCTGGCCACCGGTGAAAAGGGCCAGATCTATCTCCTCGGCGGCATGGACAAGGACCGCATCACGGTCGGCGGAACCCTGGACGCCAGCGCCCCCAGGGGGGGAGACGGCGGCGCAATCGAAACCAGCGCCGCCACCGTGGACATCCGCCCGGACATCAAGGTCACCACGGCGGCGAGCCAGGGTGCCACCGGCCACTGGCTGATCGACCCCTACGACGTGACCATCGCCGCCAGCGGCGGCAACATCACCGGCGCCACCATCGCCACGGCGCTCAATTCCACCAATGTCACCATCGACACCACCAACGGCACCTACGGGACCGGCGGGAGCAGCAGCGGCACGGCCTATGGCAGCGCGCCGTCGACGGGCGTCGGCGACATCACTGTGAACGACGCCATCACCAAGACCGGCGGCGCGGGTTCCGGCACCACCCTGACCCTGAAGGCCCACAACGACATCAACATCAATCAGGCCATCACCTCCACCGGCGGCCGCCTCAACGTCGTGCTGGTGGCCGACCAGGACAATTCCGGCGCCGGCAGCATCTCCTTCGGCCCGGCCGGCCGGGTGGTGACCAAGGACGGCAACTTCTACGTCGGCAGCGTCTCTGGCACCTACGACACGGTCGCTGCCACGGCCCAGGACTTCACCATGGCCAGCGGCAGCTACATCGACGCCGGCACGGGCAACCTGGTGATCGCCGTCAAGGGCAACATCACCCTGCCCGACAACAGCGCCCAGGCCGTGACCTATGCCCTGAAATCCGCGTACAACGAGTCCTACCGCTACTTCAACAGCGGCAACCAGACCTATTACTACTACCTCACCTACCCCAATACCCAGTACCTCGGCCTGAGCAGCGCGAACGGCAGCATCACCTCCGCCAACGGCAGTTCCACCATCGCCGACATCGTCACCTCGGTGGACACCCGGCTCTCCGCCCCGGCCATCGGCGGCCCCGGCGCGCCCATCCGCATCTCCGGGCCGGCCGATCCCTACGGGCTGGTGAGCAACCCGACGTACAGCAACAAGACCTTCGCCAACACCGCCCGTACCCTCTTCCTGACCAACACCGCCGGCGATTCCTACGTGGACGAGATCGGCGTCCAGATTTTCAGCAAGGTGGATGTGACGGTGGGCGGCCAGGCCAGCGCCACCCAGAACATCCAGATCATGGGGGACCAGGGCGGCACCGGGCATATCCTGCTCAACACCGACGGCAGCGGCGTCCTGGCCATCGGCACCGGCGACGTCAAGACCGGCGGCGTCCCCGGCCAGAGCGGCTCCTACACCTCGACCCCCCAGGGCACCGACCCGACCGTCTTCCCCACCAGCGTCGCGGTCACGGCGCCCAACATCACCTTCGCCAACAACTCGGTGGATACCGGCTCGGCCGTGTCCTACTACTACCAGGGCACCGGCACCTACTACAAGCAGAACTGGGGCATGGCCTCCTACTGGGCCAGTTTCTCCGCCTACGGCACCACGGCGCTGAGCGGCGCCTCCCCCGACAGCACGGCGGACATCAAGTCGATGCAGCTGTACCTGACATCCCCGAACATCGGCTCGAGCTCCGCGCCCCTGGACCTGGGCAGCGGCTCCCTGCTGAATCTCGACAACTCGGGCGGCTCCACTTTCGTGAAGGTGGTGGACAACAGCATCGGCAGCGTCAACATCACCAACCGCAACACCAGCGGCGAACACCACGTGCTGTGGTCCACCGGCGATCACATCGACTACACCACCGACGCCGACGGCATCCACGTTCCCACCATCGGCGGCGGCCCCAGCAACGGCAGCGACTTCACCACCACCTCGGGCATCGACACCTCGCTGTCCGGGCGCTCGGCGACCCTGAACACCGTCCAGGGCGCCATCGAACTGGACACCAATTCGGTGAACCTGGGCGCCGGCGCCTTCAATCTCTCGGTCAGCCCGGCCAACACCGTCACCGTCGGCGGCAAGGCCATCTTCGGCAAGAACCCCTTCGACGGGCAGGCCGAAGTCACCGCCGGCGACGTTTCACTGAATGTCTACAACACCAGCCTGGTGCCCGCCGGCATCGCCGACCTCGAATTCGCCAAGGGCGGAACCAGCACCAACAACACCCTGACCCTGAGTTCCTACCGGGGCGACATCGCCATCAGGGAACTGACCGCCAACCACTTCAAGTCCATCAACGTCACCCTCAACGGCGCTTCGGCCGCCCAGAACGTGGCGGTGGACCTGGCCGGCGCCGACGACGTCAATTTCTCCGACAGCGGCAGCCTCGTCAGCATCGACGCCACCAAGGTCAATCTCTCCGCCAACAACCGCAACTGGAACCTGCAGGCCCCGGGCCGCACCATCCAGGTGGACGGCGTTGCCCTGGGCAGCGGCAACTACACCCTGTACGGCGGCAACGGCCTGCGGCTCAACGCCGACCTCCTGACCAACGGCGGCAACATCAACCTGACGGCAGGCGGCGCCCAGAACATCGCCCTGCTGCGGTCCCTGCGCATCGACAGCAACGCCGACGACAGCGGCAACAGCGCCTCCACCGGCGCGGCGGGGCAGATCTATGTCTACAGCAACGTCTCCGGCACCGGGCCCTATTCCCTGACCGTGGACAGCAGCTCCTCCACCAACGGCGGCGGCGGCATCTACTTCTACGGCAATGCCGGCAACGCCGCCGGCAGCTACCTGTCGGGCCTGACGCTCACCAGCAAGGGCTCGGCCAACACCAATGACGGCGGGCTCTACGTCTACGGCTCCAGCTACTTGGTCAACGGCGATTTCTCGGCCACCGGCAACACCTATGTCCAGTCCGGCGCCCTGACCATCGACACCGAGCAGGGCAACACCAACAACGGCGGCAACATCTCCTTCGCCGGCCAGGCCTTCAACCCCTACTACTGGGGCTCCCTGACCCTCAACACGGCGACCACGGCGGCCGGCAAGAACGGCGGCAATGTCGATCTCTACGGCACCTACAACCACAATGCCGCCAGCCTCTCGGCGATCACCGTCACCACCACCGGCGGCAGCGGCGGGAGCGCCGGCAGCATCGCCCTGCCGGCGGTCAGCACCGCCCAGGCCACCGGCACCGGCAGCCAGACCTACAACGGCGGCACCATCACCCTGTACGGCAACCTGGCCACCAACCAGTCGGCCGTGACCCTGAACGGCGACGTGCGGATCGCCAACGACCTCACCATCGACACCTGGTCGTCCGCCAGCAACGCCGCCACCGGCACGGCCGGCGCCGTGACCATCAACGGCGGACTGGGAGCCACGGCCGCCGGCAAGACCCTCACCATCGACACCGGCACGGCGACCGGCGACGGCTATGCCGATGCGCCGACCAATACCCTGGCCTGGACCCACAACGGCGGGGCGGTGAACATCGCCGGCGGCAGCGGCGGCGGCACGGCCCTGGGCAGCCTGGTGGTGACCACCGCCAAGGGCGGCACCCACAACATCGGCGGCAACGGCGCCATCACCCTGGCCGGCATCAACACCACCGGCACGCAGACCTACACGGGCGGTGCCCTCAACCTGGCCGGCGACCTCACCGCCAGCGCCGTCACCATCAACACGGTGACCAGCGGCGCCACGGTGGGCGGCTCCGGCGTCGTCACCGCCGCCGACCTGCTACTCAACGGCCTCGGCACCACCTACAACCTGGCCTCGGGCAGCGGCCACAAGGTCGGGCGGCTGGCGGCCACCAACGCGGCCAGCCTGAGCTTCCTGAACAACGACGTCGATCTCCTCATCGGCACCATCGGCGGCGTGAGCGGCATCGACGCGACCGGCACCATCAACGTGGCCACCAACGCGGCCAACCTGACCGTCGCCCAGAACCTGACCACCGCCGACGGCTCCGCCGGCGCCATCGTCCTCAACGCCGGCAAGGCCATGGCTGCGGGCAACGGGGCCGGCGGCAACATCCTGGTCAGCGGCACCCCCGTCCTGTCCACCGGCGCTGGCGGCCGCGTCACGCTCTACACCGGCAGCGTCGATGACAGCACCGGCCTCACGAGCCTGGTGGGTTCCGGCAGCGGGCGCTTCCGCTACAACAGCGACGAGAGCGCCACGGGCTTCACCACTGCCCTGGGCAGCGGCCTCTACGCCATCTACCGCGCCCAGCCGACCATCGACATCACCGCCGCCGACGCCGGCAAGACCTACGACGGCCAGGCCTTCAGCGGCGGCAACGGCTTCAGCGCCACCGGCTTCGTCAATGGCGACACCGACGCCGTCCTCACCGGCACGGCGGCCTACGGCGGCGCTTCCCAGGGGGCGGTCAACGCCGGCAGCCATGCCATCTCCGTGAGCGGCCTCGCCAACGGCCTGGGCTATGCCGTGGCCAATCACGACGGGACGCTGACCGTGGCCAGGGCCAATCTCACCGCCACCGCCAACGCCGCCGCCAAGACCTACGACGGCCAAGCCTTCAATGGCGGCAACGGCATGACCTACAGCGGCTTCGTGGCCGGGGATTCCGCCGCCAGCCTGGGGGGCACCCTGGCCTACGGCGGCAGCGCCCAGGGCGCCGTCAATGCCGGCACCTACACCCTGAGCGCTTCCGGCCTGACCTCGGGCAACTACGACATCACCTACGTGAACGGCACCCTCGCCGTCGGCAAGGCGGCCCTCACCGCCACCGCCAATAACGCCGCCAAGACCTACGACGGCCTGGCCTTCAACGGCGGCAACGGCGTGACCTTCAGCGGCTTCGTGGCCGGGGATTCCGCCGCCAGCCTGGGGGGCACCCTGGCCTACGGCGGCAGCGCCCAGGGCGCCGTCAATGCCGGCACCCACACCTTGAGCGCCTCCGGCCTGACCTCGGGCAATTACGACATCACCTACGTGAACGGCACCCTCGCCGTCGGCAAGGCGAGCCTCACCGCCACCGCCAGGGATGCCGCCAAGACCTACGACGGCCTGGCCTTCAGCGGCGGCAATGGCGTGACCTACAACGGCTTCGTGGCCGGCGAGTCCGAGAGCGATCTCGGCGGCGCCCTGGCCTACGGCGGCAGCGCCCAGGGGGCGGTCAATCCCGGCAGCTACAGCCTGAAGGTCTCCGGCCTGGCTTCCGGCAACTACGACATCCACTATGTGGACGGCACCCTGACCGTGGACCAGCAGCCGGTGGCGCTGACCACCGCCATCAGCCTACCCCAGACCACCCAGCCGCCAGTCGTCCCGCCGGTCAACAGCAACCCGGCACCGAGCGTGACGCCGCCCGGTTCCACCGGCGGCCTGGTCCTGGTGGAAGTGGGCCACAACGATGCCCCCGGCACCACGTCATCCAACCCGGTAAGCAGCGGAGGCGCCCCCTCCGTCCTGCCGGCAGCGGCGGGCGGAGCCGATGTGGCAGGCTTCATGCGGGTCTTCGTGGTCGACGGCGGCATCAACCTGCCCAGCGGCGTCGGTGGCAGCGGCGTGCCCCTGTCCTCCCCGAACACCACCTCGAATTTCTGAGAATCTCCATGTCCAAACTGACCAAGCTGTCGATCGCCGCATCCGTGGCCCTGACCTCCCTGGCCCATGCCCAGGTCGCCCCGGATGCGGGCCGCGCCCTGCAGCAGGAACAGCCCCCGCTGCAGCCGCCCCGGCCGTCGGCGCCCCTGAGCATCACCGGCCCCATGGCCACCAAGCCCGCGCCGGGCGGCATGACCGTGCCCCTGAAAACGGTCGCCTTCCACGGCAACACCATCTTCACCGATGCCGAACTGGCGGCCGCGGTGGCCGACGCCATCGGCCGTCCCCTGGACCTCGCCGGCCTGTGGGAAGTCGCCAATCTCGTCTCGGAACACTACCGCCGGGCGGGCTACCCCTTCGCCCGTGCCTACCTGCCGCCGCAGCCCGTCAGCGACGGGCGGCTGCAGGTCGAGGTGGTGGAAGGCCGGTACGGCCGCATCCAGCCCGAGGGCGACGAGCAACTGTTTGCCGGCACCCGGCGCTTCCTCTCCAGCCTGCAGCCGGGCGGTGTGATCGAGAGCCGGGCGCTGGAGCGGGCGACGCTCCTCCTCGACGACCAGCCGGGCATCAAGGCGGTCCCCGTCATCCGTCCGGGCCAGGAGCTCGGCACCGGCGACCTCAATGTCCGCGTCACCCGGGAAAGGACAGTGAGCGGCGAGGTCGGCCTCGACAACCACGGCAACCGCTACAACGGCGAGTACCGGGCCCGCGCCGACCTGCAGGCCGACAGCCCCTTCCTGTTCGGCGACCAGGTGCAGTTCCACGGCCTGCTCACCGACGAGCACCTGTGGCTGGGCTCCCTGTCCTACAGCCTGCCCCTGGGCGCCAGCGGCCTGCGCGGCCAGGTCGGCTATGCCCATACCTACTACGAGCTGGGCAAGCAGTTCGCCGTCCTCGATGCCACCGGCACCGCCAAGGTCACCACCGCCGGCCTGTCCTATCCCCTGCTGCGCTCCCAGCGGGCCAACGCGACCGTGGCCCTGAACTACCAGCACAAGGACCTGGAGGACAGGAAGGGAGCCACCGGCACCACCGACGACAAGTACAGCGACAGCCTGCCCCTCGGCCTGCAGTTCGACTTCCGGGACAGCCTGGGCGGCGGCGCAGTCACCTTCGGCACCGCCACCTGGACCCCGGGCCGCCTGCATCTGGACAGCAACCAGAAGGCCATCGACCAGACTACCGCCCGCAAGAACGGCGACTTCAGCAAATTCAACCTCGATATCGGCCGCCTGCAGGCCCTGCCGGCCGGATTCACCGCCTATGGCCGCCTGAGCGGGCAGTGGGCCGACGGCAACCTCGACTCGTCGGAAGGCTTCGGGCTCGGCGGCCCCAATGGCGTCCGCGCCTACCCGGTGGGAGAAGGGTACGGCGACAAGGGCTGGCTGGCCCAGGTGGAGCTGCGCTACGCCCTGGGAGCCTTCGCCCCCTACGCCTTCTACGACGCCGGCGCCGTGCGCATCAATGCCAAGCCGTGGACCCCGGCCTCCAATCAACGGGACATCGCCGGCGCCGGCCTCGGCCTGCGCTTCCAGGAGGGTCCCTGGAACGGCAACATCGCCGTCGCCTGGCGCACCGAGGGAGGCCGGTCCCAGTCCGACACCCTGCAGCGCGACCCGATGGTCTGGGTCACGGTCGGCTACAGGCTCTGATCCCTTGTCGGCAGCGACCTCTGTCCCTCCGGGTCATTCGCTGCCGAACTTGGTTTCCACCCGGATGCCGATCTCCTTCAGCATCGGCATGGGCAGGATGCCGCCGGCGCAGACGATGACCGCATCGTTGCCGAGTTCCAGCGTCCGGCCGCCCTGCTCCAGGACGGCGCCGCCGGGCTCGATGCGCCTGACGACGGAATTGAGGATGACCTCGACGCGCCCGGCATCCTCGGCCGCGGCCAGGTTGTCCCGGTTCTTCTGCTTGACCCGGCCGAAGGCTTCGCCCCGGTAGGAGAGGGTCACCGTGGTCCCCGCTTCGGCGGCGATGGCGACGGCGGCCTCGATGGCGCTGTCGCCCCCCCCCACCACCAGCACCCGCTGCTCCCGGTACTGCTCCGGGTCGACGAGGCGATAGACCACCTTGGGCAGTTCCTCCCCCGACACATCGAGCTTGCGCGGCGTCCCCCGGCGGCCGATGGCCAGGAGCACGGCGCGGGTGCGGTAGCTGGAGCCCCCGGTCCTGACCAGGAAGCCGCCCTCGGCGGCCTCGATTTTCTCCACCCGCTCCCGGAAACTGACGGGCATGGCGACCCGGTCCACGACGCCCTGCCAGAAGGCCAGCAGGGATTCCTTGGAAATTTCCCCCAGCTTCGCCTTGCCCACCAGGGGCAGGGTCACCGGCTGGGTCATGACGATCTTGTTGCGGGGGTAGTGGTACACCGTCCCGCCCAGGGAATCCTCCTGTTCCAGGGTGACGAAGCGCAGCTTCTTCTCCATCGCCCCCAGGGTGGCCGAGAGGCCGGCCGGGCCGGCGCCGACAATGACCACATCCAGTTCCTCGCCCCGGCTCCGGTAGTCCCGGGCGATGGCTTCCATGGCCTGGCGGCCCTGCTCGGCGGCCTTGCGCACCAGGCCCATGCCCCCAAGCTCGCCGGCGATAAAGATGCCCGGCACATTGGTCTCGAAGCTCGGCTTGACGTAGGGGATGTCGACGCCCCGGCGGGCCGTGCCGAACACCAGCTTGATGGCCTCCACCGGGCAGGTGGCGGCGCAGGCGCCATGGCCGATGCAGACCGTCGGATTCACCAGGTGGGCCTTGCCGTTGACGATGCCCAGGGCCTGTTCGGGGCAGGCCCGGGTGCAGGCTCCCGCTCCCATGCAGAGCGCCGGGTCCACCACCGGATGGAGGTTAGCCGGCTCCGTCATGCCGCTCGCCACCGACTGCTCCAGAATCGCCCTGGACCAGGCCTCGCGGCGCCGCCGGCGGTGCAGGTAGATGGCGAGCACCAGGGACAGGGGGAAAGCGTAGGTCAGCCAGAGGGGAAAGTTGTTCATCGTTTGGGAGCGGTGCCGGGCGGCAGGCCCAGGAGGTCGGGCGGCAGCAGTTCCCGGTTGATGATGCGGCGCCAGTCCGAGGCGACGTGGCAGTGCCCGCAATCGAGGTCGAGGCTGCCGAAATGGACGTCGTCGTCCTTGTGGCAGGCGTGGCACCGGCTGTCGGTCTTGCTGCGGTAGAGGGGCGCCTTGTGGCAGGCGTCGCACTTGGCCTTGCGGTGCTTGCCGGCGAGGGCGAAGGCGGTGTCCTTGTCATGGTCGAAGATGGGGTGCTTGAAGTCCCGCGCGTCGTGGCAGCTCCCGCATTTCTCGCCGTAGCGCCCCTTGTGGCCCTTCTCGCGATCGTCCTGCTCATGGCAGGCGAAGCAGCGGGTCGGCAGCTTCTCCCGCAGTCCGGCGTCCCGGTGGCAGCTGTCGCACTTGGCGGCCCGGTGCTTGTCCCGCAGGGCGAAGTCGGTGTCGCGGTCGTGGTCGAAGCGGGTCGTCTTCCAGCCCTTCTCGTTATGGCACTTGTCGCACTTCTCCCCGAGGCTGCCCCGGTGGGTGTCGTCGCTGCGGTGGCAGGCCACGCAGCGGGTCGGCGTCTTCTCCCGGTAGAGGGGAGCCTGGTGGCAGTTGGCGCATTTCACTGGGCGGTGCCGGTCCACGAGGGGGAAATGGGTGTCCCGGTCGTGGCGGAAGGTGGGGGCCTTCCACTCCCCGGCGTTGTGGCAGGTGTCGCAGCGCGGCCCGAAGCGGCCCTTGTGGACATCGTCGGGACGATGGCAGGAATTGCAGTCCCGGGGCGTGTCGGCGTAGCGCTCCTGGAGATGGCAGTCGGCGCACTTGCTGCCGGCATGGCTGAGGAGAAGGGGGAAGCGGGTCTTGCCGTGGTCGAAGCGGGCCTCCTTCCAGACATTCTCGTTGTGGCAGCTCTCGCACTTGGGGCCGAGGCCGCCCTTGTGCTTGTCGTCCTTGCGATGGCAGCCGGCGCAGTCGCCGGGGGCGTCCCGGTGCTTGGCCCGGGGGCGATGGCAGGAAGAGCAGGACTGCCGCTGGTGCTTGCCCCGCAGGGCGAAGTCGGTGGCGGCATGGTCGAACTTCTTCTCGTCCAGGGCGACCACCTTGGCCCCCCGGCCCTTGTGCTCGGTGTGGCAGGTCCGGCACTCCCGCTCCGCCAGGCGGCCGTGGTAGCCCGCCCGGTTGCGGACGTCGGCGGCGACCGGCTTGTGGCAGTCGAGGCAGAGGCGCGGCTGGGCGCTGCGGTCGAAGCGGACGTGGCACTGCTCGCAGTCCCCTTCGTACTTGGCATGGCCCTGAATGACGCTGCCCGGCATGAGGGCCGATTCGAGGTTCTGGGCGCCGGCCGGCGGCGCGGTCCACAGGCAGGCGAGCAGCAGGATTTCAGTAAGCGTGAACAGCCACGACATGGATGATCGCCGTGAATAGCAGCATCCACAGGAAGGGGATGTGGATGACGTGCCACAGGGAAAACAGCCGCTCGTAGGTGGCGAACTGGGCGCTCTTCTGGCCGGCCCGGAGGGTGGCGTCGAGGACTGCGGCCAGGCTCTCCAGGTCGGCCCGGGAGGCCGCCGCGCCGCCGGCGGCGAGGGCGCGGCGCACCCGGCGGGCCGCCAGCAGGCGCCAAGCGCCCAGGGCGAGGAAGTGCCCCGCCCGCTGCCAGCGCCCCGCCGGCTGCCGGGCAGCCAGGGCGGCGAAGCGCTCCATCTCGCCCCGGATCGCCGGCATGGCCGCCAGCGCCGGCTGCAGGGCTTCGAGGCGCTCCGCCGCCGCCTTCTGCAGTTCCTGCAGGGTGGCGCGGCTGCCGTAGAGGCCGTGGTGGATGCGGCGGTAGAGGAAGCGGCCGACGATGCCGCTGCCGACCACCAGGAGCATGGAAGAGAGGGCGACGGCGGCATTGAAGGAGCCGACGTGGAAGGTGGAGTGGTAGAGGATGAACAGGGGCCCCAGGATGCCCGCCATGAGGTGGAAGCGGAACCAGTGCTTGAGGGGGCCGAGGACCTGGAGGAAGCGCAGCCGCTTGCGAACGGGATAGGTCAGCAGCGCCAGCATGAGGGACCCGCCGACCACCCCGAGGCCATAGCCGAAGCCGGAGGCCGGGGTGTAGGGCGCCGCCTGCCGGACCTGCCAGGCGCTCAGGGCCAGGAGGACGACGAGGACGGGCGGCACCAGCCTGGCCAGGACGGCGCCCAGGCGCTGCCGCAGGGGCCGGGCGGGGAGCGGGCAGGCGTCGGCGGCGAGGGTGGCGTCGATGTCCATGGGGCTATCCCTTGAAGGCGGTGGGGTCGATGTGATGCCTGGACAGCAGCTTGTAGAACTCGGTGCGGTTGCGCTGGGCCACCCGGGCCGCCTGGGCGACATTGCCGGCGGTGGACTGGAGCAGCTTGATGAGGTACTGGCGCTCGAAGATGCGCCGGGCCTCCTCCAGCCCCTCCGTTTCCTGCATGGCCTCGGCCCGCAGCATGCGCCTGACCAGGGAGGCCGGGATGACGGGGGTGACGGCGACGCTGGCGGCCCGTTCGACGATGCTGCGCAGCTGCCGGACATTGCCCGGCCAATCCGCCTCCTGGAGCAGGGCCAGGGTTTCCGGCGACATGAACCGGCCGCCGCCGGCCAGGCGGAGGAAGTGCGCCACCAGCCCGGGGATGTCGTCCCGGCGCTGCTCCAGGGCGGGCACAGACAGGACGGCGGCGCTCAGCAGGTAGTAGAGGTCGGAGCGGAAGCGGCCTTCATCCACCACGTCCTCCAGGGCCGCCGTGGCGGTGGCGATGATGCGGACATCGGCCGCCCCAGCCGCCGCCGGGGTGCCAAAGGCACGGTCGAGGGGATCCTGGCGGCTGAGGACAGGCAGCAGCCTGGCCTGGCAGGCGGACGGCAGCTTGCCGGCTTCGGCCAGCAGCAGGGTGCCGCCCGCCGCCTGTTCCAGGGCGCCGCCGCTGCCGCCGTCACCGAAGAGGACGGTGGCGATGTCCTCCGGCGGCGTCGCCGCGCAGTCCACGACGACGAAGGGCCGGTCGGCCCGCGGCCCGGCCCGGTGGACGGCCCGGGCCAGGGCCCGCTTGCCGGCGCCCCGAGGGCCCTGGATGAGCAGGCCGCGGCCGTCCTGGGCCACCCGGAAGGCCTGGCGCAGCAGCTCCTCCATGGCCAGGCTGACGGAATGGATGTCCTGCCGCCAGTCGGCCGGAGCGCCGGCGGCGCCGCCGGGAGAAAGGGACACGGCATCCTGGACCCGGGCCAGCAGTTCCTGGCCGTTGAAGGGCTTGGTGAGGAAGCTGAAGACGCCGCGCTGGGTCGCCGCCACGGCGTCGGGGATGGTGCCGTGGGCGGTCAGCATGATGACCGGCAGGGACGGCGCCTCGGCGTGGATGCGGGCGAACAGCTCATGGCCGTCCATCTCCTCCATGCGGATGTCGCTGATCACCAGCTGGGGCAGCTCCTCGTGGAGCCGGTCCAGGGCCTCGGCACCGGAACGGGCGAGGCAGACGGCGTAGCCGGCGGCGGTGAGCCGCACGCCGATCAGGTGCAGGAGGTCGGGATCGTCGTCCACCACCAGGATCTTGGCCGGGCTCATGGGGTCCGCTCGGCGAGGGGGAAGGTGGCGCGGAAGCAGGCCCCGGCCGGGCTGTCGATGAGCCGCAGGTGGCCGCGATGGGCATGGACATACTGGCGGGCGATGGCGAGGCCGAGGCCGACCCCGGCCACCTGGCCGGTGCCGGCGCTGCGGAAGAAGGGCTCGAAGATGCGGTCGGCGTCTTCCTTCGCCACCCCCGGCCCCTCGTCGGCCACCTCGAGGACGGCGTAGCTGCCGGACTCGAAGAGGGCGATGCGGATGCGCCCGCCGTCCGGCGAATACTTGATGGCGTTGGAGACCAGGTTGTGGAGCACGGTCTGGAGCTCCTCCTCGCCCCCCTCGATGGTGAGCGGCGCCAGGGAGCCGGAAACCTTGAGGTGCTTGTCCCGGGTGGCCAGCTGATGGGTGGCCAGGACCTCCTGGACGAGGGCATCGAGACGGATGGGGACGAAGCGGATGCGCTCGGCGGCGTGGTCGGCCCGCTGCAGCCGGAGCAGGCCGTCGATGAGGGCGTCGAGGCGGATGGCGTTGTTCTGGACGATGTCGGCGATGCGGGCCTGGGATTCGTTGAGGGCCCCGGCCGCCCCTTCGGTCAGGAGGCTGGCCCCCTCCCGGAGGGCGGCCAGGGGCGTCTTGAGCTCGTGGGAAACGTGGCGCAGCAGGCCGGTGCGGCCGCTCTCCAGCAGGAGCAGCCGCCGCCGCAGCCAGTCCAGGCGGCGGCCGAGCCAGCGCATGTCCTCCGGCCCCTGCAGGCGGATGGGGCGCTCCAGCTGGCCCTTGCCGAGACGCACCACTTCCCGCTCGAAGCGGCCCAGGAGGCGCGCCAGGGTGCGCCGCCCGGCCACCAGCACGGCGCCGGCCAGGATCACGGCCAGGGCGAGGGCACCCCACAGGCGCCGGCGCAGGCCTTCCTCCTCCTGGCGGAGCTGCTCGCTGCGGCCCTGGATGACCCGGTTGCCGTCCTCGACCCACTGGTGCGCCTCCCCCTGCAGGGCATCGACGGCGCTGCGCAGGGCAGCCGGCGCCGACGCCGCCACCATCTGCTCGTAGGCCACGCGCTCCCGGGACAGCATGGCCTGGAACCGGGCCGACAGCTCCGGCGCGGGGCCCACCACCTTCAGGTATTCGAGGCCGTTGTGCTGCCACAGGGCCCGGGCGTCGGCGTATGCCTTGAGGGCCGCCGCCCCCGCCCCCTGCTCGTAGTTCCTGAGACTGGCCTCCATGTGCTCCAGGTTGTCCGGCATCTCCCAGCCCAGGCGGCCGCCCTCCCCCGCCCGGGCGATGGCGGCCTGGTAGTGGCCGGACAGGGTGTCGAGGCTGAACAGCACGTAGACGATGGCGGCGAGCAGGGGCGCCAGGGCAAGGACATAACCCAGCAGGATGAGCTGCAGGAAGGAGCGGGGGTAGAGCTTCATGGCCGTAATGCTAAGCCAGGACCCATGACGCCAGAAGTGTCGGGCGTAGACGACAGTGGCCCGGCCCCGGGCCGAACCGGATGATGCGCCCTGTCCGCAGACCCGCGGAGCCGCCGGCCGGGGTCTGTCCACCAACTTCGACTCGGCACGGAGGGTATGCAGAATGAGCTTGAAAAAAATTGTTTCCGCATGGCTGTTGGGATCGGCGGCATGCTTCGCCGCGCTGCCGGCGACGGCCGGCACCATCACCGGCTCGGCCCACGACTTCACCTCCCAGGCCTGGTCCGGCGGGCGCATCTGCGTCGCCTGCCACGCCCCCCACAAGTCCGACACCAACGTGGCCGACGCCCCCCTGTGGAACCACACCACCTCCACCGCCAGCTATACCCTCTACAGCAGCCCCACCCTCAAGGCCACCGTCGCCCAGCCCGGCGGCGGCTCCAAGCTGTGCCTGTCCTGCCACGACGGCACGGTGGCGGTGGACAGCTTCGGCGGCGTCGTCGGCACCACCATGATTTCCGCCGCCAACAACATCGGCACCAACCTCAAGGCCTCCCACCCGGTGGGCTTCACCTATGACACGGCCCTGGCCACGGCCAACGGCTCCCTCCACGACCCGGCCGCCAAGAGCGTCACCATCGGCGCCGGCACCCAGACCAAGACGGGAACCATCTCCTCCGTCCTGCTCTTCGGCGGCAAGATGGAGTGCGATTCCTGCCACGACGTGCACAACACCTTCACGGTGGGCACCAAGGGCAGCGGCCTGGTCAAGGTGGACCAGGCCGGCAGCAAGATCTGCATCTCCTGCCACAACAAGTAGGGAAGGCGCCGTGGAAGCCACCTGGCCGACCCTCAGACTGTCCCGCCGCGGCCTGCTGTGCGGCCTCGTCGCCCTCTGGGCCTACCTGCACGCCGGCGGCGGCAGGGCGGAGGAGGCGGTGGCCTTCTACCCGCCCCTGCCCGACGCCCCCCGCATCCAGCACCTCACCACCCTGTCGGGGGAGCGGGACCTGAGCGGCGAGAAGGGCGGCTTCGCGGCCTTCATCCTGGGGGACGAGCCCAGTTCCCAGCGCCTCGCCCAGCCCTACGGCGCGGCCCTCCACAAGGGCCGGCTCTTCGTCGCCGACAGCGGCGCCGGCGGCCTCGCCATCTTCGACCTGGGGAAGAAGACCTTCACCCTCTTCCAGGGCAGCGGCAACGGCCGCCTGAAGAAGCCCATCAATGTGCGCATCGACGCCGACGGCACCAAGTACGTCACCGACACCGGCCGCAACCAGGTCCTGGTCTATGGCGCCGACGAACGCTTCTTCAAGGCCTTCGGCGGCTTCGGCCAGTTCCGGCCGGCCGACGTGGCCATCGGCCCCGACCGGCTGTACGTCACCGATCTCCTGAACCACCAGGTGCAGGTGCTGGACAAGGTCACCGGCCGCGTCCTCTACAAGTTCGGCAAGGCGGGGTCGGGAGACGGCGAGTTGTTCCATCCCACCAACATCGCCCTCGCCCCCAACGGCGACCTCTACGTGACGGACACCAGCAATTACCGGGTGCAGCGCTTCACCAAGGACGGCAAGCATGTCCGGACCATCGGCTCGGTCGGCTCCACCCCCGGCAGCTTCGCCCGCCCCAAGGGCATCGCGGTGGACCGGGCGGGCCGCCTGTACGTGGGTGACGCGGCCTTCGAGAACGTCCAGATCTTCGACGACAGCGGCCGGCTCCTCCTCTACTTCGGCCAGCCCGGGGACGGCCCCGGCAGCCTCAACCTGCCCGCCGGGGTGAGCATCGACTACGACAACGTCGACGCCTTCCGCCGCTACGCCCAGCCGGGCTTCAAGCTGGAGCACCTGATCCTGGTCTCCAGCCAGTTCGGCCCCAACAAGGTGGATGTCTTTGGCTTCGGCCGCATGGAAGGGATGAAGTATGGGGACGAGGCGCCCCGCATGGCCAAGGCGGCGCCCTGACCGGCGGATGGGGACGGGGTGGGAAATGCCGGGAAGGGAAAGGGGCCGCGGCTGGCCGGCCGGGTCGGCCTGGCGGCGGCGGCACTGCTGCCCGGCGCCGGCCTCCTGGCCGGCGAGGTCGCTCCCTTCCGCCTGACCGGAGTCGATGGCTACGTGGACATGCGCTATTCGAAGGACGAGTTCGCCACCGGCGGCGCCGGCAGCCGCTCCGGCCAGAGCCAGGGCAATTTCCGCACCGACGTCTTCCTGATGACCCACAGCTACGTCTATCACCCGGCCTTCCTCTCCCTCGACATCGGCGGCGGCCCCCTGCTCCAGCAGTCGGACTTCAGCAACGACGGCAGTTCCACCGCGAGCCGGGGCACCCTCTACAACTTCTCGGGCCGGGCCACCTTCCTCAAGGACAAGCCGATCCGCGGCTCCCTCTTCCTCGACCACCTCAACCCCACCCTGACGGTGGCGCCGGGCCAGGTGCTGAGCCAGGAGAACACCCGCTACGGCTTCGACGCCTCGGCCTCGGCGGCGGTCAGCCCGGTGCCCGTCCGCCTCGCCTACATGAGCACCCATACCGTCGGCCGAGGGGGCGGCCGCAGCCTCGACGACCGCATCGACCAGTTCAACCTCAACGCCAGCCGCGCCTTCGGCGCCCTCGGCTCGACCCAGCTCCAGTACCAGGCCAGCCACCAGGAATCGGTGAGCGGCAGCCTCGACCTGCCCATCCAGGCCAGCACCGCCGACAGCCAGGGCATCAACCTGGACACCCGCCTGCAGCTCGGCGCCGACCGCCAGCACGACCTCACCAACCTGGTCGCCGCCAATCGCCGCCGCTATGCCCTGGGCACCGGCGCCCTCCCCGACCAGCGGGACTTCAGCTTCCTCCTCGACCTGCGCTCCCGCTACGGCCCCGACTTCAGCACCTTCGCCCTGATGCACCAGGGCAACGGCTCCCAGGGCGACCTCGAATCCAGGACCCGGGCCCTGGCCGGAGGCCTCACCTGGCTGCTCGCCGGGGATGTCGAGATGGCCCTCGGCCTGCGGGACGAAGGCAGCCGCACCGGCCAGTTCGCCACCACCTCCCGCGGGCTGGACGGCACCCTGCGCCACCAGCGCGAGCTGGGGCCCGGCACCCTGCAGGCGAGCTACGGCTTCCGCTATGACCGGCGCGACCAGGCGGCCGCCAGCCCGGTGGCCAACGTCATCGGCGAGAGCCAGGTCCTGACCGGCACCACCCCCCGGCCCCTGGCCCGTCCCCGGGTGACCCCGGGGAGCGTGACGGTGACCAACGCCACCCAGACCCAGACCTACGTCGAGAACGTGGACTACACCCTGACCGTGGTCGGGGTGGAGACCCGCCTCCAGCGCCTGGTGGGCGGCGCCATCCTGGACGGCGAGGCGGTGGTGGTGAACTACACCTACGACACCGGCGGCACCTACGGCTCCGCCCAGCTGGACCAGACCGTGAACCTCAACTGGGGCCTGGGCCGCTACCTGAATGTCTATTTCCGGCAGTACGAATCCTCGCCCCGGATCGTCTCCGGCACCCCCACCTTCCCGCCCAACGTGGTCAGCAGCAGCATCGTCGGCGCCCGCGCCGACCTGCCCCTGAAGACGAGCCTGCCGGTGACCGTGGGCGGCGGCCTGGAGCGGGAGGAGCGCCGGGAAACCATCTCCCCCTACCGGCGGGACGGGGAGGACATCTACCTGCAGACCGACGAGCCGGTCTTCGGCTTGGGCAGCTTCCGGGCCTCGGCCCGGCGCACCCGGGTGGTCTACGGCAGCGCCGCGCCGGGGGTGAACCTGAGCGGCTACGACCTGCGCTACTGGGCGCGGCCCTGGTTCGGCATCGACCTCTCGGCGGTCCATGCCTACGAGCAGGACACCGGCGGCTTCCTGCCCCGGCGCCGCACCGACGATTCCATCAACGCCCAATGGCGGGAAAGGAAATTCACCCTGACCGCCACCCTGGCCCGCTCCCGGGAAAGCCAGGGGGAGTTCGAGCGCAGCCGTTTCCTTTTCCAGATCCTGGCGCGCCGCGAGTTCTGACATGCGCACCGCCGCCCTTCTGCTCGTCCTTCTCCTCGCCCTGCTCCTGGCCGCCTGCGCCAATTCGCCGGGCAGCCAGCCTGAGGAGAAGCCCGTGGTCTGGCCCCTGGCGCCGGACCCGCCCCGGATCGCCTACGTCCGCAGCGTCGAGAAGCCCGGCGACCTGGGCATTTCCAGGGGCTTCCTGGGCCATCTCGCCGACTTCCTGTTCGGCGCCGAGGAGAACCGCCTGGTGCGGCCCATGGCCGTGGTGGAGAGCGGCGGTATCCTGTACGTGGCCGACCCCGGCGTCCGGGGCGTGCACCGCTTCGATCCCGTCGCCGGCGACTACCGCCTCATCCGTGGCCTGTCTTCCCCCGTCGGGCTCGCCCGGGGGAGCGGCGGGACGGTCTATGTCGCCGATTCCCGCCTCGGCCGGGTGCTGGCCATCGCCCCGGACAGCGAAGAGGCCCGGCCCCTGGAACTGGACAGCCCCCTCACCCAGCCCACGGGCATCGCCTTCGACCCGGCCGCCGGCAGGCTCTTCGTGGCGGACACCGCCGCCCACTGCATCAAGGTCTTCGACCGGGGCGGCCGGCTGGTCCGCACCCTGGGCCGGCGCGGGACCGGCGAGGGGGAATTCAACTATCCGACGTTCCTGTGGCTGGCCGTCGACGGCCGCCTGTTCGTGACCGATTCCCTCAATTTCCGCATCCAGGTGCTGGACGCGGCCGGCGCCTTCCTCGGCAAGTTCGGCCGGGCCGGCGACGGCAGCGGCGACGCCGCCCGCCAGAAGGGGGTGGCCACCGACCGCTTCGGCCATGTCTACGTCACCGACGCCCTCTTCAACGCCGTCCAGATTTTCGACGGCAGCGGGCGCTTCCTCCTGGCCATCGGCGCCCAGGGCGGGGAACGGGGCGAATTCCGCCTGCCCGCCGGCATCTTCATCGCCGAGGACGACACGGTCTACGTGGCCGATTCCTACAACCGCCGGGTCCAGGTCCTGCGCTACGTCGGGGGGGCGCAATGAGGCGCCGCCTTCTCATCCTGGCCCTGGGCCTGGCCGGCACCCTCTTCCTGCCGCCGAGCCTGTCCCTGGCCGGCCTCGCCAGCACCCGCCACAACCTGTCGGCCAGCGGCCCGGGGCCGGTGAAGGCGACCAGCGAAAGCCAGATGTGCGTCTTCTGCCATGCGCCCCACAACGCCTCCCCCAGCGCCCCCCTGTGGAACAAGCGCAATCCGGGCAGCACCTACACGCCCTATTCCAGCTCCACGGCGCTGGCCCGGGCCGGCCAGCCCACCGGCTCGTCCCTGGTCTGCCTGAGCTGCCACGACGGCACCATCGCCCTGGGGGAACTCCTGAACCGCGCCACCCCCGTTGCCATGGCCGGCGGCACCGGCCCCCTGCCCGCCGGCAACACCAACCTGGGGACTGACCTTTCCGACGACCATCCCGTTTCGATTGCCTACACCTCGTCCCTGGCCGCCGCCCATGGCGGCGAGCTGGCCGACCCCGCCACCCTGACGGGCAAGATCAGGCTCGATGCCGCCGGGCAGATGCAGTGCACCACCTGCCACGATCCCCACGACAACAGCAACGGCAAGTTCCTGGTGGTGCCCAACAGCGTCTCGGCCCTGTGCCAGGCCTGCCACACCAAGAGCGGCTGGGGGACGGCCAGCCACCGGACCTCGCCGGCCGCCTGGAACGGCGCCGGAACCAATCCCTGGCCCCATACCACGGGCACGACGGTGGCGGCGAATGCCTGCGAGAACTGCCACCGGCCCCATGCGGCCGGCGGCCGCAAGTGGCTCCTCAATGCCCAGGCCGAGGAGAACAACTGCTACCCCTGCCACAACGGCAACGTGGCGGCCAAGAACATCCAGGCGGAATTCACCGGCAAGACGTCGATCCACCCGGTGGCCATGACCACCGGCGTCCACGACGCCGCCGAGGGAGCGGTCGCCCAGTCCCGGCACGTGGAGTGCAGCGACTGCCACAATCCCCACGCCAGCAACCCGGCCGCCGGCCCCCTGCCCGGCTCCCTGGCCGGGGTGCGGGGAGTCTCCATGGCCGGGCTGGAAACCCGGCCGGCCACCACCGAGTACCAGATCTGCCTGCGCTGCCATGGCGACAGCCCGGGCAAGCCGGCCTCGCGGACCACCCGCCAGCTCCCCCAGAACAATGTCCGCCTGGAGTTCGACCCGGGCAATCCGTCCTTCCACCCGGTGGCCGGGGCGGGAAAGAATTCCAACGTCCCCAGCCTGCTGGCGCCGTGGACCGTGACCAGCACCATGAAATGCGGCGACTGCCACAACAACAATACCGGCCCGGGAGCCGGCGGCACCGGGCCGAAGGGCCCCCACGGCTCGATCTGGACACCCCTGCTCGAACGGCAGTACGTGACCACGGACCGCACCAGCGAAAGCGCCGCCAGCTATGCCCTGTGCTACAAGTGCCACAACCGCAACAGCTTCATCAACGACGGGGGCGCCTTCCCCGAGCACAAGAAGCACGTGGTGGAAGAGCGCACTCCGTGCAACGTCTGCCACGATCCCCATGGCGTCAGCTCGACCCAGGGAAACAGCACCAACAACAGCAAGCTGATCAATTTCGACACGTCCGTGGTCACCCCCAGCTCCAGCGGGCAGCTCAAGTACGTGTCCACCGGCCGCAGCCGGGGCACCTGCTATCTGCGTTGCCACGGCTCGAACCACAATCCCTTCAGCTACTGAGGAAAGGCGCGGCTTTCGCCCGGGATTGAACTGTATGGATATACAGATCGTCAAAACGCTACCAGTGCGAAGGAGAAAGGCAATGGACAAGCGAACCCAGGACGACTCCAGGAACAGCAACATGGTGAAGGACCCGGACGACTGGACGACGGGGAATGAGCCCATGACGGGCGCCCAGAAGTCCTATCTCAAGACCCTGTCCGAGGAGGCCGGCGAGGAAATGAACGAGGGCCTGAGCAAGGCCGAGGCTTCCAAGCGGATCGACGAGTTGCAGGAAAAAACGGGAAGGGGCAAGGAGCGGCACTGACGAGGGAACCTCGGTGCACCGCTACAGCCTAATAAGTACCAGTTAGCCAAACGCAAGTTGTTCAGGTTCTAGGCTTCGAACCTTTCATAAGCTCTTCGGAGTAAGACTTGAACACCACAACGGCTTGGTTGCTGGCAAGCCCCTAGTTTGGCGTATAGCCCTAGGGGCTTCCTTTTGGCCCGGTTCCGCGGGGCGCCTCGATGCCGCCCCGGTGCTTTCCGGCGCCGGTCGGGCCAGCCATGCCCCTGATCCTGCCGGCGCGGGTAGGGAAAACGCCCCCTGGACAAGAAAAAGCCTCACGGCGTAGTTCCGCAAGGCTTTGTTCATAAGGCTATTGGCGCGCCGGAGGGGATGAATCCGGGCACTGGACAGAGACAATCTCCCTCAGGTGACGGCCGATCGAGCGTCTAGGCGGATGCCTCAATCCGCGGGTGCTCCAGGAAAAAACGAAGCATCTCCTGGCTCGCTTTTGGCCCTTTCGGATCAGTGTAGGAACCGCTGGAACTTCCGCCTGACCATGCGTGGCCGGCCCCGTGGACGAGCCAATGTTCGGCAACGCTACGACCGGAACCGGGACGGTAGATGGTGCGGGTATAGGCATGGCCCCTCGGAATCTGTCCCCGTTGCACGGAGACGTCGGCATCGGCCGGCGGGCGGGGGTCCGAAGAACACGCTGCACATTGCGTGATGACCTGATCGCCGTTGCAGGGATGGACAGTGGTATCCCGGTCGCCATGGAACACGATGACCGGCAAGGGCTGGGAGCCCGCGAATTCCTTCGCCTGCCTGCCTGCCGGCGCAGTCCCGCCTTGCCGCATTGCAGCGAGGGCGGAGGGAAGATCCTTGGCAACGGCATGGGGTAGGCCGGAATGGATACCGACGGCGGCGTAAAGGTCGGGGTAGTTGATCCCCATCGTCACCGCCATGGCCCCACCCGCCGACAAGCCGGCGATATAGATGCGGCGGCGGTCTACGGAAAATGTATCTGCAACTTGGCGGGTCATGCCTGCGATGATCGAGGGCTCGCCTTGATCCCGCTGCTGATCAGTGGTCTTGAACCAGTTCCAGCATTTGGATCCATTGGCGCTCTGCGCCTGGGCCGGATAGAGGACCAGGCACGGCTCCTGTTCAGCCAGTTCGTTCATACGGGTGCCGGCCGCAAAATCATCGGGGTCCTGGGTACACCCGTGGAGCATGACGACCAGCGGCAAGGGCCCCGCGCCATAGCCGCTTGGGACATATAACTTATAGCTGCGCGTTCCTGCCGCCCCGCGGTAGGTCTCGGTAATGAATCTTGCCCCCTCGGGCAGCGGATCGGGAGCGCGAGCGGGCTGGGGTGTTGTCAAAGGCCCCTGGAATCCACGCCACGACTCGTTTAGTGCCGCCAGATCAACCCCAGGCCAAGGCGTCTTGTCGAAGATTTTTGCCTTCGCGCCCGGCCGAGGGCGGGGCTGCGGCCCAGGTTCGGGAGCGCCCTTCCTGCACGGGGCGCCGTCGATCACGTGGAACTCGCCCTCAATCACATCTGCCTCGCTGGTCGCTGGGGTCGACCAAGTTTCCTGCACGGGGCGCAGGGTACGTTGAATGACCTTGGTGGCTTCCTCCAGTTGCCCGGCGCGGGTCAAACGGACGGCCTCCATCAGGGCGGCATTCATCCTTGCATTCATGGCTGCTATCTCCTTCTAAAGGGATGGGGGTTAGCCGATTCGATCCGCCAGGGCTGCTTTGACCGCCGGACTAGCATGCAAAGCGCCCAGCACGACAATGGAATCGATCGTGGCGCAGGCGAGTTCGGGGGAAACATCGCCCGCGATGCTGGCTAGGCCCAGGACCTGGATCTGCAGCTTTCCACCGGAGGCCTGGACGGCTTCCAGATCCCGGCGAGTGAAGTGCTGCAGCCCGAGGACCAAGGTCTTCCTGGCCACCGTTTCTCTGACAATTTCGGCGTGGGTGGCCAACTGGTTGCGGATTGCCGTCCGAATAAGATCGGTGCGGTTGGAATAGAAACCTTCCTGAACCAGCAAATCGATTTGTCCGAGATCCACGACCCCAAGATTAATGGTGACCTTTTCGGTCACCTCGCCGGCCTTCGGCCGTAAGTCATATACGCCCATCGCCATCTCCTTACCATCCAACTGGATGGTGTAGTAAGAAATGGGTTTAGGCCAAAGGTTCAGCCAATCGACTTGATCCATTCATGTGTCGCCTATCCAGGCGCCGGCCATGGCGTGGATCGCGCCCGAAAAGGTTGCGGAGGAAACCGGCGTCGCCCCAGCCGCCAGCCGCTACAACGGGGGCAGGGCAAAACCTTGAAGCGTCGATGTAAGGGGATGGAGAGTCCGCCTGCCAATTCCTTTCCCCGAGAACGAATAGGAGGGATTCCCCGCACAAACCATTACACTCCCGTCCCCATGACTGTGATTGCTCCTACCCCCCAAGTCCCCGCGGCGCCCGCTGCCGGGCGTCCCTTCAGCGAGTTGCCGCTGCCGCCCCGCATGCTGGCCACCCTGGAACAGCTCGAATACCTGACGATGACCCCCATCCAGGCGGCCAGCCTGCCGATTGCCCTCGCTGGGCACGACCTGATCGCCCAAGCCAAGACCGGCAGCGGCAAGACAGCGGCGTTCGGCCTGGCCCTGCTCAACAAGCTGAATCCCCGCCGCTTTGCCGTGCAGGCCATGGTGCTGTGCCCGACGCGGGAATTGGCCGACCAGGTCACCCAGGAAATCCGCCGCCTGGCGCGATTTGAGGACAACATCAAGATACTTGCCCTCTGTGGCGGCACCACCCTGCGCCCCCAGGCGGCCAGCCTGGAGCACGGCGCCCACATCGTGGTCGGCACCCCGGGCCGCATCATGGATCATCTGGAACGCGGCAGCCTCAAGCTCGATGAACTCAACACCCTGGTGCTCGACGAAGCCGACCGCATGCTGGACATGGGCTTCTACGACGCCATCGCTGCCGTGGCGAAGCAATGCCCCAGACAACGCCAGACTCTATTGTTCTCGGCCACCTTCCCGGAAGGCATCGCCCATTTGGCGGAGCAGTTCCTGTCGCAGCCGCAGGAGGTGAAACTGCTGGAACAGCATGAGGGCAGCAAGATACGTCAGCGTTTTTATGAGGTGAAACACGAGGAGCGCCTGCAGGCGGTTGGCACCTTGCTCAAGCACTATCGACCGGTGAGCACGCTGGCCTTCTGCAACACCAAGCAGCAATGCCGCGCCCTGCTGGAAATGCTCCGGGGCCAGGGCTTCCATGCGCTGACGTTGAATGGCGACCTGGAACAGCGGGAACGGGACCAAGTGCTGATCCAGTTCGCCAATCGCAGCTGCTCGGTGCTGGTGGCCACCGATGTGGCGGCCCGCGGCCTGGATATCGTACAACTCGAAGCGGTCATCAACGTCGATGTCACGCCGGACCCGGAGGTGCATATCCATCGAATCGGCCGCACCGGCCGCGCCGGTCAGGATGGTTGGGCACTGAGCCTGTGCAGTCCGGGCGACAAGCGACGGGTCGCCGCCATTGCCGAAATGATGGGCAGCGAACCGGAATGGCACGGCCTCGGATCCCTGCAAAGCGGTGACGACTCGCCCCTGGTGCCGCCGATGGTGACGCTACAGATCCTCGCCGGGCGCAAGGAGAAGCTCCGCCCGGGCGACGTGCTGGGTGCACTCACCGGCGAGGCAGGATTCACCCGTGAGCAAATCGGCAAGATCACCGTGACGGATCAATGCACCTACGTTGCCGTCGCTCGCGATATTGCCCGTGAAGCGTTGCGGAAGTTAGGGGCGGGCAAGGTCAAGGGCAAGACAGTGAGAGCGCGCGCCCTGGAGGGGTGACTTTTTCGGCTGTCACAAGGGCGTGGCGGCTTGCGGAGCAGCCGACCAGACGGGCCGGCCGGTCGCATCCAGATGGCTCAGGTAAGCCCGCAGGTCGAACTCCAGTTGATGGTAGTCGGGTTCCATATGCCGGCACAGCTGATAGAAGGCCTTGCCGTGGTCCCGCTCCTTGATATGGGCCAGCTCGTGGACGACGATCATGCGCAGGAACTCGGCGGGCATTTCCTTGAATATGGATGCGATGCGGATTTCGCACTTCGATTGCAGCTTGGCGCCCTGCACACGGGAGACGCTGGTGTGGGTTCCCAGGGCGTGCTTGAGAACCTGGAGCTTGCCGTCAAACATCACCTTGTTCACCGGTCCGGCGTTGCGCAGGTAGGTGTTCTTGATGTCAGAAACGTAGTCATAAAGTGCCCTGTCGGTGCGCACTTCATGGGCAACCGGGTATTTTTGCAGCAACAGGCCGGCCAGCTGGCCTTGAACGATCAGGCGATGGACTTGCTCCACCAACGCTGGAGGATAACCGGCAAGGTACTTGGGGGGCGCTTTCGGGCGCATTACGGTGGATTGGTGAAGAACAGAAGGCTGGCGATTCTACCAAGCTCCGAAGGCCACCAATGTGTTCGGCCAGCGGCCGGCACTCAGGGTGCTGCCTTAATGACAGGTTGCCAGGTCTATCCTGGTCCGCGTAATGAAAAAGGTGCTGACTTCTTCGTGAAATCAGCACCTTTTGAAATTGTGGCGCGCCCGGAGCGATTCGAACGCCCGACCCCTTGGTTCGTAGCCAAGTACTCTATCCAACTGAGCTACGGGCGCGCTGCCATTTCCCGCTGCGAAACTGCTGTTTCGCCGACGATGAAAAAGCCCATCTACAGATCGGCCAATCATTAGTCCTTGGTGGGCGGCACAGGTTTCAAACCGGTTCCACCGAAGCGGGCGCGCATTATAGCGAGAAGCATCCCGGGAGACAAGCACCCGACATGCCCATTCTGTCCGATGGATTGCCCAGGCGATGGCGTGAAGCAGTCGGAATACTCCATCGCCGATCGGCTCCTGCCTGGCCGACAGCTCGCATCCGAACCAGACCGGCGACTGTCGGGATGGCCCTCAGCCCAGCTCGGCCTGCCCCCGATAACCGGCCGCTACCCCTTCGAGCCATCCCCGGAAATGCTTCAACACCGCGCTTTCCGATTTCGCCTCGGGATAAATGAAGTAGTAGGCCTTGCTGCTTGCGAAGGCATGCTCCACCGGGATGACCAACTGCCCGGCCCGTAGCTCGTCTTCGATCAGAAAGCTCGGAACCAGGGCGATTCCGGCTTCGAAAATGGCCGCTTGGCTGAGCATGGAGAACAATTCGTAGCGCGGGCCGGTCATGTCGTGCTCGACCTTGATCCCCGCCGATTCGAACCATTGGCGCCAGGCATAGGGCCGGGTCGATTGCTGGAGCAGGGGGTAGTCCTGAATATCCTGCACTTCGAGCTTCAGGCTTGGCGCGATCAAGCGGGGGCTGCACACCGGCACCAGGGTTTCCCGCATCAGGTAGCTGGCTTCGGTGCCGGGCCAGTTGCCTTCACAGAACTGGATGGCCCCGTCGAATTCGGTTTCGTCGAAAAGGAAAGGCCGTGTGCGGGTGGTCAGATTGATGGCGATGTCGGGATGCTCTTTCTGGTAGACGGCGAGCCGCGGCATCAGCCAGCGGGTGGCAAAGGTGGGTACCACGGCCAGCTCCAGGCTGCCGCCCAGACCTCCCCGGGCCATCAGTTCCAGGGTATCCCGCTCCACCGCGTCGAGCCGGGCCGAAACCTGGCGGCTGTAGGTGAGGCCCGCTTCCGTGAGCATGACGCCGCGCTTGGTCCGGCGAAAGAGCTTGACCCCCAGGAAGTCCTCCAGCCCGGCGATCTGGCGGCAAACGGCGCTTTGGGTGAGCGCCAGTTCCGCCGCGGCCTTGGTGAAGCTCTCGTGCCGCGCCGCCGCCTCGAAGGCCATCAGCGCCCAGGTGTTCGGTATTTTTCTTCGCATCGGTCGGCCTTCCTCTTCCTTGCTCCCGGCAGCAATGTAACTTGCCGCCACCAAGTGCGCAATACGCACAACCCAATGCCGATTATTCGTTTGCCACACCTGTTTCATACTCCTAGTATCCACCCACGAAAAGGCACGACAGGCCCTGGCTGGCGGGATCCAAGTATGGTTTCGGAACTCCGTGGCAAGGCAATCTTTCAACAACGGCAATTCTTGATTCACGGAGATCGAATATGGCTGCTAACCATTCCAAGGCCCACTTCAACTGGCAGGACCCCCTGCTTCTGGACCAGCAACTGAACGAGGATGAGCGCATGGTGCGCGACTCCGCCTTCCAATATGCCCAGGAACGGCTGGCCCCCCGCGTCCTCGAAGCTTTCCGCAATGAAAAGACCGACCCGTCCATCTTCCGGGAGATGGGGGAAATGGGCCTGCTGGGCTGCACCATTCCCGAGGAGTATGGCGGCGCCGGCCTCAACTATGTGGTTTACGGCCTGATCGCCCGGGAAGTGGAGCGGGTCGATTCCGGCTACCGCTCCATGATGAGCGTGCAGTCCTCCCTGGTCATGGTGCCCATCCACGAATTCGGCAGCGAAGCCACCCGCCGGAAGTACCTGCCCAAGCTGGCCACCGGCGAGCTGATCGGCTGCTTCGGCCTCACCGAGCCCAACCACGGCTCCGACCCGGGCTCCATGATCACCCGCGCCCGCAAGGTGCCGGGCGGTTACGAGTTGACCGGCAACAAGATGTGGATCACCAACAGCCCGATCGCCGACGTCTTCGTCGTCTGGGCCAAGGACGACGACGGCCAGATCCGCGGTTTCGTCCTCGAGAAGGGCTGGAAGGGCCTGTCCGCCCCGGCCATCCACGGCAAGGTGTCCCTGCGGGCTTCCATCACCGGCGAAATCGTCATGGACCAGGTTTTCGTCCCCGAGGAGAACGCCTTCCCCGAGGTGCGCGGCCTCAAGGGCCCCTTCACCTGCCTCAACTCCGCCCGCTACGGCATCGCCTGGGGTGCCCTGGGCGCCGCCGAGGATTGCTGGCACCGGGCCCGCCAGTATGTCCTGGACCGCAACCAGTTCGGGCGCCCCCTCGCCGCCAACCAGCTCATCCAGAAGAAGCTCGCCGACATGCAGACGGAAATCACCCTCGGCCTGCAGGGCTGCCTGCGCCTGGGCCGCATGAAGGACGAGGGCACCGCGGCGGTGGAAATCACCTCCATCATGAAGCGCAATTCCTGCGGCAAGGCGCTGGACATCGCCCGCACGGCGCGGGACATGCTGGGCGGCAACGGCGTGTCCGACGAGTACGGCATCATCCGCCACATGGTGAACCTGGAAGCGGTGAACACCTACGAGGGTACCCACGACGTTCATGCCCTGATCCTGGGCCGCGCCCAGACCGGCATCGCCGCCTTCGGCAACTGACGGCCAGGTCCGGGACCATGGGTGCCCTCTCCCACCTGGTGGTCCTGGACCTCTCCCGGGTCCTGGCCGGCCCCTGGTGCAGCCAGATCCTGGCCGACCTGGGGGCCGAGGTGATCAAGGTGGAACGCCCCGGGACCGGCGACGATACCCGGGCCTGGGGCCCTCCCAGCCTGGGCGGGGAGTCGGCTTATTACCTTTCCGCCAACCGCAACAAGAAATCCGTCGCCATCGACATCACCCGGCCGGAAGGCCAGCGCCTGGTGCGTGAGCTGGCGGCCAGGGCGGATATCGTCCTGGAAAACTTCAAGGTCGGGGGCCTCGCCCGCTACGGCCTCGATTACGAAACCCTCAAGGCGGTCAATCCCCGCCTCATCTACTGCTCCATCACCGGCTTCGGCCAGGAAGGCCCGTACGCCGGCCGGGCCGGCTACGATTTCCTGATCCAGGCCATGGGCGGCCTCATGAGCATGACCGGCGCCGCCGACAGCGAACCCGGGGGCGGCCCCCAGAAGGTGGGCGTCGCCCTCACCGACGTCATGAGCGGCATGTACGCCGCGGTGGCCATCCTCGCCGCCCTGGCCCATCGTCAGCAAAGCGGCGAAGGGCAATACATCGATATCGCCCTGCTCGACGTCCAGGTCGCCTGCCTGGCCAACCAGGCCATGAATTACCTGGTCTCGGGGGTGCCGCCTCGGCGGCTGGGCAACGCCCATCCCAACATCGTGCCCTACCAGACCTTTCCCACCGCCGATGGGGAAATGATCGTCGCGGTCGGTAACGACAGCCAGTTCGCCAAGCTATGCGCCGTCGCCGGCCACCCCGAATGGGCCGCCGATCCCCGTTTCGCCGCCAACGAGGAGCGGGTGCGCCATCGCAGGGAGCTGATTCCGCTCCTCTGCGCCGCCACGGTGACCAGAAGCACGGCATCCTGGGTCGATGCCCTCGAAGCCGCCGGTGTCCCCTGCGGCCCCATCAACGACCTGGAGGCGGTCTTCGCCGACCCCCAGGTACGCCACCGAAAAATGAGCATGACGCTGCCCCACCCGGAAGCCGGCGCCGTGCCCTCGGTGGCGAGCCCCCTGCGCCTGTCGGCGACGCCGGTCGAGTACCGCCGGGCACCACCCCTCCTGGGCCAGCATACCGACGAAGTGCTGGGCGAAAAGCTCGGCCTGGCCAGGGAGGAAATCGAAAGGCTCCGGGCCGACGCCGTTCTGTGAGTCCGGCCCCTGGGCGGAAGATGGACATCGCCGCCCCGCCCTTCCCGACAAAAAAATACATCCGATCTTTGCGCAAAACCGTTACCGCTTGCGCATAGGCGCTCACGCCCCCTCGATGCCCGTCGATATATTGGCCCTACCTGGCGCCCAAGCGGACCAGCCCGTTGGCGGTTCCAGCCCCCTGAACAATAAGGAGACAGAGCGTGGATCAAACGGCATTCATTGGCAAAGACAAGACGGTGGATTTATGGATCGACGGCAAGCGCACCCCTTCCGCCTCGGGCGGGTACTTCGTCGATCGCAATCCGGAGGATGACTCGACCTACGCCCTGGTGGCCGAGGGCGGCGCCGGGGATATCGCCCGCGCCGTTCAGAGCGCCCATTCGGCCTTCGGCACATACCGCACAACCCTCGCGGCCGAGCGCGAAGCCTGGCTGTCGCGGGCAGCAGCCCTGGTCGAGAAATACCGGGGAGACTTCGTCGACCTGCTGATCGACGAAGTCGGCTCGCCCTTCGGCAAGGCGCAGTTCGAAGTCCAGTACGCCATCAACTGCCTGCGGGCCGCCGCCGGGGTGGCCCGCCGCGTCACCGGACAGACCATGCCGTCCGAGTTGCCGGGACGCTTCAGCATGACGGTACGGGAACCCCTTGGCGTCGTCGCCAGCATCACCCCGTTCAACGTGCCCCTGCTGAAGAACGTCAAGCTCAGCTCCACTCCCCTGGCCACCGGCAATACGGTGGTGCTTCTCCCCTCGGAAGAAGCGCCCCTGGTGGCACAGCGCCTTGCCGACATCTACCATGAAGCGGGCATCCCTGCGGGCGTCTTCAATGTCGTCACCGGCTTTGGCGAGAAGATCGGCGATGCCCTGACCACCCACCCCCTGGTCAAGGTGGTGATGTTCACCGGCTCGAGCCGGGTCGGCAAGCACATCGCCGGGCTGTGCGGGCCGCTGATGCGCCGCGCCGTCCTCGAACTGGGGGGCAAGAACCCGCTCGTGGTGCTGGCCGACGCCGACCTGGACGCCGCCGTCGAGGCCGCAGCCTTCGGCCAGTTCTTCTTCCAGGGCCAGGCGTGCATGGCTTCCAGCCGCATCTTCGTGGAGAAGGGCATCGAAGCCGAGTTCTGCCGCCGCTTCAAGGCCAGGGCCGAATCCCTCGGCATGGGCAACCTGCACGACCCCGACACCTGGGTCGGGCCCATCATCTCCGAGCGCCAGCGCCAGCGGGTCCGCAACCATATCCGGGACGCCCTGGAGAAAGGCGCCACCCTCCTGAGCGGGGGCGAATGGGTCGGCAACCGCTGCCGCCCGACCATCCTGACCGGCGTCGACGACAGCATGACCGTGTGCCGTGAAGAAACCTTCGGCCCCGTCACCTCCATCTATCCGGTGGCCGATTTCGAGGAGGCGGTCGCCCGCGCCAACGACACCGATTACGGGCTGAGCGCTGCCATTTTCACCCGGGACATCACCAAGGCGTTCCAGTTCTCCCAACGCGTCCATGCCGGCATGGTGCACATCAACGCACCGACCCTCCATGACGAGCCCCATGTTCCCTTCGGAGGCGTCGGGCAAAGCGGATTTGGCCGCGAAGGCACCGACATCGATATCGATACCTTCACGGAATGGAAGTGGGTCACGGTCCAGTTGCCCGTGGCCAGCGCCTAGCCGCCCCTATTCGCCAACAGGAGGAAGAGAGAAATGATCGAACCGTACAACTGCGTGGGCCTCATCCCCACCGTCTGGGGAATCCGCCAGCGTGCCGACATCATGAAGAATATCGAGCACCTGTCCCACCTGACCAAGGCCGCGGCCTGGCTGTCCCGCCTCGACATCCCGGTGCGCCTGCTGGTCATCCCGGAGGGCGGGCTGCAGGGCTTCAACGACGAGGTGCTCGACGTGGACCACGCCGACTTCGCCAATACCTGCGCCATCGATATCCCGGGCCCGGAAACCGACGCTCTGGGAAAGATCGCCCGGGAATACGACGTCTTCATCATGGCCCAGGCCAAGGCCAAGCATCCGGACTGGAAAGACAGGTTCTTCAACGTCGGCTTCGTCATCAACCCCGGCGGCGACATCATCCTCAAGCACTACAAGCTGGCCACCCTCTACCCGGTCGAGCACAGCATGACCCCCCACGACATCTTCGACTGGTGGATCGACAAGTACGGCCGCAACCTCCAGGCCTTCTGGCCGGTGGTGGACACCGAGATCGGGCGCCTCGGGATCATGATGGCGAACGAAGCCTCCTATCCCGAGAATGGCCGCGGCCTGGCCATGAACGGCTGCGAGGTGGCCTACCGGGCTTCTTTCCCGCACCCGGGCACCGGCAACGATTTCTTCGAAATCTCCTCCCGGGCCCGGGCCCTGGAAAACAACATGTACGTGGTCGCGCCCAACATGGGCACCTATCACCTGTTCCCGGAATCGACCACGCCCATCGATACCTTCGGCGGCCGCTCGTACATCATCGACCACCGGGGCGCCATTGTCGGCAAGCAGGAATACGGGGCCGGCTCCACCTACGTCGCCGGCGTCATCAATATCGAGCAGCTCCGCCACCACCGCGCCAATGCCCAGGTCTCCAACTGGATGAAGGACATCCGCACGGAACTGGCGCAGATCATCTACGACCGGGAGATCTATCCCAGGAACCTGTACCTGGACCGCGAACCGATGAAGCACGCCGAGTACAAGGAAAGGGTGATCGACCGGCAGATCGCCCTCATGCAGGAGCGCGACATCTGGAAAAAACCGGGCCGCTGAGGCGACCAATACCACCATCCCTGGAGGAGAAAAATCTTGAAAGCGAAAGCGGCAATCGTCAGCGAGAAATGCGGCAAATTCGAAATCGCCGAGGTGGAACTGGCAGACCTGCGTGACGACGAGGTGCTGGTGCGGGTCGTCGGCGTCGGCCTCTGCCACACCGACCTGGTCTGCCGTGACCAGCTCTACCCGGTGCGCTTCCCGGCCGTCTTTGGCCATGAGGGCTCCGGCATCGTCGAGAAGGTGGGTGCCCGAGTCAGCAAGGTGCAGCCCGGCGACCACGTGGTCATGAGCTACCGAGCCTGCGGCCGGTGCGCGGCCTGCCGGCGCGGCGACCCGAGCCACTGCGCCGGCATCTTCGGCTGCAATTTCGGCGGTACCCGCACCGATGGCTCGGCCACCGTCCATCGCCACGGCATCCCCATCTTCGGCAATTTCTTCAACCAGTCCTCCTTCGCCGCCTATGCCCTGGCCAACGAGGCCAACACGGTGAAGGTGGACAGGGACGTGCCCCTGGAGCTGCTGGGCCCCCTGGGCTGCGGCATCCAGACCGGCGCCGGGGCGGTGATGAACGCCCTCAGGCCCGCCGCCGGCTCCAGCCTGGCGGTCTTCGGCTGCGGCTCGGTGGGCCTGGCGGCGATCATGGCGGCGCTCGCCGTCGGCTGCACCCGCATCATCGCCATCGACCCCCACGAGGGCCGCCGCACCCTGGCCCGGGAACTGGGCGCCACCGAGGCCTTCGATCCCGGCCGGGATAACGTCGTCGAGGCCATCCAGAAGCTGGGCGGCGCCGACTATTCCCTGGAATGCACCGGCATTCCCGCCGTCTTCCGCCAGGCCGTGGACTGCCTCGCCGTTCCCGGCGTCTGCGGCCTGGTGGGCGCGGCGCCCCTTGGCACCGAGGTCACCCTGGACATGAACAGCATCATGTTCGGACGCACCGTGCTGGGCATCATCGAGGGACAGAGCGTGCCCGACCTGTTCATTCCGAAGCTGGTGGACCTGTACCGCCAGGGCCGCCTGCCCCTGGAAAAAATGGTCAAGTTCTACCCCCTGGAGGAAATCGACCGGGCGGTGCGGGACGCCGAGGGCGGCCAGGTGGTCAAGGCCATCCTGCGGCCGTAAGCGAATAAGAAGAGAAGAGGAGACAACGCAATGCAAGCACATCGTTTCAAAACCGCCTGTCCGTGGCTGCTGGCCGCGGCCCTGGGCTTGGCGGCGCCGCTCGCCGCCGCCGGCGGCGATCCGGACGCGGCCCTTTCCAAGCTGGGGGGATGCGTCGCCTGCCATGGCGCCGACGGCATCGGCAAGGCGCCCCAGTACCCCAACCTCCAGGGCCAGAAGGCCACCTACCTGGAAAAGCAGCTCAGGGCCTTCCGCTCCGGCGAACGCAAGGATTCCAACATGATTCCCCTGGCCCGCCCCCTTTCGGACGCCGACATCGCCAACCTGGCGGCCTATTTCGAGCAGGCCAGATAGGCCGGAACCAAAGGAGGAGACTTTCGTGAGCAACACCAATACATCGCGCCGCCGCGCTCTCCGGCAACTGATCGGCATGACCGCCCTGGGGGCGCTGAACGCCCTCCGGACTCCGAAGGCGCTGGCAGCGGACAAGCCTGCCCGCATGACCATCCCCGGGGTCGCCGGCAAGATCATCCGCCGCCAGGACGGGGATTACGAAATCTGGCGCCAGGCCATGGTCTGGCACATGTCCAAGCCGAAGCGCTACCCGGAGCTCATCGTCCAGGCGCGCTCCGAGCAGGACGTAATGGCGGCCGTCAAGTTCGCCGCGGCCAACAAGCTAAAAGTGGCGGTACGCAGCGGCGGGCACAATTCCAACGGCTCCTCCCTGCGGGACGGCGGCATGCTGATCGACGTCTCGGCGATGGGGGAAATCGCCATCGATACCGCCCGGCAGGTCGCCTCGATCCAGCCCGGCGTGCGCAGCCTGGAAATGGTCCAGGCGGCCCGGGCAAAGGGTCTGAGCTTCCCGGTGCCCCACTGCCCCTCCGTCGGCCTGGGGGGCTTCACCATGGGCGGCGGTATCGGCTGGAACTGGGCCCAGCGGGGCGGCGTCGCCACCCACTCCATCGTCGGCGCCGACATCGTCCTGGCCGACGGCCGACTGGTACACGCCTCGTCCACGGAAAACCCCGATCTGTACTGGGCCGTGCGTGGGTCGGGGCCGGGCTTCTTCGGCGTCGTCACCCGGCTCCATCTCCAGCTCTATCCCGTACCCCGGTCCATCATGGCCAGCTCCTACATCTTCCCCCTGGCCGAGTTGGAGACCGTCACCTCGACCCTGGAGGCCATCCGCCGGGAGCACAACGTCGAGCGCATCGAGCCCATCGCCGTCCTCATGCACCACCCGGAGGCGCCGGCCGACGCCCCACCGGAGAAGTCCAAGATCGTCTTCTTCACCGCCTTCGCATTCGAGGACAGCGAGGACAAAGCCCGCCAGGCCCTGCTGCCCTTCGCCCACTCGACGCTGGCCAGCAAGGCGGCGATGAAGATGGAGTACCAGCCCTTCGACTTCGAGGGCCTCTACGAGCGCTATTTCAGCCTTAACGATCCGGCCGGGCGCTGTGCCCGCTATGCGGTGGACAATGTCCTCACCAACCAGGGCGGCAAGGCCCTCCACGCCCTGGCGGAGCATTTCTCCAAGGCCCCGACCCGGGATTGCCACATCCTGGCCGCCTTCAACATGCGGCTCGAGAGCCATGCCGACTCCTGCTTCTCCTGGGTGGCGGACTGCTTCGTCGGCTGCTATGCCATCTGGGACGAGGAGGCCGACGATGCCCGCAACTTCGCCTGGCTGCACCAGACCCCGGCCCTGATGGACCCCTTCGCCGCCGGCCATTACATCAACGAGGTGGAAGGGCGCGGCCGCCCCGAGCGCTACCGGCAGTGCTTCACCGAGGCGAACTGGAAGCGCCTGCAGGAATTGCGCCGCCAGCACGATCCGGCGGGGGTCTTCCACCACTACCTGGGGCACAGCTGACCATCCCCCTGGCGGGCCCGAATTTGCATCGACCGTCATGGATTGTTGGGTTCCCATGCAAGTCGGCTCCCCCGGAGTTCCCTAACATCATGGGAAAACAGCTACCCATCAGGCAGTCGGGCCCGCTCGTGCGTCAACGAAAGGTATGGCCATGTCCTTCACGGAGCGCCCGAAGCGGCGCGTTGCCCTTGTCACCGGCGCGAATCGCGGCATCGGATTGGAGATTTGCCGGCAGCTTGCCGGGAAGGACGTGATCGTTTATCTCGGCGCCCGCGACGAGGGGGCTGGCGACCAGGCGGCCAAGGCCCTCAGAAAGGAAGGCCTCGACGTCCGGCCCCTGAGAATCGATACGGACGCCCCGGAAACCTTTGCCATGGCGAGGCGTGTCATAGAGCAGGCCTTCGGCCGGCTGGACATTCTGGTCAACAACGTTGGCATCGGCTGCGATTGGCAATACACGGCCGCCGATGTCCCGATGAAGCTCTTGCGCGAGACGTTCGACATCAACTTCTTCTCCATCGTGGATTTGACCCAGCACCTCCTGCCTTTGCTGGAAAAAAGCCCGGCGGGCCGGATTGTCAATCAGTCGAGCATGATCGGCTCATTGGGCCTTCATTCGCTGCCTTCTTCCGAGGAGCAGGGAAATCGCCCCCTCGCTTACAGCACGAGCAAGACCGCGCTGAATGCCTTTACCCTTCATCTCGCCTGCGCCCTCAGGGATACGAACATCAAGGTGAATGCCGCCCACCCCGGCATCGTCAAGACCGATCCCAACCCGGCCGGACTCATCAGCCCCGAAGAAGGCGCTCGCACCGCCGTTGCCCTTGCCCTGCTCGATGACGACGGGCCGACCGGCGGATTTTTTCACGCCGGCAAGGAGCTTCCCTGGTGAAACAGTACGCCCGAGGTGGAACGCGGCATGCTCCCGTAAGAGGCCGGAAGGGAATACCCTTCCCTGATCCCGCTTTAGGTTTGCACAAAGACAGGAGCATCCCCATGCCGTACTCCCATGCCCAGAGCGCGCGCTCCGGGCTGCGCCGGGCCGGCCTTCTCTACGGCATCGCCGCCTATACCGCCTTCAACGCCGTCGTCATGTACTGCACCGGCTTCGTCGGCAACTTTCTCGTCCCTTTCACCATCGATGCCGGCCGCGCTCCGGACGCTCCCGGCGCCGTCCTGATCGATCTCGCCCTGCTCGCCCTTTTCGGACTCCAGCACAGCGTGATGGCCCGCCCCGGCTTCAAGGCATGGATGACCCGCCACGTGCCCCGCGACCTCGAACGTTCGACCTATGTCGCGCTGTCGAGCGGACTCCTCGCCGTCGCGATGTGGCAATGGCGCCCGCTGCCAGCCATCGTCTGGCAAGTCGATGCCGGCTGGGCGCAGGCCGTGCTGTGGATTCTGTTCGCATCGGGATGGACGCTGGCGCTTGCAGCAACCTTCTTCACCGACCATTTCGAGCTGCTCGGCATCAAGCAGGCCTTCGCCTATTTCCGTGGCCAGCCCCACGTGCCGGGCGAGTTCCGCGAAGCCGCCGTCTACCGCTGGGTGCGCCATCCCATCATGCTCGGCCAGGCCGTGGCCTTCTGGGCGGCGCCGACGATGACAGTCGGCCACCTGCTGTTTGCTGCCGTCATGCTGACCTATATCCTGATCGGCCTTTACTTCGAGGAGCGCGACCTCGTCGCCGCGCACGGCAAGTCTTATCGGGACTACCAGCGGCGCACGCCGAAGCTGATCCCGCGCCCGCCGCGCAGGCCCTGAGCCGGCCCGCTGCATCGACGGCCACTTACATCTGCACTCTCATCCAAGTCGCCACCTCCCAAGTCGCATAAGATCAAGTCGCGGGCCGAAGAGACGCCACGTTCGAAGAGCGCTCCCGGACCCGCTACCGGAGTAGCCGGCGGTTTTTGCCCCCATCTGCGGATATTTCCGCCACGCGGCAGCCGGACCACCTTGTGCAGATGATCCAAGGAGACGGTCATATGACACACGTTATCCCGGGCCTTAGCGGCTTTCCCCTCGCCATCGCGACCAAGGTTCGCGGCAACGACCCGACGCTCGTGGAGCGGACCGTGAACAGCTTGATCGAGCCCCGCCGCATCAAGGTCAGCGGTCAGGCCACCGATATCCGGATGAGCCATGTCACCATGGGCCTGGGACACCTGTTCGGCGTGCGCCACGGCGCCGCCATTCACGCGACCACGGCCAAGCCCGTCGGCGCCTACGAGGTGTTGGTGCCCCTGGGCGGCAGGCTCATCGGGCACACCCGCGACGGCGAGTTTCAGTGCGAGCCGGGCACGGCCCTGGTCTACTCGCCACGGGATCGCCTCGACACCCATTGGAGCGAGGACTGCGTAGCCCTGGTGCTGTCCGTGCCAGAAGGCAAGTTCATGGCCTTCGCCCAGGAGTCCCGCCTGCCGCTGGGCACTCCCGACATCCGGTTCAAGCCGGTAATGTCGCTGCGGCAGGGAGGCGGGCGCAGCTTCGCCAACGTGCTCGGCCTCATCTGCCAGGAAAGCGCCGATCCGTCCTCGGCCTTCAGTTGCGGCGTGACGACCCAATCCCTTGAGACCGCCCTGCTTCTTGCCCTGCTCCTGTCCCAGTACGCCGAAACGGCCGCCCTTCCGCCTTCCCTGGCACAGAGCAGGCAGCGCTATTTGAAGAAGGCCCTTGAACTGATCGAGGCCCGCTGCGGGGAAGAAATCGGCCTCGATGACCTGGTCGGCGCCAGTGGCGCCTCCATGCGCACCCTGCAATACGCCTTCATGGAGCAATTCGGCGTCGGCCCCATGACCTACCTGAAGCACTTGCGGCTGCGCCGCGTCCATGCCGACCTGCTGGCCGCCCGGGCGGGCAGCTGCACCGTTGGCGACGTCGCCGCCCGCTGGGGCTTCTACAACGGCAGCACCTTCGCCCGGGCCTACCACAGGATGTTCGGGGAACTGCCCTCGCGGACCCTGGCGGCGCCGGCGCCGTGAGCCGGCCTCGGCGGGTAGCCGAAATCAGACGGTTCTGAAGCGGCCGGCCAGCTCCGAAAGCTCGCCCGACAGGCCCGCCAGTTGCTGCGCCAGAGCGGCCGTCTTCTGCACCGTGACGTTATTTTGCTCAGTGCTCTGGGCGATGGTTTCGACCTTGCGCGAGACTTCCTTCGCCGAAGCGGTCTGTTCCGCCAGGGAGTTGGAAATCTCCTCGACCACCCGGGCGGCGCGCTCCGCCGAATCGCGGATCGCGGTCACGGACTGGCCGGCGCCGGTGGCCAGGCGCACTCCTTCGCTGACGCGGGCGACCCCCGCCTCCATTTCTCGCACAGCGCCCTGGGTGCCTTCCTGAATCTTGTCGATCATGCCGGCAATTTCCTGGGTTGAGCGGTTGGTGCGCTCGGCAAGCTTCCTGACCTCGTCGGCCACCACGGCGAAGCCACGGCCGGCCTCCCCGGCCCGGGCCGCCTCGATGGCGGCATTGAGGGCCAGCAGGTTGGTCTGGTCGGAGATTTCCTTGATGACCTGGACGATATTGGAGATTTGGCTGGAGACGCCTTCCAGATCGCGGATGGTTCCCGAGGTAGTATTCACCGCCGCCGCCACCTGCTCCATTTCGCAGGCCGTCGCATCGATGATTTGGCCGCCCTCGACCGCCTGGACGCTAGAGTTCTGGCTGACGCTGTAGGCCTCGCGGGCATTCTCGCCAACATGGACAATGGAGACCGACAGCTCCTCGACCGCCGACGCCATACTCGCTGCCGCCTGGGTCTGGCTCTCGATGGCCTGGGCGCTGCTGGCCGCGGCGGCGGACAGTTCGTCCGCCTCCAGTCGCAGGGTCTCCACATTGCTGTGTATCTCGGTGATCAACTCCCGCAGGGCGTTGCGCATGTCGCGCAGCCGCGCCATCAGCTCGGTCGCCTCGTCGTTGCCCACCACCGGGATGGACCGGGTGAGATCGCCGGCGGCGATGGCCGAGGCGGCAGCCCCCGCTTCCCGCAGGCTGCGGGTGATATGGCGCCAGGTGAGAACCGCCGGCCCGGCGATGAAAATGCTGCCAAAGACGAAGAAGGCGATCAGCAGCAGCCGGCTCTGGTTGTAGCGGGCCTCGGCCGCCTCGTACTCGGCTTTGGCGAACTGGGCCTGGTAGGCCATCAGCTTCTTCAGGGCCACCAGCGCTTCCTGGCGCTCCTCGCGCATCGCATAGAGGAAGTTCGCCACCACGTCGGGATTGTTGAGCTTGCGTTCGTCGACGGCGAGCTGCGTTTCCTTGAGCTTGGCAGTCCAGGCGGTGTACTTGGCCACGAACTCGTCGGCGAGCTTCTTCTCGTCCGCCGGATGGTTGATCGCCATGTACTGCTGCCAGAGGGCGACGAACTGCTCTTCATTCTTCCGGATCGCCGCCGACAGCGTGCTGACGGAGTCGTCCATGAGGCCGGCAGCGGGCCGGCCCGGCGCGTCCTCGAAGGCGAAGAGGATATGGGTCGAGTCTTCCTGGATGGCGGCATCGATCTGCGCCAGATGCTGCATCGGCAGGGCGCGCTCCTCGTAGACCGCGCGCAGGGACGAACTGGCGGCCCCCAGGCCGATCCAGCCGATCGCTGCCGCCACCACGTACAGCGCGCACGACATGACGGTGATATAGACGATACGATGGGTGATGCGCACTCTTGCCAGCACAGATTTCTCCCCCTGCTCGGTTCCGATCGGTTCTTATTTGGTTTTTTTACGGCGGGAACGGGAAGCCGGCCGGCGGCCGGCCCCCCGTTCTGTCAGAGCTTGCCCAGGCCGGCAAGCACGCGCTCGGGCGTGATGGGCAGGGTCGTGAAGCGCACCCCGATGGCGTCGTAGATGGCGTTGGCGATGGCCGGCGCCGGTGTGATGACACAGCACTCGCCCAGGCTCTTGGCGCCGAAGGGGCCCGTCGGCTCGTCGGTTTCGATGAAGAGCGTGTCCATCCGCCGCGGCATTTCCAGGGCCGTCGGGATCTTGTAGTCCAGGAAGTCGGAGGTCAGGCAGGCGCCGGTTTCCCCGTCGAACTGGATATTCTCCATGAGGGCATAGCCGAGCCCCTGCTGGAATCCCCCCTCGACCTGGCCTTCGGCCGCCTTCGGGTTGATCACCCGCCCGATGTCGTGGGCGTAGACAGCGTGCAGCACCTTGACTTCGCCGGTCTCGGTGTCCA
This sequence comes from Rhodocyclaceae bacterium, assembly GCA_035255045.1. GTDB lineage: Bacteria > Pseudomonadota > Gammaproteobacteria > Burkholderiales > Rhodocyclaceae > JAGTRP01. Next base: position 15,600 of record DATFAA010000079.1, on the reverse strand, counting down.
CCTCGACCTCGACGAACTGGGCCGCGCAGGGGGAGGGATTGGACTTCGGCGCCTGGCTGGCGACGCCAATGATGGTGCCCTTCTCCTCCATGGTGGTGGGTTTCGGCCCTTCCGCCGTCATCTGGACGAAGGGGGATTCCGCCCGCTGGGCCACGGCGGCCACGGTCACCGACTTGTCGGGCACGCCCTTGACGCTCACCCGGCCATGACAGACCTCGAGGTCCTCGGGACTCACCTCCATGATGGTCGCGGCCACTTCCAGCAGGCGCTTCTTGGCTGCGGCCGCAGCTGCCTTGACGGCGTTGCCGGCCGAGTAGGTGACGCGGCTGGCATGGGTCGGGGCATCGAAGGGGACGGTGTCCGTATCGACCTGGCTGCTCATGCGCACGGCTCCGGCTGGCAGGCCGAGTTCCTCGGCGGCAATCTGGCACAGGGTGGTGATCTGCCCTGAACCGATGTCCATGGCGGCCGTCGCGAGGTCCGCCGTACCGTCCCGATTGATCTTCACGATCGCCCCGGAGTGCTCGTAGATGTCGGGGAAACCCATACAGCCGCTCACCCACACCGGATGCACGGCGAGGCCGAAGCCCCGCTTTTTCGTGCCTTCCTGGCGGGGAGCCGACCTGGCCGCCGGCCAGTTCATCTTGTCCGCTCCCTGGCGCAGGCACTCCTCGAGACCATAGGTGGCCAGGGTAAAGGCCGGGTTGAAGGGATGGGGCTCGCCCTGCTTGCGCGCGTTCTTGAGGCGCATCTCGATGGGATCGAGGTTCAGTTTGGCGCAGATCTCGTCGATCTGGGACTCCACCGCGAAACTTCCCTGGGGCGCCCCGTAGCCGCGATAACCGCCACCGATCATGTTGTTGGTGTAGACGGTGTAGCCTTCCCACTTCTGGTGCGGCGCGTGGTAATTGAAGAAGATGCCGAAGGCGCCGTGCACCATGATGACCTCGGAACCATGGGTGGCATGAGCGCCGCAGTCGAGGATGCTGCGGGCGTAGCGGGCGGTGAAGGTGCCGTCCTTCTTGACCCCGGTCTTCAGGTACATCTTGATGGGGTTGCGGGTGGTGGTGATGAAGTCCTCGTGGCGGGTCTGCTCGATACGCACCGGCCGCCCGCATTTCTTCGAGAGCAGCGCCGCGACCGGCTCCATGGCGGTCAGCTCGAGCTTGCCGCCGAAGCCGCCGCCGATATAGGGCGCCTTGACGACCTTGACCTTGCTTTCGGGGATGCCGAGGGCGAAGGCGAGTTTTTCCCGGGTCCCGAAGACATGCTGGGTGGACACGTGGATGGTGACGTTGTCCCGGCGGTCCATATCCACGACGCAGACGCGGGGCTCCATGTAGCAGGTATGGACGCGCTGGGTCTGGTAGACGCCTTCGAATACATAGTCCGCCTCCTCGAAGCCCTTTTCGAGATCACCGAATTGGAAGGACGGATTCTTGGCGACGTTGTTGGGCGCATCGGCATGGAGCTGCGGCGCACCGTCCTGCATGGCCTCCTCGGGATCGAATACTGCCGGCAGCGTCTCGTACTCCACGTCGATGAGGTCAAGGGCCGCTTCGGCGATCTCCGGCGTCGTCGCCGCCACCGCCGCCACCGGCTGGCCGACGTAGCGCACGGTCTCGCCATTCATCACGTCGAAATCCAGGACCATGCTGGGGGCCTGCACCGGCACGAAAAAGACCGGGGTGAACTTTACCTGGGGCACGTCCCTGGGCAGCAGCACGGCCTTGACGCCGGGCAGCTTCTCGGCGCGCGAGGCGTCGATGCTGACAATCCGCGCATGGGCATAGGGGCTGCGCAGCATCTTGCCGTGCAGCATGCCCGGCAGCCGCACATTGACGGGATAGCCCTTCCCGCCGGTAACCTTATCGTACGCATCGGGCCGCTCTACGCTCTGCCCGACGACATTCAGATTTTTCATGGTGTCGTTCCCTCAAGGACTTTCGGGATGGCGCCAAGCTTCGGCAAGCGCGCCCATCCCTGACTCGATTAGCGCTCGGAGGCCAGCTTGACGGCCTCGACGATCTTGGCGTAGCCGGTACAGCGGCAGAGATTGCCGGAAATGCCCCGGCGTATCTCTTCCTCGTCCGGGTGGGGGTTGTCGTCCAGCAGCTGCTTCGCCGACATCATCATCCCGCAGGTGCAGTAGCCGCACTGAACGGCGCCGGCCTCGATGAAAGATTCCTGCAGGGGATGCAGGTCCGGGCCGCTGGAGAGGCCTTCCGCCGTGGTGACCTTGGCTCCGTCGTAGGACAGGGCGTAGCACATGCAGGAATAGACGGCCTTGCCATCCACATGCACGGTGCAGCAGCCGCATCCGCCGCTGTCGCAGCCCCGCTTGGGGCCGTTGAGCCCCAGCTGGTCGCGCAGCACCTTGAGCAGGGTGGCGTCCTTCTCCACCGCCAGTTCGTGTACTTCGCCGTTTACTTCGAGTGTGATCAGCTGTTTCATGATTGTGCCCTTTTGTTCCTCAAGCCAGACGAGCCACGGCGCGCTCCAGGGCGCGGCGGGCCATCACCTTTGCCGTTGCCTGGCGGTAGCCGGCCGAGGCCCGGTGGTCGGACAGCGGCTCGATGTCCGCGGCCACGGCCTCGCCGGCCGCCCGCAGCGTGGCGGCGTCCAGTTCCGAACCGACCAGGATGGCTTCGGCCGCCGGCGAGCGCACCACGGTATCGGCCACCCCCCCTCCCAGGGCCACCCGTGCATCGGTGCACACGCGGCCGGGGCCCACCGTCAGCTGAACCGCCGCATTGACGATGGCGAGATCATTGGCGTTGCCTTCGAGCTTGACGAAGGCGCCGGCCGCCTTGCCCGTGGCCTGGGGAATGAACAGGCCGGTCACGAACTCCCCCGGCTCCAGGGTATTGGCGAAGAGGCTGAAGAAGAGCTCCGGCAGGGGAATCTGCCGCTCTCCTTCGGCGCTGCGGATATTCACCTGGGCGTCGAGGGCCACCAGGGCGGTGGGGACGTCGAAGAATGGACAGGACGCCGCCACGCAGCCGCCCAGGGTCGCGGTGTTGCGCACCTGCACCGGCGGATATTCCAGGGCGTCGGACAGCCCCCCGAGCCAGGCGGCGCTCTTCGCCGCCACCACGGCCTGCAGTTGAGTGAAGGTGGCCGTGGCGCCGGCGGCGATGCCGTCCGGACCGTCGCTCACCGTGTCGAGCCCGAGCCGGCGGATATCGACGAGGGCCTCGACGCCGCTCAACAGGCCGCGGGCCTCCAGGCCATGGAGGAAGGTGCCGCCGGAAACCACCAGCGTCTCCTCGTCTTTGCCCAACAGCGCCAGAGCTTCCTCGATAGTGCCCGGCCTGTGAAAGTCTTTCAGATTCGGCAATGCCATGACTGCTCCCGTTCAGATGAAAGGGTGATAAGAGTGAATCCCGGCGGGCCCGGTGGCAGACTGGCGAAAGTCGCCCCCTGCCCCCGCCGGATTTCCCGCCGGCGGATCAATCCCCCCCGCGCATGTTCTGCACCTGGAAGAGGCCCGCAGGATTGAGCTTCGGGTCGATCAGGACCTTGAACTGGCCCGTCGTGCAGTGCTTGGACTGCATATCCACCTGGGAGAAGGAGTCGTCCAGGGACACGTCGCTTCCCTTGTTGGCCGGCAGATGGTGATCCGGATGGGACTTCCCGATGGTGAAGTTCTTCCACAGCTGTCCCTTGCGGTCGTAGATGACGACGCGGGCCGGGTACATGGTCTGGGAGTCCAGGTACAGCACCTTCTTGCTCATGGGGTGGTTGGGATTGACCGGCGTCGCCTCGACGACGTAGGACTTGCGCAGCTGGTAGGTGACATTGGGCATGCAATTGCCCCGGCCGTGGAAATCGACGAACTTGTAGCCATCCGTCTCCTTGTACTCGTCCGTCAGTTTCTGCTCGTTGTGGTTGAAGAATGGCACCAGGATGTTCTTGGTGCCCCTGTAGGCCCAGTTCATGTCCGAAACCCGGCCGTTGTAGCCCTCGAAGTCCTCGATCATCATGTCCGAGCCGAGGAAGGAGTCGGTCGTCTGGCCCGTCGCCAGGCGGCGGACCCGGCGCTGGAAGCCCAGGTAGAGGTAGGCGTCGTCGAGCTTCTGGTCGTCGTCGAAGCGCTGGATCAGGAGCTGGGTGTTCTTCAGTTCGACGGGTTCGTAGACCTTGGCGTAGGTGCCGCGGTAGATCTTGGACGGGTTGGGCGTGATCTCGGGACTCGGCGCCTGCTCGACCCGGTGCATGAAATTGAGGAAATGGAACTCGAACTTGATGGTCCGCTCGATCTGGCCGCTGGAGGCATTGCGGTAGCGCCAGTAGAAGGGATAGATGGCCCCCGAGTCGCCGTAGTTCACGCCGTACTTGAAGTTCCAGGCCAGCTTCTCGCCGGCCCGGGGATCCTTGAGGTCAGGCTCCTCGGGGAAGGGGCGGCCGGCAACGTAACCTTCGATGTCACCGTTCTTGGGGCCCAGCTTGGCCTTGTTGATGTTCTTGCGGGTGGCCTCGACATAGGGCTTGGGCTGGGGGAAATCGGTGCTGGCCGCGACCTTGATGTCCACCCAGCCGTCCTTGACCATTTCATAGAGCCCCAAGTCGAAGGCATCCTTGAATTGCTCGACGTTGCCCTTGGTGATGGTGACCCCGGGAGTCAGGCCGGCAAGGGTTGGAAAGCCGTTCTTGTAGGGGCGGAAGCTGTTGTCGACGTCCGCCTCGGTGGCGGCGAAAGCCGCAGAAACAGAACACAGGGAAAGGGCGAGGGCGAATTTTCTTGATTTCATGGCGTGTCTCCGGAATCAGAACTTGTAGCGGACTGTGAAATAGATGTCGTTTTCCTTCCACGCCGTGCCGATGGGGCCGGCGCGGAAGCGACCGAGGGGCTCCAGGCCGGACAGACCCAGGGGGCCCGCGCCCAGGCCGGTGCCGAAGCCAGGCGCGTGCTGGTCATAGGCGGTATAAGGCGCGTAGGGGTTGCAGTCGCGGCAGTCGCTCCAGGCCCAGCGCTCCATGGCGCCGTCATCCTTGCCCTTGACGTTGGCCCCGAAGGTCAGCTTGAGGTCGTTGGTCAGGCTCCACTCCACCTGGGGCGAGGCGACCCAGGCGCGGGCCTGGAAGTCGCGGGCCATGATCAGCTGCGGGCTGACCCGGTCGTTGTGGAGGAAGGCCTTGATCAGCACGGTGCCGATGAAGTTGTCCTTCCAGTCCGGCATGCCGTACTTGCCCAGGGGACCGTTGTACTCCTCGTGGTCGAAGATGTGCTGGTAGAAGAGCTGGGCCGAGATGAGGGTCGTCCGGCTGGTGCTGATGAAGGGAATGAAGGTCGGACGGTCGATGCCGATCACCGAGCGCCAGACCTTGTTCTTCGAGTAGAGCTCGGGCCGCGCCGTATTGGCGAACTCCTCGCCCTCGGTCACGGCCCCCTCCAGGCGGAAGGCTGCCCCCAGGGTTTCGGACTGGAAGTCCATGGAGCCGCCGATCAGGTTTACCCGCGGGAAGTGCATGTCGAAGGCGATGAGATGCTTGGTCGGATCCGGGTTGGTGCTGGTGAAGGGGTTCTGGGCCGAGTTGAAGGCCCGTAGGCTCGGCAGCTGCGAGCGGTAGGTCAGGGCGTTCAGCGAGAAGTTGAGGCCGTCCATGGTGACGCCCTCGTACTTGATGCCGAACTGGGTGTTGGACAGGCTCCACTTCGGCAGGTCGACGTTGCGGATGCCGATCTGGCCGGGACCGAAGTTGGTCGCCAGCCAGGCATCGGTCGGCAGGGCCGGCCCGCCGCCCAGCTGTATCAGTTGCGTGGTGGCGGTGCTCAGGTGGGCGAAATTGGCAACCGTTCCGCCGTTGTCCCAGAGGTTGGCCATGCCGCGGAACATGCACCCGGCGTCGAGGATGACGTTCGGCGAGCCGCACTGGCCGAGGTTGCTCGGCCGGAACTTGTCGAAATTCCAGACGAAGGACAGGTTGCGGTCCTGCATGGTGTCGGAGCCGCCGAAGCGGAACTCGCCCTGGGCGATCCACATGGGGATGCGGATGTCGGAGAGCTCGTCGTAGATGTTGTTGCGGGAGTAGTCCACCGGATTGATGACGTCGAGGACCCTGAAGAGGTCGGTGCGCCCCCAGACGACCTGCTGCTTGCCCAGCTTCAGGAAGAAACTGGTGCCGTCGTCGAAACCGAAAGTCTTCTTGACGTAGGCTTCACGGATGAAGTCAAGCCGGTCGTTGAATTCGGGCGCCTCCAGTTCGGACAGCTTCTTGTCGCCATAGCCGCCGAAGTCACGGCAGCCGCGCCGGTCGGTGTCGCAAGGGCGCACCGGCACGGCGAAGCCCACCCCGCCGTCGGAGCCGTGCCAGCGGTCGCCCAGGGCGCGCAGCCCGGTGCCCGGGTTGTTGGGCCCGTAGGTATCCACGAAGGCGGTGTTCGCCGGCGGCACCCCGGGGATCAGCGCGGCGTTGAACGCCCCCTGGTAGACCCATCCGACCAGGGTGTCGGCGCCGACGGGGGCCGCCTGGTTGCCGACGGTCTTGCCGAGGCCGCCGCCGAAGGGCACGAAGGAATAGGCGCCGGCCCCGGCGGACAGGGTGTTCTGGAACTGGACTTCGGCCGCGGACTTGCTTCCGGCGTCCTTGCCGAATTCGTCCTTGTTCAGGCGATAGACGCCGTCGTAGGTGCCACGCAGGACGCCGTGGAAGGCCCAGCCGTCAGAAAGCTTCTTGTCCGCCTCGACCTGCATGGTGTTGCGGAACTTCGACAGGCCGACCTCCCGCCCGGTGTGGTCCTTGCCACGGTAGCGGGTGTCGTTCTCGTAGATCACATCCACCCGCCACGGCTCGTCGGAGCCGCCCAGGGACGGCAGATTGTCGGCGGCTTGGACCCCCCCTCCTCCCATTGCCGCCAAGGCGACAGCGGTAGTCATGACGATCTGCCTTTTCTTCCACCTCTTTTGCTGAGCTTTCATAGGTTGTGTCTCCCCCTTGTCGAACGTCGACACGTCGCCGTGCCCTCTCATACAACCACCTTGATCTGCTTCTGCACCTTGCCTCCGGAAAGGGCACCGCCGGCGCCGTTCCGGGTCTTCAACATAAGGTGCGGCTTGGCCATCTTTCTCTGTGCACCGCCGGCCAGTTGCTCGTCCTCATCGAGGACGCCGTCCGCGTCGTAATGGGTTGCCATCACGAAGTGCGGCCTGAAGACGACGCACCAGGCCGGCACGATGAGCATGGCGGCGATGGCATTGACGATCAGCATGAAGCTCAGCAGGACCGCCGCGTCGGACTGGAAGCGCAGGTCGGACATGAATATCCACAGGATCACGCCGGCCACCAGGGTCGCGGCCGTGAAGGAGACGGCGTAGCCGGTGGTCGCCACGGCGTTGATCACCGCCTTGTGGATATTGCGCAGAGAGGCCATCTCCTCGCGGATGCGGTCCATGAAGTAGACGGCATAGTCGATGCCCACCCCGACGCCGACGGCGATGACCGGCACGGTATTGACGCTGATGCCAATGTCCGCCGCCCCCATGTAGGCATAGGTCATCAGGGTGGAGAACAGCATGGGCAGCACCATCAGCCAGCCGGCGTGCAGCGACTGGTAGTAGACAGTGACCAGGAGGAACGCCAGCAGCATCACTGCGGGGATGATGATCATGTGGTCGGTGTGCAGCGCCTGGTTGGCCGCCGCAGTGACGCCGATGATGCCGCCCCCCAGCTCGATGTGGAGCCCGGGGACTTCGGCTTCGATCTTCCTGACGCCTTCTTCGGCCAGGGCCACCACCCGACTGACCGTCTCCGCCTTATGGTCCTTGTAGTAAAAAACCATGTTGGCTTCGTTCTCGTCCGGATTGACGAACTCTCCCAGAGCCCCCGGAATCGGGCTGCTGGCCATGTAGGTGAACATGAGGCCGCCGATTTCATCGGCGTTGTCCGGGATCTGCATCCAGCGGGGGTCGTCGTTGTGGGTGAAACGATTGACGACGCGGACGACGCCGGGAATGGCCTTGGTACCACCCAGGGCCGGGTCGGACAGCATGTGGGCCTGGAAGCGCTCGATGGCGGCCATGACCTCGGGTCGCTTGATACCCTGCCTCTCGTCGGTCCGGGCGACCACGTGCAGCTCCTCCGAACCCGGGAACAGGGTGTTCACCGCCGTGGTCGAGAGGTTGTAGTCGTGGTTCCGGTGCAACAGGGGGCTGCCCGGCTCGGATTCACCCAGCTGCACCCGGGTGATGAACCAGGCGCCGCCGAGGACACCGATCAGGGACATGACGAGGATGGTGCGTGCCCCGCTGGTGGTGCCTCCGGTCTTGGCCATCATGAGGCCGAGGAAGTTGCGCACGCCCTGGTTCTTGTTCTCCACGCTCTTGGGCTGGGGCAGGATCGTGAGGGCAAGCGGCACCATGAAGTGCACCGTGAAGATCACCGAGAAGCCCCAGAAGCCCGCGGCCATGCCGAGCTTGGTATTGAAGGGCGCAGCGCCCAGCATCAGCACCGCGATGCCGAGGGCGTCGACAATGATGGCCAGCGAACCCGGCCGGAACAGCGCGTCGAGGGCGTTGCGCGCCGCCGTCTGGCCGTTGTGGACCTTGGCCAGTTCCTCGTAGTAGCGGGCCACCAGCTGCACCCCGTGGGAGGTGGCGCGGGCAGCGATGAGGAAGGGAATCGGCAGGCTCAGGGGTTCTAGGTTGATGCCGACCAGGGCCATGAAGCCCAGGCCCCAGATGGATGACAGGGCGATCCCGATCAGGGGCAGCGCGATGCCGTAGAAACGCCGGAAATAGACCACCAGCAGCGTCGCCAGGAGCAGCAGCGTGTAGGCGAGGATGGTGACGATCTGGTTGAGATAGGTGTACACCCAGCCGGTCAGGACCGGATTGCCGGTGACGTGGACCGTATGCCCGGGCTTGGTGATGGCTTCCCTCACCTTCTGCAGTTCGGTGAAGGTCTTCGAATAATCGAGGTCGGCCTCGTTCAACTGGGCCTTGATCAGTGCCGCCTTGAAATCTGGCGAGACCAGGAGGCCGTAGATCGTCGGGTTGGCGATCACATCCTTCTTCATCTGCTCCAGGTCGGCCACGCTGCGCTTGCCCTTGGAGGGGTCGAAGTACGGGTCGGACATGAGGGCCCCCTCTTCCGACAGGTAGATCTTCCGGGCGGTCCGATGGGTGAGGGAGCTGACCAGGTTGTGATTGACCCCGGGCAGGCTGTCGATGCCCTGGGTAGCCTCGTTGATCAGGCTCAGGGTCTCATCGTTGAAGATGGTCCCTTTCTCCACTTCGATGGCCATGACGATCATGTTGGCGCCGCCGAAGTTCTGCTTGATGCGGTTGTACACCTGGATGTACGAATGGTTCTGGGGCAGCAGGTCGGAGAAGTCGGAGTAGATGCGCAGCTTCGGCAGCGCCAGGCCGAAAAGCACCGTGACGCCGAGGATCAGGGAGAGGACGATTTTCGGATTGGCGAACAGCCATTCCTCGCCGACGCGGAGGGAATGGGTGACGCGGTGCCGCAGGTTGGCAAGCGGTTTGATCATGGCTGCTTCCTTAATTCACTTGGGTTCCGACGGCCCGGACCAGGCCACCCGGACCGCCGATGGCGATGGCCTTCCCGTCCGGCAGGGAAGCGCCGGCGCCGAGGAATACGGGCATGGCATCCGGGTAAGACATGGGGCGGAAGGCGCCGCCGTCCAGCCGCGCCACGACGCCGCCGCTGCCTACCCCGTAGGGCTTGCCGTCGTGGAGGAACAGGCGATAGAGGGAAGCGTTGGCGAGGTTTTCGAACTTCGACCAGGTCTTGCCGCCGTCGCTGGTCTTGAACACCTGTCCGGCGATGCCGCTGACGTAGCCGGTCTTGCGGTCCGCGAAGAGCGTGGCGTAGGGATAGAACTCGTTGGGGATGCTCTGGCCCTTGACCCAGGTCGCACCGCCGTCCTGGGTGGTGAGGACCATGCCGAATTCCCCCACGGCGACGCCGAACTGCTCATCGACGAATTGCAGGGCCGTAATCTGGGCATCCTCGTTGAGGTCAGTCAGCTGCCAGCTGGCGCCCTGGTCGGCGCTCCTGGCGATCTTGGCCCCCGATCCCGCGACCCACCACTGGCCCTTGCCGTCGCAGGTGACGGCCAGCGGCGTGCGGGGCTTTTCCAGGACGACATGCTTCCAGCCAGCGCCGACCGCGTCGGCCCGCCACACCTTGTGATTGAAATCGATGCCGACGAAACTTCCGTCCGGGCAGGTCGTCAGGCCGATCAGGGTCGCCGCCCCGAGGGCTTCCCGCTTCCAGGTCTTCCCCTGGTCCGCCGACACCAGCGCCACGCCGCTCTGGGTTCCCGCCACCAGCACCTTGCCGTTGGACGCGATCGACTGGACGATGTCGTAGCGTTGCAGCGACTTGCCACGCTCTCTTTGAATGTCGGCGACATCCGACACCGGCGTGCAGGCCGCCAGGCCCAGGAGCGCAATGCTCGCTGAGATGATCTTCTGATACATGACCTTGCTCCTCCTTGTTATGCCGCGGCCTCTTTTTATCCAACCTACTCAGCCGTCTAGCCTGGGAAGCATTCTCGCTAGTCCGCCCCCCCTGCAACTATCCGGGATGCGTGCCGGATGTATCCACTTTGCGCAGACCTATGACGCATTGCAGCAAGCCCCCTCAGGCCCGCCTTAGAGTGGCGGCGGGAGATTCGCCGAAGCGTTCCCTGTAAAGGGCGGAAAACCGGCCCAAGTGGAAAAATCCATTGCGGTAGGCGACCTCGGTCACCGAGGCGGGACTGCCGTTCCTGGCCGCCTGGACCAGGAGGTGGCGCGCGTGCTGCAGGCGCCGGTCGCGCAGGAAGGCGCTGGGCGTGGTGTCGTAATGGCGGCGGAAACCTTCCTCCAGGGCGCGCACGCCGACACAGGCTGCCCGGGCGATATCCGAGATTTTCAGCGGCTCGCCGAGATTGGCATCGATGAAATCGACGGCCCGATGGACATAGCGCGGCATCGCCCCTGCCTGAGATCCCCGCTGTGGGCCGGAAGAATCACCGTCGCGCTTCGGAAAATTCAGGAACCCGCGCAGCAGGAAATCCTCGAGGGAAGCGAGCGCGGCCCCGTAATCCATCCATTCGCAGCCATGGCTTTCGATATTGAAGGCGAGATCGACGATGCTGCGGCACCAGAAGGCGCTTGGCCCTCTCTCCTGCGAGACCGCCAGCTTGAAATCCAGCGGCCCCCGGGTTGCTCCCGGCGTCTCCCCGTCCTGCTCCTCGATCAGATCGCGCGGAATGCGCAGCAGCAGCTGGGCGCAATCCCCCAGCCAGTGCATCCGCGTCTGGCGGTGCGGGGAAAGAATCACCGCGGTGCGCGTGTCCGACAGGACGGCCTCTGCCCCACTACGGATCTGGGCGCTGCCGGCGATGGGAATCTGGGCGAGATAGAAGCTTTCCAGGCAGCCGGGATCGATGTCGACATCGGCCCCGTAGACCAGGAAGTTGAGGGACATCCGGCCCAGGCTCACCCGGTTGTGCTGGCACTCGAGGCTATGCTGGTTTCCTGTCACCCGTAGACCGTGGCGGCAGAAAACCCGTGCGACCTCCTCCCGCGCCTGGTCGATCTCCCGGGTGCGGAAGAGCGGAAAACGGGTCAACAGGGGGCGCGCCTGCACTGCGTTGGACGACTTGCAGAAGGATTCGTGGAGCAGTGTATTCATGTGCCTTGGCCCTGTGAGTCCCGGGGTCCCCCCCGAGGCGGGATGAGGGACTGGCGAAGGGGAATGGCGGGGCCCGCAGGCTTCACGGCTTCGCCTTCCTCGACACCAGCAAGCGAAGGAAGCCGCCCGGAATACGGGCGGCTTCCCTGATCGGCATGGCGGTACCCGGCAACGCCCGGTCCGCCCATACCCGAACCTCAGAACTCGGTTTCACCACCGTGATAGACCTTGATGGGCACGCCTGACAGCGGCTCGCCGCCATCGCGGCCGACCCGGTAGGTCTCCTGGAAGTACAGGGAGTGCTGGCGGTCCTCGGTCATGATGTGGGGATGCATGGAACAAACCATGTTTTCCGGCAGCACGAAGTCGAAGCCTTCTCCGATGCGCGGCATTTCGATCATGGTCATGCCGATGGAGTGCCCCGAGACGTGGCCGAGACGGTAGCCGCGCTCCTGGAACGGTTTCGAGCAGGCGCGATGGACTTCCTCGGCCGTCGCCCCGGCCTTCATGTGGGTCTTGGCCAGTTCATGGAACTCCTGGTAGGCGGTGAACATTTCCTGGGTCACCGCATCGACGCCCCGGGGCGCCAGGACTCGGGAGAACTCGACCCAGTGGCCACCCTCCCCCGCGATTTCCAGGCCATAGACCATTGCGTCGGTGTCCTGCACCTTGCGCTTGGTGGGGAACACCATCTGGGGCCTGATGGCCCCGTTCGGACCGGAGCACATCATGTCCATGGTCTTGCGGGCGGTGCCGGCGGCGGCGAACAGATCCTCGGCCACACCCATCAGCTCGGCCTCGGTCTTGCCTTCCCGGTAGGCGTTCAGCACGGCGAGCACGCCCGCCTTGTTGATCTCCATGGAGTTGCGCACCGAAAGCAGCTCTTCCTCGCTCTTCTGGGCCCGGGCGTAGTCGAAGCGCGTGTCGAAGTCCACCAGCTCGAAGCCGCTCTTCACCAGGGCGTTGTAGTCGCGCACGGTCATGACGTATTCGAGGCCGTAGACGCCCACCTTCCTGGCGCCCTTTTCCTTCAGGTAGCCCGCCATCCAGTCGCCGCAGTGGGCGGGGAATTCCCGGCGTTCGATGAAGGTGGCGCTGTGGTCGCCCACCCAGGTGGCTTCCCGCGGGAAGACCGCCACCGGGTCGCCGGCCAGGGGCACGATGACGTAGGCGTAGCGGTGCAGGATGTGGAAGCCGCACATGTAGCGGACCGCGCCTTCGAAGCCGGTGTATTCGCTGCCGCTGACGATGAGGTAATCCAGGCCGGCCTGGTCCATGGCCTGGCGGACGTTGCGGTAGCGGCGCTCGATTTCCGCCTGGCTCGGTGCATAGGGGTTGGTGTAGGAAAGGGAAATCATGGTGCTCAGGCCTCCAGCGTCCAGGAGTGCTCCAGGCCCTTGATCATCACGGCCATGGCTTCGTTGAGGGGGGTCGGCACGCCGACTTCGCGGCCGATGCGGGCGATGCCGCCGTTGAGGGCATCGATCTCGGTGGCGCGCTGCGCCAGGACGTCCTGCAGCATGCTCGGCTTGTGCTTGTAGGCAACCTTCTTGCCGTACTCCAGGAGAGCGATGGGGTCGCCATCGAGGGTGATGTCCAGGGCTTTCGCAACGGCCATGCCTTCCTTGGCGAGGGCTTCCATCACCGGCCACACCTGCTCGCAGGCGATGCCGTGGGGCAGACGGGTGAGCGCGCCCATGGCGTTGGAAGCGGAGTTGAAAATGAGCTTGGTCCACAGGGCGCCGCGGGCATCTTCCATGGGGAGGCAGATCATGCCGGAACGGTTGATGGCGTCGGCCAGCCGGTTCACTTCTTCCATGGACGCCGGCTTCGGCCCGAAGGGTCCGATCCAGGTCTTGCCGCCGGTGTCCTGATTGACGACGCCGGGCGCAGTGATGTGGCCGGCGGGGAAGGTCGTGCCCAGAATGACCCGCGGGACGTATTCGGCCAGAATTTCCTCGTTGCCGACGCCGTTCTGCACCGAACACACGGCCCCGTTCCTGAAGATATGGGCGGTGGCCTCGATGGCGGGCCGGGTGTGGAGGGTCTTGGCGGCGATGATGCCGAACTCGCATTCGGGGATTTCGGCCGCGTTGCTCCGGGCCTTCACCGGACCGACGATATCGGCCAGCCCGGTGAGCCGCAGCCCGTTCCTGTTGATGGCGTCCACATGGGCCTGGTTCGGATCATAGGCCCACACCTCGACATCCTCCAGCTGCGCCAGGTGCGCGCCGAACAGGCTGCCGATTGCTCCACATCCAATAATGCATATTTTCATTTATTCACCCGTTTATGCGTGTTTTCGATTCAGTCCCCAGCTGGCTTCTTTTGCCTTCACCAGCCGGTACAGTGTTTCGTTGATCGGCACAGCCACGCCCGTGTCCCGGGCGGCCCGGACGATGGCGCCGGTGATCCAGTCGATCTCCGTCAGGCGGCGGGAGCGCACGTCCTCGAGCATGGAGGGCGCATGGGCGTACTCCTCTTCGCCCGTGCTGCCATGGCTGGTGGCTTCGACGTTCATTTCCCAGGGATCCTCGAACAACTCGATGCCAAGGGCCGCGGCGACACGCTTGCCTTCATCCATCATGGAATGGACCAGGCACCCCAGGTCGGCAACGCCGTCGCACTTGGCGAAGGCCTTGACGTGGGGCAGGTCCGAGACGGCAGCGACGCTGTTGACGGTGGCGTTGAAGATCAGCTTCGACCACTGGGCAGGCAGCAGGTCCGGGAAGGCCCGGGCCTTCAGGCCGGCTGCCTCGATCAGGGCAGCGACCTGCTGCGCCTGCTCGTAGGTGGCGGAGCGCTTGGCCCAGGGCCCGATCCAGGTTGCGGTGTCCAGTTCGTATTCCACGTGCACATCGGAATGGCGATTGCCGCTCATGAAGGTCACCGCGGAAATGATCGGCCAGTCGCCATACCTGGCGACCACCTCTTCGCAGCCGAGACCATTCTGGACGGTCATCACCAGGGCCCCGGGGAAGTGGCCGGCCATGCTTTTCGCCGTATCCTCCACCGCGCTCGCCTTGGTGGCGATAATCACCAGATCGACATCGCCGAGCTCCCCCGGGTCCGTCGATGCCAGGACCTTGGCCTGGCGATTGCTCTTGCCGCTGACCTTGAGGCCGAGCCTGTTCAGCTGTTCGGCGTGCTCCTTGCGTCGGGTCAGGACCGTGGATACGGCCACGCCATCGAGGTGGCCGGCGAACAGGCTGCCAATGGCGCCTGCCCCCGCTACGCAAACTCGCTTGATTTGTCTTGTCGTCATTCGTCACTCGTGGCGGAAATGCGACCGCCCATAAGAAAGGATGTTTGTTGGCAACCGGCCGGAGCCGGCTGATCTCCCGGGAGGTTCGGGCGACCGGAAAACCTTGAGCGCCAAGCACTCTGGACACCCGATCGCTTCCTCGCCTCCGACTGCCTACGATTGCAGTCTATTGGGAGATATCAACCACTTCTTGACTGGCAAGGTGATTCGGATTGACTCGCAGGGCACGCCCATTTCCTGCAAAAACAGAGGGAAAATCCGCCCGCATGGCGCTTCCACCGGAGGGTGCGGAAGTCCGCCTGGAGGCAGAGCCATGGCTGCTGGTGGGATCGCTCCGCCCTCGCTGGCGCCTGGCCAGGCGGGGCGGGACAGGGGCGGGCGCAACAATGGATGGAGGCCCGGCCGGATCGGGGTCGAGGCCGCCGGTGAGGGCAGCTCCCTCCCCGGCCAACCCCGATGCGGACTACAGGGCCGCCATCAGTTCCGGCACGACCTGGAACAGGTCGCCCACCAGGCCATAGTCGGCCACCTGGAAAATCGGTGCGTCGGGATCCTTGTTGATGGCCACGATCGTTTTCGAGTCCTTCATGCCGGCCAGATGCTGGATGGCTCCCGAGATGCCGATCGCGATATAGAGACTGGGCGCGACAATCTTGCCGGTCTGGCCGACCTGGTAGTCGTTGGGC